>NZ_JAHKSJ010000013.1:0-320836 GCF_019024305.1 Cellulomonas algicola | reverse complement strand
TGCTGGCCGAGGTCGCGTGGACCTGGTTCACCGACGCGCTCGAGTCCGCGGGCCTCGAGCCGCACGCGGCGGGCGGCACGGTCACGCGCGTGCTGTCGCAGAGCTTCGGGGCGCTCGAGCGCCGCGCCGAGCAGACCGAGCTGGAGATCCGGGCGTCGTGGACCGCCGCGGGCGAGGACCTCGGTCCGCACCTGCGCGCGTGGGCGACGCTGCTGTGCACCGCCGCCGGCCTGCCGCCGCTGCCGGAGGGCGTCGTGCCCCTCGGCCCTCGCCGCTGACCCACGTCGCCCTCGTCACCGACGCGCCTCGCCGTCGTCGCTGACGCTCGTCGTCCCCCTGCCGCGCCACGGTCCCCGCTGACCCGAGTCGTGGGCCCGCGGCCTGCTCAGCGCTGACCAGCGCCGTCGTGTCCGTTCCCCGCACTATCACGTCTTCCCGTGGATCCGTGACGTCCTGTCCCTCAAGTGGCCCAGAGGTGCTGCCGATGAGAGGACCGTGAGCATCGAGCCCCTCCGCCGCGACGTCGCCCCGCTCCGCCGGGTCGCCGTGCGGACGACCGTGCCGACGACCCGACGCCCGGCAGCGCCGCCGCAGCAGATGTGCGTGGTCGTGTCGGAGATCGCCGACGGAGACGGGGTCGCGCTCGTCCAGAACCTGCGCCGCCGGGGCGCGCCGCGTGTCGTCGTCCTGACGCGCCGCGCGAGCCGCCCCGAGCTGTCGGTCCTGCTGCAGGGCGGTCTGCGCGGCGCGGTCGCGGGTCAGACGGCGACGAGCGTCCCGCGTCAGCCCGCTCCGGCACCGGCTCCCCCGACGCTCCCGGAGCTCACGGCCCGCGAGATCAGCGTCCTGCGCCTGGTCGCCGACGGCCGGTCCAACCGGCTCATCGGCGAGGAGCTCGGCCTGTCCGCGCTCACCGTGAAGAGCCACCTCGCCCGCATCTCGCGCAAGCTCGGCACGGGCGACCGCGCGGAGCTCGTCGCGATCTCGATCCGCGGCGGCGTGCTCGACTGACCCGGACGCCGGCAGGCGCTCTGGCATGCTGGCCGCGTGACGGGGGTCGGGCGCGAGCCGCAGTACGAGGCCTTCGCAGACGCCTTCGCCGAGCACGCGCGTGACGGCTTCTACAACGCGCACTACGACCGTCCGGCGTGCCTCTCGCTGCTGGGCGACGTCGCGGGGCGCCACGTCCTCGACGTCGGGTGCGGTCCCGGCTGGTACGCCGCCGAGCTCGTCTCTCGCGGAGCCCGCGTCTCGGCCTTCGACCTCAGCCCACGGATGGTCGAGCTGACGACGGCGCAGGCGCCCGACGCCGACGTGCGCGTCCACGACGCCGTCGAACCGCTGGGCTGGCTGCCGGACGGCTCGGTCGACCTCGCGCTGTGGGCGCTCGGCATCGAGTACGTGGACGACCGCGTCTGCGCCCTGCGCGAGCTGCGCCGGGTGCTGCGCCCCGAGGGCGCGCTGGTCCTCTCCCGGCTTCATCCCACGGGCGACTGGCTCCGGCACGGAGGCAGCTACTTCACGACCCGGGTGATCGAGGAGGACTGGGCCGCCGGCTGGCACCTCCGGTACTGGCTGGCTCCGCTCGAGCGGACGTGCGAGGAGCTGCACGAGGCGGGCTTCCTCATCGAGCGCCTGCTCGAACCTCGACCGGCGCCCACGGCCGAGGTCCTCTCCCCGGACGCCTACGCCCTGCTCGCCGGTGAGCCACGCGGCTTCCTGGCGATCCGTGCCGTCCCGCGACCGGGCGCGACGACGTAGTCACCACGTGGCGGGGGATGCGTGGTCGCGCGAGTGACGTGCGGCGCACCACGGCCCGCCTGCGCGGACGCGCCTGCACCGTCGCATACGGTGGACCTCATGCACTCCGAGGTGTCCGACGACCTCCCCACGACGGGGGGCGACGTCGCCCACCCGCCGCTCCCCCTGACCGACCCGACCGACGCGCCTGCCGTCGCGGACGTGGCCGCCGAGCCGACAGTCGTCCCGCTGACCGAGCCCGCCGACGGCGTCCCGCACGTGGTCGACACCCCCGAGGAGCTGGCTCGCGTCGTCGCGGCGTTCGGCGCCGGCACGGGTCCGGTCGCGGTCGACGCCGAGCGCGCGTCGGGCTACCGCTACGGCCAGCGCACCTACCTCGTCCAGCTGCGCCGCGAGGGTGCGGGCACGGCGCTGATCGACCCGATCGCGCTGCCCGACCTGTCGGCGCTGTCCGACGCGCTGGTGGGCGTCGAGTGGGTGCTGCACGCGGCCTCGCAGGACCTGCCGGGGCTCTCCGAGCAGGGCATGCGACCGACGCGCGTCTTCGACACCGAGCTCGGCGCCCGCCTGCTGGGCATGGAACGCGTGGGGCTCGCGGCGGTCGTCGCGGACGCGCTCGGGCTCGGCCTCGCGAAGGAGCACTCGGCGGTCGACTGGTCGACGCGCCCGCTGCCCCCGGAGTGGCTGCGCTACGCCGCGCTCGACGTCGAGGTCCTGGTCGAGCTCCGCACCGTGCTCGCCGAACGGCTGGCCGTCGCCGGCAAGGCGGAGTGGGCCGCGCAGGAGTTCGAGGCCGTCCGCACCGCACCGCCGCCGCCACCGCGCGTCGAGCCGTGGCGCCGCGTGTCGGGCCTGCACCAGATCCGCGACGCCCGCCGTCTCGCCGTCGTGCGCGAGCTGTGGCAGACGCGCGACCAGAACGCCCGCCAGCGCGACATCTCCCCCGGCCGCGTGCTGCCGGACGCCGCGATCGTCGCCGCTGCGCAGGCGCTGCCGCGCTCGGTGCCGCAGCTGACGGCCCTGCCCGCGTTCTCGGGCAAGGGCACGCGACGCCGCGCGACGCTGTGGCAGCAGGCGATCGACCGTGGGCTGGCGCTGCCGGACTCGGAGCTGCCGTCCGTGCGCGGGCCGAAGAGCGACGCTCCTCCGCCGCCGCGGGCGTGGGCGGACAAGGACCCGGCGGCGGCGGCACGGCTCGCGGCAGCCCGGGACGTCGTGGCCGACCTCTCGGAGACGCACTCCGTGCCAGCGGAGAACCTGCTCCAGCCCGACCTCCTGCGGCGGCTGTGCTGGGCGCCGCCGCGCCCGCTCGACGCGACGACGATCGCCGACGCGCTCGCGTCGGGTGGCGCACGCGCGTGGCAGGTCGACCTGCTGGCGGAGCGTCTCGCAGCGGCGTTCGCGGCGCTGCCCGCGGCCTGACGGCCCCGCGGAACACGGTGTTACTCTTCGGTAACTTCGGCTGACGTAGGACCTAGGTCCCGGTAGCGTCGGCCCCAGCGGTCCCGTCCCGGCGGGACCCGCACCCGTCACCGGACACCGTCGTCCACGCCTGGAGGCCCGATGCCGACCGCATCCGCCCGACCGCCCGTCGCCCGCCGCGTCGTCTTCGTCGACGGGGTCCGCACCCCGTTCGGCCGCGCGCGCAAGGACGGGCTCTACGCCCACACCCGCGCCGACGACCTCGTCGTCAAGACCGTGCGCGAGCTCCTGCGCCGCCACCCGGAGCTCGCTCCGGAGCGCGTCGACGAGGTCGCGATCGCGGCCACCACCCAGCAGGGCGACCAGGGGCTGACCCTGGGCCGCACGGTCGGCGTCCTCGCCGGCCTTCCCCGCACGGTCCCCGGCTACGCGGTCGACCGGATGTGCGCGGGCGCGATGACCGCGGTCACCAACGTCGCCGCGACCATCGGGATCGGTGCGCAGGACGTCGCGATCGCCGGCGGTGTCGAGCACATGGGCCACCACCCGATGGGCTTCGACGCCGACCCGAACCCGCGGTTCCTGTCCGAGCGCCTCGTCGCGCCCGATGCCCTCAACATGGGCGTCACCGCGGAGAACCTGCACGACCGCTTCCCGCAGCTCACCCGTGACCGCGCCGACGCGTACGGCGCCGCGAGCCAGGCCAAGTACGCCGCCGCGCTCGCCGCCGGGCAGATCGACCCCGACCTGGTGCCCGTCGCGCTGCGCGACCCCGAGCGCGGGTGGGGGCTGGCGACCGCCGACGAGCCGCCGCGACCCGGCACGACCGCCGAGGGGATCGCCAGCCTGCCGACGCCGTTCCGCCCCGGCGGGCGCGTCACCGCCGGCACGTCCGCACCGCTCACCGACGGTGCCGCGTCGTGCCTGCTCGCCGCCGAGGACACCGCCGCCGAGCTCGGCCTGACCCCGCGCATGCGGCTCGTCGCGTTCGCCTACGCGGGCGTCGAGCCCGAGATCATGGGCGTCGGCCCGGTCCCCGCGACACGCAAGGCGCTCGACCGCGCCGGACTGACGATCGACGACATCGGCCTGTTCGAGATCAACGAGGCGTTCGCGGTGCAGGTGCTCGCGTTCCTCGACGCGTTCGGCATCGCCGACGACGACCCGCGCGTGAACCCCTACGGGGGCGCGATCGCCGTCGGCCACCCGCTCGCGTCGTCGGGCGTGCGGCTCATGACGCAGCTCGCGCGCCAGTTCGAGGAGCACCCCGACGTCCGCTACGGCCTGACGACGATGTGCGTCGGCCTCGGCCAGGGCGGCACCGTGATCTGGGAGAACCCCCACCACCCCGAGTACGTCGCGACCGACGGAGGCCAGCAGTGAGCACGACGCCCGACGCCCCGCAGCCCCGCGCCGAGCGCGTGTCGCACGCGCTGGTCCGGGACGTGACCCTGCCCGGCGGCGCCGGGACGCTCGCGCTCGTCACGATCGACAACGGCCTCGACCACACGAAGCCGACGACGCTCGGCCCGCTCGGCATCGCCGAGCTGACCGCCGCGCTGACGACGGTCCGCGAGCGCGTCCGCGCCGGTGAGGTGCAGGCCGTCGCGGTGACCGGCAAGCCGTACTTCCTCGCGGCGGGCGCCGACCTCACGCAGGTCACCACGGTGACGGACCGCGACGCGGCGCTCGAGCTCGGCCGCGGCGGGCACGCCGCCTACGGGCTGCTGCACGACATGGGTGTCCCGACGTTCGCGTTCGTCAACGGGGTCGCGCTGGGCGGCGGCCTCGAGCTCGCGCTCAACTGCGACTACCGGACGGTCGCGTCCGACGTGCGCGCGCTCGCGCTGCCGGAGACGGGTCTCGGGCTCGTCCCGGGCTGGGGCGGCGCCTACCTCGTGCCCCGCCTCGTCGGTGTCGAGAAGGCGCTCGACGTCATCCTCACGCGCCCCGCGGCCAACAAGCCGTTCGCGGCGGGCGAGGCCGCGAGCATCGGGCTCGTCGACGTCGTGCTCGACCCGGCCGACTTCCTCGAGGAGTCCGTGCGGTGGGCGGCGCGCGTGCTGTCGGGCGAGGTCGTCGTCGAGCGTCGCCCGCTCGACCCCGAGCCGCTGTGGGACGGCGTCGTCGCCGCCGCGCGCCAGCGGCTCGACGCCGTCGTGCACGGCTCGCGTCCGGCGCCGAACCGCGCGCTCGACCTGGTCGCGGCCGCGCGCACGGCCACGCCGCAGGAGGCGTTCGCCGCCGAGGACGAGGCGCTCGCCGACCTCATCATGAGCGACGAGATGCGGGCGAGCGTCTACGCGTTCGGCCTGGTCTCGGGCGGCAAGAAGCCCGTCGGCGCACCTGACGCGTCGCTGGCCCAGCCCGTGACGCGCGTGGGCATCGTCGGCGCCGGGCTCATGGCCGCGCAGATCGCGCTGCTGCTCTCGCAGCGGCTCGGCGTGCCCGTCGTCATGCGCGACCTCGACGACGAGCGCGTCGAGAAGGGCCTGGGCGCCGTCCGGAGCACCGTCGAGCGGCTCGTCTCGACGGGTCGGATGAGCGAGTCCGCGGGTGCGCGTGTCGTCGGCGCGATCACGGGCACGACGGAGCTGCAGGACCTCGCGTCGTGCGACCTGGTGATCGAGGCGGTGACCGAGATCCTCGACCTCAAGAAGCGGGTCTTCGCCGAGCTCGAGACCGTGGTGGCGCCCACGACGGTCCTCGCGACGAACACGTCCGCGCTCTCGGTCTCCGCGATGGCGGCCGACCTGCAGCACCCCGAGCGCGTCGTCGGGCTGCACTTCTTCAACCCCGTGGCCGCGATGCCGCTGGTCGAGGTCGTGCAGGCCGAGCACACGTCCGCGGAGGCGCTCGCGACCGGGTTCGCGGTCGTCGCGAAGCTCCGCAAGACCGCGGTGCTCGTCGCCGACCGGCCGGGCTTCGTCGTCAACCGGCTGCTCGTGCTGCTGCTCGGCGTGATCGTCGACGCGGTCGAGCACGGCACCCCCGTGGAGGTCGCCGACCGCGCGCTGCGGCCCCTCGGCCTGCCGATGCCGCCGTTCGAGCTGTTCGACCTCGTCGGGCCGGCCGTCGGCCTGCACGTCCTCACGTCGCTGCGCGAGGACCTCGGCGACCGGTTCCCGCGCTCGCCGGGTCTCGAGAAGCTCGTCGCGGACGGCACGCGCGTCGTGCTCGACGCACCGGCGAAGGGCCTGCCCAAGCCCGTCGACCCGGCCATCCAGGCGGTCTTCGACGCGGCACGCGAGGTCGAGGTCGACGCGACACCGCTCGACGAGGCGGGCGTGCTCGACGCGGTGCTCACGGCGCTGACCGTCGAGATCGGGCACATGCTCGACGAGGGCGTCGTCGCGACGCCGCAGCAGATCGACCTCTGCATGATCCTCGGTGCCGGCTGGGGCTTCCACCTCGGGGGCATCACGCCGCACCTGGACCGCACCGGCTACAGCGAGAAGGTCCTGGGCCGTCGCCTGCTGCCCGACGGCGTCGCGAACGTCCCGACGCGCTGACGTCCCCTCGAGGCCCGCGACCGGCTGCTCGTCCCCGACAGCCGGTCGCGGGCCTCCGCCGTCCCCGCCGACGGACGCGCGTTGCGCCAGGTCACCGCGGTGCGCGAGGGTGGCCCGGTGCCGATCACCCTGCCGCCCCTGACGTTCGCCGGTGACCTGGACCGGAGCGCCCTCGTCCCCGCGACCCGTCTGCTCGTCGACCTCGTCGCGCGGCCCGAGGTCGCCGCCGCCTGGCACGACGAGTCGTCGTGCGCGGGCATGAGCGTCGGCGCGCTCGCTCGGCACCTCGTCGTCCAGCCGCTGCGAGTCGTCGAGGTGCTCACCGGCCAGCCGGCCGCAGTCGACGCCGAGCCGTTCACGGTCGACCAGCACTACGCGCAGGCGGCGTGGATCCAGCAGGACCTCGACGGGCCCGCGAACGTGGGCGTGCGCACCCGCTCCGAGGAGGAGGCGGAGGTCGGCCCCGAGGCCGTGGCAGCGGAGGCCCGCGAGATCCTCGGCCGCCTCGACGACGTGCTCGCCGCCGCGCCCGACGTCGTCGTGCTGCCGTGGACGGGCGCCGCGCTCGCGACCGACGACTTCCTCGTCACGCGGTTCATGGAGATCGTCGTGCACAGCGACGACCTGGCCTCGAGCGTCGGTCTGCCGACCCCGGAGTTCGACGCCGCGACGCTCGTGCCCGTCGTCCGCCTGCTGTCGGACCTCGCGCTGCGTCGCCACGGGCAGGACGCGCTGGTCCGGACGCTGTCCCGGCCGCAGCGCGCGCCGGGCAGCATCGCGGCGTTCTGACGCGCCGGGGCGGAGCACCTTCGCCCGCGGGCGCTACCGGACGGCGACCGGCACGGGCACCTCACCTGTGCGCCACACCGGCTCGACGACGAGGTCGCGGATCCGCCAGCCGTCGGCGGTGCGCCGGGTCGTCAGGCGGTAGACGCTGCCGGCCTCGGTGACCGGCGCGTCCGCCCCGGACGGGACGACGCGCAGGGTGAGGTTGGCGCGCACGTGCGCAGTCGCGCCGTCGGGCAGCACGTCGGTGACGACGTCGGTGAACCGGTGCTGGTACCGGGTCCCGGCAGCGTGGTTGCGTGCCGCCTGGGCGACGACGGCGTCCTCCCCCTCCGCGTGCCCGCCGGGCGTGGTCACGGTCGCGTCGGCGGTCAGCAGCGTGCGCAGCCCGTCGAAGCGCCCCTCGTCGAGGCCCGCGCCGAGGCGCGCGACGAGGTCGAGGTGGTCGAGGTGGTCGAGCCGGTGCGCGGCGTCCATGAGGCCCTCCTGATCGTTGGTGGAACCAATGTTGGTGCGACCAACGGTAATTGATGGTCCTGCCAACGGTCTAGAGTGCGACGCATGGACGTCTCGACCGCGCCCGCCCGGCTGCGGGCTCTGCCGACGTGGCTGCTCAACCAGGCCGCCCGACGCGCGAGCGGGGTCGTCGCGGAGCGCATGCGCGCCGCCGGGTCGCACCGCAGCCACTACGCGATGCTCGCGGCGCTCGACGAGCGCGGAGCGCTCAGCCAGGCCGACCTGGGGCGGCTCGTCGGGCTGGACCGCAGCGACGTCGCCGGCGCCGTGGCCGACCTGCTCGCCGCGGGCGTCGTCGACCGGCGGCCCGATCCGGACGACCGGCGGCGGAACTCCGTCGCGCTCACACCGGCCGGCCGCCGACGCCTGGCCGAGCTCCACAACGTCGTCCTCGCAGCCCAGGACGACGTCCTCGCCCCGCTCGACCCGGACGATCGCGCCCAGCTCCTTCGCCTGCTCGCGCGCCTGGCGGGCGCCCCGCTGCCGGACGACGAGCCCGCTCACCCCTGAACCGCCGGGGCTCAGCCGTTCTGCTGGACGACCCGCGGGCCCTCCGACGCCTGCACGATGACGAACCCCTGACCGGAGAACGCGATCTGCAGCGCCTCGCCGGACCCGCGCCCGACGAGCGCACCCGCCGACATCGACGACTTGGCGGCGGTCTGCAGCGTCGACGACCACGCGATCGCGGACTGCGCGTCGGCGTAGGTCGGCTGGTCGACGTTCAGGATGACGGGCGGGCCGAACGAGGTGATGGCGAGCTGGCCGACGCCGGTGAAGACCGTGTTGAACAGGCCGCCCGCCATCATCGACGCGCCCTCGACGCGGCGGATGTCCCACTGCAGCGACGTGTCGAACGCGAGCACGTTGCGCCCGCTCACGGTGATCGAGTCGCCCTCGAGCGTGACGACGTGCACCTCGGACGCGTCGTCGGCGAGGAACAGGTCGCCGCGACCGGTGACCTTCATGAGCGGGACGCCCTCGCCGGTGAACGCCTTCTTGAGGAACTTCTGCACCCCGCCCGAGCCCTGGTGGGCGAAGGTCATCTCGCCCTGGTAGGCGACCATCGAACCCTGCCGGGCGAGCACCTCCCCGTCGAGGTGCACGCGCAGCATCTTGTCGTTCTGCAGCGCGAACCGGTCGGTGGTGGTGGCTTCGAGGCTGCTGCCGAACATCGCGCTGCGCACGGGGGGCTCCTCACGGCTCGGGAGTGGTCCTGCCAGCCTGCCAGAGCCATGCGCGGGACGCCCCGGTCAGAACGTCGTGAGGCCTCGCGCGCGGAACTGGCCGCGGACGCGCTCGACGAGCTCGGGCGACGGGGGCTCGGTGTCGCCGAGCTCGTAGCGCATGCCGAGCTCGTCCCACTTGTCGCGGCCCATCTGGTGGAAGGGCAGCACCTCGACGCGCTCGACGCACTCCCCCAGCGACGCGACGTAGTCGGCGACGGCCTCGACGTTCTCGACCGCGTCGGTGAGGCCGGGGACGAGGACGAAGCGGATCCAGGTGCGCGTGCCGCGCTCGGCGAGCCGCCGCCCGAACGCGAGGGTCGGCGCGAGGTCCTGACCGGTCACCTTCTTGTAGGTCTCCGGGATGCCCGACTTCACGTCGAGCAGCACGAGGTCGACGTCGTCGAGCATCTCGTCGGAGAGCTGCGTGCCGAGGAAGCCCGACGTGTCGATCGCGGTGTGCACGTCCATCGCCTTGGCGCCGCGCAGCAGCCGTCGCACGTACGCGGGCTGCATGAGCGGCTCGCCGCCGGAGATCGTCAGGCCGCCGCCGGTCGCCTTCATGACGCCGCGGTAGCGCTGCACGCGTCGCAGCAGGTCGTCGGCCGCGACGTCCGTGCCGCGCCGCATCTCCATGGTGTCGGGGTTGTGGCAGTAGAGGCACCGCAGCGGGCACCCGGCCAGGAACACCGTGAGCCGCGTCCCGGGGCCGTCGACCGCGGTGACGAGCTCCCAGGAGTGCACGGACCCGAGGTCGCCGGCCCGCACCGCGGCGAGCCGGGCGGACCGCTCGGCCTCGACCTCGGTGAGACCGGCGGTCCCGGCACCGTGGGCCCGCTCGTGCGACCCGCCGACCAGCGGCGTGCCGAGCGCCACCACGGGGGCGCCGGTGCTCCGCTGGTCGGTCTGGGTCGTCATCGTCGTGCTCCTGTCGGTGCCGGGACTGCTACGGGTGCGTGCGGTGCAGCGTCGGTCAGACCGCGCCGTGGAACGTCCGGGACAGGACGTCGAGCTGCTGCTCGCGGGTGAGCCGCACGAAGTTCACGGCGTAGCCCGAGACGCGGATGGTGAGCTGCGGGTAGTTCTCCGGGTGCTCCATCGCGTCGAGCAGCGTCTCGCGGTTCAGGACGTTGACGTTCATGTGGTAGCCGTTCGACAGCGTGTACGCGTCGAGCAGACCGACCAGGTTCGTCACCTGCTCCTCCCGCGTGCGGCCGAGGCCCGAGGGCACGACCGACGACGTGAGCGAGATGCCGTCCTGCGACTGCGAGTACGGCAGCTTCGCGACGGACAGCGCCGAGGCGAGCATGCCGTGCGAGTCGCGGCCGTTCATCGGGTTGGCACCGGGGGCGAACGGCTCCCCGGCGCGACGGCCGTCGGGGGTCGAGCCGGTGGCCTTGCCGTAGACGACGTTCGACGTGATCGTCAGGACCGACTGCGTGTGCAGCGCCTTCCGGTACGTCGGGTACTGGCGGATCTTCTCCATGAACGTGTTGACGATCCACACGGCGATGTCGTCGGCGCGGTCGTCGTCGTTGCCGTAGGTCGGGAAGTCGCCGTCGATCGCGTACTCGGTGACGAGGCCGTCGGTCGTGCGCAGCGCGGTCACCTTGGCGTACTTGATCGCCGACAGCGAGTCCGCGACGACCGAGAGGCCGGCGATGCCGCAGGCCAGCGTCCGCAGGATCTCGCGGTCGTGCAGCGCCATCTCGATGCGCTCGTACGCGTACTTGTCGTGCATGTAGTGCACGCAGTTGAGCGCGTCGACGTACGTCTGGGCCAGCCAGTCCATCGTCGTGTCGAACTTCGCCATGACGTCGTCGTAGTCGAGGACGTCGCCCTCGACGGGTGCGCTGACCGGAGCGACCTGCTTGCCGGTGACCTCGTCGCGGCCGCCGTTGATCGCGTACAGCAGCGCCTTCGCGAGGTTCACGCGCGCGCCGAAGAACTGCATCTGCTTGCCGACGCGCATCGGGGACACGCAGCACGCGATGGCCGCGTCGTCGCCCCAGTCGCCGCGGATGAGGTCGTCGGACTCGTACTGCACGGCGCTCGTGTCGATCGACACCTGCGCGCAGTAGGCCTTGAACCCGGCCGGGAGCTGGTCGCTCCAGAACACCGTCATGTTCGGCTCGGGCGCCGGGCCCAGGTTGTAGAGCGTCTGCAGGTAGCGGAACGACGTCTTCGTGACGAGCGTCCGCCCGTCCTCGCCCATGCCGCCGATCGACTCGGTCACCCACGTCGGGTCGCCCGAGAACAGCGCGTCGTACTCCGGGGTGCGCAGGAAGCGCACGATCCGCAGCTTGATGACGAAGTCGTCGATGATCTCCTGCGCCTGCTCCTCGGTGATCGTCCCCGCGGCGAGGTCGCGCTCGAGGTAGATGTCGAGGAACGTCGACGTGCGGCCGAGCGACATCGCGGCGCCGTTCTGCTCCTTCACGGCGGCCAGGTAGCCGAAGTACAGCCACTGCACGGCCTCGCGGCCGGTCGTCGCGGGCCCGGAGATGTCGTAGCCGTAGGACGCGGCCATCTGCTTGAGCTCGCCGAGCGCGCGGATCTGCTCGGCGTTCTCCTCGCGGTCGCGGATGACGTCCTCGACCGAGCGCTCCATGTCGAGCTCGGCACGCTCGAGCTTCTTCGCGGCGATCAGCGCGTCGACGCCGTACAGGGCGACGCGGCGGTAGTCGCCGATGATACGGCCGCGGCCGTAGGCGTCCGGCAGGCCGGTGATGATGTGGGAGGAGCGCGCGGCGCGCACGGCCGGCGGGTACACGTCGAAGACGCCGTCGTTGTGCGTCTTGCGGTACTTGCTGAAGATCTCGGAGACGACCGGGTCGGGCTCGTACCCGTAGGTCTCGAGCGACTTCTCGACCATCCGGTAGCCGCCGTTGGGCATGATCGCGCGCTTGAGCGGGGCGTCCGTCTGGAGTCCGACGATGATCTCGTCGTCCTGGGCGATGTAGCCGGGGGCGTGCGACGTGATCGTCGACGGGGTCTTCGCGTCGACGTCGTAGACGCCCTTCTCGCGCTCCGCCGGGAACATCGCGCTGAGGCGGTCCCAGATGCGGGTCGTGCGGGCGGTCGGACCCGCGAGGAACGCGCTGTCACCCTCGTAGGGCGTGTAGTTGCGCTGGATGAAGTCCCGCACGTCGACGTGGTCGGCCCACGGGCCGACGACGAATCCGGTCCACGCGGCCGGGGTGGTGGCCTCGTCGTGGGCGGTGGCGGGGACTGCGGTGGTGGACATCTTCGCTCCTCCGTGCGGGTCGATACCTCGAACCTACGGAGCAAGTGATGGGATGTCTTGGGACCTTCGCCCCGGCCCTCGGGAGGGCCGTTGTGACGTGCGCTACTGCGCCGTCCCGGGCAGTCGGCCGAGGGCGGTGAGCACGTCCCGGGCCACGTCGTTGGGCCCCAGCCGGAGCTCCCCGACGAGCTGGTCGCGCGACGCGTGGTCGAGGAACCGGCGCGGGACGCCGACCGCCTGGACGGGCGTGCGGACCCCGACGTCGGTGCACCGCTGCCCGAGCAGCGCGCCGATGCCGCCGTCCACGACCCCGTCCTCGATCGTCACGACGTGGTCGTGCGCGCCCGCGAGCTTGGTGAGCGCGATGGGGACCGGGAGCACCCAGCGCGGGTCGACGACCGTGACGCGCAGACCGTGCGCGGCCAGCACCTCACCGGTCGCGACGGCCGTCACCGCCATCGCGCCGACGCCGACGACGAGCACGGACGGCGCGTCCGCGTCGGCGCCGTCGTGCCGCGCGAGCACGTCGATGCCGTCGACCTCGTCGACCGCCGGCAGCGGGTCGCCCATCGCACCCTTCGGGTAGCGGACCACCGTCGGTGCGTCGTCGACGTCGACCGAGGTACGCAGCGCGTCGCGCAGCGTCGGCTCGTCGCGGGGTGCCGCGAGCCGCAGCCCGGGCACGATGCCGAGCATCGCCATGTCCCACATCCCGTTGTGGCTCGCACCGTCGTCGCCGGTCAGCCCCGCCCGGTCGAGCACGAACGTGACGCCGGCCCTGTGCAGCGCGACGTCCATGAGGACCTGGTCGAACGCGCGGTTGAGGAACGTCGCGTAGACCGCGACGACGGGGTGCAGCCCGCCGAACGCCATGCCCGCGGCCGAGGTGGCGGCGTGCTGCTCGGCGATGCCGACGTCGAACACGCGGTCGGGGAACTCGGCGGCGAACGGCGCGAGGCCCACCGGCTGGAGCATCGCGGCCGTGATCGCGACGACGTCCTTGCGACGGCGGCCGATGCGCACGATCTCGTCGGCGAACACGCTGGTCCAGCCGAACCGCGACGGCGCGAGCGGCAGACCCGTCTCGGGGTGGATCTGGCCGACCGCGTGGAAGCGGTCCGCCACGTCCTGCTCGGCGGGCGTGTACCCGCGGCCCTTCTCGGTGATGACGTGCACGATCACCGGCCCGCCGAACGCCTTGGCGCGGCGCAGCGCGTGCTCGACGGCCTGCTCGTCGTGCCCGTCGACGGGCCCGACGTACTTGAGCCCGAGGTCCTCGAACATCCCCTGCGGGGCGACGACGTCCTTGATGCCCTTCTTGAGGCCGTGCAGCGCGTCGTACGCGAACCGCCCCGGCGGGCCCGACCGGCGCAGCGTCTGCTTGCCCCACGACAGGACGTTCTCGTAGCCCTGCGTCGTGCGCAGCGTGTCGAGGTGGCGCGCAAGGCCTCCGATCGTCGGGTCGTACGACCGCCCGTTGTCGTTGACGACGACCACGAGACGCCGGTCCTGCCCGGCCGCGATGTTGTTGAGGGCCTCCCACGCCATGCCGCCCGTGAGCGCGCCGTCGCCGATGACAGCGACGACGTGCCGCTCGCCGCGGCCCTGGAGCTGGTTGGCCTTCGCGATGCCGTCCGCCCACGACAGCGCGGTCGACGCGTGCGAGTTCTCGACGACGTCGTGCTCGGACTCCGTGCGGCTGGGGTAGCCCGAGAGCCCGCCGCGGCGGCGGAGCTGCGAGAAGTCCGTGCGGCCCGTCAGCAGCTTGTGCACGTACGCCTGGTGCCCCGTGTCGAACACCATGGTGTCGCGCGGCGAGTCGAAGACGCGGTGCAGGGCGATCGTCAGCTCGACGACCCCGAGGTTCGGGCCCAGGTGACCGCCCGTGCGGGACACCGACTCGACGAGGAACGTGCGGATCTCCTCCGCGAGCCGCGCGACCTGCGTGCGGGTCAGGCGGCGCACGTCAGCAGGTGACGTGATCGACTCCAGCAGTGCCATGAGGCAGCCTCTCCTCCCGGTGCGGCGACGATGCCGCACGCTGCGGACGCCGAAGGCTTCGCCTGCACACTCTAGGTCCCGGAAGCACCTGCTCGCCGTCCGGGCAGGTCAGGGGCGCGGTCGGTACGGTGGAGGCTCGGTGAAGAACCCGCGCGCCGACGCCGCAGGTCCGGGCGCTGGACCCGGTCGCCCCCGGGACGCGTGCACCCCACCCGGTACCATCGATCGGAAAGGGGAACTCCCATGCGCTTCCTGCCCGGCCAGACTCCGGCCTCCGACCTCACCTACGGCGACGTCTTCCTCGTCCCGTCGCGTTCCGAGGTCACCTCCCGCTTCGACGTCGACCTCGCACCCGTCGACGGCACCGGCACCACCATCCCCGTCGTCGTCGCCAACATGACGGCCGTCGCCGGCCGCCGCATGGCCGAGACGGTCGCCCGCCGCGGCGGCATCGCGGTCATCCCGCAGGACATCCCGACCGACGTGGTCGCGGACGTCGTGTCGTCCGTCAAGGCGCGGCACACGGTCGTCGAGAGCGCGGTCGTCGTCGCGCCGCACGACACCGTGCACACCGCCCTCACGCTCATCGGCAAGCGGTCCCACGGCGCCGCGGTCGTCGTGCAGGACGGCCGCCCGGTCGGCGTCCTCACCGAGGCCGACTGCCAGGGCGTCGACCGGTTCACGCAGGTCGAGGACGTCATGTCCCCGCACCCGACGACCGTCGACCTGTCGGTCGTCGAGCAGGGTGGCACGCGCGGCCTCGAGGCCGCGTTCGAGCAGCTGCACGGCTCGCGCCGCCGCTTCTCCCCCGTCGTCCGCGACGGCGTCCTCGTCGGCGTGCTCACGCAGGTCGGGGCGCTGCGCTCGTCGATCTACACGCCGGCCGTCGACGACCAGGGCCGCCTGCGCGTCGCGGCCGCGGTCGGCATCAACGGCGACGTCAAGGCCAAGACGGCCGAGCTGCTCGAGGCGGGCGTCGACGTGCTCGTCGTCGACACGGCCCACGGCCACCAGCGCAAGATGCTCGAGGCGCTCGGCGCGGTCCGCTCGCTCGACCCGCAGGTCCCGGTCGTCGCGGGCAACGTCGTGACGGCGCAGGGCACGCGCGACCTGATCGAGGCCGGCGCGGACATCGTCAAGGTCGGCGTCGGCCCGGGCGCCATGTGCACGACGCGCATGATGACCGCGGTCGGCCGCCCGCAGTTCTCGGCGGTGCTCGAGTGCGCCGCCGAGGCCCGCCGGCTCGGCCGGCACGTGTGGGCGGACGGCGGCGTGCGGCACCCGCGCGACGTCGCGCTCGCGCTGGCCGCCGGTGCGTCGCAGGTCATGATCGGCTCCTGGTTCGCCGGGACGCACGAGTCGCCCGGCGACCTGCACGAGGACGGCGAGGGCCGCCTGTACAAGGAGAGCTTCGGCATGGCGTCGGCGCGTGCCGTCGCCGCACGCACGCGGGGCGGCTCGGCGTTCGAGCGGGCCCGCAAGGCGCTCTACGAGGAGGGCATCTCGTCCTCGCGCATGTACCTCGACCCGCGCCGTCCCGGTGTGGAGGACCTGCTCGACCACGTCACCGCGGGCGTCCGCTCGGCCGCGACGTACGTCGGCGCGACCTCGCTCGAGGAGCTCTTCGACCACGCGACGGTCGGCATCCAGTCCGCGGCGGGCTACGAGGAGGGCCGCCCGCTGCCCGACGGCTGGTGACCGGCGTGCGCCCCGTCCTCGTCCTCACGCACGTCCCGCACGAGGGACCGGGACTGATCGCGGCCGGCATCGACGGGCCGCTGCAGATCCGCACGGTGCTGCACGACGCGGAGCCGCGGCTGCCCGCGCTCGACTCGCTCGGCGGCGTGGTCGTCATGGGCGGGCCGATGGACGCCGACGACGAGCGATTCCCGGGACTCGCGGCCGAACGGCGCCTGCTCGCCGACGCGGTCGACGCGGAGGTACCCGTGCTCGGCGTGTGCCTCGGCATGCAGATCCTGGCGCTCGCGCTCGGGTCACGGCTGCACCTGCGGCACGGCACGGAGGTCGGGTTCGCCGCCGTCGACGTCGTCGCCGAGGACCTCGTGCTGGGCGCGCTCGGTGACCGGCCGACCGTGCTGCACTGGCACTCCGACGCGGTCGACCTCCCGGCGGGCGCGACGCTGCTCGCGTCGACACCGGCCACGCCCGTGCAGGCGTTCCGCGCGGGCAGCGCGCTCGGGCTGCAGTTCCACCCCGAGGTCACCGTGTCGATGCTCGACCTGTGGCTGGGGACGCCCGACATGACGGCCGACCTGGAGCCCGAGGACGTCGACGCGATCCGCGCGGGCGGCGGGCAGCACCTGCCGGCCCTCGTTCCCGCCGCCGAGAAGGCGTTCGCCGCGTTCGGGGAGCTCGTCCGGGCGCGCGGATGACGGCCGATCCGACGACGCCCGCGGGTGCCCGGGCCGAGCTCCTCGAGCTGTGCGCCCGCGGGCTGGACTGGCGGGTCGACCCCACGCGGGTGCTGCCCGACGTGTCGGCCGCCCGACCCGCGGCGGTGCTCGTGCTGTTCGGCGTGCTCGACGCGATCGACGCGGGCACGGGCGAGGCCGCCGTCGCGCGTGACCTCGACGTGCTGCTCCAGCGTCGTGCGGCGACCCTCGGCCACCACGCGGGTCAGGTCGCGTTCCCGGGCGGGCGCACCGAGCCGACCGACCGCTCCCCCGCGGCGGCCGCGGTCCGCGAGGCCGTCGAGGAGACCGGCCTCGACCCGTCCGGTGTCGAGGTGCTGGGCACGCTGCCGCCCCTCGCCGTGCCGGTGAGCAACCACCTCGTGACGCCCGTCCCCGCCTGGTGGACGCACCCGTCGCAGGTGGCGGCGGTCGACCACGCCGAGACCGTCGACGTCTTCCGCCTCCCCGTCGCCGACCTGCTCGACCCGGCGAACCGCGCGAGCGTCGTGCACGAACGCTTCGGGGCGCGCGTGCGGACGCCCGCGTTCGTCGTCGACGACCTGGTCGTGTGGGGCTTCACCGGCATCGTGCTGAGCCGCATGTTCGACGCGCTCGGCTGGGCGGTGCCGTGGGACGTGCGCCGCGAGGTCCGGCCGCCGCGCTGACCAACGCCGCCCGCACGCACCGCACGTCCCGGCCGGACGACCGCGCCGCCGTCAGCGCCGGTCCACCTCGTCGAGCGCCACGACGCCGACCGCCTCCGCGTCGCAGAACGCGCCGAACGCGTGGGCGTACGAGTCGGCGTTCTCCCAGCCGGGCAACGCCGAGGCGTCGACGAGGACACCGCGTCCTGCGAGTCGGTCGCCGTCCGTCGCACGCGTCGTGCCGAGCACGGCGGCGTCGGCGTCCATGGTGGTCCCCGCGGGCCACACGACCCACGGGCGCGTGCCGTCGTCGGCTCGAGCGTGAAGCAGCCGTTCGCCTCGACACGCAGGACGCCCTCGACGTCGCTCCGCTCGCCGGGGACCTGCCCGACGCTCTGCTGCGTGGGCATCCCGAAGCCGGCCTCGCTGCCGGTCCCGCACGCGGCGACGACCAGCACCGTCGCCGCGGCCCCCCCCAGCACGCACCGCGCGCCGGATCCCGTGCGCCCGCGCTCCCGCCCGCACCGCGACCTCCCACCGACGGTCGCGCCGTCGCGCCCGTCGACCGCACCGTAGCCTGGCGGACCGACGGCCCGCGGTGGTTCACCGACCGATCCACCCCGCGGAGCACCGCACCGCGCGAGAGGAGCACCGTGACGCATCCCGTGCCCGAGGTCGAGGTCGACGAGACGCTCGTCCGGACGCTGCTGCGCGCCCAGCACCCCGACCTCGCCGACCTGCCGCTCGCGCCCGCCGGGACCGGGTGGGACAACGTCCTGTGGCGGCTCGGGGACGACCTGGCGCTCCGGTTCCCGGTCCGGTCGGTGTCCGCGCCGCTCGTCGCGCACGAGCAGAAGTGGCTGCCGGTCCTCGCGCCGCGGCTGCCCGTGGCGACGCCGGTCCCTCTCCGCGTCGGGATGCCGGGCGACGCGTACCCCTGGGCGTGGAGCGTCGTGCCGTGGTTCCACGCCGATCCGGCGTGGAGCGTGCCGGTCACCGACCGGACCGCGTGGGCCGGCGACCTGGCCGAGGTGTTCGTCGCGCTGCACCGGCCGGCGCCGGCCGACGCACCGGTCAACCCGTTCCGCGGCGTCCCGCTCTCCCCCGACACGACGACCCTGCGGGAACGGCTCGACCGGGTCGCGCTCCCGGAGGCCGACCGGGTGCTCGAACGCCGTGCCGAGCTCGCCGCCGCACCCGCCTGGGACGGTCCCGCGTTGTGGCTGCACGGCGACCCGCACCCCGCCAACCTGCTCGTGCGCGACGGCCGGCTGCACGCGCTCATCGACTTCGGCGACGTGACCTCGGGCGACCCGGCGTCGGACCTGGCGACGGCGTGGCTCACGTTCGACACCGACGGGCGGCGCGCGTTCCGCGAGCGCGTGGACGCCGCCTGCGGCTGGGACGACGCGACGTGGCGACGCGCGCACGCGTGGGCGCTGCACCTCGCGGTGGTGCTGCTCCAGCACCCCGTCGACCACCCGCACCTCGCGCAGGTCGGACGACGCGCGCTGGCCGAGGCGCTCGTCGACTGACCGGTCCGTGTCGGGCCTCGTCCGTACGGTGGCCGCCATGAGCACCGCGCCTCTCGGACTCCTCGGCGTGCCGTCCAGCGCCGCCGCCCACGCCCCCGGGCTCGAGCGCGCGCCCGCCGCGCTGCGTGCCGCCGGGCTCGTCGCGGCGCTGACGGCCGCCGGGCGCGACGTCGTGGACCACGGCGACACGACGGTCGCGCGGTGGCGGCACGACGCGCCCGTGCGGACGGTCCCGCACGACGTCGAGCGCGTCGCGGCGGTGCTGCAGGAGGCGCGCGCCGCGGTGCTCGGCGTGCTGGCCGCGGGGCACGTGCCCGTCGTCCTGGGTGGCGAGTGCACCGTGACGCTCGCGGTCCTCGCGGCGGCCGCCGACGCAGGCCGGGACCTCGGGGTCGTGTACGTCGACGGCGGCCAGGACCTGCACCTGCCGACCGACCACACCGACGAGCCGATCGCCGACTCCATGGGCATGGCGCACGCCCTGGACCTGCCCGGCACGCACGACGCACTCGCCGGGCTCGGCCCGCGCCGGCCCCTCGTGACCGCCGATCGGCTCGCGTTCGTCGGGTACGCGGACGAGGAGGAGGACGTGCACGGACAGGTGCCCGCGACCCGCGTCCCGGCGTCCGTCGTCGTCGACGGCACCGAGGACGCGGCGGCGGTCGCGGCCGGCGTCGCCGGTTCGGACGGCTTCCTCGTGCACCTCGACGTCGACGTGCTCGACTTCTTCGCGCTGCCGCTGGCCGACGTCCCGACCTACGGCCGCGGACTCACGGAACCGGTCCTCGCGCGCCTGCTGCGGGCGCTGGTGCGGACCGACGGCTTCGCCGGCCTCGTCGTCGTCGAGGCCAACCCTGATCGCGACGACGACGCGCGGACGCATCTGCGCACGCTCGTCGCGCTGCTCGCCGGCGCGGTCGCCGTCGGCCCGTGACCCCGCCGCGTCGCGCGGAGATACTGGCTCCCATGGCCGACCAGCCGAAGACCCTCCCCACCGACGCGGACGTCCTGGCGTTCGTCGAGTCCGTCGAGCACCCCGTCCGGCGCCGCGACGCGCACCGGCTGCTCGACCTCTACGGCCGCGTGACCGGCGAGGAGCCGCGCCTGTGGGGACCGTCGATCGTCGGGTACGGCCGGTACCACTACCGGTACGCGTCGGGCCGCGAGGGCGACGCGGCAGCCGCCGGCTTCTCGCCGCGCCGCACGTCGACGACCGTCTACCTCCCGGACGGCTTCGACGCGCACGCCGACCTGCTGGCGGAGCTCGGGCCGCACACGACGAGCGTCAGCTGCCTCTACCTCAAGGACCTCGACAAGGTCGACCTGACGGTGCTCGACGAGCTGCTGCGCCGCTCGTGGGTGGTGACGTCCGCACCGGGGTTCGGGCAGGCGTAGGCCGGGCGGCGTGCGCGACCACCACGGCAGGCGGCCGTGAGCGCGCGCGTCGCCGGTCACCGGGTTGACAGCTGGGCCTCCCCTCCGTGCACGCGACCACGGACTTCGCCCGCGGGCCCGGCGGCGGCGGGGACCGCGTGACGTGCACGGCCACGTCGTCACGTGGAGAGCTCCTGAACGCGCGCCTGGCGCTCGGCGACGACCTCCGCACGCCCGGCGACTGGACGGTCGCCGTGACCGGCCGCTGGAACGCCGACGCCCGGCGCGGGCCCGTCCGCCTGACCCGGGTCCCGGTCGAGCACGAGCCGTGGCCGCTGCGGCAGGCGACCGTCGTGGGTCTGCGCACGAACCTCCTGCGCGCGCGCGGCCTGCCCGCGCCGTCCGGACCCCCGCACGCCCGCTGGTCGCCGGGCGTGGACGTGCGCATCGGCGCCCCCCGCCCCTCGCTGCCGTGAGGACACCGCCGCAGCGTCGTGCCACCCGCGACGACGACGGGCCGCCTCCCCGGGAGGGAGACGGCCCGTCGGCCGGCGGCGCGCGAGGCGCCGGCGGAGGTCAGCTGACCAGCGACCGCAGCACGTACTGCAGGATGCCGCCGTTGCGGTAGTAGTCCGCCTCGCCGGGGGTGTCGATGCGGACGACCGCGTCGAACTCGACGACGCCGCCGTCGGCCTTCGTGGCGGTCACGTGCACCGTGCGGGGCGTGCGGCCCTCGTTGAGCTCGGTGACGCCCGCGATGTCGAACGTCTCGGTGCCGTCCAGGCCGAGGGAGTCGGCGTTCTCGCCCTCGGGGAACTGCAGCGGCAGCACGCCCATCCCGATCAGGTTGGAGCGGTGGATGCGCTCGAACGACTCGGTGATGACCGCGCGGACGCCCAGCAGACGCGTGCCCTTGGCCGCCCAGTCGCGCGACGAGCCCGAGCCGTACTCCTTGCCGCCGAGGACGACGAGCGGGACGCCCGCCTCCTGGTAGGCGACCGACGCGTCGTAGATCGTCGTGTCCTCGCCCGTGAGCAGGTTCTTGGTGAACCCGCCCTCGGTGCCGGGGACGAGCTGGTTGCGCAGGCGGATGTTCGCGAACGTGCCGCGGATCATGACCTCGTGGTTCCCGCGGCGCGAGCCGTAGGAGTTGAAGTCGCGACGCTCGACGCCGTGCTCGGCCAGGTAGACGCCCGCGGGGCTGTCCGCCTTGATCGAGCCCGCGGGGCTGATGTGGTCGGTGGTGACCGAGTCGCCGAGCTTCGCGAGCACGCGCGCGCCGGTGATGTCGGTGACGGGCTCCGGCGTCGCGCCCATGCCCTCGAAGTACGGGGGCTTGCGGACGTAGGTCGACTCGGCGTCCCACTCGAACGTGTTGCCCTCGGGCGTCGGCAGCGAGCGCCACCGCTCGTCGCCGGTGAACACGTCGGCGTAGTCCTCGGTGAACATCTGACGGTCGATCGACGCGTCGATCGTCGCCTGCACGTCCTGCGGCGACGGCCAGATGTCGCGGAGGAACACCGGCTCGCCGGACTCGGTCGTGCCGAGCGGCTCGTTCTCGAAGTCGAAGTCCATCGTCCCGGCCAGCGCGTACGCGATGACCAGCGGCGGCGACGCGAGGTAGTTCATCTTCACGTCGGGGTTGATGCGCCCCTCGAAGTTGCGGTTGCCCGACAGCACCGAGACGACCGACAGGTCGTGCTCGTTGACGGTCGCCGACACCTCGTCGGGCAGCGGGCCCGAGTTGCCGATGCACGTGGCGCAGCCGTAGCCGACCAGGTGGAAGCCGAGCTTCTCGAGCGACGGCCACAGGCCGGCCTTCTCGTAGTAGTTCGTGACGACCTGCGAGCCGGGCGCCATCGACGTCTTGACCCACGGCTTGGCCGTCAGGCCCTTCTCGACCGCGTTCCGCGCGAGCAGCGCCGCCGCCAGCATGACCGACGGGTTCGACGTGTTGGTGCACGACGTGATCGACGCGATGACGACGTGCCCGTGGTCCAGCTCGGTCCGGGTGCCGTCCGCGAGCGTCACGGGGACGCGCTTGTGCGGGCGGTGGGCCGAGTCGCCGTGCAGCGCGCCCGCGGGTGCGTCGGACGAGTCGGTGTGCGCGCTGGCCGCGATCGGGTCGGACGCCGGGAAGGTCTCCTCGACGGACTCGTCGAGACCGGTGAACGCGGCGGCCTCGTGCGGGTCGACGTAGTCGAGGATCGACGCCGCGAACGACTCCTTGGCCTCGGACAGCTCGATGCGGTCCTGCGGGCGCTTCGGGCCGGCGATCGACGGGACGACCGTCGACAGGTCGAGCTCGAGGTACTCGGAGAAGACCGGCTCCGTGTAGCCCTCGGCCGACGGGTCGTGCCAGAGGCCCTGCTCCTTGGCGTACGCCTCGACGAGCGCCAGCTGCTCCTGCGAGCGGCCGGTGAGGCGCAGGTACTCGATGGTCACGCCGTCGATCGGGAAGATCGCCACCGTCGAGCCGAACTCGGGGCTCATGTTGCCGATCGTGGCGCGGTTCGCGAGCGGCACCGCGGCGACGCCGTCGCCGTAGAACTCGACGAACTTGCCGACGACACCGTGCTGGCGCAGCTGCTGCGTGATGGTGAGCACGACGTCGGTCGCGGTCACGCCCGACGGGATCTGGCCCGTGAGCTTGAACCCGACGACGCGCGGGATGAGCATCGACACCGGCTGGCCGAGCATGGCCGCCTCGGCCTCGATGCCGCCGACGCCCCAGCCCAGGACGCCGAGGCCGTTGACCATCGTCGTGTGCGAGTCGGTGCCGACGCACGTGTCGGGGTAGGCACGACCGTCACGGACCATGACGCCGCGCGCGAGGTACTCGATGTTGACCTGGTGCACGATGCCGGTGCCCGGCGGGACGACCTTGAAGTCGTCGAACGCCGTCTGGCCCCAGCGCAGGAACTGGTAGCGCTCACGGTTGCGCTGGTACTCGAGCTCGACGTTCCGCTCGAACGCGTCGGGGCGTCCCGCGACGTCGATCTGCACGGAGTGGTCGATGACCATCTCGGCGGGCGCGAGCGGGTTGATGCGGGACGGGTCGCCGCCGAGCTCCGCGACGGCCTCGCGCATCGTGGCGAGGTCGACGACACAGGGCACGCCGGTGAAGTCCTGCATGATCACGCGGGCGGGCGTGAACTGGATCTCGGTGTCGGGCTGGGCGTTCGGGTCCCACCCGGCGAGCGCGCGCACGTGGTCGGCGGTGATGTTCGCGCCGTCCTCGGTGCGGAGCAGGTTCTCCGCGAGGATCTTGAGGCTGAACGGCAGGCGCTCCAGACCGGGGACCGCCGCGAGGCGGTAGACCTCGTACGAGGCGTCACCGACCTCGAGGGTTCCCTTCGATCCGAAGCTGTCGACGCTGCTCACGTGGTGCTCCTTCGCTGGGCGAGTCTGCCCGGGGATGGGGGTCACCCAGGCGGCAGGACGGTGCGACCTCCCAGCCTACGGCGGCTCGGGTCGCGAATTATCTCGACGTCAAGATACATGCTCGGAACGGCTCGGCGCACCTCCGTCCACGCTCCGGGCGCGTCGCGGAGGACCGGCACGGCGCGGCCCCCGTCGCCCGCCCGGCGACGAGCCGGACCACGACGGGGGCCGACGGGCCGCGCGCGGCCGGTCAGGTCGTCCCGGACGCCTTCTTCTCGGCCTCGAGGGCGTCGAGCGCCTTGCGCTCCGCCTCCACGGCCCGCTCGTGCGCGCGCGGGTCGTAGTCGGGCGTGCCCTGCTTGTGGAGCTCCTGCGTCGCCAGCCGGCTCGCTTCCGCCAGGCGGTGCGCCGCGTCCTTCTCGGTCACGGGGTGCCTCCCTCCGCCGGGCCGCCGCGGTCCGGCTCCCGCCCACGCTAGCGCTGGTCAGCGCGGCCGTCGCGGTGACGAGCGGCGTCAGCGGGACAGGACGGCGACGGCCTCGACGTGGTGCGTCATCGGGAACAGGTCGTAGCCCTGGAGGTCGACGAGCCCGTACCCCGCGCCCCCGAACAGCGCGACGTCGCGCGCGAGCGCGGCCGGGTCGCACGCCACGTAGACGACGCGCTCGGGACGCAGCGCGGTGATCGCGTCGACGACCCGTCGACCCGCGCCCGTGCGCGGCGGGTCGAGCACGACCGCGTCGGCGTGCACCACGTCCGAGTCGGCGTCCTGCGTGCCCACGAGGACACGCGCGACGTCGCCCGCGTGCAGCTCGACGTTCGGGCGGTCGTGCACGTTGCGTCGCGCGTCGCGCACCGCGCGCGCGTCGCCCTCGACGGACACCACCTCACCGTCCGCGACCGCGTCCGCGAGCGGGAGCGTGAACAGGCCCGCGCCCGCGTACAGGTCCAGCACGGTCGCCCCGGTCACGTCGCCCAGGCCGGTCAGCACGGCGTCGACCAGGACGCCCGGAGCCTGACGGTGCACCTGCCAGAAGCCGGCGGCCGCGACGCGGTACGCGTACCCGACGTCGCCGCGACGCACCTCCTCGCGCACCGCCGCACGGGCGTTCGGGCGCGGGTCGACGCGACCGCGGGACAGGTCGAACGGCGCCCCGTCGAGCAGGACCACGGGCGTGTCGCCGCCGGCCGGAGCGACCGCCTCGATCCGTGCACCGGCCGTCCACCGCCGGTCGAACAGCCCGAGCGCCTCGATCCGCTCGGTCGCGAGCGGCATCGCGGTCAGCGCGTGCACCTCGTGCGACCGGTGCCCGCGCATGCCGGCGCGGCCCTCGGCGTCGGCGACGAGGTCGATGCGCGTGCGCCAGTGCAGCCCGCCGCGCTCGTCGTCCCCGGGTGCCGCGTGCACCGGGACGGACCGCTCGTCGCGTGCGAGCCGTCGCAGCTGCTCCTCGAGCACCGCCTGCTTCCACGCACGCTGCGCGGGCAGCGCGACGTGCGCCAGCTCGCCACCGCCCACGCCGCCCGCACCGGCCTGCGGCCACGCGGACGCGACCCGGTCGGCCGACGCGTCGAGCACCTCGACCGCGTCGGCACGCCAGAACTTCGCGGTCTCCCCCGCGTCCGTCAGCCGCGCACGCACGCGCTCGCCGGGCAGCGTGTGCCGTACGAACACGACGCGCCCCTGGTGCCGCGCGACGCAGTGCCCGCCGTGCGCGACCGGCCCGACCTCGAGCTCCACGACCGCGCCCACGGCCTCCGTCGTCTCAGTAACCACGCGGCACCGTACCCCGCACCGGGTCCTCGAGACCTGTCTGCCCCTCCGTCGAGGCGAGCTGCCACGGCACCGACGCCACCACCACGCCCGGGGTGAACAGCAGGCGCCCCTTGAGGCGCAGCGCGCTCTGGTTGTGCAGCAGCTGCTCCCACCAGTGCCCGACGACGTACTCGGGGATGTACACGACGACGAGGTCGCGCGGGCTCTCGCGGCGGATCGACCGCACGTACGTGAGCACGGGCCGCGTGATCTCGCGGAACGGCGAGTCCAGCACGCGCAGCGGGACGGGCAGGTTCATCGACTCCCACTGCGCGCGCAGCGCGTCGACGTCCTCCGGGTCGACGCCCACCGTGACGGCCTCGAGCAGCTGCGGCCGCGACGCCCGGGCGTAGGCGAGCGCGCGCATGGTCGGCCGGTGCAGGTGCGACACGAGCACGATCGCGTGCACGCGGCTCGGCAGCGCCCGGTGCGCGTCGGCGTCCTCGCCGAGCGCGAGCTCGGCGCGCACGTGCTGGTAGTGCTTGTTGATGCCCTTCATGAGCACGTACACCGCGACCATCGCGAGGATCGCGATCCACGCACCGTGGGTGAACTTCGTGACGAGCACGATCACGAGCACCGTCCCCGTCATCGCGAGGCCGATCGTGTTGATGACCCGCGAGCGCTTCATCTGGCTGCGCACCGACGGGTTCGGCTCGGTGCGCAGCGCTCGCGTCCAGTGCCGCACCATGCCGGTCTGGCTGATCGTGAAGGACACGAAGACGCCGACGATGTAGAGCTGGATGAGGCGCGTGACCTCGGCGTCGAACGCCCAGATCAGCGCGATCGCCGCGGCCGCGAGCGTGACGATGCCGTTGGAGAAGGCCAGCCGGTCGCCGCGCGTGTGCAGCTGGCGCGGCAGGTATCCGTCACGCGCCAGGATCGACCCGAGCACGGGGAAGCCGTTGAAGGCGGTGTTCGCGGCGAGCACCAGGATGAGGCCCGTCACCACCGACACCAGCACGAACATCACCGGGATGCCCTGGAAGACCGAGTCGGCGAGCTGGCTGATGACGGGGTGCTGCACGTAGTCGTCGCCGACGGGCACGCCGTCCTCGAGCAGCTGCACGGACGGGTCCTCGGCGAACCGCACCTGCGTCGCCTGCGCGAGCAGCAGGATCGACATGATCATGACGATCGAGAGCCCGCCGAGCAGCGCGAGCGTCGTCGCCGCGTTCTTCGACTTCGGCTTCTTGAACGCCGGGACGCCGTTGCTGATCGCCTCGACGCCGGTCAGCGCGGCACACCCGGACGCGAACGCGCGCAGGATGAGGAAGAAGCCGGCGAGACCCGCGAGCCCCTGGTCGAACCCGGCCTCGGGTGCGACGTCGAAGCCCGCGCTCTCCGCGAGCGGCAGCGAGCCGGTGAAGTACCGGATCGCGCCGAACAGCGCGAGCGACCCGATCGCGAACATGAAGAGGTACACGGGGATCGCGAACGCGCTCCCGGACTCCTTGACGCCGCGCAGGTTCGCGATGGTGAGCAGCACGACCAGCCCGATCGCGAACGCGGCCTCGTGCCCGCGCAGGGGCGGGAACGCCGTCGCGGCGTACTGCGCGCCGGACGAGATCGACACCGCGACCGTGAGCACGTAGTCGACCAGCAGCGCGCTCGCGACCGTCACGCCCGCGTTCGGGCCCAGGTTGGTGTTCGCGACCTCGTAGTCGCCACCGCCCGACGGGTAGGCGTGCACGTTCTGCCGGTACGACGCGACCACCGTGATCATCACGACCACGACCGCGAGACCGACCCACGGGGAGATGACGAGCGCCGACAGCCCGGCCAGCGACAGCGTCAGCAGGATCTCGTCGGGCGCGTACGCCACCGAGGACAGCGCGTCCGACGCGAACACCGGCAGGGCGATCCGCTTCGGCAGGAGCGTGTGGCCGAGGCGGTCGCTCCGGACGGGGCGTCCGAGGACGAGTCGCTTGGCGGCATCCGCGAGATCCGACACGATGTCTGATGCTAGGCCCGCCGTGACCCCGCAGCACCATCCGGTGGTCCCGCAGGTCGTCGGCTCACCGGGACGGCGTCGCGGGTATAGCGTGACGCCCTGTGCACTTCGTGATCATGGGCTGCGGCCGTGTCGGCGCGTCGCTCGCGCAGTCGCTCGAGGACAACGGCCACTCGGTGGCGGTCGTCGACCAGAACCCCGACGCGTTCCGTCGTCTCGACGCGGACTTCGGCGGCAACAAGGTCACCGGCATGGGCTTCGACCGCGACACGCTCACGCAGGCGGGCATCGAGGACGCGTTCGGCTTCGCCGCGGTGTCGGACGGCGACAACTCGAACATCCTCGCGGCGCGCGTCGTGCGCGAGACGTTCGGGATCGACAACGTCGTCGCCCGCATCTACGACCCGCACCGCGCCGAGATCTACCAGCGGCTCGGCATCCCGACCGTCGCGACCGTCCGCTGGACCGCGCACCAGGTGCTGCGGCGGCTGCTGCCGATGGGCGCGACCGACGAGTACCGCGACCCGTCCGGCCAGATCCAGCTGGCGCAGGTCGACGTCCACGACGGCTGGATCGGGCGCCCCCTGCGCGTGCTCGAGGAGGCCGCGGGCGTGCGCATCGCCTACCTCACCCGCTACGGCGACGGCGTGCTGCCGGCGCCGGACACCGTCCTGCAGGAGAACGACATCGTGCACGCGCTGTACCGGGCCGACGACGCGGCCTTCGTCGAGCGGACCCTCACGCACGCCCCGGTGGTGACCGAGTGAGGGTCGTCATCGCGGGTGCCGGCTCGGTCGGCCGGTCGATCGCGCGCGAGCTCCTCGGGCACGACCACGAGGTCACGCTCATCGACCGGCAGCCGTCCGCGATGCGCGTGGCGCAGGTCGCCGACGCCGACTGGCTGCTCGCCGACGCGTGCGAGCTGCCGACGCTGCGCGAGGTCCGCGCCGACGAGTGCGACGTCGTCGTGGCCGCGACGGGCGACGACAAGGCGAACCTCGTCATCTCCCTGCTCGCGAAGACCGAGTTCGGCGTGCCGCGCACGGTCGCGCGCGTCAACAACCCGAAGAACGAGTGGATGTTCGACGAGGCGTGGGGCGTCGACGTCGCCGTGTCGACGCCGCGCATCATGACGGCGATGGTCGAGGAGGCCGTCACCGTCGGCGACCTGGTGCGGATCTTCACGTTCCACCAGTCGCGCGCGGACATCCTCGAGATCACGCTGCCCGACGACTCGCCCCTCGCGGGGATCCGCCTGGGTCAGATCGACTGGCCGACCGACACGGTCCTCGCGTGCATCGTGCGCGACGCGCGCCCGATCGCCCCCAGCCCGGACGACACCCTCGAGGGGCGCGACGAGCTGCTGTTCGTCACGGGTCGTGACGCGGACGAGAAGGCGCTCGACCTGCTCCTGACCCGCGGACCAGCAGCCAGCTGATCCAGAGGGCCAGCGCGAACAGCGGGACGCCCATGACGAGCTTCGCGGTGCCCAGCCACGCGACCTCGGCCGAGAGGTAGAGCGGCACCTGCACGCCCAGGCGCAGCGCGAACACGACGATGATCGGCCACGTCGCGAGCGTGTAGCGCCGCCGGAGGTCGCTGTCCTGCCGCCACGCGACGGCCGCCGACCAGGACCCGCCCGCGACGGGCCCGTCCTTCGCGAACAGCCCGGCGACGATCCCGACGAGCGGCCACCCGACCAGCACCGAGACGAGCGTCCCGACGAGGTACGCGACGTTGGTCCACAGGCCGTACGCGAAGTAGTCCTCCGCCTGGCCGGTGCGCACGGCCCAGAACACGCCGATGCCGACGCCGACGACGCCCGCGAAGGCCTGCGTGACCGGCGTGCGCTGCACGAGCCGGGCGACGACGGCGACGAGCGCGGCCGCGCCCGCCGCGACCAGCGCGGGCGCCATGCGCTGCCCGGAGACCAGGTAGACGACCACGAACAGCAACCCGGGCGCGACCGACTCGACGATCCCGCGGACGCCGCCCATGGCGTCGAGCGCGGAGAACTCGTCGGCCGTCACGGCCCGCAGGCCGCGTGCGGTGCCGCCCTCCTCGGGCGGGACGACGTCGTCGACGACGTCGAGGGGCCGCTCCGCGGCGGCCGGGTCGGCGGCGTGCCGCGGTTCCTCCGTCACGTCACTCCCCCGGCCGCGGACGCAGCTCGTACTTGGGGTTGAACACCGTGCGCCGGCCGTCGACCTGGCACACGAGCCCCTCGATGCGCACGCGGCGACCGGGCGCGATGCCGGCGATCTCCCGCCGACCGAGCCACACCAGGTCGAGCGTGCCGCTGCCGTCGTACAGCTCGGCCTCGAGCGCGGGCACGCCCTCGCGCGGCCGCAGCACGACCGAACGGATCACGCCCGACACGCTCGCGCGCGTGCGGTTGGCGAGCTTCTCGACCGGCGTGCAGCCGACCGACCGCAGGGCGTCGGCGCGCTCCTCGTCGGCCTCGATCTCGGCCTGCGACGCGACGACCTTGCGCATGCGCTCCTTGAGCGTCATCGGATCTCCGTGATCTCCGGTCCGCGAGTCAGCGGGTCGAACGTGGGCTTCTCGGTCGCGGGCTCGGCCGGGGCCTGCGCCGGGCCGGGGAGCTTGAGGGCGAGCAGGTCGCGCGGCGGACGGGCCTCGGTGCCGCGCACGACGACGATGCGGGCGAACAGCTGCTCGAGCGCCTCCGCGGCGCCCGGCTCGACCGCGCCCTTGCCGGTGATGACGCCGCGCAGGAACCAGCGCGGCCCGTCGGCGCCGATGAAGCGCGCCGGCCGGTGGCCGGTCCGGCCCTCGGGCGTCTTGACGGGGAGCCGTGCGAGCAGCTCGCGGCCGAACGGCCCCGGGATGTCGTCGACCGACCCGCCCTGGGCGGTCACCGACTCGGCGATCTCCTCGCGGATCTCGTCCCAGATGCCCTCGGAGCGCGGCGCGGCGAACGCCTGGACCTGCAGCGACGAGCCGTCGAGGAGCACGGACGCGGCGGACACCACGTTCGTCGCCTTGTCGATCTCCATGCGCAGCTCCATGCCGGGCAGCCCGGGCAGCCGGATCGCACCGAGGTCGACGCGCGGGATGTCGTCGGTGACCTCCGACTCGTCCCACGGGCCCGCGGTGCGGGCGGGTGCCGACGGCTCCGCGTCGCCCGGCTCGTCGAGCGGGACGGACTCGGTCTCGACGACCTCGTCGGCGGCCGTGTCCTTGCCGCCGCGTCGGAACAGACCCACGACACTCTCCTCCCGGCGCACCCGTGCGCGCCGTCACTCTCGACAGTAGTCCTGCGCCGGACCGCGACCTAGTCGGTCCCGGCGGCGTCCCGGCACCGGTCAGCCCGTGTGCGCGGCCTTCCAGCCACCGCTCGACCCGAACCCGCCGTCGCCGCGGTGCGACCCCGGCAGGTGCTCGACCTCGACGAACCGTGCGCGCTCGACGCGCTGGACGACGAGCTGCGCGACCCGGTCGCCGCGGTGCAGCTCGAGTGCGTGCTCGACGTCGGTGTTGAGCAGCGTCACCGCGATCTCGCCGCGGTAGCCCGCGTCGACCGTGCCGGGCGCGTTGACGATCGTGAGACCGTGCCTGGCCGCGAGCCCCGAGCGCGGGTGGACGAACGCGGCGTAGCCGTCCGGCAGCGCGATCGCGACGCCCGTCGGGACCGTCACCCGACCCTGCGGCGGGACGACCACGTCGACACGCGTCACGAGGTCCGCGCCGGCGTCGCCCGGGTGCGCGTAGGAGGGTGCGGGCAGGTCCGGGTCGAGCCGGAGGAGCAGCACCTCGACGGGCGGTTCGGCGGTCACGGGGCCCGACCCTACCTCCCCGGGGATGGGATGCTGGGGGCATGCCTGGCACCGCTCCGCGTCCGTCGTCCGCGCCCGTCCCGGGACCGGTCTGGTCGGAGCGGCTGTGGCTCGGCCCGTGGGGGTGGACGCTCCTCGTGGCGTTCACCCTCATGCTCGGCGTGGTGCTGGTGCCGGTCGACGCCGTGCTGGCGGTCGCCGTGGCGCTCGTCGCCCTCGCGGGCGGCCTGACCGCCGCGGTCCTGCTCACGCCGACGGTCTCGGTGCGCGACGGCGTGCTGCGCGCGGGTCGTGCGCACATCCCGGTCGCGCTGCTGGGCGACGTCACGGTGCTCGACGCGGACGCGCTGCGGACCGAGCTGGGGCCGCGCCTCGACGCGCGCGCGCACGTGTGCCTGCGGGGGTGGGTGCGCAGCGGCGTGCGCGTGGAGCTGGCGGACCCCGCCGACCCCACGCCGTACTGGCTGGTGTCGTCGCGCCGACCTGAGGAGCTCGCACGAGCGCTCACGGTCGGCGCGCAGGCGCGCTGAACGCGCCGTCGGCCACGTCCCCCTGAGGTCGACCGCCCCCTCGACGGTCGTCCCTGCTGGTCTCCCCCTCGGCGACGGGCAGGGCAGGTCGGCCGGCCGCCCGCGGTGCGGGGGCCGGCCGAACGGTTCAGCGCGGGATCACGCGGCGCACTCGGAGCACACCGGTGCCCCGTTGCGCTCGTAGGCGAGCTGGCTGCGGTGGTGCACCAGGAAGCAGCTCGAACAGGTGAACTCGTCCGCCTGCCGGGGAAGGACGCGGACCGAGAGCTCCTCGCCCGACAGGTCCGCACCCGGCAGCTCGAAGCCTTCGGCGGCCTCGGTCTCGTCCTCGTCCACCACGCCCGAGTTCTTGTCCGAGCGCCGGGCCTGGAGCTCCTGGAGCGAGTCCTCGCTCAGGTCCTCCTCGGTCTTGCGCGGGGCGTCGTAGTCGGTAGCCATGAGTGGCGTCACACTCCGTCGTCAGATGGATTCTCGTACGCGGGATCAATGCACCGGTGACGGGATTTGTTCCCCACGCGCGGAGGATTGTGCACCACATCTGCCCCGAGTGCGAACACGGACGCGCGACCATATTCGCGGAGGGCTTTGCGGGAGCGTTTTCACCCGTCGCTGTCGGCGTCGAGCGACTCGAGCAGGGTGCGCAGCTCGGTCACCCGCCCGGCCGCCCCGGCTACCGTCATCTCGGTCCCCGCGGGGCGCCCGCGCAGGCCGGTGACCTGCAGACCCGCCTCCTGCGCGACGAGCGACGCCGCCGCGAGGTCCCACGGGGCGAGACCCCGCTCGTAGTAGAGGTCGAGGTGGCCCGCCGCGAGATTGCAGATGTCGAGCGCCGCCGACCCGATGCGACGGATATCACGTACTCGGGGCAACAGCTCGGCGAGCACGCGCGCCTGCGCGCGACGTCGCGTCGCGAGGTATCCGAACCCGGTGCCGACGAGGCACCCCGCGAGCGCGGGCGGGTCCTCGGCCCGGAGCACGCGACCGTCCAGCGTCGCGCCCTGCCCGAGGCCCGCGCGGAACGTCCGGCCGTCGGTCGGCGCGTGCACGCACGCCGCGACCACCGTCCACGTCGCGGGGTTCGGCGCGCGGCCGTCGTCGCCGGCCGGTCCGACGACCGCGGCGACCGAGACGGCGTAGGCGGGCAGCCCGTACAGGTAATTGACGGTGCCGTCGATCGGGTCGACGACCCACGTCACGCCCGACGTGCCGAGCACGTACCCCTGCTCCTCCCCGAGGATGCCGTCGTGCGGCCGCAGCTCGGCGAGCCGGCGGCGCAGCAGGTCCTCCGACGCGAGGTCCATCGCCGTCACGACGTCCTCGGGGCTGCTCTTCGTCGCCGCCACGGCGACACGCTCGGGCCGGCCCTCGTGGATCAGGCGGCCGGCCTCGCGTGCGAGGCGCTCGGCGACCTCGACGAGCTCGGCGACGACGTCGGTGGTCAACGGCAGGTCCCGGGGGGCGTCCATCCCGCCCATCCTGCCCGGCGGCGGGGCCGGACGCACCGACCGTCCGCGAGGCGAGGCGCGGCTCACCGTCCCGGATCCACCCGCCGGGCGCCCGGAGGTGGCAGGCTCTTCCCGAGGTACCGGGAGGTCGAATGGGTGAGCTCGAGCTGGAGGGTCTGCACGAGGACGGCGAGCATCTCGTCCTCGTGGGCCCCGGGGGCGAGCGGTTCCGTCTGCGCATCGACGAGCCGCTGCGCGCGGCCGTGCGCCGGGACCGGCCGCAGCTCGAACAGCTGCGCGCCGAGAGCGCGGGGACGCTGAGCCCGCGGGAGATCCAGGCGCGGATCCGTGCGGGCGCGACGACGCAGGAGGTCGCGGACGCGTCCGGCCTGCCCGTCGAGCACGTCCGTCGCTACGAGGGGCCGGTGCTGGCCGAGCGCGAGTACGTCGCCGAGCAGGCGCGTGCGACGCGCGTCGGCCGTGACGCGGGCGCGCCGACGCTGGGCGACCTCGTGACGGACCGGCTCGCGGCCCGCGGCGTCGACCTCGCGTCGCTCGCGTGGGACTCGGCGCGGGAGCCGTCCGGCCCGTGGGTCGTGCTCGCGCGCTTCCGCGTGGGCGACACCGCGCACGAGGCCCGGTGGACGTTCGACGCGGCACGACGCACCGTCGTGGCCGACGACGACGAGGCACGGTGGCTCTCCGAGACGGAGCTCCCGGACGAGCCCGTCTCCCGCCGTCATCTCGCGGCCGTCCGTGACGTCGTGTTCGACTTCCGCGACGACGGGTCGCTCACGGGCGGGGACGCACCCGAGCCCGAGCCGGAGCCCGACCCGCAGCAGGAGACGCACGACCTGCTCGACGAGCTCCGCACCCGGCGCGGCGTGCGGCAGAACCTCGACCTCGACGTCGACGACGAGGAGTTCGAGGGGTTCGGCCCGCAGCACGCGTTCGACTTCGGCCGCGACGACGCGGACGTCCCCGGGGCGCACCCGCTCGACGCCGACCCGCTCGCGGAGGCCGTCGTGCTGCGCCCGCCGGCGCCCGAGCCGGAGCCCGAGCCGGACGCGGTGGTGCCCGCGGTGCCCGTCGTGCCGCTCGACGACGAGTCGCCCGCCGAGCCCGCCGAGCGGCCCCGCACGCGCAAGGGGCGCGCGAAGGTGCCGAGCTGGGACGAGATCGTCTTCGGCGCCAAGCCGGAGTGACCCGGCCTCGGCGGTCGCGTCCGGCCTGATGCGAGGGTCAGGCCCCGACGCCGAGCGTGCCCTGCGCCGACGAGAGGGTCGCGACCGACGGTGACGCCGCGCGCGCGGTCGCGGCGGTCATCCGTCGCATGTGGTGCCGACGGCACAGCACCTCGTACGCGACCTCGCCGCTCGCGGCGGCGACGTCGCCGACGACCACCTGGGCGCCCTCGACGACCATGACGCCGTCGACCGTGCGCGCGTTGTGGGTCGCGCGCGCACCGCACCAGCAGAGCGCCTTGACCTGGAGCACCTCGACGCGGTCGGCGAGCTCGACGAGCCGGGCGGATCCCGGGAACAGCCTCGCCCGGAAGTCGGTCGAGATCCCGAACGTGTAGACGTCGACCTCGAGCTCGTCGACGACGCGCGCGAGCTGCTCGACCTGCGTGGCGGTGTAGAACTGCGCCTCGTCGGCGATGAGGTAGTCGACCGGCTGCCCCTGCGTGCGCCGCTCGATGACCTCGGCCCAGAAGTCGGTCGCGTCGCCGACCTCGGCGGCGTGCTGCACGAGGCCGAGGCGCGACGAGATGGTCGCCGCACCGGCCCGGTCGTTGCGCGTGAACAGCACGCCGTCGCGCCCGCGCGCCGCGTGGTTGTGGTGCATCTGCAGCGCGAGCGTGGACTTGCCGCAGTCCATCGTTCCCGAGAAGAAGACGAGCTCCGCCACGGTCAGGAGCCTTTCTGCACGACGAGGAACGGGACGAGCATCTCGTGCCGGGTGAGCGACCCGTGCACGCCGACGAGCTCGAGCGACGCGGGCGACTGGGTCGCGGAGTCGACCACGGTCGCGCGGCCCGTCATGGCGACGACCACGTCGCCGAGGACGCGCCGCGCACGCTCCCCCACGGGCCCGAACCAGCCGGCGTCGACCGCGGCCTCGCGCGTGACGACGACGGCTGCGTCCCCGAGCGTGCCGCGCCACCGCTCGGCGACGGCCTCGGCGTCGGCGCCCGGGCGCAGGTGCAGGTGCGACGCGCGCGGCTCCCCCGCGACGAGCGCGACGTCGGCGGACAGCACGGGATGGGTCGCGACGTCCCAGCGCGCGGTGCGGTCGACGTCGACCATGCCGTGGTCGGCGGTGACGACGAGGAGCGTGCCGCGCGGGAGGCTGCGCGCGAGCCGACCGAGCTCGGCGTCGAGGTCGGCGAGCGCGTCACCCCACTGCCACGACCCCCAGCCGTGGTGGTGGCCCGCCTTGTCGACGTCCCCCCAGTAGAGGTAGGTGAGGCCCGGGCGCCGCAGCGCGTCGAGCGTCGCGTCGACCCGGTCGGCGAGCGACTCGGCCACACGGTAGGTCGCGCCGCGCAGCGCCGCCTCGGTGAGGCCCGACCCGGCGAAGCGCGCCGGGCCGACGCTCGTGACGCTCGCGCCGGCTGCCGTGAGCCGCTCGAACACCGTGGGCTCCGCCTGCCACTCGCGGGCGGGCGGCAGGTCCGTCCACGACACGAGGTTCCCGAGCCGTCCGGTCGCGGGGTCGCGGACGGTGTAGCCGAGCATCGCGGTGGTGCCCGGCCCGGCACCGACGCCGAGGCTGCCGATCGCGGTCGCGGTCGTCGACGGGAACGTGCTGACGAGCGGCTCGGACTCGCGGACCACCCCGCGCAGGAACGGGGCGTGGCCCGCGCGCTCGCTCAGGTTCACGTGGCCGAGGCCGTCGACGAGCACGAGGCACACCCGGTCGGCGCGCGGCAGCCCGAGAAGGCCGGCGTCCGGTTGTTCGTGGCCGAGCACGCCCGCGAGCGCGGGCAGGAGCGACGGCAGGGCGGGCTCGTCGCCGCCCGGCAGCACGAGGTCCGCGTCGACGGGCAGCTCGACGAGCCGCGACGGCGACCCGGGCGGACGCGTCATCGACCGTGCGCGCTGGCGGCGGACAGCTGCCGCGCGAACGCGGCGGCGGCCCGCACCGAGTCGACGCCCTCGGCGGCGGCGCTCACGCGCACCACGACGTCGTCGGGGGTGAGCGTGCCGGTCAGGCCGTGGTCCGCCTCGCAGGCCGGGTCGCCGCACGTCGCGGGCTCGAGGTCGACGCGGGACACGGCCCCCCACCCGATCGCGAGCGTGAGCTCGGTCGGCGGCGTCCCAGCACGGTGTCGCTCCGGGTCCGGCATCACGTGCGTGAGGGCCACCGACCGCAGCTCGGCGATCGAGACCGCCTCGGTGGTCGCCGACGCGCTGGGCGACGGGTTCTCCGAGTCGGCGGCCTGGTCGTCGACGTGGGCCACGACGAGCCGGGTCGGCGTGAGCGCGAGGACCGTCACGTGGCGGCGGACCTCGGAGGCGTCGAACGTCGTCTCGGGGTGGACGAGGTGGGCGACCACGGGCTCGTCCGCGAGCGCCACGTCGAGGACGTCGGCCACGAGCTCCGGGTAGTAGCCGGCGCGGTGCAGGTCGTCGCGCAGGTCGTCAGATACTGCTGGCACGGCGCCCATCCTCCCACCGCCGCGGGGGTGCGCGCGGCGGTCACGCACGGGGCAGCCGCCGCGTCGAGTCCGCCCGGTCGGCGGGGGCGAGCGTCGCGCGCGCACCCAGGACGACCGCGCCGTGCTCGGACACCACGACGGGGTTGAGCTCGAGCGAGCGCAGCCCGGGCAGGTCGTCGGCGAGGACGGAGACGCGCGCGATGACGTCCTCGAGCGCGGCGACGTCCACGGCGGGCAGCCCGCGGTAGCCGAACAGGCGCGGGGCGGCGCGTGCCGACCGCACGAGCTCGGCGACGTCGACGTCCGTCAGCGGCGGCACGCCGTACGCCACGTCGCCCAGGAGGTCGGACGCGTCGCCCGACAGCCCGAAGCTGATGATCGGGCCGAAGAGCGGGTCCTCGGTGGACCGCACGACGCACGCGGAGCCGTGCGGCGCCATCGCCTGCACCTCGAGCGGCGCACCGTCGCCCTGCGGCCGGTGGGCGGCGCCGAGCGCGAGCACCTGGGCGACGTCGGAGCGCAGCTCGGCCTCGTCGGCGACGTCGAGCCGCACGCCGCCGAGGTCGGCGCGGTGCCGCAGCGCGGGCACGGTCGTCTTGAGCGCGACGGGCCAGCCGATCCGCTCGGCGACCTCGACCGCCTCGTCGGCGTCGTGCACGGGGAACGACGGGAGGACGTGGACGCCGACGGTCGCGAGCAGCGCGGACGTGCGCGCGACGTCGAGGTCGACGGTCCCCTCGGGTGCGGCACCGGGCGGCCAGCGCGTGACGTCCGGGTCCTCGACGCGACGGGGAGCCGCCTCCGCGAGCCACCCGGCGACGAGCCGTCGCGCGGCGCGCGTGTCGACCCCGTCGGGGTGCAGCGGGCGGCCGCGGTCCGTCGCGCGCCACCGGGCGTAGCGCGACGCGTGGCCGAGCGCGAGCGCCGCGTCCTCGGGCGTGCTGTAGGCGGGCACGGTCCACGACCGGCCGTCCGCGTCGAGCGCCGTGAGCTCGGGCGTCACGCCGTGCAGGCCGAGCACCGAGGCGACGGTCGTGCGGCCGGTGCGCGCGGCCGCGGCCGCGACCTCGCGCGGCAGGGTCTCGCCGACCGGGCCGAGCGTGGGGATCCGCACGACGACGACCACGTCGGTGGTGGGGTCGTCGTAGACGGCGGCGACCGTGGCACGGATCTCGTCCTCGTCCGCGTCCTCGGCGAGCATCGCGACGTGGCCCGACAGGACCAGGCCGCCGGCGGACACCGCCTCCGCGACGAGCGCGGCGACCGACGCGGAGGACGCGAGGACCGCGACGCGGCGGCCCCGGGGCAGCGGCTGGTGCGCGAGCAGCTGCGCGACGTCGAGCATCTGGTGCGTGTTGTCGACGCGGATGACGCCGGCCTGGCGCATCACCTCGGTGAGCGTCCGGGGCGGCGCGTACGTGGGCCGCACGGCGTGCCCGGGCGGGACGACGTGGCCGGACCGGCCCGCGGTGACGACGACGACGGGCTTCACGGACGACAGCCGGCGCGCGACGCGGGAGAACTTGCGCGGGTTGCCGATCGACTCGAGGTACAGGCCGACCACGTCGGTGCCGTCGTCGTCGGCCCAGAACTGCATGAGGTCGTTGCCGGAGACGTCGGCGCGGTGCCCGGCGGACACGAACTCCGCGAGGCCGATCCCGCGGCGCTGCACGGCGCGGATCAGCGCGACGGCCAGCGGTGCGGACTGGCAGAACAGCCCGACGCGGCCGGGCAGCGGCGGGTCGTCCTCGAGCGACGCGTTGAGCAGCCCGTCCGGCCCGGCGGCGAGCACGCCGTAGGACGCGGGACCGACCACGCGGATGCCGGCGGCGTGCGCGACGCGCAGCAGCGTGCGCTGGCGCGCGAGCCCGTCGGCGCCCGTCTCGGCGAAGCCGGTCGACAGCAGCACGACGCCGCGGACCCCGAGCGGCACGAGGCCGCGCACGACCTCGGTGGCACGCTCGGGCGGCACGGCGACGACCGCGAGCCGGACCGGTCGCGGCACGTCGGCGAGCCCGCTGTGCGCGTGCGCGCCCGCGGCGACGTCCTCGACGCCGACCGTGTGCACCGTCGCGCCGCCCCCGGCGACGAGGTTGGCGGCGGCCCGGGCCGCCTGCCGGCCGGCGAGGGTGCGCGCCTCGTCCGGCCCGGGACCGACGACCACGACGGTGCCGGCCTCGAGCAGCTCCCGGACCGAGCGGGCCTCGGCCCGGTGCTCGCGGTCGGCGATCACGGCGAGGGACCGGTCCGTCGGGTCGATGTCGAAGCCGACGGACACGACGCCGTCCTCGGTCTGCTGCGTCACCGCGTACCCCGCCTCGCGGAACACCGCGATCATCCGGCCGTTCTGCGGCAGCACGTCCGCGACGAACCGTCGCACGCCGCGCTCGCGCGCCGCCGCGGCGAGGTGCTCGAGGAGCACCGACCCGATGCCGCGGCCCTGGTGCGCGTCGGACACGTTGAACGCGACCTCCGCCTCCTCGGGCGCCTCGCCGACGAGCCGGTCGTAGCGCGCGACGCCGATGATGTGCTCGACGCCGTCGGCGTCGGCCGCGACCGCGACGAGCGCGACCCGGTCGACATGGTCGACGTTGACGAGCCGGTGCAGGTCGCGGTCGGGCAGCCGTTCGAGGTGCGCGAAGAAGCGCAGGTAGGTGGACCGCTCGGACTGCGCGACGTGGAACGCCTGCAGCGCGTCGGCGTCGCTCGGCCGGATGGGCCGCACGTGCGTCGTCGACCCGTCGGCCAGCACGACGTCCGCCTCCCACGCGGCGGGATAGCGGGCGGGCGCCGCGTCCTCGTCGACGTCTGCCATGCACGCCAGGCTATCCGGGCGGGACGCTGCGTCGTGCGCGCCCGCGTGCCGTGCCCACGACGCGCCCCGGACGGGCGACAATGGGCGGCGCACATCCCGCACCGGACCGAGGAGCACTCCCGCATGGCGCGTCGCCCCGCGACCCCGAACCTCCCTCCCGAGGACCTCGTCGAGCGCATCGTCGACATCGACGTCGCCTCCGAGATGGAGGGGTCGTTCCTCGAGTACGCGTACTCGGTCATCTACTCGCGCGCGCTCCCCGACGCCCGCGACGGGCTCAAGCCCGTGCAGCGGCGCATCCTGTTCCAGATGGCCGACATGGGCCTGCGCCCCGACCGGCCGTACGTGAAGTCGGCGCGCGTCGTCGGCGAGGTCATGGGCAAGCTCCACCCGCACGGTGACGCCCCGATCTACGACGCGATGGTCCGTCTGGCGCAGGCGTTCGCGCTCCGGCTCCCGCTCGTCGACGGGCACGGCAACTTCGGCTCGCTCGACGACGGCCCTGCCGCCCCCCGGTACACCGAGGCGCGGCTCGCACCGTCGGCGACGGCCATGACGACGGGGCTCGACGAGGATGTCGTCGACTTCGTCCCGAACTACGACAACAAGCTCACGCAGCCCGAGGTGCTGCCCTCGGCGATCCCGAACCTGCTGGTCAACGGCGCGGCGGGCATCGCGGTCGGCATGGCGACGAACATGGCGCCGCACAACCTCGTCGAGGTCGTCGCCGCGGCGCGCCACCTGGTCATGCACCCGGACGCGACGCTCGACGAGCTCATGCGCTTCGTGCCCGGCCCGGACCTGCCGACGGGCGGCAAGATCATCGGCCTGGACGGTGTGCGGGACGCCTACCGGACGGGCCGCGGCGCGTTCAAGACGCGCGCGACGGCGGTCGTCGAGAACGTCACGCCCAAGCGCAAGGGCATCGTCATCACCGAGCTGCCGTACATGGTCGGCCCGGAGAAGGTCATCGAGAAGATCAAGGAGGGCGTGCAGAGCAAGAAGCTCTCGGGCATCTCCGACGCGGTCGACCTCACCGACCGCCAGCACGGCCTGCGCCTCGTCATCGAGGTCAAGACGGGCTTCCACCCGGAGGCCGTGCTCGAGCAGCTCTACCGGTTCACGCCGCTCGAGGACTCGTTCTCGATCAACAACGTCGCGCTCGTCGACGGCCAGCCGCGCACGCTCGGCCTGCGCGAGCTGCTCCAGGTGTGGGTCGACCACCGGATCTCCGTGGTGCGCCGCCGCTCGCAGTTCCGGCTGACCAAGCGGCAGGAGCGGCTGCACCTCGTCGAGGGCCTGCTGGTCGCGATCCTCGACATCGACGAGGTCATCCAGGTCATCCGCTCGTCCGACGACGCGGACTCCGCCCGGACGCGCCTCCAGACCGTGTTCGACCTGTCCGAGCCGCAGGCCGAGTACATCCTCGAGCTGCGCCTGCGCCGCCTGACCAAGTTCTCCCGCCTCGAGCTCGAGCGCGAGAAGGAGCAGCTGCTCGCGGAGATCGCCGAGCTCGAGGCGATCCTGCGCGACGAGCAGCGGCTGCGCGTCCTCGTGTCCGACGAGATGGCCGAGGTCGCCGCGACCTACGGCACGCCGCGCCGGACGATCCTCCTGGAGTCCGCGGGCGGCACGTCGGTGTCGGGGGCGCCGGCCGCGCGCGCGTCCGCCACGCCGCTCGAGATCGAGGACTCGCCCTGCTGGGCGCTGCTGTCCGGGACGGGCCTGCTCGCGCGCACCGCCGGCGCCGACGCGCCCGTCCGGTCGGCCGACGCCCGCCGCGCGAAGCACGACGTGCTGTCGGCGGGCGTCCCCACGAGCGCCCGTGCGGACATCGGCGTCGTGACCTCGCGCGGTCGGGTGCTGCGGCTGTCGGTCCTCGACCTGCCGGCCCTGCCGCCGACCGACGGCCCGCCGTCGCTGTCGGGCGGTGTCCCGCTCGCCGAGCTCGTGACGCTGCCCGCGGGCGAGCGCGTCGTCGGCCTCGCGTCCCTCGCCGCCGACGCCCCGACGCTCGCCCTCGCGACCGCGCAGGGCACCGTCAAGCGCGTCGCGCAGGGCGACGTGCCCGGCAACAAGGACGAGTGGGTCGTCGTGGGCCTGCGCGACGACGACGAGGTCGTCGGTGTCGCCGCCGTGGCGGACGACGACGAGCTGGTGCTCGTGAGCTCGGACTCCTCGCTCCTGCACTTCCCCGCGTCGTCCGTGCGTCCGCAGGGCCGTGCCGCCGGGGGCATGGCGGGCATCAAGCTGGCGTCCGGCCAGCGGGTCGTCGCGTTCGGTGCGGTGCGCCCCGACGAGGTCGGCGACGCGCTCGTCGTCACCGTCTCCGGCTCGTCGAGCGCCCTGCCGGGCACGCAGGCCGGCGCCGCCAAGGTGACCCCGTTCGACGCTTACCCCGGCAAGGGCCGCGCGACGGGCGGTGTCCGCTCGCACCGGTTCCTCAAGGGCGAGGACACGCTCATCGCCGCGTGGGTCGGCGCGGGACCTGCGTGGGCCGCGGGCTCCGCGGGCCAGCCGGTCGACCTGCCGACCCCGGACCCGCGCCGCGACGGGTCGGGCACGCCGCTGACCGTGCCGGTCCACGCGATCGGCTGACCGCGGCCGGTCTGCACGTCGGCGGCTCTCGCCGTCGCCGCCGGCACGCCGGTCGTCGCGACCGCGCCGCCGCCGGCACGCCGTCGTCTCGACCGCGCGTCAGCGGACGGGCGCCCCGGTCCAGCCGACGAGCGCGACCACGTTGTCGCGCTTCGGCGCCGGCGGCCGTGCCTCCGCCGCGGGCACGGGCCGGGCCCGCCGGGCGGCGTGGTTGCGCTCGACGACGGCCACCGCGAGCATCCCCTGCGCGAGCAGGTAGGTCAGCATCACCCAGACGTCCTGGCCGGGCAGGTGCCACGCCGGCACGAACGCCTCGAGCGCGATCAGGCCGTCGGACACGACGAACACGGCGCCCGCGGCCCCGGCGAGCGGGCTCACGCCGGTCGCGAGGACCGCCATCGCGACGAGCACGCCGCCGTACACCGCGACCGGCACCAGCAGCGCACCCGCATGCGGCGCGCAGAGCCCGACCAGGACGACGAGGACGACCGCGTAGGGCAGCAGCCGCACCGGGTGCCGGTAGGCGACCGAGCGACGCGCGTCGGGGGCGAACGCCACGACGAACGCGACCTGCGCGAGCAGGAACCCGCCGACCATGAGCAGGAACGCGGTGTCGCCGCCGGACGTCGCCGGGAGCGTGTCGCCGAGCCACGAGCAGCCGAGCGCGACGAGCGTCCACGTCACGAGCCGCCCGCGCGGCCACCGGGTCGCGGTCGCGACCGCAGCCGCGAGCAGCGGCATCGCGCACCACTGCGCGACCTCCGCGACGGCGTCGGCGCCCGCCGCACGGCACACGAGCAGCAGCACCGCGTCGACGACGTAGAGGACCGACCACACGCGAGCAGCGACGGGCAGGGACCGGAGCACGGCGACCTCCTGGGACCGGACGTCAGCGTCCGGGACGGCACGCGGCCGGACCTCGTCGTCCGGCCGTCGCCGATGCTAACCCGCGTCGCACGCCCTCCGAGGACGGTTCGCGCGACCGTCGCCCGCAGGGCTCAGAGCTCGATCGCGTACATCGCCGAGCTGGCGTACACGGCGTACCCCAGGCCCGTGTAGAGCCGGTGCGCACCCGACCGGTTCGCGGTGTCGACGCTGAGCTCGGCGTACTCCATGCCGTCCGACCGGTAGACCGCCATGACCGCGGCGAGCAGCGCCGACGCGAGCCCGCGGCCGCGCCACTCGCGGACGACCCCGAGCAGGTCGGTGTACCCCGCCGAGTGGCCCGTGACCTCCCAGTCGGCCTCGTACCGCCCGGACAGGAGGTAGCCGACGACCTGGTCGTCGTCGTCCAGCGCGACCAGGCTCCACGTCGGCGCGAACATGCTGCGGCCGTGGACCCATTGCGCGGCGTTGCGCGGCTCGCTCCCCCAGTGGTCGGCGAACGCGGCGTTGTGCGCGAGACGCGCGCCCTCGTCGTGCTCGGGCGCCCACGGGACGATCCGCACGCCGTCGGGCGTCGGCGCCTCGGGCGGCGGCACGTCCAACGGGCGGCGCATCTCGGCGTAGTAGCGCACGGGCGTCATGCCCGAGCGGGTCAGCAGCCGGGCCGCGTCCTGCGCCTCGTCCGGCACGTAGGCGGCGATCCGTGCGGGCAGCTCCTTGCCGCTCGCCGCGAGGACCTGGCGCGCACGGGCGTGCGACCAGGCCACGATCGCCCGGCCGACTCCGCGACCCCGCCAGTCCGGGTCGACGCCTCCTCCGACGAACGCCCGCACGACGCGCGTGTCGCCCGGGGGCTGGTCCACCTCGGCCCACGCCCGCGGCACACCGTCGGCGTCCAGGCCGACGAGCGTGTCGCGCGGGATGTCACGCCACTCGCCGTCGAGCTTCTCGTCGATCTCCTCGGCCACCGTCCGGTAGGGCACACCGTCGGCGACCTCCGTGCGGGTGACGAGCGCGCTCAGCGCCGGGACGTCGTCTCGCGTGACCGGGCGCCAGGTGAGGCCCAGCGACGGGTCGGGCAGCGGCACGTCGACGGGCGCGGCGGCGCGCTCCGCGATGGGCGGCAGAGAGGTGGTGGTCACCGACCCACCCTCACGGCACGTCCCGGCCAGGGGCAACCGGAAATTGGCTCGACGTCCGCGCCGTCGCCGTGGTCGTGCCGGTGCCGGTGCCGGTCCTGCAGCCGGTGGGTGTCGCCGCGGCGGCATGTCCCCCGGCCGTCCAGCGGACCGGACCGGACCGGACCAGACCGGACCGCGCCGGCCGTGCGGGGCTCGGCCCGGACGCGACAGGGCTCAGCCCGGACGCGACGGGACGGCCTCAGGCGTCGATGCGCGACCGGTCGAGCGCCTGGGCACCCGCGACGATGAAGTCCTTGCGCGGCGCCACGTCCGAGCCCATGAGCAGCTCGAAGATCTGCTCGGCGCGGGCCGCGGCCTCGACGGTGACGCGGCGCAGCGTGCGGTGACGTGGGTCCATCGTCGTCTCCGCGAGCTGGTCGGCGTCCATCTCACCGAGACCCTTGTACCGCTGGATGTCGTCCTTGTAGCGCTTGCCGCTGCGGTCGAGCCGCTTGAGCGTCGCCGCGAGCTCCGCCTCCGAGTAGGTGTAGAGGTACCGGTCCTCGGGGTCGGCCTTGCGGCCGCCCCCGACGAGCTCGATGCGGTGCAGCGGCGGGACCGCCGCGTAGACGCGGCCCTGCTCGACGAGCGGCCGCATGTAGCGGAAGAAGAGCGTGAGCAGCAGGGTGCGGATGTGGGCGCCGTCGACGTCGGCGTCCGTCATCATCACGACCTTGCCGTAGCGCGCGGCGTCGAGGTCGAACGTCCGGCCCGAGCCCGCACCGATCACCTGGATGATCGAGGCGCACTCGGTGTTCTTCAGCATGTCCGTGACGGACGCCTTCTGGACGTTGAGGATCTTGCCGCGGATCGGCAGCAGCGCCTGGAAGTCCGAGCTGCGCGCGAGCTTCGCGGTGCCGAGCGCGCTGTCGCCCTCGACGATGAACAGCTCGCTGCGGTCCACGTCGTCGATGCGGCAGTCCGCGAGCTTCGCGGGCAGCGACGACGACTCGAGCGCGTTCTTCCGGCGGGAGATCTCCTTCTGCTTGCGCGCCGACAGCCGCGCCCGCATCTCCCCCACGACCTTGTCGAGCAGCAGCGACGACTGCGCCTTGTGGTCGCGCTTGGGCGACACGAAGATGCCGCCGAGCTCGGTGTCGAGGACCTTCGCGACGATCGCGCGCACCGGCGCGGTGCCGAGGACCTCCTTCGTCTGGCCCTCGAACTGCGGCTCCGCGAGCCGGACCGTCACGACCGCGGTGAGGCCCGCGAGCACGTCCTCCTTCTCGATGCGCTCGGTCGCCGCGTCCTTCGCGCTGATCTTGAGCCGGCGCGCGTTCGCCTCGACGGCCTTGCGGACCGTGCGCAGCAGGCCCGTCTCGAAGCCCGCGAGATGCGTGCCGCCCTTGGGCGTCGCGATGATGTTGACGAACGACCGGACCTCGGTCTCGTAGCCGGTCCCCCAGCGCAGCGCGACGTCGACCTCGCAGGTGCGGCTGACCTCCTGCGGGGTCATGTGGCCGCGGTCGTCGAGCACCGGGACCGTCTCGGTGAACGTGCCCGAGCCCGTGAGGTGCCAGGTGTCCGTCACCGCCGGGTCCGGCGACAGGTGGTCGACGAAGTCGACGACGCCACCGCTGTGGAAGAACGTCTCCTCGTGCGGGCCGCCCTCCCCCGGCGTGCCGGGGATGCCGCGCTCGTCGCGCACGGTCAGCGTGAGGCCGGGCACCAGGAAGCTCGTCTGACGCGCACGCGTCACGAGCTCGTCGTAGGAGAACACGGCCGTCTTCGGGAAGATCTGCCGGTCCGCCCAGTAGCGCACGCGCGTGCCCGTGCGGGCGCGGGCCGTCTTGCCGACGACCGCGAGCTCGGAGCCCGAGACGAACGGCTCGAACGGCGACTCGGGGCTCAGGCCCTCGCGGTCGTCGAACACGCCCGGCTCGCCGCGGTGGAACGTCATGCGGTGCGTGCGGCCGCCGCGGTCGACCTCGACGTCGAGCCGTGCCGACAGCGCGTTGACGACCGAGGCGCCGACGCCGTGCAGACCGCCCGACGCGCCGTACGAGCCGCCGCCGAACTTGCCGCCCGCGTGCAGCTTGGTGAACACGACCTCGACGCCCGTCAGGCCGGTCTTCGGCTCGACGTCGACCGGGATGCCGCGACCGTTGTCGCGGACCTCGACCGACGTGTCGGCGTGCAGCACGATGTCGATGCGGTCACCGTGCCCGGCGAGCGCCTCGTCGACGGAGTTGTCGATGATCTCCCAGAGGCAGTGCATGAGCCCGCGGCTGTCGGTCGTGCCGATGTACATGCCGGGGCGCTTGCGGACCGCCTCCAGGCCCTCGAGCACCGACAGGTGCCGGGCCGTGTAGCCGGACTGCGGGGAAGTCGTCGTCACGGGGGGATGGTAGCCGGGCGGCCTGACAGCACCGGGGAACCTCGCCGCAGCGGACACGGCCGGGACACGGGTCGGACACGGTCCGGACACGATCTCGTCCCGACCGGGGGAAACCCCGTACGCCGGGAGCGAACCACCCGCCGCCGGTGAGATGGATCCGCGTCCGGGATGGTTGTATGGAGACGTGACAGGGACCATGACCGAGCCGTTGACCGCAGCCGACCGTTGCGACCGCTGCGGTGCCCAGGCCTACGTCCGCGTGGTGCTCCCCGTGGGCGAGCTGCTGTTCTGCGCGCACCACGCGCGTGAGCACGCGCCGAAGTTCGCGGACGTCGCGACGCACGTCCACGACGAGACCGACCGCCTGCTCGCCGAGCACGGCGCCGGCACCGGCGCCGCCCGCTGAGGCACCGCACGACACTCGCACGACGAGGCCCGGACCCTTGCGGTCCGGGCCTCGTCGGATTTCCGGCCCACCCCCCACGCTGACGAGCCCGGCAGACGCTCCGTCCGACGGCTCCGGCCCACGCTCCGGCTGAAGGCTCCGGCCGACGGCGACCGCGCACCCCGCCCCGGACGCAGCGGAGCCCGCCACCGCAGACGCGGGGCGGGCTCCGTCGGGCGCTGGGCGCCGGATCAGTCGAGGTAGTCCCGGAGGACCTGCGAGCGCGACGGGTGGCGCAGCTTCGACATCGTCTTGGACTCGATCTGACGGATGCGCTCACGCGTCACTCCGTAGACCTTGCCGATCTCGTCGAGCGTCTTCGGCTGGCCGTCCGTGAGACCGAACCGCATCGAGACGACGCCGGCCTCGCGCTCGGACAGGGTGTCGAGGACCTGGTGCAGCTGCTCCTGCAGGAGCGTGAAGCTCACCGCGTCGGCGGGCACGACGGCCTCGGAGTCCTCGATGAGGTCACCGAACTCGCTGTCGCCGTCCTCACCGAGGGGCGTGTGCAGCGAGATGGGCTCACGGCCGTACTTCTGGACCTCGACGACCTTCTCGGGCGTCATGTCGAGCTCCTTGGCCAGCTCCTCCGGCGTGGGCTCGCGGCCCAGGTCCTGGAGCATCTGACGCTGGACACGCGCGAGCTTGTTGATGACCTCGACCATGTGCACCGGGATGCGGATGGTGCGCGCCTGGTCGGCCATCGCGCGGGTGATGGCCTGGCGGATCCACCACGTCGCGTACGTCGAGAACTTGTAGCCCTTGGTGTAGTCGAACTTCTCGACCGCGCGGATCAGACCGAGGTTGCCCTCCTGGATCAGGTCCAGGAAGAGCATGCCGCGACCGGTGTACCGCTTGGCGAGCGAGACGACGAGCCGCAGGTTGGCCTCGAGCAGGTGGTTCTTGGCCCGACGACCGTCGCCCGCGATCCACTCGAGCTCACGACGCAGCTTCGGCTCCATCGTGACGCCGGCGTTCAGACGCTCCTCCGCGAACAGGCCGGCCTCGATGCGCTTGGCGAGCTCGACCTCCTGCTCCGCGTTCAACAGCGCGACCTTGCCGATCTGCTTGAGGTAGTCCTTGACCGGGTCGGCCGTCGCACCCGCGGTGACGACCTGCTGCACCGGCGCGTCGTCGTCGTCGGCGTCCGAGTACACGAAGCCGGCGCTGTCCTCCGACTCCTCCTCGGCCGCGGCCTTCGGCTTCGCGTCGGTCGACTCCTCGTCGTCGCCCTCGGTGGTCTCGGCCGTCTCCTCGGTGTCCTCGGCCGCGACGTCGACGTCCTCGAGCGTCTCGGTCTCGTCGATCTCGACGTCCTCGAGCTCCTCGGTCTCGTCGATCTCCTCGTCGGAGTCGCCGGCCTTCCCGGGCGTGGCGGCCTTGGCGGCCGAGGCCTTGCCGGCCGTCTTGGGACCGGTCGACTTCGCCGCGGGCTTGGCGGTGGCCTTGGCGGTGCCGGCGGCCTTCGCGGTCGTCGCCTTCTTGGCGGCGGGGCGGGCGGGCGCGTCGCCGTCGGCCTCGTCTCGCGCGACGACGGCCTTGGTCGACGTCCGCGCCTTGGCGCTGGTCGCCGCGACGGCACGCGCGGGAGCGGGGGCCGCGGCGGGCTGCTGCACGCCGATACCCGCGGTGCCGAGGCCACGCATGACGGCCTTCAGACGCTTCGGGTCCTGGACGTCCGCCTGCTCGCAGGCGGAACGCAGCTCCTCGGCGCTGACGGTGCCATGGGTCCGCCCCCGGAGGACCAGCTCCTGGAGGGCGGGGTGCTCGAACTCGCGCGGGAGCGCGGGATGCGGGGTCTGGGACGACACGAATTACCTTTCGGCAGCGAGACACCCGGAGCGGGAGCCGGGAGGTAGACCCATATTGTACCGGCGGAGACCGCGCACGGCGGCTGCGGCGGCAGGTGTGGCGCCCTCGTCGACGCCGGCACACGGGCTGACGTCGTTCCAACGGAGGAGCGGCCCCCGGCATTCCCGCGCAGGGCCGCACGATCTCGCGCGGAGAGCGCACCACGCGGTGCCACGAGCCGAACCGACCGCCGCCGCGGAGAACCGCACGACGGCGCCGTCCCGGATCGCCGCCCGGTGCGTGCGGGCGGGATGCGCCGACCGGACGCGCGGCCGACGACGGCTCGCTCCGGCGGCGCGGCGCGTCTCAGCTCGCGGCGGGCTTCACCGTCAGGACCGGGCACGGGGCGTCGAACAGCACGCGCTGCGCGTTGGCACCGAGGATGAGCTTGCCCACGGGGCTGCGCCGACGCAGGCCGATGACGACCAGCTGCGCGTCGATGTCCTCGGCCGTCCCGATGAGGTCGTCGGCCACGTCGCCGCCGTCCAGCAGCCGCACCTCGTGCGGGATGCCGCCGGCCGCGAGCTCCGACTCGACCTGCGCGAGCGCCTGCTCGACCGCCGCACGCTGCTCGGGCGCCTCGTCGGGCCGCGCGCTCACAACCACGACGACCCTCGAGTCGTTCCGGCGCGCCTCCTCGACCGCCGCCTCGAGAGCCGCACGGCCCTCGGGGGTCGCCAGGTAACCGACCACGATGCCGCCCATCGGTCCTCCCTCGTCCACAACCGTCGCGCCGTGGCCGTGACGCTACCCGAGGTACGGCCGACGTTCGAGGGCACACGCGTCGGACCTGCCCGTTCACGGCCTCGGAGCTCAGCACGCCGACCGCACCCAGCCCGGCGGCACGGCCGCCGCGAGCACGTCCGCGAGCAGCACGGCGAGCCGGTGACCGGGGTCGTCGGTGAGCGCGCGCTCGAGCAGGACCGCGGCGCGTACCCCGTCGCCACGCCACCACGCGAGCATCGCCAGCAGCGTCAGGGCCGGTGCCTGGCCGCCGGCGCGGCCATGCGCGACGACCCGCTCGAGCACCCGCTCGTGCACGTCGACGTCCGCCGGCGGACGCATCGCGCGCGCGGGATCCACGAGCGTCGCCACGGCCGCACCCACCGCCGCGTCGACCGCGGGGGCCGGTGACTCCCCCGTCACGCTGCGCTCGGGGAGGTCGCCCGTCCCCGGCAGCATCCCGACGAGCACGGCGTCCCGCACCCGACGGTCGACGAGACCCGCCTCGATGCGACCCCACGGCGCGCGCCCGGGACTGTCGGGCGCGCCGCGGGTGTCACCGGCCGCCGCGAGCCCGGGACTACCGGGCGCGCCGCGCGTGCCACCGGCCGCCGTCCGCGACGGGGGGCGGGCCGAGGCGTCCGCACCGGCTCCCCGCTCGGCGGCGACCTGCTCCGCCGCCACTGCGGCGCGCCACGCCGCCAGGCAGTCGTGCCGCCACGCGGCGAGCTCGCGCGGCCCCTGGGCGGTCGCCGTCTCACGTCGCCGCTCCCACCGCCGCCGGGTCCGCGCGGCACCGCGGCGCGCGTCCTCGTCGGCGCGGCGGATCCGTCCGAGGTCCCCGCGCGAGCCCGCGACGGCCGAGCCGGCCAGCACCATGCGCGCGCTCGTCTGCGTGCTGTCGAGCTCGCGCAACGGTCGGCCGCCGGGCGGGCAGCACGCGTGGTCGGTGCAGTCGAGGGCCAGGTACCCCGTCGCGGTGACGACCCAGACGACGACGTCGCCCAACGGGACCGCCGCCGCCTCGCGGAGCGCCTCGACGGCGCGTACCGCCGTGCGGGCGCCGCCCGCGCGCGGGTCGTCCTCGACGTACAGCACGAGGACGGCGCGGCGTGCCCCGTCCTGGTCGAGCAGGCCCACGAGGGCGCGAGCGCACCGTCCGCCGTCGTCGGGGTCGGCGAGCTGCTCGAGGTCGACCCGCACCACGAGGCCGACCTGGCCGCGTGGCGGGCGGAGACTGATGGCGACCGCGCTGTCCCGTGGACGGAAGCCGAGGCGGTACGGGACGAGGGCCAGCAGCTCGCGGGGCTCGCTGACGCGCAGGGTCGTGGTGTCCATGGCGGCAGCACAGCGCAGCGCCGACCCGGCCGGGACGGTCGTCGACGCACCCTGTGGGCGGGAAGCGCGCCGACGGGTCTGTGGACGGCTGGGCGGAGGCCGACGTGCCGTCGGGCCGCCTGGCCCCAGGCCACGGCGCCATCAGGCCGCCGGGCCGCCGGGCGCCGACTACCCTGGCGCGGTGCCCCGCCCCTGGACAGCCGCCGTGCTCGCCGCCGCCGTCGCCGGCGCGGTCGCCGCGTGCTCCACGAGCGCTCCCGCGACGGTCGACCCGACGGCCTCGCCCACGCGTGCGCTGACCGCCGAGCCCGCCCCGAGCGAGACCCTGCTGCCGGACGACGGCGCGACGGCGTCGGCCGTCGGACGGCTCGCGGACGGCTTCCCGTCCGCGCTCCTCCCGGTGCCCGCCGGTGCCGAGGTGCTGGTGTCGTCCGTGCACCCCGTCGACGGTTCCGACCTGCTCGACGTCAGCCTCAACCTCCGCACCGAGCAGGACGCCGCAGGGCTGCTCGAGGCGCTGCGCGGACCGCTCGTCGCCGCCGGGTTCAGCGAGTCGTCGCCTCCCGCCCCCGAGCCCGGGCTGGCCGCGCAGTCGACCTTCTCGCGCGGTGACGGCAGCGAGCTCCTGGTCGTCGGGATCCTCGACCGGGACGGCGTCCGCACGCTCACGCTCGGCGGTCAGGTGCGCCCGACGACCGCCTAGGCTGCGGGGCATGACCGCCACACCCGCGCTCGTCGACCTCGAGGACGTCCGCCCCCAGGTCGACGCGCTGCTCGCGGGGCACGTCGCCCGCCTGACCACGGAGCTCGGCGCACTCGGCGACGACACGGCGCCCCTGGTCGCGGCCGTGACCCGCATGCTCTCGGGCGGCAAGCGGCTGCGCGCGGCGTTCTGCTGGTGGTCGTGGCGTGCGCACGGCGGGGAGCCCGGGACGCCCGAGGCCGCGGCGGTGCTGCGCGTCGGGGCCGCGCTCGAGCTGTTCCAGGCCGCGGCGCTCTTCCACGACGACGTCATGGACGACTCGGACACGCGCCGCGGCATGCCGTCGGCGCACCGCGCGTTCGAGCGGCTGCACGCCGAGCAGGGTCTGCTGGGCGACGCGGTCCGGTTCGGGGCGTCGGCGGCGATCCTCCTCGGCGACCTCGCGCTCGTCGCGAGCGAGCAGGAGTTCGCCGGCGCGCTCGCCGACGCCCCCGCGAGCCGGGCGGCGGCCGCGCGCGAGGTCTTCGACCTCATGCGGACCGAGGTGACCGTCGGGCAGTACCTGGACGTCCTCGCGCAGGCGATGCCCTGGGGCGCGGACCCGGACGCCGACGAGGCGCGCGCACGGCGCGTCATCCAGGCGAAGGCCGCGCGCTACAGCGTCGAGCACCCCATCGTGCTCGGCGCGGCGCTCGCCGACGCGGACGGGCCGGCCCTGGACGCGTGCCGCGCGATCGGGCTCCCGCTGGGCGAGGCGTTCCAGCTGCGCGACGACCTGCTCGGGGTGTTCGGCGACCCGTCGACGACGGGCAAGCCCGCGGGTGACGACCTGCGCGAGGGCAAGCGCACCGTCCTGGTCGCCCGCGCCGTGCGCCTGGCGCGCGAGCGCGGCGACGAGGCGACCGTGTCGTTGCTCCGCGACCACCTCGGCGACCGTGCGATGCCGGACGACGTCGTGACCCGGCTCGCTGACGCGATCGCGTCGACGGGCGCGGTCGAGGAGGTCGAGCGCACGATCGAGGACCTGGCGGGCCGCGCGTTCGCGATCATGGCCGCGCGCGCGTGGCCGGAGCCGGCGGCGTCACGCCTCGCGGAGGTCGCGCACGCCGCGGTGGACCGCCGGGCCTGACGGCACCGGCCAGGACGAGGGCCGCGACGACCGAGGCCGGGACGTCCTCGTCAGAGCTCGGCCTGGGCCCGCCGGCGCACCTCGGTCTTGCGGCCCGCACGGAGCGCCTCGACGGGCGTGCCCGGCAGCGAGTCGTCGGGCGTGAAGAGCCAGACGATCGCGTCCTCGTCCGAGAAACCGGCGTCCGCCAGGACCGTCAGCGTGCCCTGCAGCGAGGCGAGCACCGTCCACGCGTCGTCCGGGCGGGGCGTCGTGGGCTGCGCGGGGTTCGCGAGGTGCCCGGGGACGAGGAACGCGGCCGGGACGGACAGCACGCGGGGGTCACCGCGGCGGGCGCCGACGAGGCGACGTTCCTGGAGCAGGCGCCGCACCTTCCCGGCGTCGAGTCCGGTGCGCTCGGCCACGTCGGGCACGGTGAGCCACTCGTCGACGAGGCGGTCGAGGGCGTCGGATGCGTCGTTCACCCGTCAAGAGTACGCATCGCCGAATGACAGCCGCGCAATTCGCCCACCCGCCTTTCCCTGCCTGGACCGCTCGGCTACCGTCATTTTCTGTCACTTGTTTCACACCAGCACCACGAGTCACTCCTGACTCGTCTGAGGGGGCCGTCATGACGCCGCTCGCCACGTCCCGCGCCGACGGCCTGCGCCGTACCGCGACCGCCACGGGCGCCACGCTCGCGGTGGCCGCCGTCGCCGTGACCGCCACCGGCACCGCAGCGCACGCCGACGAGCAGGTCACGGTCCGCTCCGGCGACACCGTGAGCCACATCGCGGCCCGGCACGGCTCGACCGTCACGGCCGTCCGTCAGGCCAACGGCCTCGACGCGCGCGCCTTCATCCGCATCGGTCAGGTGCTCACGATCCCCACCGGGTCGTCCGGGGTGCGCGTCGCCCCGGCCGCGACCACCGCACCGACGCCGGCTGCCGCGACGTACACCGTCCGCAACGGCGACACCGTCAGCCACATCGCGAGCCGTCACGGCACCACGGTCGCGGCGATCGTCTCCGCGAACGGCCTCGACGCGCGCGCCTTCATCCGGGTGGGGCAGACGCTCACCATCCCCGGGGCCGCCGGCGCGGGCAGCGCCGCCGCCGCGACGCCCGCCGTCGCCGCCGCCCCCGCGTCCGCGACGCACACCGTCGCCGGTGGCGAGACGGTCTCCGCGATCGCCAGCCGCTACGGCACGACGGTGTCCGCGATCGTCGCCGCGAACGGCCTCGACGCGCGCGCGTTCATCCGCATCGGCCAGACGCTCACCATCCCGGGCGTCGCCCCGGCCGCGGCGACGAGCGTCGGCTCGACCTTCGCGGGCCGGTCGTACCCGGCTGCGACGGTCTCCGCCGCCAACGCCAACCTCGCCGCGCTGCGCGCGTCCGCCGTGCCGTCGAAGGCCGACATGCGGGCCAAGATCACCGCGACGGCGCGCGCGTACGGCGTCGACCCGGCGCTCGCGCTCGCCGTCGCGTTCCAGGAGTCCGGCTTCAACCACGCCGTCGTCTCCCCCGCGAACGCCATCGGCACCATGCAGGTCATCCCGTCGTCCGGGAAGTGGGCGTCGGACCTCGTCGGGCGGCCGCTCGACCTGCTGAACCCCGACGACAACGTCGTCGCGGGCGTCGCGATCCTGCGCTCGCTCGTGCGCAACGCGCCCGACCTGCCGACCGCGATCGCCGGGTACTACCAGGGCGCGTCGTCCGTGAAGCGCAACGGCATGTTCACCGACACCAAGCAGTACGTCGCCAACGTGCAGTCGCACATGACGCGCTTCGCCTGAGGGCCCTGCCTGCGACGATCCGGGCACGCCCGACCGTAGACTCCTGCGCGTGGGAGCCACCGTCACCGATCCGCTCGTCGGCCGCCTGGTCGACGGCCGGTACGAGATCGTCTCCCGGATCGCGCGCGGCGGGATGGCGACCGTCTACCTGGCCGTCGACCGACGGCTCGACCGCGACGTCGCCCTCAAGGTCATGCACCCGCACCTCGCGGAGGGCACCTCGGGCGCGGACTTCGTCGCGCGGTTCCGTCGCGAGGCCCGGACGGCTGCGCGGCTCACGCACCCCGGCCTGGTCGGGGTCTTCGACCAAGGGCTCGACGGCGAGACCAGCTACCTCACGATGGAGTACGTCGACGGCTCCAACCTGCGCCGCCGGATCGCGGAGCAGGGCGCGCTGACCGTCGGCGAGACCCTGCGCGTCACCGAGGCGGTGCTCGACGCGCTCGCCGCGGCGCACCGCGTCGGCCTCGTCCACCGGGACATCAAGCCCGAGAACGTGCTGCTGGCGAGCGACGACCGGGTCAAGCTCGCGGACTTCGGCCTGGCACGTGCGGTCACCGAGGTCACGTCGACCACGACCGGCACCGTGCTCGGCACGGTCGCGTACCTCGCACCCGAGCTCGTGGTGCGGGGTGCCAGCGACGCCCGCACCGACGTGTACGCGTGCGGCATCCTCCTGTACGAGATGCTCGTCGGCGCCCAGCCCTTCACGGGCGAGACGCCGATCCAGGTCGCGTTCCAGCACGTGAACAACGACATCCCGGCACCCTCCGACGCCGTGTCGTGGCTCCCCGCCGAGGTCGACGAGCTCGTCGCCGCGCTCGCCGCGCGGTCCCCCGACGACCGCCCGCTCGACGCGGCTGCGGCCCTGACGCTCGTGCGGCGCACCCGTGCGTCCCTCGACGCCGAGACGCTCGCCCGACGCGCCGACGTGGAACCCTCCATCGCCCTGCCTGCCGCGACCGACCCCGACGAGACGGACCTCGACGCGGAGGCGGAGCCCACGGACGACGTCCCGACCGACGAGACGACACGCCTCCCGGTCCCGCGCCCGAGCGGTGCGACGGTCGCCCTGCCGATCGGCCTCGGTGCCGCCCCGCCGTCCGCACCGGTCAGCGTCGTCGACACCGCACCGCCCCCGCGCCGCCGGCGCGTCCGCGTGCTGGCGATGCTCCTCGTGCTGCTCCTCGCGCTCGGCGGGCTGGGCACGTGGTGGTACCTGCGGGTCGGCCCGGGCGCGTGGACGACCGTCCCGTCCGTGCTGCAGGTGACCGAGGACGAGGCGAAGGCCGCCCTCGACGACGCCGGGCTGGACGCCAGCCGGGTCGAGGCGTTCGACCCCACGGCCCCCGTCGGGACCGTGGTCGCGAGCGACCCCGCGGTCGGTGAACGCGTGCGCAAGGAGGGCGTCGTCGAGCTCACGGTCTCCAAGGGCCCCGACTACGTGAACGTGCCGCAGGGCGTGGTGAACGAGCTCCAGGCGAACGCCGAGAAGACGCTCGCCGACGCCGGGCTGAAGGCGACCTACCCGCCCGCCGAGTACCACGACACCGTCCCGAACGGCGTCGTCATCAGCGCGACGCTGCCCGACGGCTCGCCCGCCGACCCGGGCGTCCGCAGCACGCGCGGCACCGAGGTCGCGCTCGTCGTCTCGAAGGGCCCCGCGCCCGTCACCGTCGTCAGCGTGGTCAACGAGCCGCTCGACGGGGCGACCGCGACGCTCGACGGGCTCGGGCTCAAGGTGGCGACCACCGAGGCGTTCAGCGACACCGTCGAGGCGGGTCACGTCATCTCGCAGGACCCGCCGGACAAGACCCAGCTGTTCCGCGGCGACACGGTCACGCTCACCGTGTCCAAGGGCCCCGAGCTCTTCGAGATCCCGAAGCTCATCGGCATGCAGTACGACGAGGCGGCCGCCGCGCTGACCGCCCTCGGGATGGAGCCGAAGCGCAGCAACGTCCTGGGCGGCATCTTCGGCACGGTCCGCGACCAGAGCGTCGGGTCGGGCCAGAAGGTCGCCAAGGGGACCGTCATCACGCTGACCGTCGTCTGACCCGTGGCACGTCGGCCGCTGACGGCCGCACGTCGACCGCCGTCCGTCAGGCGTGCGTCGCGCGCTCGGCGCCGCGAAGGTGCACGCAGGACGACGCTGGGGCGGCCGTCGTGGTGTCCCACGTCCGGCCGCCCCAGCGGTGCAGCGGTGCGTCAGGCCTTGCGGAGCAGCTCCACGACCTGGAACGCCATCTCGAGCGACTGCTGGTGGTTGAGCCGCGGGTCCACGAGCGTCTCGTAGCGACGCGCGAGACCCGCGTCGTCGATCTCCTCCGAGCCGCCGAGCACCTCGGTGACGTCGTCGCCCGTGAGCTCGATGTGCAGGCCCCCCGGCACGGTGCCGAGCGCCCGGTGCACCTCGAAGAAGCCCGCGACCTCGTCCATGACGTCCGAGAAGCGGCGCGTCTTGTACCCCGTGGCCGACGTGATGCCGTTGCCGTGCATCGGGTCGCACACCCACGTCACGGGACGCCCGTCGGCGCTCACCTTCTCGACGAGCGCGGGCAGCAGGTCGCGGACCTTGCCGGCGCCCATGCGCGTGATGAAGGTGATCCGGCCCGGTTCTCCGCTCGGGTTCAGCCGGTCGATGAGCGCGAGCGCGTCGTCGCCCGTCGACGTCGGCCCGAGCTTGATGCCGATCGGGTTCTGCACGCGCGAGAAGTAGTCGACGTGCGCACCGTCGAGCTGACGCGTGCGCTCCCCGATCCACAGGAAGTGCGCCGAGCAGTCGTACGGCAGGCCCGTGCGCGAGTCGATGCGCGTGAGCGGCCGCTCGTAGTCGAGCAGCAGCCCCTCGTGCGACGAGAAGAAGTCCACGGTGCGCAGCGCGTCGAAGTCGGCGCCGCACGCAGCCATGAACCGGATCGCGCGGTCGATCTCGGCGGCGATCTCCTCGTAGCGCGAGTACGCGGGATTCGTCGTGAACCCGCGGTTCCACTCGTGCACGCGCAGCAGCGACGCGAAGCCACCCGTCGTGAACGCACGGATGAGGTTCAGCGTCGACGCGGACGTGTGGTACGCCTCGAGCAGGCGCTGCGGGTCGGGGACGCGGGCCTCGGAGGTGAAGTCGAAGCCGTTGATGATGTCCCCGCGGAACGCGGGCAGCGTCACGCCGTCGCGCGTCTCGGAGTCCGAGCTGCGCGGCTTGGCGTACTGCCCCGCCATCCGGCCCATCTTGATGACGGGCAGGCTCGCGCCGTAGGTCAGCACGACGGCCATCTGGAGGATCGTCTTGATCTTGTTCCGGATGTTGTCGGCCGTCGCCTCGGCGAACGTCTCCGCGCAGTCCCCGCCCTGGAGCAGGAACGCCTCACCGCGACCCGCGGCGGCGAGCTGGCCGCGCAGCGCGTCCGACTCCCCCGCGAAGACCAGCGGCGGCAGCGCGGCGAGCCGCGACGACACCTTCTCGAGCGCACCCCGGTCGGGCCACTGCGGCTGCTGACCCGCGGGCAGGTCCCGCCAGGCGTCCAGCCCGGCGAGCACCTGCGGGTCCGGCTCGACGCTCATGAGTGGCTCGCCGCGACGAGCGGCTGGCCGATGTCCGCCAGCAGCTCGCCGAACCAGGGCTGCGAGACGTCGAACGCCTTGCCGCCCGCGATGCGCGGGAACTCGATGGCGCGCAGCACGTCGCCCTGCTCCTCGTCGTGGCCGATGACGCCGGACTCGCCACGCAGGGCGCACTCGACCGCGAGGTCGGTCATCGACTTGATGAGGCGCAGGTCCTCGGCGTTCGCGGCCGCGGCGCGCGAGTAGTAGCCGGACTTCTGGACCATCGTCTTCTCGGCGCCGAGCTTCTCCGCGAACTGCTTCGCGAACCACTGGCCCGGGTTGATGGTGTCGAGCTTGACGTGACCGAACGGGTCGCGCTCCGGGGGCGTGCCCGCCGCGGTGAGCTGCTCGACGATCTCGTGCATGCCCGCACCCTCGGACAGGAAGATGTTGACGTTGCCCTGGGTGTCCATGACCTTCTTGAGGCGCTCGGCCTCGGCGTCGATGTCGAGCGCGAGCTCGGGCACGAAGACGGCGTGGATGTCCCAGCGCTCGCGCGTGAGGCCGATGCCCGGGACCCACTCCTGCTGGTCGAGCCACTTGCGGTACTCGGCGGCCGCGGCGGCCGTGAGCCACCCGCAGTGCCGGCCCATGACCTCGTGGACGATGAGCATGCGCGGGCCCGAGCGGTGCTCGCCGATGACGTTCGCCGCGAAGCCGGCGGCCTCCTCGGCCGCGGTCCACGCGCCGAGCGACTGGCGGATCGGCACCACGTCGTTGTCGATCGTCTTGGGCAGGCCGACGACGGTCAGGCCGTAGCCGTTGTCCGCGAGGTACGCGGCCAGGTCCGCGGCCGTCGTGTTGGTGTCGTCGCCGCCGATCGTGTGGAGCACGTCGACGCCGTCGGCCTTGAGCTGCTCCGCCGCGACCTGCAGCGGGTCCTGGCCCTCCTGCACCAGGCCGCGCTTGACGCAGTCCTTGGCGTTGGTGAGCTTGACGCGCGAGTTGCCGATCGGCGAGCCGCCGAAGCGGTGCAGGATGCCGGCCTTCCTGCGGGTCTCCGCGTCGATCACGATCTTGTCGCCGCGCAGCAGGCCGTAGTACCCGTGCTCGTAGGCGATGATCTCGACGTCCGGCGCGATCTCGGTGTAACGCTCGATGAGGCCACCGACGGCGGACGACAGGCACGGAGCGAAGCCACCTGCGGTCAGGAGGGCGACGCGACGAACCGACATGAGACACACCTCTCGTAGATGAGCACGGCGGACGCGCTGCGGCGTTCCCGCCCTGACGTGCCGGACCCGGTCTCCCGTCGGGGGACGTCGGGCCGTGCACGGTCGGTCGAGACCGACGGGCTCATCCTACTGACGCGCGGACCCGTCCTCGGGTGGGACCGGAACCTGGACCTCCGGGACCGGGCGGCCGCCCGGCGCCGACGGCAGGTGGTCCTGCGCGTCGCCCGTCGCAGCGGGGTGACCTGTGGCGATGCGCGCCTTCTGGGTCGCCGCGTACACGTCGACGTACTCCTGGCCGGACAGGCTCATGATCGCGTACATGATCTCGTCGGTGACCGACCGCAGGATGAAGCGGTCGTTCTCCATGCCCTGGTAGCGGCTGAAGTCGAGCGGCTCGCCGATGACGACGCCGATGCGCATGATCTTCGGGATCTTGCGACCGAGGGGCTGCGCGATCTCGGTGCCGACCATCGCGACCGGGATGACGGGGGCGCCGGACTCGAGCGCGAGCCGCGCGACACCCGTCTTGCCGCGGTACAGGCGGCCGTCGGGGCTGCGGGTGCCCTCGGGGTAGATGCCGAACAGGTCGCCCTCGCGCAGCCGCCGCAGGCCCGTGTTGAGGGCCGCCTCGCTGGCCTTGCCGCCGCCGCGGTCGACGGGGATCGTGCCGACGCCGCGCATGAAGCCCGCGGTCATCCGGCCCTTGATCCCGCGGCCCGTGAAGTACTCCTGCTTGCCGATGAAGACGAGCTCGCGGTCGAGCACGAGCGGCAGGAAGAACGAGTCGATCACCGCGAGGTGGTTGCTCGCGAGGATCGCGGCGCCGCGCGCGGGGACGTGCTGCGCACCGCGCACCCACGGGCGGTACACGAGGTGCAGCAGCGGGCCCACGAACACCCGCTTCATCAACCAGTAGAACAACAGCCCACCTCTCAGCCGACTCATCGGCACGTTCCGGCCCGCCCACGGGCTCCTGACGGACCGGCCCGCGCGGCTCGGGACCACGCCCCTGACCGATCGACCGGCGCAGGGCGTCCCCGACCGCTGCGTCCGACTCTAGAGTGCTCTCATGGCTGCACGCCCCGACGACCCCGACGACGCGGTCCCCCCTCCGGGGTCCGACGCGCCGGGACCGGCCGACGACGCGCACGCCGAGACCGACGACGAACGCTGGGACGCGATCGTCGCACAGCTCGGCGACCTCGCCGGCTACACGGGCGAGGACGACGACGACGAGGACCCGTCCGGTCGAGCCGCCGCACCGACCGACCCCACGCCCGACGCGACCGCGTGGACGTCCGAGGCGCGCGTCGTGCGCTCCGCACGGGACGCGTCCGGACGCGACTGGTCGGGCACCGACCAGATCGACGACGCCGAGCAGGCCGTCGACGCCGAGGAGCACTTCGTGCCGCCCGACCCGGGCCCCGTGCTCGGCGGCGACCCGCTGCTGACGATGGCGTGGATCGCGGCGGCGGGCATGCCGCTGTTCCTGCTTGCCGTCGTGCTGTTCTGGCGCGACGCGCCCAGCGCGATCGTGCAGGCCGCGGCCGCGGTCTTCGTCATCGGCGTCGCGGTGCTCGTCTGGCGCATGCCGCACCGCCGCGACCCGGAGGACGACGACACGGGCGCCGTCGTCTGACCGCGCCCGCGCCGACGGCGAGGTCAGGCCGGCGACGTCATGCCGGCGCTGTCAGAGGCGCGCGAGGTCCGCCGCGCCGACCATGCCGGCGTCGTTGCCCATCGCGGCGGCGACGAACGACGCCTCCGGACGGTGCCCGCGCGCGGAGAGCTGCTCCCCGAAGCCGCGACGTGCCGGGCCGAGCAGCAGCTCGCCGGCCGCCACGACACCGCCGCCGACGACGATGAGCGCGGGGTCGAGCAGCGCCGTCGCGGACGCCGCACCCTCCCCGAGCCAGCGACCGAGCTCGGCGAGCAGCTCGATCGACAGCGGGTCGCCCTCCTCGGCGGCCTGCGTGATCTGCGGGCCGACGATCTTCTCGGCGTCGCCCGCGAGCTGCAGCAGCCGCTCGGCGCGCTCGGGCTCGCGCAGCACCGCGGCCTGGGCGTCGCGGACGAGCGCGCTGCCCGACGCGTACTGCTCCCAGCAGCCCTCGTGGCCGCAGCCGCAGTAGTGGCCGCCCGGCACGACGCGCATGTGCCCGACCTCCGACGCGACACCCCACGCACCGCGCACGAGCTCGCCGTTCGAGACGATCGCGCCGCCGAGGCCCGTGCCGACCGTGAGCAGGAGCATGTCGTCGACGTCGCGCGCCGCACCGAACCGGAACTCGGCCCAGCCGGCGGCGTTCGCGTCGTTCTCGACCACGATCGTGAGGTCGTCGTCGATGAGCGCCTTGACCTTGTCCCGCAGCGGGTAGTCGCGCCACGCGATGTTCGGCGCGAACAGGACGCCCGAACGGTCGGCGGCGACGAAGCCGGCCGCGGCCAGGCCCATGGCCCCGACCTCGTAGGAGCCCGCCAGCTCGCGGTAGACCTGGGCGATCGCGCGGTCGATCCCCGCGACGTCGTCCGGGGACGTCTCGACGCGCGTCTGCGCGAGGATCACGCCCTCCTCGTCGACGACGCCTGCCGCGATCTTCGTCCCGCCGATGTCCACACCGATGGCGTGCATGTCCGTGAGTGCTCCTACGCGTCAGTGCCTGGGGTCCGCGACCGAGAGGTCCGCGGCACCACGCTAGCGGCCCGCGGACCCGACACGTGCGCCGATCGTCCTGCTGGTCCCGCGGCATGCGACACGTTCGGGCGACGATGTGGCCCTTGTCACGTCACGTATCCTCGTCGCACACTTCGCCACTGCCACTGGAGCCAGAATGGACGAGTTCCACACTCCCCTGCTCGTCGAGGTCGATCCCGAGCACAACCTCAACGACCTCTTCGCCACCCGCGTCCGCGACACCCCGGACCGCGTCCTGGTCGAGCACAAGTCACAGGCCGGTGGCCCGTGGATCCCGCTGACCGCGCGGGAGTTCGACGCGGAGGTCGTCGCCGTCGCGAAGGGCCTGGTCGCACGCGGGGTGCAGCCGGGCGACCGCGTCGGGATCATGTCGCGCACGCGGTACGAGTGGTCGCTCGTCGACTGGGCGGCCTGGCGCGCGGGGGCCGTGCCGGTCCCGCTGTACGAGACGTCGTCGGCCGAGCAGGTCGAGTGGATCCTCACCGACTCCGACGTCACGCTCCTCGTCGTCGAGACGCGCGACCACCTCGCGGTCGTCGACGAGGTCCGGCCCGCGACCCGCCTGCGCGACGTGCTCGTCCTCGACGACGGTGCCGTGGACGACCTCGTCGCCGCGGGGGCGGACGTGCCGGACGAGGAGATCGCGCGCCGCCGGTCGATCGCGTCGCTGGGGGACGTCGCGACGATCATCTACACCTCGGGCACCACAGGCCGCCCGAAGGGCGTCGAGCTGACGCACGGCAACTTCTACGAGCTCACCGTGAACACGGTCGCCGGGCTCCAGGAGGTCGTCGCGGGCGACGGGGCCCGCACGCTCCTGTTCATGCCGCTCGCGCACGTGTTCGCGCGCTTCATCGAGGTGCTGTGCATCCCGGCGGGTGCGGTGCTCGGCCACACGCCCGACACGCGGACCCTCGTCGAGGACCTGGGCTCGTTCCGCCCGACGTTCATCCTGTCCGTGCCGCGCGTGTTCGAGAAGGTCTACAACTCGGCCGAGCAGAAGGCCGCCGCGGGCGGCAAGGGCCCCATCTTCCAGCGTGCCGCGAAGACCGCGATCGTCTACTCGCGTGCGCTGGACAACCCCAAGGGCCCGAGCCCGTGGCTCAGGCTGCAGCACAAGGTCGCCGACGTCCTCGTGCTGCACAAGCTGCGCGCCGCGCTCGGCGGGCAGGCCGAGTGGGCGATCTCCGGCGGAGCGCCCCTGGGCGAGCGCCTCGGGCACTTCTACCGCGGCGTGGGCCTCAAGGTCCTCGAGGGCTACGGACTGACCGAGACGACGGCGCCCGCGACGGTCAACCGTCCGGGGAAGACGAAGATCGGCACGGTCGGTCTGCCGCTGCCCGGCACGGCGATCCGGATCGCCGCCGACGGCGAGGTCGAGATCAAGGGCATCCAGGTCTTCACGGGCTACCACGCCAACGAGCAGGCGACGCGGGAGTCGCTCGCCGACGGCTGGTTCCGCACCGGCGACCTGGGCGCGCTCGACGACGACGGCTTCCTCACGATCACGGGCCGCAAGAAGGAGATCATCGTCACTGCGGGCGGCAAGAACGTCGCGCCGACGATCCTCGAGGACCGCCTGCGCGCGCACCCGCTCATCAGCCAGGTCGTCGTCGTCGGCGACCAGCGGCCGTTCATCGGGGCGCTCATCACGCTCGACCCCGAGGGCGTGCCGGGCTGGCTCGCCGCGCACGGCAAGCCGGCCATGAGCCTCGAGGAGGCCCGCACGGACCCGGACGTGCTCGCGTCGCTCGACAAGGCCGTCGCGAAGACGAACCGCGCGGTCTCGCGAGCCGAGTCGATCCGCAAGTACCGCATCCTCGACCGCGACCTGACGCTGGCCGACGGCTACCTCACGCCGAAGCTCAGCATCCGGCGCGCGGTCGTCATGAAGGACTTCGCGGCCGACGTCGAGGCGCTGTACAGCGACGACCGGGAGTAGCGAGGGAGGTCATCCGGCCTCCACGAGCCGCAGGGGCGGGACGAGCCCCGACGCCGCCAGCACGCCGATCGCGTGCCGTTCCGCGGCGTCGAGCTCGACCGCCCCTGCGGCGTCCCCGGACGCCGGCACGACCGCCGCCGGGCGGACGGGGATCGTGAGGAACGAGACGACGCAGTCGGCGCAGTCCCTGCCGCGGACCGCGCAGGAGTCGCAGTCGATGATCATGCGGCGGACGCTAGCGACGGCGTCCGACACTCCCCCGCCGCGCGCGTCGGGTCACAGGTGCTGCAGGCGCGCCAGCAGCGTCGTCGACGGCACGACCCACGCGCCCCGGGCCTCGACGTCGCGCGCGACCGCCTGGTCGCTCGTCACCACCACGAGGACGCGTCCCGGCGGCTCGGCGGCCACCAGGCGGCGGATGAGGTCGTCGGCGATCTCCCCCACCGAGAACAGCACGCGCACCCCGCGCGCCTGGACCGCCGGCGGCGCCTGACCGGGCTGGCCGTCGAAGCAGCACGTCACCTCCGCCCCCGTGCCGGCCGCGACGCGCGCGAGGCCGTCCACGAGGCGCCGGCGCTGGTCCGCGAGGGTCAGCTCCCCGTACCCGGTCTTCGTGACGTTGTAGCCGTCGACGAGCACGTGCGCCCACGGCTGCCGCAGCAGCTCGTCCAGCAGCGCCGGGTCGTCGGCCGACCGGCCGCGCGACCCCGGCCGCGGCGCGGGGCGGGTCTGGTCGGGCGCGACGAGGTCCGCGGGCAGGTCCGCCGCGGGCGGCAGCGCGAGCTCGTGCCGCAGGCCGGTCGCGGCGTCGACGATGGTGTCGAGCAGGAGGCGCACGCGGGCGTCGGCGAGCTTGCGTGCGGAGCGCAGCTCGGCCCGGGCGGCCGTGCGCTCCGCCTGGGCCGCTCGCAGGTCGTCGGCGGCCGCCCGCGCGTCGTCCGCCGCCCCCGCGCGCGCCTCCTCGGCGCGTGCCAGCGCGGCCGCAGCCTCGTCGGCCTGACGACGCCCCTCGCTGCGCGCCCGGTCCGCGTCCGAGCGGAGCCGACGCAGCTCGCGCTGCAGGGCGGCAAGCGCGTCCCGGGCGTCGGCGGCCTCACGGCGCGCGCCGGTCAGGTCGTCGCGCAGCCGCTCGACCTCGGCCTCGCTGCGGCCGAGCCGCTCGGTGAGCCGCGCGACCTCCGGCGACGGCCGCACGTCGGCTGTCGGCACGAACGGCCTCCAGTCGTGCCCGAGGAGCCACGCGCCGACCGCCGCTGACGTGCCGTGGGTCGCGCCACCCGCACCCGCGGCGGCCGCACCGTCGTCGGTGTCGTCGGAGCGGTCCGTGCTGTCGGCGGCGTCGGTGCCGGCGTCCGTCTCGCCGGCGGTGTCGCCGGCGAGGGTGCGTGCGAGGTCCGGGTGGTCCGTCGCCCACGCACGCGCCACCCGGGCGCGGAAGCCGTCGTCCTGGAGCGCCGTCCACAGGGGCCCGGCACCCGCCGACGCGCGGCGTCGGGGCGCGAACTGGCGGACCGCCCGGAGCGTCGTCGGCACGTCGGAGCCGTCGAGCGTGCCGAGCACGTCGGCCGCGACCTGCACGAGGGCCGCCCGCACGTCCGCCGGCACCTCGCCGGTGCGCAGGTCCTGCGCTCGCGCCGGCGGCTCCTCAGGTGCTCCGGCGCCGCTCATGGCAGCACCCTAGGTCCCGGGCGACCTCGCCTCGACCGCCGCTCGTCCGACGCGCCGCACCGACCACGGGGTGCGTCGGGCTGTCGGAGGGCCTGGGTACGGTCCGTCGCATGTCGCCCGACCGCCGTCTGCGCCCCGTCTGGGCCGACGCGTCCCCGGCGCCCGGCGCGGCACCGGTGCAGCTCACGCTCGACGACGTCGGCACGCCGCTGTCGGACGTCACGTTCGTCGTCGTCGACCTCGAGACGACGGGCGGCACGCCCGCCGACTGCGAGATCACCGAGATCGGCGCGGTCAAGGTCCGCGGCGGCGAGGTGCTCGGCGAGTTCCAGACGCTCGTCGACCCCGGCGGGCCCGTGCCGCCCTACATCCAGGTCCTCACCGGCATCACGACCGCGATGCTCGTGGGCGCCCCGCGGATCGAGACCGTGCTGCCGAGCTTCCTCGAGTTCGCGCGGGACTCCGTGCTGGTCGCGCACAACGCCCCCTTCGACATCGGCTTCCTCAAGGCCGCCGCGGCCCGGACGGGCCACGCGTGGCCCGGGAACAAGGTCCTCGACACCGTGCGGCTCGCCCGGCGGGCGGTCACGCGCGACGAGGTTCCCAACCACAAGCTGTCGTCGCTCGCCGCGCTGTTCGGCGCGAGCGTGACCCCCAACCACCGCGCGCTGTCCGACGCGCGCGCCACGGTCGACGTCCTGCACGCGCTCCTCGGCCGCCTCGGTCCGCTGGGCGTCACGCACCTCGAGGACCTCGCCACCGCGACCGACCCGGTGCCCGCGGACGTGCGTCGCAAGCGCACGCTGGCCGACGGCCTGCCCGACGCACCCGGCGTCTACCTGTTCCGCGGCCCGCACGAGGAGGTCCTGTACGTCGGGACCTCGACGACGTCGCTGCGCACCCGGGTCCGCAGCTACTTCACGTCCGCCGAGAAGCGGCAGCGCATCACCGAGATGGTGCGCATCGCGCACCGCGTCGACCCGGTCGTGTGCGCGACGCCGCTCGAGGCCCGCGTCCGCGAGCTGCGGCTCATCGCCGAGCACTCACCGCGGTACAACCGCCGCTCGCGCTTTCCCGAGCGCATGCCGTGGGTGCGGCTCACGAGCGAGCCGTTCCCGCGGCTGTCGGTCGTGCGCGACGTCCGCGACGAGGACGGCGCCGCGTACATCGGGCCGTTCTCGTCGAGCGCCTCCGCACAGCTCGCGCTCGACGCGCTGCACGAGTCCTTCCCCGTCCGCCAGTGCACCCGCCGCCTCCCCCTCGTCGCGCCCGCCGGCGCGACGGCGTGCGTGCTCGCCGAGCTCGGCCGCTGCGGTGCACCGTGCCTCGGGCAGCAGTCCGTCGACGCGTACGCCGCCGTCGTCGAGCGCGTCCGCACGGCCATGTCGTCCGACCCGGCCGAGGTCGTCGCCGCGCACGCCGAGCGCATCACGTGGCTCGTCCGTCAGGAGCGCTTCGAGGAGGCCGCGACCGTCCGCGACCGTCTCGCCGCGTACCTGCGCGGCGCCTCCCGCGCGCAGCGCGTCGCACCGCTGTCCCGCTGCCCCGAGCTCGTCGCCGCGCGACGGACCGACGACGGCGGCTGGGAGCTCGTCCTCGTCCGGCACGGACGGCTCGCGGGGACCGCACGCGTCGACCGGCGCACCGACCCGCGACCCGTCGTCACCGCGCTGCAGGCCAGCGGTGAGCACGTCGCCGCGCCGCCGTCGCCCGCCCCCGCCGCGCACCCCGAGGAGACCGACCTCCTGCTCGCCTGGCTCGACAAGCCCGGCGTCCGACTGGTCGAGGTCGCCGGCGGCTGGTCGATGCCCGCCCGCAGCGCCGTCGCGGTCGTCGACCCGGCCGCGGCCGTCGCGGGCGCCGCGCGGCACGCGCAGGTCGACCCGGCCGGTGACCAGGGCGGCGGCACGACGCACCGGCCGCACCTGTCGCTCGTCGCCCCCGCGCCCAGCACGGCATGATGGGCGACATGCTGACCGCCATCGTGCTCATCGACGCCGACGCCGCGAAGGTCCCCGAGGTCGCCACCGCCATCGCCGACCTCCGCGGGGTCAGCGAGGTCTACTCCGTCACCGGCGACGTCGACCTCATCGCCGTCGTGCGGGTCCGCGAGCACGAGGCGCTCGCCGACGTCATCGCCGACAAGGTCGGCAAGGTCGACGGTGTCGTCCGGACGCAGACCTACATCGCGTTCCGCACGTACAGCCAGCACGACCTCGAGACCGCGTTCGCCCTCGGCCTCGAGGACTGACCACGCAGCGGAACGGTGAGCAGCGGATCGCCCCGGAGCCTCCGAGGCTGACCGACGACGCCCTGCTCGCGCTGCGCGCGCTGTCCGACCGGTGCGACCCGCCGCCGTGGCGGTCCTCGGTCGAGGGACGCGATCACGTCGCTGGTGACGACGTCATCCTCGTCGGAGCAGACGGCGACCGGCGTGAGGACCTCTACCTGCACCGCGACAGCGGCCCGGCGGACGCGGACTGCCTCGATCTGGTCGCGACGGCGCGGACCTACCTACCGGTGCTGGTGGACGAGGTGCTTGAGCTCCGAGGCCGGCTGCGCGAGCAACAGAAGGCGCGGCCGTAGACGTCGACCACGCCGTCGTCACGCGCTGGCGGCGCGCCACCTCTCGAGCGCCGCGGCCGCCGCGCCGCTGTCGATCGACTCCCGCGCGATCGCGGTCGCACGGTCGAGCCGCTCGAGCAGCGAGCCCTCGCCGATCCCGGGGAGCGTGCCGTCCGCGACGAGCGCCGCGGCGCTGTTGAGCACGACGGTGTCGCGCACGGCGCCCGGCTCGCCCGCGAGGAGTCGACGCGCGACCTCGGCGTTGTGCGCCGCGTCGGCGCCACGCAGGTCCTCGAGGTCGACGTGCACCTGCCCGAGGTCGCGCGCCCAGTCGACGAGGTGCTCGTCGACCTGGCCGGACCGGACCTCCCACACGCGGGTCGTGCCTGTGGCGGCGATCTCGTCGAGACCGTCCTCCCCGCGGAACACGACGGCGTCCTTGCCGCGGTCGGCGAAGACGCCCGCGATGAGCGGCGCCATGCGCTCGTCCGCGACGCCGATCGCCGACGCCGCGGGCTGCGCGGGGTTGGACAGCGGGCCGAGGAAGTTGAAGACGGTGCCGATGCCGAGCGCGCTCCGGGCGGCGGCCGCGTGGCGCATCGCCGGGTGGAAGCGGCCCGCGAAGCAGAACGTGATGCCGGCCTCGAGGGCGATGTCCGCGACGCGGCGGGGCTCGTGGTCGAGCCGGATGCCGAGCACCTCGAGCACGTCCGCCGACCCGGACGACGACGAGGCGGCGCGGTTGCCGTGCTTCACCACGCGCAGGCCAGTGCCCGCGACGACGAGCGCCGACATGGTCGAGATGTTGACGGTGTGCGCGCGGTCGCCGCCGGTGCCGACGATGTCGACCGTGCGGCCGGGGACCTCGATGCGGATCGCGTGCTCGAGCATCTGGTCCGCGAGGCCGCGGAGCTCGTCGACCGTCTCCCCCTTGGCGCGCAGCACCACGAGGAACGCGGCGACGCGCGCGGGGTCGGCCTCGCCGCGCATGATCTCGTCCATCGCCCACGAGGCCTGCTCGCGGGTCAGGTCCTCGCGTCGGACGAGGGTCGCGAAGAGGTCGGACCAGGTGCGCGCGCTGGTCATCCGGCGAGCGTCCGTCGGCTGACGAGCGACGCGACGGCGTCGTGCAGCTGCTCGGGGTCGAGCGGCCGGCTGACGACCGCGTCGGCGTGCGACCACGACGCGAGCCACGCGTCCTGCGGGCGACCGGTGAGCAGCAGCACCGGGGGGCAGCGGTAGATCTCGTCCTTGAGCTGGCGCCCGAGGCCCATGCCGCCGACCTTGTCCGCCTCGCCGTCGAGCACGAGCAGGTCGATCCCGCCGGCCTCGGTGGTCGTGATGACGGCGTCGGCCGTCGCGACCTCGACCCAGTCGATGTCGGGCTCGCCCCGGCCCAGCCGGCGGCCGACGGCGAGCCGCACCTCGGCGCGCGTGTCGACGTCGTCGCTGTAGAGGAGGACCCGGGGTCCCGAGGCGGCGGTCTGTGCGTGGTCGGGCTGGGCCGTGCTCATGGTCGTCCCTCACTCGTCGTCGACGTGCGTCCGAGGGGCATCTTGGCACGACCGGGCTGCTCGCCGGGCCATCGTCGCGGCTCGTGCCGGCGCGAGCCCTAGCACGAGTCGCCGCGCCGTCCGCACGCCGCGAGACCTGGCGACGCGCGCGTGAGACGTCGTCCCGTCCGCGGTCGCAGGACGAGTTCCGCGTGTTGACGCGCGACTCTCGCTCCCCTGACCACGTGCGACGCCCCGAGGATCGTGACGGTGTGACATATACCGCGCGCCACGAGGTAGGCCCAATGACCCATGCACAGCGGCGATCAGCCATAATGACGACGTGTCGACCGCCATGGCTGCCCCTCGCACCGCGCCTCACGTGAGCGTCAACCGACCCAACCCGGTGTCGGTGGGGACGATCGTGTGGCTCGCCAGCGAGCTCATGTTCTTCGCCGGCCTCTTCGCCATGTACTTCACGCTCCGGGCAGCGGTGCCCGACGAGTGGGCGACGCAGACCGAGAAGCTCAACCTGACCTTCGCGTTCATCAACACCTCCGTGCTGGTGCTGTCGTCCGTGACGTGCCAGATGGGCGTGTGGGCCGCCGAGCGGTTCCAGCCCGTCCGGACGGGCTCGCTGCTCCAGGTGAACCGCTGGGGCATGAACGAGTGGATGGTGCTCACGTACCTCATGGGCGCCTTCTTCATCGGCGGCCAGGTGTTCGAGTACGCGGAGCTGGTCCACGAGGGCCTGACCATCTCCTCGAGCCCGTACGGCTCGGTGTTCTACCTGACGACCGGCTTCCACGGCCTGCACGTCGTGGGCGGCCTCATCGCCTTCCTCTTCCTGCTCGGTCGGTCGTTCGCGGCGAAGCGCTTCGGCCACCACGAGGCGACCACCGCGATCGTGACGTCGTACTACTGGCACTTCGTCGACGTCGTGTGGATCGCGCTGTTCGCGGTCATCTACCTGATCCGCTGACGCCCGGCGGCTCGCCCCGCCACCCAGTCCCCCATCCCCCACGTGCGAGACGAGGATCGATCCGTGAAGGCACTCGCAGCCCGCAGGCACGATCGGCGTGCGCCGATCGTGCTGCTCCTGCTGGCGCTGCTGCTCACCGGCGGCCTGTACGCCGTCCTGGCCCCGACGTCCGCGGACGCCGCGCCCAAGACGGCCACGGCCGACGACGTCGCCACCGGTGAGAAGCTGTTCCAGGCCAACTGCGCCACGTGCCACGGTCCCTCGGCGGGCGGCACCGAGGACGCGCCGTCGCTCATCGGCGTGGGCGCCGCGGCCGTCGACTTCCAGGTCGGCACGGGCCGCATGCCCATGCAGATGAACGGCCCGCAGGCGCAGGCCAAGCCGGTGCAGTTCGACGACGAGCAGATCGAGCAGCTCGCCGCGTACGTCGCGTCGCTGGGCGCCGGTCCCGCGATCCCCACGGACGACATGGTCGACCCCGCGCAGGGCGACGTCGCCAATGGCATGGCCCTCTTCCGCACCAACTGCGCCATGTGCCACAACGCGGTCGGCGCCGGCGGCGCGCTGTCGCAGGGCAAGTTCGCGCCCAACCTCTGGGAGACCTCGCCGCGTCACCTCTACGAGGCGATGCAGACGGGCCCGCAGTCGATGCCCGTGTTCAACGACGCGACCATCACGCCCGAGGAGAAGCGCGACATCATCGCCTTCATCAACGAGCAGGGCGACGTCTCCCCCGGTGGCCTCGACCTCGGCTCGCTCGGCCCGGTCAGCGAGGGCCTCTGGGCGTGGGTCGTCGGACTCGGCCTGCTCATCGGTTTGTCGGTCTGGATCGGAGCCAAGTCCTCGTGAGCACGCACGACCCCCACACCGAGCTGGACGTCCGCGGCGCGGACGGCGCTCCCCAGCGCTTCGAGGACCCGGGCGTCCACGAGCACGTCCACCGCCAGGCGGACATCGACCCGAAGGCGACCAAGCGCGTCGAGCGGCAGGTCCTCCTGCTGTTCACGCTGTCGATCCTCGCCACGATCGGCTTCATCGTCGCGTACTTCGCGCTCCCCCCGGGCGAGACGCCCGAGTCGATGCGCACCTCCAACCTCGCGCTGGGCCTCGGCCTCGCGATCTCGCTCCTGGGCATCGGCATCGGCGGCAGCCACTACATCAAGGTGCTGATGAGCAACCGCGAGTACGTCGAGGAGCGCCACCCGCAGCGCACCGACGACGCGACGCGCGAGATCGCCGTCCAGATGCTCAAGGACGGTGCCGAGGACTCGGGCCTCACGCGCCGCGGCGCGATCATCGGCGCGGCCGTCACGGCGATCGCGCTCTTCCCGCTCGCGATCGTCCTGCCCATCGTCGGCAACGTCGGCGAGGACTGGAACGTCCGCAAGTTCAAGCACACGATGTGGCGCAAGGGCACGCGGCTCGCGTACGACCCGACCGGTCGCCCCATCAAGGCCTCGGACCTCACCATCGGATCGGTCGCGCACGTCCAGCCGGCCGACCTCGACGAGGCCGAGCACCCGCTCGACGAGAAGGCGAAGGCGGTCGTCCTCGCGATCCGGCTCGACCCTCGGGACATCGTGTCCGAGCAGGGCGAGGGCTGGTCGTACGACGGCATCGTCGCCTACTCGAAGATCTGCACCCACGTGGGCTGCCCCGTCGCTCTCTACGAGCAGCAGACCCACCACCTGCTGTGCCCGTGCCACCAGTCGACGTTCGACGTCGCTGACAGTGCGAAGGTCGTCTTCGGTCCCGCGAAGCGACCGCTGCCGCAGCTGCCGATCACCGTGGACGACGAGGGCTACCTGATCGCTCAGAGCGACTTCCACCAGCCCGTCGGTCCGAGCTTCTGGGAGCGCCTGACGTGACGACCACGACCACCTCCAAGGCCACGACCCCGCCGTCGGCGGGTGCGCGGGCCGTCGGCGCGACCGCCGACTACCTCGACCAGCGGACCGGCCTCGGCCACGCGGTCAAGTTCTTCGCCCGGAAGGTCTTCCCCGACCACTGGTCGTTCTTCCTGGGCGAGATCGCGCTGTACAGCTTCGTGACGCTGCTCATCTCGGGCGTCTTCCTCACGCTGTTCTTCGTCCCGAGCATGGGCGAGACGCACTACGAGGGCCCGTGGGCGTCGATGAACGGCGTCGAGATGTCCGAGGCGTTCGCCTCGACGCTGCGCCTGTCGTTCGAGGTCCGCGGCGGTCTGCTCATGCGGCAGATCCACCACTGGGCCGCTCTGATCTTCATGGCCGCGATCGTCACGCACATGATGCGCGTGTTCTTCACCGGTGCGTTCCGCAAGCCGCGTGAGATCAACTGGGTCGTCGGCTTCGTGCTGCTGATCCTCGGTCTCGCCGCCGGCTTCTCGGGCTACTCGCTCCCGGACGACGTCCTGTCCGGCAACGGCCTGCGGATCACGGACGGCGTCATCAAGGCGATCCCGATCATCGGCAGCTACATGTCGTACTTCGTGTTCGGCGGCGAGTTCCCCGGGACCGACCTGATCCCGCGCCTGTTCACCGTGCACGTCCTGCTGGTGCCGGCGCTGATCCTCGCGCTCATCGGCCTGCACCTCGTGCTCATGGTCATGCACAAGCACACGCAGTACCCGGGCTCGGGCCGCACGAACAACAACGTCGTCGGCTTCCCCGCGCTCCCGGTGTACGCCGGCAAGCTGCTCTTCAACCTGTTCGTGGTGTTCGGCGTCATCGCCCTCATGGGCGCGACGATGTCGATCAACCCGGTGTGGAACTACGGCCCGTACGACCCGTCACCGGTGTCCGCGGGCGCCCAGCCCGACTGGTACATGCTGTTCCTGGAAGGGTCGCTCCGACTCATGCCGGGACAGGCCGAGTTCGTGCTCGGTCAGTACACGGTCAGCCTCAACGTGATCATCCCGGCGATGGTGGTGCCGGGGATCCTGTTCACGCTGCTCGCGCTGTACCCGTTCATCGAGGCGTTCGCGACCGGTGACAAGCGCGAGCACCACGTGCTCGACCGCCCGCGCAACCGCCCGTTCCGCACCGCGTTCGGCGTCTCGCTGCTCACGGCGTTCTTCATCCTGGTGCTCGCCGGGTCGAACGACCTCATCGCGACGCACTTCCACCTGTCGATCAACGACATCACGTGGGTCTTCCGCGTGCTGCTGTTCGTCGGCCCCTGGTTCGCGTTCTGGATCACCAAGCGCATCTGCCTCGGCCTGCAGCGCAAGGACCGCGAGCTGGTCCTGCACGGGCACGAGACGGGTCGCATCGTGCGGTTCGCGAGCGGCGAGTACATCGAGGTGCACAAGCCCCTCGACGCGCACGAGCGCTGGCTGCGCGTGCAGCACGAGGCCATCCGCCCGCTCGAGATCGAGCCGGCCGAGGACTCGCGCGGCGTCCGCCGCAAGGGCTACCGCCGCGACACGATCCGCCAGCGGCTCTCGCAGGTCTTCTACGAGGACCGGGTGGAGCCGGTGACCCCCGCCGAGCTCGAGGCCGCGCACGCGGCGCACGGGCACCACGGCGAGGTCGAGGCAGCCCCCGAGGCGCACGCGGCGCCGGAGCTCGCGGGCGCGTCCGGGCGGACCGGCGGTGGCCAGCACCTCGTCGATCCGCAGGACGAGACGTCCCCCGAGACGCGGAATCGCTGATCAAGGACCAGAGTTGACCGTGGAGTCGGGCGGCTCGCCGTAACGGCGGGCCGCCCGATCCGTTTCGTACCCCGCCCGGCCGTACCAGAACGGTCGTGCACCGACGCAGGAGAGGTACTCACGCATGGCTGACTACACGCTTCCGGACCTGCCGTACGACTACGCAGCCCTCGAGCCGCACATCTCCGGCCGGATCATGGAGCTGCACCACGACAAGCACCACGCGGCCTACGTCACCGGTGCCAACACGGCCCTCGAGAAGCTCGCCGCCGCGCGCGAGGCGGACGACCTGGCCGCCGTCAACCTGCACGAGAAGAACCTCGCGTTCAACCTCGGCGGTCACGTGAACCACTCGGTGTTCTGGCAGAACCTCTCCCCCGAGGGCGGCGACAAGCCCACCGGCGAGCTCGCGGCCGCGATCGACGAGTTCTTCGGCTCGTTCGAGGCGTTCCAGAAGCACTTCGCCGCCAACGCGATCGGCATCCAGGGCTCCGGCTGGTCGATCCTCGCGTGGGACTCGATCGGCGAGAAGCTCGTGATCGTCCAGCTGTACGACCAGCAGAGCAACATCGCGCTCGGTCTCGTGCCCGTCGTCGTGCTCGACATGTGGGAGCACGCGTTCTACCTCGACTACGTCAACGTCAAGGCGGACTACGTCAAGGCGTGGTGGAACATCGTGAGCTGGGCCGACGCGGCCGCGCGCTTCGACCGCGCCCGGACGCAGACGCGGGGCCTCATCGTCCCCGCCTGACGCTCGCGTCGTCACGAGGCCGTCCGCTCCCGTCCGCGGGGGTGGGCGGCCTTCGTCGTACGCGGACGCCACCGGACGCCACCGGACGGCACCGGACGGCACCGGACGGCACGGTGGTAGGAAGGGGCGGGTGAGCGGAGACAACGAGGTGCCCGTCGACGTGCGGCTCGTGTGGGGTCCGTCGGGCGCCCGCTCCCTGGGTACCGACGTCGACGTGGCCGTCGTCGTGGACGTGCTGTCCTTCACGACGACCGTGTCGGTCGCCGCGGACCGCGGCGTCACCGTGCTGCCGTGCGCGGCGTACGACGTGCACGCGGCGACGCTCGCCGTGCAGCACGACGCCGTGCTCGCCGTCCGTCGTTCCGAGGCGCGCCCGGGCGACGTGTCGTTGTCGCCCGGCTCCGTACGGGCGGCGGCCAGCCTGCGACGACTCGTCCTGCCGTCGCCGAACGGCTCGACGCTGAGCAGGCTGCTCGGCGCCGGCGAGCGTGCCGTGGTGGCAGCGTCGCTGCGCAACGCGGCGTCGGTCGCCGCGTGGATCGCTGCCACCGCGGCCGAGAGAGCGCGTCCCCTCCGCGTCGCCCTCGTGCCCGCAGGAGAGCGTCGGGCCGACGGGAGCGTCCGCCAGGCTCCGGAGGACGTCTGGGGTGCTGGAGCCGTCTTGGAGGGCCTCACGACCACCGCTCCTGCGGTCGCGTCGCCCCGCGCCGCCGCGGCGCTGACCGCCTGGCGCGAGGTCGCCCGTCGGCCCGGGCGCGCGCTGCGCCTGAGCCGCACCGGGGTGGAGCTGACCGACGCGGGGTTCGCGTCCGACGTGGCGGTCGCGGCCGAGGTCGGGACGAGCGTGGCGGTGCCGCTCCTGCGCGACGGCGCCTACGTCGACGTCACGCCTCTCGGACGATGAGCGACGCGCGGGCGCCCCGCGCGACCACGTACCACGGAGCGATGAGCGACGCGCTGGCGCCCTGGGGAACGACGTGCCGCCCGGTGGTGACGTTCCCGCGCCTCGCGGGCCGCGCGCCGGTCGACGAGCGACAGGGCCGACGTGCCGGGACGTGCGACGGCCCCCGCGGTCGCGCAGAGCGAGGACCGAGGGGGCCGTCGTGCGGTCAGGGACCGGTCAGTGCGCGTGCTGTCCGCGGGAGAACTCGAACACCCAGCCGACCAGGCCGATGACGCCGAGGATCGCGCCGATGATCGCGACCCAGAAGCCGATCGCGAGGCCGAGGAACATGACGGCCGCCGCGGCACCGATGACGAGCGGCCACCAGCTCCACGGGCTGAACACGCCCTGGTCGCCGGCGCCCTGCTCGATCTCGCCGAACTCGTCGTCCTCGGGACGGGCGTCGATGCGCCGCGCGAGCAGCGCGAAGTAGGCGCCGATCATGCCGACGAGGCCGCCGACGAGCGGGATGCCGACGGTGCCGACGGGCTCGCCGTCGCTCCACAGCGCGTAGATCAGGCCGACCGGGATGAAGAACAGCAGGCCGTAGAGGAAGAGCTTCGCCTCGAACCTCACCGGTCACCCTCCTTGTCGCTGCCGGGACGGTCCTGCGGACGGTCCTCGACGATCGTCGTGGACGACTGCTCGGGCTCGCCCTTGCCCTCCACGACGCGGTCGACCGCGACCTCGGTCTCACCGCGGCGGTCCGCCTCCCAGTCGAACGGACCGGGGTTGGGCTCGACGTGGTCCATCGCCGCGACCTCGGGGTGGTGCAGGTCGAACGCGGGACGCTCGGAGCGGATGCGCGGCAGCGACGTGAAGTTGTGCCGCGGCGGCGGGCAGGACGTCGCCCACTCGAGCGAGGCGCCGTACCCCCACGGGTCGTCCACGGTCACCTTCGGCGCGTTGCGCCACGTGACGTAGACGTTCCAGAGGAACGGCAGCGTGGACGCCGCGAGCACGGCCGCGCCGATCGTGGAGAGCTGGTTCATCCACGTGAAGCCGTCGTCGGGCGAGTAGTCCGCGTACCGGCGGGGCATGCCGATGACCCCGAGCCAGTGCTGGACGAGGAACGTCGTGTGGAAGCCGATGAACAGCAGCCAGAAGTGGATCTTGCCGAGCCGCTCGTCGAGCATCCGGCCGGTCATCTTGGGCCACCAGAAGTAGAAGCCCGCGAACATCGCGAACACGACGGTGCCGAAGACGACGTAGTGGAAGTGCGCCACGACGAAGTACGAGTCGGAGAGCTGGAAGTCGAGCGCCGGGCTGGACAGGATGATGCCCGTCAGTCCGCCGAAGAGGAACGTGACGAGGAAGCCGATCGTCCAGAGCATCGGCGTCTCGAACGTGAGCTTGCCGCGCCACATCGTGCCGATCCAGTTGAAGAACTTCACGCCGGTCGGCACCGCGATGAGCATCGTCATGAACGCGAAGAACGGCAGCAGCACCGAGCCGGTGACGTACATGTGGTGCGCCCACACGGTCACGGACAGGGCTGCGATCGCGATGGTGGCGTAGACGAGGCCCTTGTAGCCGAAGATCGGCTTGCGGCTGAAGACCGGGAGGATCTCGGTGACGATGCCGAAGAACGGCAGCGCGATGATGTAGACCTCGGGGTGCCCGAAGAACCAGAACAGGTGCTGCCAGAGGATGGCGCCGCCGTTCTCGGGGTTGAAGACCTGCGCGCCGAGGCGGCGGTCGGCACCGAGCGCGAACAGCGCGGCGGCCAGCGGCGGGAACGCCATGAGCACCAGGAGCGACGTCACCAGGGTGTTCCAGGTGAAGATCGGCATCCGGAACATCGTCATGCCGGGCGCGCGCATGGTGACGATCGTGGTGATGAAGTTGACGGCACCGAGGATCGTGCCGAAACCACCGAGCGCGAGGCCGAAGACCCACAGGTCACCGCCGACACCGGGTGAGTACACGGTGTTCGACAGCGGTGCGTACGCGAACCAGCCGAACGACGCGGCGCCCTGCGGCGTGAGGAAGCCCGCGGCGGCGATGAGGCCGCCGAAGAAGAACAGCCAGTACGCGAACATGTTGAGCCGCGGGAACGCGACGTCGGGCGCGCCGATCTGCAGCGGCATGATCACGTTGGCGAAGCCGGCGAACAGGGGCGTCGCGAACAGCAGCAGCATGATCGTGCCGTGCATGGTGAACGCCTGGTTGTACTGCTCCTTGGAGGAGAACACCTCCATGCCGGGCGTGAACAGCTCGGCGCGGATGAGCAGCGCGAGGATCCCGCCGATCGCGAACCACACGAACGACGTGATCAGGTACATGTACCCGATCGTCTTGTGGTCGGTGGAGGTGATCCACTTGATCACCGTGCGCCCGAGCGTCTGGCGCGAGGGCGCCAGTCCGGGGATCTTCTCCACGGCGGTGGCCATCAGTGGTCGCTCTCTTCCTGCGTGGTGCTGCTGCTGACGCTGTCGACGTCCTGCAGGCGGCTGTACTCGAGCCCCAGCGAGCCCTCCTGGCCCTTGTCCTTGAGCTCCTGGATGTGCGCGTCGAACTCCTCGCGGGACACGACCTTCACGTTGAACAGCATCGACGAGTGGTACTCGCCGCAGAGCTCGGCGCACTTGCCGAGGTAGGTGCCCTCCTCGGTGGGGGTCACCTGGAACGTGTTGGTCTTCCCCGGGATCATGTCCATCTTGTAGAGGAACGAGGGGATCCAGAACGAGTGGATGACGTCACGCGAGTCCAGCGTGAACTCGACCCGCTCGTCGACCGGCAGGTACAGCGTCACCTGGTCCGCCAGGGCGCCTGAGCTGCCGCCCACGTCCTGCGCGTGCTGACCCGTCTCGTACGCGTCGTCGTCGAGGTAGTTGAAGTCCCAGCTCCACTGCTTGCCGATGGCCTGCACGTGGATGTCGGCCTCCGCGGAGGTGTCCTGCAGCGCCGTGACGTCTCGGTTCGTGTAGTAGAAGAGCACGCCGACCATGAAGATCGGCAGGATCACGTACATGACCTCGAGCGGCACGTGGTAGCGCAGCTGCACGGGGAGCACGTCGTCGTTCTTGCGCTTCCGGTAGACCGCGACGCACCACAGGATCAGGCCCCAGGTGATGAGGCCGACGATGAGCGCGGCGATCCACGAACCGCGCCACAGGCTGACGATCCGGGCGGTCTGGTCGGTGATCTCGGCGTCCGACGAGCCGGGCAGCCAGCCGCGTTGGACCTCATCGGAGCAACCGCTCAGGGCGACCACGACGACGGCCGCGAGTCCTGCCGTCAGCAGGGCCGGGCGGCGCGTCCGGCGGGGGTGTTCCGGGTGCACGGGGGACCTCTCACTCACGTCCCGTCAGCGCTCGACCCCGCTGCTGGCGGTCGTCACCCGGGACCTTCGTCCTCGACCTGTGCAGCCTAGCGCGCCGACCACGACGTTTCGTCCTCGCGACGCCGGATGACGACACGGTGTCAGCACCGTCACACCACGTCTCCTGCGCACGTCCACGACGTGCGGCCGGGCCGCGCACGGCGGACGACCGCGCCGGTCAGGGCTACGGTGCACCGGTGAGCCCCCGTGACGACGCCCCCGCGGTCCCGGCCGTCGACGACCGCGGTGTGACGCACACCACTGCCCCCGCAGCGGTCCGTCGGGTGGTGCTCGACGCGGGCGGGCGCGCTCCCCTGCTGCCGCAGGCGCGGGCCGCGTTCGTCGAGGCGCTGGACCAGGGCTGGGCGGACCCGCGACGTCTGCACGCCGAGGGTCGACGTGCCCGCCTGCTGCTCGACGGCGCGCGCGAGGCGATCGCGGCCGTCGTCGGCGCGCGCACCGAGGACGTCGACCTCGCACCGTCGCACACCACGGCCCTCCACACGGCCGTGCTCACGGTCGCGCGCGGACGCCGGCGCGCGGGCGGCGACGTCGTGGTCCCGACCGTCGAGCGGGCCGCCGTGCTGCACGCGGCCGACACCGCGGTGGCGTCGTCGGGCGGCCGGCGCGTCGACGTCCCGGTCGACCGGCTCGGGCGCGTCGACGTCGCGCGCATGGTGGACGCCGTCGGGCAGCCCGGGGTGGCGCTCGCCGCGCTCCAGCACGCGAACGGCGAGGTCGGGACGCGGCAGCCCGTCGCGGAGGTCCACGCGGCCGCGCGCCGGGCCGGGGTCCCCCTGCTGGTCGACGCCGGTGCGAGCCTCGGGCACGCCGACGTCGGCGACGCGTGGGACGTGCTGGCCGCCGACGCGGGCGACTGGGGCGGGCCCGCGGGCATCGGCGTGCTCGTGACGCGCCGCGGTGTCCGGCGCTCGCCGGTCGCGCCCGAGGACGAGGACCGCTGGTTCCCCGGCGGTGTCAGCGTGCCGGCCGCGCTGGCCGCCGCGGTCGCCCTGCAGGTGGCGCACGCCGACCGGGACGCCGCCGACGCCGCTCGGCGTGCGCTCGTCGACCGGGTCCGCGCGCGCGTCGCGGCCGAGGTGCCCGACACCGAGGTCGTCGGTGACGCCGACGACCGTCTCCCCCACGTCGTGACCTTCTCGTCCCTGTTCGTGGACGGCGAGGCCCTCGTGACCGCGCTCGACGCGCTGGGCTTCGCGGTCGCGTCCGGCTCGGCGTGCACCTCGAGCTCGCTCGAGCCGAGCCACGTGCTGGCCGCCATGGGGGTGCTCACGCACGGGAACGTGCGGCTCGCGCTCCCCCGCGGCACGCGCGCCGAGGACGTGGAGCGGTTCCTCGACGTGCTGCCGGGGGTCGTCGCGCGCGTGCGCGCGGCGGGCGGGGTGGACGGCCTGTGACCGAGGACCCGGACCCGCTGGTGGTCGACGCACGCGGCCTGCGCTGCCCTGCGCCCGTCATCGCGCTCGCGAGGGCCGCGCGCGCCGCGGCGCCCGGGAGCGAGCTCACGGTGCTCGCGACCGACCCGGCGGCGCGGCACGACGTCCCCGCCTGGGCCCGGATGCGCGGCCACACGATGGTGTCGAGCACCGACGGCGAGGGCGTCTGGCGCCTCACGGTCCGCCTCGGGGACGCCCCTGCCGCGTGAGGTTCACGCGCGAGGCCTGACGACGGAGCCCTGACGCACGAGGGCCCGGCACCGAGATCCGGTGCCGGGCCCTCGTCAGGGCGTCGGTTGTCAGCTGAACGAGCCGCCGCACGCGCAGGCCGAGCCCGCGTTCGGGTTGTCGATCGTGAAGCCCTGCTTCTCGATCGTGTCGGCGAAGTCGATCGTCGCGCCCTCGAGGTAGGGGACGCTCATGCGGTCGACCACGACCTCGACGCCGTCGTAGTCACGCGTCACGTCGCCGTCGAGCAGGCGCTCGTCGAAGTACAGCTGGTAGATGAGGCCCGAGCAGCCGCCGGGCTGGACGGCGACGCGCAGACGCAGGTCGTCGCGGCCCTCCTGCTCGAGCAGGCTGCGGACCTTGTCCGCCGCCACGTCCGTGAGCAGGACGCCGTGCGTCTGGGTCTGCGTGGTCTCGCTCATCGTCTCTCCTGGTGCCGGGGAACTCACGTCAACGGTGCGCAACAGCGTCGCGCGCCGCGTTGTTCCCGTCCAGGGTACGACTGTCCGCGGGCGTCGTCGTACGCGGCCCGCCCGCACCGCCCGGGCGTCAGCGCGACCACGTCCGGGCGACCCGCTCGGCGCGTGCCCGCAGGGTCCGGACGGGGTCGGCGAGCGCAGCCTGCACCTCCTCGGGCGTCTCCCCCACCGCGTACGCCGCCGTGATCCCCGCGGCGGACAGCTCGCGCCGGCCGACCTGCACGTCACCCGCCAGGACGACGGTGGGGATACCGTGCCGGAGCGCGCGCTCGGCGACCTGGGCGGCCACCTTGCCGTGCAGGCTCTGCCAGTCGAAGCGGCCCTCACCGGTGACGACGAGGTCGCTCGCGGCGAGCCGGTCGTCGAGTCCGACGTGGTCCGCGACGAACGCGGCGCCCGGCACGACGCGCGCGCCGAGGAGCGCCAGCCCGAACCCGAGCCCGCCGGCCGCGCCGGCACCGGGGGCCGCGGTGAGGCGTGCAGCGGCCGACGACGGGCGTGCACCGGCGAGCAGGTCGGGACGCAGGTCGTCGGCGAGCGCGGTGGTCGCGGCGTGCGCGAGGTCGGCGAGCGCGCGCTCGAGCGCCTGGGCCTGCTCGGGCGTCGCGCCCTTCTGCGGTGCGAAGCCCGCGCTCGCGCCCTGCAGCCCGAGGAGCGGGACGTCGACGTCGGTCGCGGCGACGAGGTCGACGTCCGCCCAGGCGGCGCGGAGCGCCCGCAGGCCGCCGAGCTCCTCCGGACGCAGCCCCGCGAGAGCCCCGCCGCCGGCGTCGAGCCGCCCGGGTGCCGCGTCCAGGCCCGCGCCGACGAGCATCCCGGCACCGCCGTCGTTGGTGGACGAACCGCCGAGGCCGACCACGACGCGACGCGCCCCGGCCTCGCGGGCGGCGACCAGGAGCTCGCCGACGCCGCGCGTCGTGGTCCGCGTCGGGTCGCGCCGCTCGGGCGGGACGAGCGGGAGGCCGATGGCCTGGGCGGACTCGACGTAGGCGGTGCGCCCGCTCGGACCGTCGACCAGGAGCAGCACCGCGGGCGCGGGCTCGCCGAGCGGGCCCGTGACGGTCACGGGCACGGTCTGCCCGCCGAGCGCGGCGTGCAGCGTGTCGACGAACCCGGGGCCGCCGTCGGCGAGCGGGCAGGCGTCGACGTCGTCGTGCGGCGCGGCCGCGCGCCACCCGTCGGCGATCGTGGCCGCGACCTCGCGGGCGGTGAGGACGGAGCCGAAGGTGTCGGGGGCGACGAGGACACGCACGCGGGCATGGTGGCACGCGCGACGGCCGTGCGTTCGCGCGGCACGACAGGGGCCGTCGCCCGGCACGGCGGCCCGCGCACCGACCGGGGTGCCCGGGTGCGGTTCGACCGGTCGGACGTCCCGGACTCGCGCGCACGCCCGTGTGCGAGGATCGGTCCCGTGACGCTGACGACCTCCGCCGCCTTCACGGAGCCCGCACCCTCGGCCCTGCTGCTGCTGGGCCGCGGCGTCGACCTCGCCTCGGAGCGCGGGGTCGAGTGCGTCGGGGACCTGCCGGCGCCGAGCGACCCGGACCTCGTCGAGCGGGCGCGCGCCGCGCGTGCCGCGCTCGGTGACCGCGCGTTCGTGCTCGGCCACCACTACCAGCGCGACGAGGTCATCGCGTTCGCCGACGTGACGGGCGACTCCTTCAAGCTCGCGCGCGAGGCCGCGGCCCGCCCCGACGCGGAGTTCGTCATCTTCTGCGGCGTGCACTTCATGGCCGAGTCCGCGGACATCCTCACGTCGGACAGCCAGCAGGTCGTGCTCCCGGACCTCGCGGCGGGCTGCTCGATGGCGGACATGGCGGCGATCGACCAGGTCGAGGACGCGTGGGACGTGCTCGTCGACGCGGGTGTCGCCGAGGACACCGTCCCGGTCACGTACATGAACTCGACGGCGGCCATCAAGGCGTTCACGGGGCGCCACGGCGGCACGGTGTGCACGTCGTCGAACGCGCACGTCGCGCTGCGCTGGGCGTTCGACAAGGTCGGCGGGCTCGACGGCACCGGCAAGGTGCTGTTCATGCCGGACCAGCACCTCGGCCGGAACACCGCGGTGCTGCAGCTCGGCCTGTCGCTCGACGACTGCGTCGTGTTCGACCCGCGCAAGCCGAACGGCGGCCTGACGGCGCAGCAGCTCAAGGACGCGCGCATGATCCTGTGGCGCGGGCACTGCTCGGTGCACGGCCGCTTCTCGGCGCGCAACGTCACGGACATCCGTGCGGCCGTCCCGGACGTCACGGTGCTCGTGCACCCCGAGTGCAAGCACGAGGTCGTCACCGCGGCGGACATGGTGGGCTCGACGGAGTACATCATCAAGGCGCTCGACGCGGCCGAGCCGGCAACGTCGTGGGCGGTCGGCACCGAGCTCAACCTGGTCCGCCGCCTGGCGAACGCGCACCCGGACAAGCAGGTCCACTACCTCGACTCGACGGTGTGCTTCTGCTCGACGATGAACCGCATCGACCTCCCGCACCTGGTGTGGGCGATGGAGTCGCTCGCCGCGGGCCGCGTGCCGAACCGGATCGTGGTCGACGCGGACGACGCGCACTGGGCGCGGGTGGCGCTCGACCAGATGCTGGCGCTGCCGGGCTACTGAGCTCCCGTGAACACCGGCCACCACCTGCGGATCGGCATCTTCGTCTTCGACGGAGCCGAGGAGCTCGACGTCGTGGGGCCGTTCGACGTGCTGTCGTCGTGGGCGGCCCACTCGCCCCTGCACCCCGAGGTCGTGACGTTCTCGGCCGACGGTGCGGGCGTGCGCTGCGCGAAGGGCCTGGGCCTGGTGCCCGACACCTCTGCCGAGGAGGTCGGCCCGCTGCACGTGCTCGTGTACCCGGGCGGTGCGGGGACGCGCCCGCTCGCGGCCGACTCCGAGCACCTCGAGTGGCTGCGCGGCGTCCGGGCGACGACCCCGCTGGTCACGAGCGTGTGCACCGGTGCGCTGGTGCTCGCGGCCGCCGGGCTGCTGGCCGGGCGGCCGGCGACGACGCACTGGGCGGCGTTCGACGAGCTCGCGGCGATCGACCCGAGCGTCCTGCCGGACACCGAGGCGCGGTTCGTCGACGACGGCGACGTCGTGACGTCGGCGGGCGTGTCGGCGGGCATCGACATGGCGCTCCACCTGGTGGCGCGGCTCGACTCGGTGGAGGCCGCCCGAGGCGTCCGGCGGGGCATCCAGTACGACCCTGCTCCCCCGGTGTGACCGGCGTCCGGCACCCGACGACCGGCTTTGCTACTCATGAGTAACATCGCGTCGTGACCCGGACGCTCCAGCTCGCCTTCGCCACGTTCCGCCCCCGACCCGCGGTCCCGGGGCAGACGCTGTTCTCCCCGTCGGTGACGACGATGCGCGTGCACCCGGGCGACCTGGACCTCTACCGGCACGTCAACAACGGCGTCTACCTGCAGATGATGGACGTCGCGCGCGCGAACTTCATCGCCGACCTCGGCGGATACCGGCTGCTCGCCGAGCACGGCTGGTACCCGGTCGTCGCCGCGTCCACGGTCAAGTACCGGCGGTCGCTCACGCTCGGCCAGCGGTTCACCGTCACGACGCGCGTGCTCGGCTGGGACGAGCGCGTCTGCTACCTCGAGCAGTCGTTCGCGCGCGGTGACCAGCACATCGCGCGGGGCGTCGTCGCGGGGCGGTTCCTCGCGCGCGACGGCCGGCGGATCCCCGCCCCCGACGTGGTCGAGCTCCTCGCGGGTGAGCACGTCGAGGCACCCGAGCTGCCCGACGACGTCGCCGCCTGGGCGGCCGCGGTCGACGTGGCCCACCGCGCCTGACGCGGCACCCGTCCCGACGTCCCCCCACCCGCAGCCCTCGCACCGCGGCGCCGCGACCTGCTGAGGCCCGTCCCGGTGCCGTCCGTCCGGTGACGCCCCGATCAGGGCGTCTCCGGACGGGCGTCGCGTGTCAGGACGCGCCGCGGGCCAGGTGGTCGAGCAGCAGCGCCTCGGCCAGGACGACCTTCTCGAGCTCGCCGAGGTGCACCGACTCGTTCGCGCCGTGCGCGCGGCTGTCCGGGTCCTCGACGCCCGTGACGAGGATCTGCGCGTCGGGGTAGACCTCGAGCAGGTCCGCGATGAACGGGATCGACCCGCCGACGCCGATGTCGACCGGCTCGGTGCCCCACGCCTCGCCGAACGCCCGACGCGCGGCGCGCATGCCGGGCGTGTCGGCGGGCGCGAGGAACGGCCGCCCCTTCTCCCCGTCCGTCACGGTGACGCGCGCCCCGAACGGCGCGTGCTCCTCGAGGTGGGCGCGCAGCGCGGCCATCGCCGCGACGGGGTCCTGCCCGGGCGCGATGCGCATCGACAGCTTCGCGGCCGCGCGCGGCGTGATGGTGTTCGACGCGGTCGCGACGGCAGGCGCGTCGAACCCGATGACGGAGATGGCCGGACGCGTCCACAGGCGCGCGGTGATCGGACCGGTGCCCGCGAGGCGCACACCGCCCAGCACGCCCGCGTCGGCGCGCAGCTGCTCCTCGTCGAGCTCGACCGCCGGGTCGGGCGCGTGCACGAGGCCCGCGACCGCGACGTCGCCCGCGTCGTCGTGCAGCGTCGCCACGAGCCGCGCGAGGAGCGTCACGGCGTCGAGCACCGGGCCGCCGTACATGCCCGAGTGGACCGCGTGCGTGAGCACCTCGACCTCGACCGTGCAGTCGACGAGCCCGCGCAGCGACGTCGTGAGCCCCGGGACGCCGACCGACCAGTTGGTCGAGTCGGCGACGACGATGACGTCGGCCGCGAGCCGGTCGCGGTGCGCGTGCAGGAAGTCCGCGAACGTCGGCGAGCCGATCTCCTCCTCGCCCTCGACGAACACCGTCACGCCGACGCCCAGCTCGTCGCCGAGCACGCGCAGCGCGCCGACGTGCGCGACGACGCCCGCCTTGTCGTCCGCGGCACCGCGGCCGAACAGCCGCCCGTCGCGCTCGGTGGGCTCGAAGGGGTCGGTCTGCCACGCGGCGGCGTCACCGGGTGGCTGCACGTCGTGGTGCGCGTAGAGCAGCACCGTGGGGGCACCGGCGGGCGCGGGCCGGCGGGCGACGACCGCGGGGGCGCCGATGCGGCCGTCGGCGGTCGTGACGGTGAGGACGTCGACCTCGTCGAGCCCGGCACCGCGCAGCAGGTCGGCGACCGCGTCGGCGCTCGACCGGACGTGGGCCTGCTCGAACGCGGCGTTCGAGACGCTCGGGATGCGGACCAGCGCCTCGAGGTCCGTGCGGATCCCCGCGAACGCGGACGCGGTGCGCGTGCGCAGCTCGTCGAGGCGGGCGGTGGGGTCGGTCGGGGTCTCGGGAGCGCGCTGGTCGGTCACGGATCGCCACGGTACTCGACTACCCTGAGGGTGTGTTCGGACGCAGCAAGGAGCCCGTGAACGAGATCCCCGGCCTCGTGGAGTCGGCTCCGACCCCCGACCTCCCCGGCGGCAAGGGACGCCCCACGCCCAAGCGCAAGGAGGCGCAGGCCGCCAACAAGCGTCCCCTCGTGCCGCAGGACCGCAAGGCCGCGTCGAAGGCCGCCCGGGCGGCGCAGCGCGAGCAGCGCGACCGTGAGTACAAGGCCATGCAGACCGGCGACGAGCGCTTCATGCCGGCCAAGGACCGCGGTCCCGTCCGTCGCTACGTGCGCGACTGGGTGGACGCCCGGTGGAGCCTCGGCGAGCTGTTCCTCCCCGTCGCGGCCGTCGCGCTCGTCGCGCAGTTCGCGCTCGCGCAGACGGCGCCCGTGTTCGCGTTCTACGTGATCGTCGCGCTGTACGTGTACGTGCTCGCCGCGATCGTCGACGGGTGGCTGCTGTGGCGCGGCCTCAAGAAGCGGCTGATCGCCAAGTTCGGCGAGAAGGCCGTGGTCCGCGGCACCGCGATGTACGGCGTCCTGCGCGCGTTCCAGATCCGGCCGTCGCGCATGCCGAAGCCGCAGGTCAAGCACGGGCAGAAGCCCGCCTGACGCGTCGACCCGGCCGCGACCGGCCCGCGCGGCAGGGTCCGGTGACGGACGTAGGGTTGATCGCATGGTCAACTACCGCCACCTGGGCCGATCCGGCCTCAAGATCACCGAGATCACCTACGGCAACTGGCTCACGCACGGCTCGCAGGTCGAGAACGACACCGCGACGGCCTGCGTGCGCGCCGCGCTCGACGCGGGCATCACGACGTTCGACACCGCCGACGTCTACGCGAACACCGTCGCGGAGTCGGTCCTCGGCGAGGCGCTGAAGGGCGAGCGCCGCCAGAGCCTCGAGATCTTCACCAAGGTCTACTGGCCGACGGGTCCGCGCGGCGCCAACGACTCGGGCCTGTCGCGCAAGCACATCCTCGAGTCGATCGACGGCTCGCTCGAGCGGCTGCAGACCGACTACGTCGACCTGTACCAGGCGCACCGCTACGACCACGCGACGCCGCTCGAGGAGACGATGGAGGCGTTCGCGCACGTCGTCCGTCAGGGCAAGGCGCTCTACATCGGCGTGAGCGAGTGGACCGCGGACCAGATCCGCGCCGGGCAGGCGCTCGCGCAGGACCTCGGCTTCCGGCTCGTGTCCAACCAGCCGCAGTACTCCGCGCTGTGGCGCGTCATCGAGGGCGAGGTCGTCCCGGCGTCGCAGGAGCTCGGGCTGTCGCAGATCGTCTGGTCGCCCGTCGCGCAGGGCGTGCTCACCGGCAAGTACAAGCCGGGTCAGCCGGCCCCCGCGGGGTCGCGCGCGACGGACGAGAAGGGCGGCGCGCGCATGATCGGGCGCTTCCTCGAGCAGGAGGACACGCTCGCCCGCGTGCAGGACCTGCGGCCCGTCGCCGACGAGCTCGGCCTGACGATGGCGCAGCTCGCGATCGCGTGGGTGCTGCAGAACCCGAACGTGGCGTCCGCGATCATCGGTGCGTCGCGTCCCGAGCAGGTCGCGGAGAACGTCAAGGCCTCCGGCGTCGAGATCCCCGCCGAGCTGATGGCCCGGATCGACGAGGTCCTGGGCGACTCGGTCGTCACCGACCCCGCGGAGACCGCGAAGTCGTCGCCCGCGTCGCGCTGACGACGCTGCGCCGACGCGAGCCGGCACGCACGGTGCCCCGTCCTCCCCGGTCTCCGGGCAGGGCGGGGCACCGTCGCGTCAGGCGGGGACCGGCTCCGCGGTCGGCTCGGGTGCGGGGTCGTCGAGCGGGACGGTGAACAGGCGCAGGAAGACCTGCGCGAGCGGGCCGACGCCGAGCGCGTAGGCGAGCGTGGCCCAGCCGACGGTGCCGCCGAGCACCCAGCCGACGGAGACGACGGCCACCTCGATGCTGGTGCGGACGAGCCGGACGGACCTGCCGGTGCGCGCCACGAGCCCGGTCATGAGCCCGTCGCGCGGGCCGGGGCCGAGGCGGGCGCCGACGTAGAGACCCGTCGCGACGCCGTTGAGCACGATGCCGGTCACCGCCATCGCGATCGCCGCCGCGAGCGGCAACGGGTCGGGCAGGCGGTCGAGCAGCGCGAGCACCGGGTCGACGAGCAGGCCGATGACGAGGACGTTCGCCACGGTCCCGATCCCGGGCCGCTGGCGCAGCGGCCACCAGCACAGCAGCACAGCGACGCTCGTGAGCAGCGTGATCGTGCCGAACGACAGGCCGGTGCGGTGGGCGATCCCCTGCGTGAGGACGTCCCACGGCATGCTCCCCTGCCCGGCGTGCACGACGAGCGCGATCGACACCGCGTAGAGCACGACGCCGGCGAACAGCTGGACGAGGCGACGGACGGGCCGGTGCGCGAGGTCGCGCAGCACGCCGCTCACAGGCCGGTCCGCACGCTCGACCGGACCTCGAGCATGCTCCCCGCGGCCCAGTCCGGACGGCAGGGCGGCGGGGGCCGGTGCCCGAGTCCGTCGCCGCGCACCAGGCGGGCGAGCGCGACGACGAAGGCGGCGAGGAGACCGAGACCGACGAGACCCCACACGAGGGTGAGGCCGAGCACCTGCGACATGGCCTCATCCTCTCGACACAGTGGCTATGTCGAACATAGCCACTTGTGGGAAAGTGGCTCCATGACGGTCTCGGACCTCCCCACCGACCGCCGCGTCGCCGGCGCCCGGGTCGCACGCCTGCTCGGCGCCTGGCAGCAGGGCGGTCCCGCCTACACCGCCCTCGCCGACGCGCTGCGCGCCGCGATCCTGTCCGGCACGCTCCCGATCAGCACCCGGCTCCCGGGCGAGCGCGAGCTCGCCGACGCGCTCGGCGTCTCCCGCACGACCGCGACCGCCGCCTACGGCCTGCTGCGCGACGAGGCCTACCTGGTGAGCCGGCGCGGCAGCGGCACCGTCACCACGCTCCCGTCCGGTCCGGGCGCACGCCGGCCGATGCCCGTCCTCGGCGGCGTCGACGACTCGCTCACGGACCTCTCCATCGCGGCTCCCTCGGCACCGTCCGCGCTGCACGGCGCCTACCTCGCCGCGCTCGACGCGCTCCCCCGCCACCTCGCGGGCAGCGGGTACGCGCCGCTCGGCCTGCCCGTCCTGCGCGAGGCCGTCGCGCGCTGGTACACCGAGCGCGGCACGCCGACCTCGCCCGACCAGATCCTCGTCACCACCGGCGCGCAGCAGGCGATCCACCTGCTCGTCGCCGCGCACGCCGGTCCCGGCGACCGCGTCGTCGTCGAGCAGCCGACCTACCCGCACGCGGTCGACGTCGTCCGGGCCGCCGGTGCCCGGCCCGTCCCCGTCCCGTCCGGCGCCGACGGCCTCGACGTCGACCTGCTCGAGTCGACCGTCCGCCAGGTCGCGCCGCGGCTCGTCTACCTCATCCCCGACCACCGCAACCCGACCGGCACCAGCCTCGACCCCGACCAGCGCGCGGCCGTGCGGGCGATCGCGCGACGGCACCGCACCACGGTCGTGGGCGACGAGGTGCTCACCGAGCTCACGATCGACGGCGACGCGCCCGCGTCCTTCCCCGGCGACGGCAGCGCGTCGCACGTGGTCGTCGCGATCGGCTCGGCCTCGAAGTCGTTCTGGGGCGGCCTGCGTGTCGGCTGGGTGCGCGCGCACCCGGACCTCGTGTCCCGGCTGGCGTCGGTACGTGCGCACGTCGACATCGGCACGCCGCCGCTCGAGCAGCTCGTCGTCGCGGAGCTCCTCGCGTGCGCCGCCGACGTGCTCGCCGCCCGCCGGGCCGTGCTGCGCGAACGTCGGGACCTGCTCGTCGGGCTGCTGCGCGAGCACCTGCCGACCTGGGACGTGCCGGTCCCGGCGGGCGGGCTGTCGTTGTGGGTCGGCCTCGGCGCACCGGTGTCGTCCGCGCTCGCCGCATCCGCGCTGCGGCACGGCGTCCGGCTGGTCCCCGGCCCCGCGTTCGGCGTGGACGGCGGCCTCGAGGACCACGTGCGCGTGCCGTTCGCGGAGGCGCCCGACGTGCTGCGTCGGGGCGTCGAGGGGCTCGCGGCCGCCTGGGGCGACCTGGGCTCGGTCACGTGGGAGCCGGTCGCACCGATCCGGGCCGTCGTCTGAGGGTCGTCAGGCCGCCGGGATCGAGAGGGTCGGCGTCGCCTGGACGCCCTCGTGCACGAGCCGCGCGGCCTGCACGCCCTGCGACGACAGGACGCGCCACGTCTCGCCCAACCACTGCTCGGCGTCGAACTGCGTCGTGAAGACCGGGCTCACGGGCCGCTCGAGCGGCGCGCCGTCCGCACCGTCGAACCGCCACTCCCACTGCGGGCGCACGACCATCACGCCGCCGTCGCCGTCTTCGAGCCGCGCCGGCCCGCGTCCGCCGCGAGCGCCCGGCCGATCCACCCGGCCCAGCCCGGTCCCTGGTAGATCAGGCCCGTGTAGCCCTGCACGAGGGTCGCGCCGACGGCCAGGTACTCGCGCGCGTCGGCCGGGGACGTGACGCCGCCGACGCCGATGATGACCACCTCGTCTCCGAGGCGGTCGCGCAACCGCGCGACGACGTCGAGGCCACGGGCGAGCACGGGCGGCCCGGACAGGCCGCCGGGGCCGAGGTCGTGGCCGATGGTCGTGTTGACGGCGACGACGCCGTCGAGCCCGAGCTCGGCGACGAGCTCCGCGACCGCGTCGACGTCGTGGTCGGACAGGTCGGGTGCGATCTTCACGAGCAGCGGGACGGGCCGGCGGCCGGCCTTCGCGGTGGCCTCGTCGGCCGCGACGCGCGTCGCCTCGAGGATGGGGCGCAGCGACTCGACGGCCTGCAGGTCGCGCAGGCCCGGCGTGTTGGGCGAGGAGACGTTGACGACGAGGTAGTCGGCGTACGGCGCGAGCCGCGCGGCGCTGGTCGCGTAGTCGACGGGCGCCTGCTCGGCGGGCGTCACCTTCGTCTTGCCGATGTTGACGCCGACGACGTAGCGGCGGCCGGCGGGCGTCGCGCGCAGCCGGCGCAGCCGCGCCGCGACCGCGGCCGACCCCTCGTTGTTGAAGCCCATGCGGTTGCGCAGGGCACGCTGGTCGAGGACGCGCCACAGCCGCGGGCGCTCGTTGCCGGGCTGCCCCTGCGCGGTGACCGTGCCGACCTCGACGAACCCGAAGCCGAGCATCGTCATGCCGGGGACGCCGACGGCGTTCTTGTCGAAGCCTGCGGCGAGACCGAACGCCGAGGGGAAGGTCCGCCCCCACACCCGCACCGCACCCGTCGACGGCGGCGCGAGCACCCCGCGCACCACGTCGCGCAGGACCGGGACGGCGGCGACGACGCGGATCAGGCGGAAGGCGAGCTCGTGCGCGCGCTCCGGGTCGAGCCGGCGCAGCACGAGGTCGAACAGGAGGCGGTACACGACATCACCCTAGGGGCTGGCGGGCGGCCTCACCGGTGCCGTCCACCGGACGCCCGGTGCGCCACAGCCACCACAGGCCCAGCAGCGGCAGGACGAGCGGCACGTACCCGTAGCCCTGGCCGAACCCGGACCACACCGTCTCGTCGGGGAAGTCGCCGACGTCGACCCGCGCCAGCACGCCGACGGTCAGGACACCCACGAGCTCGACGCCCACGGTGACCCACGCGAGCGTGCGCCGGCCGGTCGCGAGCGCGAACGTCGCCACGACGTACACGAGGCCCGCGGCGAGCGACAGGAGGTACGCGACGGGCGCCTCGTCGAGCTTCGTCGCGACCTGGTAGACGCCGCGGGCGGTCGCGGCGAGCGCGAGTACGCCGTAGACCGCGACGACGAGGCGGCCCGGGCCGGCGCCGGTCGGTCGCGGGCCGGCACCCGGGCGCGGGCCGGTGGCGGCGGCGGTGCGGTCGGTCACACGGACCCCCAGATCTGCAGCAGACGGAACTCCAGGAACGCGACCGTGAGCGCGGCGACGAGCAGGACGACCGAGCTCCACCGCGTCCGCTCGGCGAACGCCCACGCGGCGGCGAGCGGCAGGACGATCGCCTGCGTCACGACGTACCCCCAGAAGAGCGCGGCGTCGATGTCGGGCGTCCCGGTGAGGGCGAGGACGCCCGCGACGACGGCCTGCACGACGAGGAGACCCTCGACGACGGACGCGCCCCAGAGCTGGCGCAGGACCACCGCGCGGTCGCGGGCCACGAACCACCCGGCCCAGCCGGCGAGGACGACGCAGACCGCCACGACGAGCAGGGCGAGGGGCACGATCACGGTGCCCCACCGTACCGGCGACGCAGCGTCGCGCCCGACGCCCGGCCGCGCGCCGGTCCCCCGACGTCGCGAGGGCGACGAACTACGATCGAGCGCGTGACCGTCACCCTCACCTCCGCTGACCCCGCCCGTCTCGCCGTCGACGCCGTCGTCGTCGGCGTCGCCCAGAACGACGGTGCGCCGTCGCTGCTCGGTGCCGCCTGGTTGCCGAAGGACCTGCGGACGTCGCTGACCCGGGACGCGGTCGCGCTCGGCGTCACGGGTGCGACCGACGAGGTGCGCCGCGTGCCGGGCATCGGCACCAAGGCGCCCGTCGTCGTGCTGGTCGGCGTCGGGTCCGCGGACGCCCTCACGCCCGAGGCGCTGCGCCGTGCGGCGGGTGCCGCGACGCGCGAGCTGGCCGGGACCGCGTCCGTCGCGCTCACGCTGCCCGCCGAGGACGAGGAGCGGCTCGCCGCCGTCGTCGAGGGAGCGCTGCTCGGGGCGTACGCGTTCCACCGCTACCGCGCGTCCGACGCGGCGAGCAAGGCGCCCGTCGCCGACGTGCAGGTCGTCACGTCGCTCGGACGCTCGAAGGCCGCGAAGGACGCGGTCGCGCGGGCCGAGGTCGTCGCCGCCGCGGTGCACGCGACGCGGGACCTCGTGAACACCGCGCCCAACGACCTGTACCCCGAGGCGTTCGCCGACGCCGCGAAGGCGGCCGTCAAGGAAGCGGGCGCCAAGGGCCTCAAGGTGTCGGTCCTCGACGAGAAGGCGCTCGCGTCGGGCGGGTACGGCGGACTCGTGGGCGTCGGTCAGGGCTCGGCCCGCGGCCCGCGCCTCGTCCGCGTCGCGTACGCGCCGTCGCGCCCGAAGGCCACCGTCGCGCTCGTCGGCAAGGGCATCACGTTCGACTCGGGCGGCATCTCGATCAAGCCCGCCGCCGGCATGGAGGCCATGAAGTCCGACATGGCCGGTGCCGCCGCCGTGCTGCACACCGTGATCGCGGCGGCCCGCCTGGGTCTGCCCGTCGCGGTCACCGGGTGGCTGTGCCTCGCCGAGAACATGCCGTCGGGCACCGCGCAGCGGCCGTCGGACGTCATCACGATCCGCGGCGGCAAGACCGTCGAGGTCCTCAACACCGACGCCGAGGGGCGGCTCGTCATGGCCGACGGCCTCGTCGCGGCGGTCGAGGAGAAGCCCGACGTCGTGCTCGACATCGCGACGCTCACGGGCGCCCAGCTGGTCGCGCTCGGCCACCGCGTGTCCGCCGTCATGGGCACCGACGACGTGCGCGGCGAGGTCGTCTCGGCCGCCGAGACCGCGGGCGAGCAGTTCTGGCCCATGCCGTTGCCGGCCGACCTCAAGGCCGGGCTGCGCTCGAAGGTCGCCGACCTCGCGAACATCGGCGACCGGTTCGGCGGCATGCTGACCGCCGGGATCTTCCTGCAGGAGTTCGTCGGCGCGACGCCGTGGGCGCACCTCGACATCGCGGGACCCGCGTTCAACGAGAAGGCCGCGCACGGCTACACGCCCGTCGGGGGCACCGGCGTCGGCGTGCGGACGCTGCTCGCGCTCGTCGAGGGCCGCGCGACCGCCTGACCCGTCCGACGCCGAGCGGCGCCGCCGTGCCTGTCAGAGGGCGCGGCGGCGCCGTTCGCGCTCGATCCGCTGCCGCGCGTTCCAGTCACGGACGCGCTGCGGGTAGCCGGTGCGCTGCACGTCGTACACGGGGATGCCCAGCTCGCGGGCCAGGTCCCACCCGACCGTGGGGTCCGGGACGCGCCGACGCGTCCACTCGCCGTCCGTCGCGACCAGCATCATCGTCGTCTGCGTGACGTTCGTGGGCGGCTCGACGTACGCCTCGACGCCGACGCGCGTCGTCACGAACTCGCGCAGGTGCGCGAGCGTCGCCTCGCGCGCGGCGCGGTCCGACGGCACGGCGTCGGGCGAGCGGTGGCGGCGTCGCGAGAACCAGGCCATCCGGGGAGCGTATCGAGGCACCCTGGGGGTTCGCTGGGACCGCGCCGAGCGGCAGTCATGGGACGACTGTTCCCAGCATCACACGCCGCGCCTGGTCGCCGAGGTCGTTCGGACCTTGACGGGATGACAAGATGGTCGGCGAGCTTCGAGACCCACACGCCTGCGCATAGGAGTCTGCACGTGGCCGACACGAACGGCACCGCTTTCGACATCGTCGTCCTGGGAGCGGGGAGCGGTGGCTACGCCGCGGCTCTGCGCGCCGCCCAGCTGGGCAAGAACGTCGCCCTCATCGAGGCCGACAAGGTGGGCGGGACCTGCCTGCACAACGGCTGCATCCCCACCAAGGCTCTGCTGCACGCCGCCGAGCTCGCGGACAACGCGCGCGAGGGTGCGCACTTCGGCGTGCACAGCACGCTCGACCGCATCGACATGGGCGGCGTGAACCAGTACAAGGACACCGTGATCGGCGGCCTCTACAAGGGCCTGCAGGGGCTCATCAAGTCCCGCAAGATCACCGTGGTCGAGGGCCACGGCAAGCTCGTCGGCCAGAACGCCGTCCAGGTCGGCGACACGACCTACACGGGCGACCACGTCATCCTCGCGACCGGCTCCTACGCGCGCTCGCTGCCGGGCCTCGAGATCGGCGGCCGGGTCATCACGTCCGACCAGGCGCTGACGCTCGACTTCGTGCCGAAGTCCGCGATCATCCTCGGCGGCGGCGTCATCGGCTCCGAGTTCGCGAGCGTCTGGAAGTCCTTCGGCGCGGACGTCACGATCATCGAGGCGCTCCCCCACCTGGTCCCCAACGAGGACGTCGCCCTCTCCAAGGCGTTCGAGCGCGCCTTCCGCAAGCGCGGCATCGCGTTCAACCTCGGCGTCCGCTTCCAGGGCGTGACCCAGAACGACAACGGCGTGCACGTCACCCTCGAGGACGGCAAGTCCTTCGACGCGGACCTCCTGCTCGTGGCCGTCGGCCGCGGTCCCCGCACGTCGGGCGTCGGCTACGAGGAGCAGGGCATCACGCTCGACCGGGGCTTCGTCATCACCGACGAGAAGCTGCACACGGGCGTCGGCAATATCTGGGCGGTCGGCGACATCGTCCCGGGCCTCCAGCTCGCGCACCGCGGCTTCGCGCAGGGCATCTTCGTCGCCGAGCAGATCGCCGGGCTCAACCCGCAGCCGATCGTCGAGTCGGGCATCCCCCGCGTCACCTACTCGCACCCCGAGGTCGCCTCGGTCGGTCTCACGGAGGCCGCCGCGAAGGAGGTCCACGGCGAGGACGCCGTCGAGACCCTCGAGTACAACCTCGCGGGCAACGGCAAGAGCAAGATCCTCGACACCCAGGGCTTCATCAAGCTCGTGCGCCAGAAGGACGGCCCCGTCGTCGGCGTGCACATGATCGGCGACCGCGTCGGCGAGCTCATCGGCGAGGGCCAGCTCATCGTGAACTGGGAGGCGTACCCCGAGGACGTCGCCTCGCTGATCCACGCCCACCCGACGCAGAACGAGGCGCTCGGCGAGGCCCACCTGGCGCTCGCCGGCAAGCCGCTGCACGCCCACAACTGACCCCCACGATCGAAGGAGACACGAGCGGTCATGTCCGACAACGTGCAGCTTCCCGCTCTCGGTGAGTCCGTCACCGAGGGCACCGTCACCCGCTGGCTGAAGAACGTGGGCGACCGCGTGGAGGTCGACGAGCCCCTGCTCGAGATCTCGACCGACAAGGTCGACACCGAGATCCCGTCGCCGTTCGCCGGCGTGCTCGAGCAGATCCTCGTCCAGGAGGACGAGACCGTCGAGGTCGGCGCGACGCTGGCCGTCATCGGCACGGGCGAGGGCGGCAGTGCGTCCGCGCCCGCCGAGGAGGCCCCGGCCCAGGAGGAGCCCGCGCAGCAGGCGCCCGCCGAGCAGCCCGCCGCCGAGGCGCAGCCGGTGCAGGAGTCCGTCGAGGAGCACGAGGAGCCCGCCGAGGCCCCCGCGCAGCCCGCGCCCGCCGCGCAGGAGCCGTCCTCGGGCAGCCAGGGCGGCGGCGATGGCCAGGAGGTCACGCTCCCCGCGCTCGGCGAGTCCGTCACCGAGGGCACCGTCACGCGCTGGCTCAAGCAGGTCGGCGACAGCGTCGAGGTCGACGAGCCGCTGCTCGAGATCTCGACCGACAAGGTCGACACCGAGATCCCGTCGCCGGTGGCCGGCACGGTGCAGGAGATCCGCGTCCAGGAGGACGAGACCGTCGAGGTCGGCGCCGTCCTGGCGATCGTGGGCTCCGGTGCCGCGGCCGCTCCGGCTCCCGCCCCCGAGGCGGCTCCCGCCGAACAGGCGCAGCCCGCGCCGGTCCCGGCCGCGGCTCCCGCGCCGGCCCAGCAGGCTCCCGCCCCCGCGGCCGCGCAGCCCGGTGGCTACGAGGCGCCCGCGCCCGAGGCCGAGTCCGCCCGGACGGCCGGCGAGAAGCCCGCTGCCGAGGAGGCCGCGGCGCAGCAGCCGACCGCGTCCGCCGCGGCGAACGCCGGTGGGTCGTACCTCACGCCGCTCGTCCGCAAGCTCGCGGCCGAGAAGGGCGTCGACGTCGCGACCCTCACGGGCACGGGCGTCGGTGGCCGCATCCGCAAGGAGGACGTCCTCGAGGCCGCCGCCAAGGCCGAGGCCGCGAAGGCCGCGCAGGCCGCCCCGGCCGCCGCCGCTCCGGCAGCGGCTGCCGCCCCCACGGCGCCGACCGTCCCGTCGGTGTCGCCGCTGCGCGGCACCACGGAGAAGGCCAGCCGCCTGCGCCAGATCATCGCCGAGCGCATGGTGGAGGCCCTGCACACGCAGGCGCAGCTCACCACGGTCGTCGAGGTCGACGTCACCAAGGTCGCCCGCCTGCGGGCTCGTGCCAAGGACGACTTCAGGGCGCGCGAGGGCGTCAACCTCACGTTCCTGCCGTTCTTCGTGCAGGCCGCGGTCGAGTCCCTCAAGGCGTTCCCGAAGATCAACGGCGTGCTCGAGGGCAACCAGATCACGTACCACGGCCAGGAGAACGTGGCGATCGCCGTCGACACCGAGCGTGGCCTCCTCACGCCGGTGATCCGCGACGCGGGCGACCTCAACCTCGCCGGCATCGCGCGCAAGATCGCCGACCTCGCCGCGCGCACGCGGGCCAACAAGGTCACGCCGGACGAGCTGTCGGGCGCGACCTTCACGGTGACGAACACGGGCTCGGGCGGTGCGCTGATCGACACCCCGATCGTGCCGACCGGCACGTCGGCGATCCTCGGCACCGGCGCGATCGTCAAGCGGCCCGTCGTCGTCAAGGACGCGGACGGCGAGGAGGTCATCGCGATCCGGTCGATGTGCTACCTCTGCCTGTCGTACGACCACCGCCTGGTCGACGGCGCGGACGCGTCGCGGTACCTGTCCGCGGTCAAGGCCCGCATCGAGGAGGGCGCGTTCGAGGCCGAGGTCGGTCTCTGACGCTCGTCGCCTGACGACGGCCCGGGTCCCCTGCGGACCCGGGCCGTCGTCGTCCCACGGGGTCGCCTCCGGCGCCTGCGCGAGCCGTTCGGCCGTGCCGCCCGGTCACCTCCGGTCCGACGGGTGCCGGGGCCGCGCGCCCGCGCGCACACGTCTCGCCCGGCCGGGTGCGGCGCGGACGCCTAGGGTGACCGGCATGGACGTGGTCGTGGCGGGTGCCAGCGGGTTCATCGGGGGTGCGCTCGTACCGGCGCTGCGGGCGGACGGGCACCGCGTCCGCGTGCTCGTCCGCCGAGAGGCGGGCGGGCCCGACGAGATCCCGTGGGACCCGACGGCGGGTCGCCTCGACCCGCACGACCTGGCCGGGGCCGACGCCGTGATCGACCTCGCGGGCGTCAACGCGGCGTCCCGCCCGCTGACGCCCGCGCGCAAGCGGGCCGTCGTGCAGTCGCGCGTCGACACCGCCGGGCTGCTCGCGCGCACGATGGCGGCGCACGACGACGGCCCGCGGGTGCTGCTGCAGGCCTCCGGGATCGGCGCCTACGGCGACCGGGGCGACGCGGTCCTCGACGAGCACGAACCGCTCGGCACGACGTTCTTCGCGGGCGTCGTGCGGCAGTGGGAGGCGGCCACCCTGCCCGCGCAGGAGGCAGGGCTGCGCGTGGTCCTGCTGCGCACCGGGATCGTGCTCGCGCCGCACGGGGGCGCGCTCGGCCGCCTGCTGCCGCTCGTCCGGCTCGGGGTCGGCGGACGGCTCGGGTCCGGGCGGCAGTTCTGGCCGTGGATCACGCTCGTCGACGAGGTCCGGGCGATCGCGCACCTGCTGACCACCGACGTGCACGGGCCCGTCAACCTCGTCGCGGCGGCCGACCGGAACGTCGACGTCGTGAAGGCGCTCGCGGCCGCGGTGCACCGCACCGCGGTCGTCCCCGTCCCCGCGTGGGCGCTGCGGCTCGCGCTGCAGGACTTCTCGTCCGAGGTGCTCGGGTCCATCCGTGCCGAACCCGCGGCCCTCACCGCGAGCGGGTTCCGCCCGGTGCACGCCGACCTGCCGTCCGCCGCGGCCTGGGTCGCCGCCCGCTGACGGTCACGCGTCCGCGACGTCCCACACGCGCCACCCGTCGGCGGTCCAGCGCAGCGTCAGCACGACGGTCCGCGGCGACGCCGCCGGCACCGCCGTGGACACGCCGGACGCGTCGACACGCGTGTAGCCCGACATCGCGGAGGTGACCCGCACCGCCGCCTCCGCGCCGGGAGTGGGCTCGCCGGCCGTGTCCCCGCCTGCGACGACGGTCGCCTCCTGCACGTCGACCGCGAGCCCCTCGACCCGGTCCCCCGCGAGAGCCTCGACGAGCCGCAGGTCGGCACGGTGCGCGGGTCCGTCGGGCACCTCGACGTCGACGAGCCGCGCCGGGTCGCCCGCGGCGACGTGCTGGGCGCGGAGCTGCGTGAGCTCGGCGGCGGCCTCGGCCACGTCGGTCGTGCGCGCCGGTTCGCCCGTCCCGTCGGCCACACCCTGAGCGTCGACCTCCGTCTCGGAGGGCGGTGCCGTGCGGGCCGAGGCCGCCGACGACGCGGCGGGTGGCGCACCGGCCGCTCTCTCGTCCCCGGCGGACGACCGCAGCCCGGCCGTCCCGAGCGCGAGGCCGCCCACGACGACCACCCCGGTGGCGACCACGCCGACGACGAGCGCACGAGGTGCGCGACGGGGCGCCCGCCGAGGCCGGCGGAGGTCGGCCGCGGCCGACGCCCCCGTGCGTGCGAGGTCGAGCGCCGCGCGAGCACCGGCGTCGGGGACGCGGACCGGCTCGGGGGTGACGACCGCGAAGCACCGGTCGACGAGGACGGCCGCGCTGACGTCGCCGCTCGTGAGGAGGTCCTCGAGCGCGTCCCGGAGCGAGCCGTCGTGCGGCCCGGCGAGCAGGTGCACGTCGGCGTCGGGCACCTGGGCGAGCACCGACGCCACGAGGCGGCGGACGTCGCCGTCCGGCGTGCCGCTCCCGGCGAGGACGCCCCGCAGGTCGACGAGCGCGGGCCGCCCGTCCGGTCGCACGACGACGGTCGCGGGGCTCACGCCGCCGTGCGCGAGACCGGCGTCGTGCAGCGCCGCGAGCGCCGAGGCGACGGGGATGGCGACCGTGGCGGCCTCGCCGTCGGACAGCGGGGCACGCTGCGACCGGAGCTCGGCGAGCGTCGGTCCGGCGACGTGCTCGACGACGAGCGCGGTGCGGCCCGGGCCGATCTCGACGACGTCGTGCAGCGCCGGCAGGTGGTCGTGCCGGACGTGCCGGAGCCGCTCGACGCGCGCAGCCGTGAGGTCGTCGAGCACGGTGGCCACGACGTGGACCTCGAGGCGGCGGTCGGAGCCGTCCGTCGCGGCGGCGAGCCACCCGGAACCGTCGGGGCCGGCCGCTCCGACGACGCGGAAGGCGCTGCCGTCGACGAGCGCGCGCACGTCGGCGGGCACGAGGAACGTCTCCATGCCGGGCATCGAACCGTGCACGGCCCGCCGCGCGTGCGGCTCGTCCACAGGTCACGGCTGTCCCCGTGGCGCACCCGGCCCGACGTGCTGCCGCCGGGGGTGCCGTCGACGGGTGTGCCGTCGACGGGTGTGCCGTCGACAGGCGTGCCGTCGACAGGCGTGCCGTCGACGGGACACGCACCGCCGCGCGCGTCAGAGCCGGACGACGACGCCCTCGGAGGCCGAGGTGCGCGCGGCGTCGAGCACGCGCGCGGTGCGCACGGCGTCGGCGGGGTCCACGGGCGGCGGACCGCCGTCGACGACCCACCGCACGGCCTCGCGGTAGAGGTCGACGTGCCCGCCGGCGGGCGCCGGCACGGGCGTCCGCTCGGCGCCCCGCACGAGCCAGCCCTCGTGGACGGGCTCGCCCGGGCGGCGACCCTCCTCGTAGGCGTCGTCGAGGACGGCGAACGGCGTCGGCTCGCCCTCGAACGAGGTCACGAGGTAGGCGGCGGCGTCCCCGAGCACGCGTGTGCGCGGTCCGGGCGCCCCGACGACGGCACCGGCCTGCAGGTGGCTGACGACGCCGGGCTCGCCGCCGCGCGCGTCGTGCACGAGCGCGAGGAAGACGTCGTCGACCGCGGGCGTGGACCGCGCGGCGAGCTCGGCGTACACCGACCGGACGGGACCGAAGAGCTGCACCGCGGAGTCGACGAGGTGGGCGCCCAGGTCGAGCAGCAGCCCGCCGGCCTCGGGGTCGTTCTCCTTCCAGCGGTCCTGCGGGACGGGACGGAACCTCTCCCAGCGCCGCTCGAATCGGTGCACGCGGCCGAGCGTCCCGGCCTCCAGCAGACCGCGCAGCGCGAGCTGCTCGGGGTCCCAGCGCCGGTTCTGGAACACGGTGAGCCGTCCGCCGGCGTGCAGCGAGGCGTCGACGAGCCGCTCGGCCTCCGCGGTGGTGGTCGCGAGCGGCTTGTCGACGAGCACGTGCACGCCGGTCGCGAGCGCGGCGAGCACGTGCTCGACGTGGTCGCCCGTCGGGCTCGCGACGACGACGAGGTCGAGCTCGCCGACGTGCGCGAGCAGCGCCGGCACGTCGGGGACGACGACGGCACCCGGCCAGTCCTCGTGCACCTGCGCGGCGCGGTGGCGGGTGACGACGTGCGTCACGCGCTGGTGCGCCTCCCTCAGCAGGCGCGCGTGGATCCCGCGCCCCGCTCCCCCGTAGCCGACCAGACCGACGCGCAGCGAGTCCATGCGCGCCACTCTACGGTCGGGCCGACTCCGTGGTGTCGGCCGCACCGACCGTCGCACCCGGCTCCGCCGAAGTGGTCCGGTGCGTGCCCGGCGCGTGCGGTCGCGACAGCCGCGACGGCCACCAGGTGCGGTCGCCGAGGTCGTGCACGAGGGCCGGGACCAGCAGCGAGCGGACGACGGTCGTGTCGAGCAGCACGCCGAGCGCGACGATGACCGCGAGCTGCGCGAGGAACAGCAGCGGGATGACGCCGAGCGCCGCGAACGTCACCGCGAGCACCACGCCCGCCGAAGTGATGACGCCGCCGGTCACGGCCAGGCCGCGGACCACACCGGGGCGCGTGCCCACGCGTGCCGACTCCTCCCGCACGCGTGTCATGAGGAAGATCGAGTAGTCGACGCCGAGCGCGACGAGAAACACGAACGCGTAGAGCGGCACGGCCGGGTCGGCGGGCGGCCAGTCCAGGACGTGGTTGAAGAGGATCGCCGAGACACCGAGCGTCGCCGCGAACGACAGGACGTTCGCGCCGAGGAGCAGCCCGGCCGCCACGACCGAGCGCAGCAGCAGCGTGAGGATCAGCCCGATCACGAGGAGCACGACGGGCACGATGACCCGCAGGTCGTGGCGGGCGGCGTCCTGCGCGTCGAGCGTCTCGGCGGCCGCACCGCCGACGAGCGCGTCCGGGTCCACCTCGTGCGCGGCGGTCCGCACGTCCGCGGCGACGGCGACGGCCTCCTGCGAGTCGGACGGGGCTGTCGTCACGACGTCGAGCCGCACGTCCCCGTCGACCACGACGGGCTCGCCCGTCCCGGCGGGACCGCCCGCCGCGGTGCCCGTGTACGGCGCGACGCTCTCGACGCCCTCGACGTCCTCGATCGCGGCCGCGACGTCGTCGGCGGAGTCCTGCGCGGTGATGACGGTGACGGGCTGCACGGCGCCGGCCGGGAAGTGCTCGGCGAGGACCTCCTGGCCCGCGACGGCGTCGACCGGGGTGAGGAACACGTCGGCCTGGTCGGTGCCCCCGGCGCGGAACGTCGGCAGGAACGCGGCACCGACGACCAGGACGACCGCGGTGACGGCCCACACCGGCCGTGCGTGCCGGGCGACCCAGCGCGCGAGGCGGCCCCACGCGCCGGACGCGTCGGCGGGGTCGTCGGTGGGCGCCGCGTGGTGCCCGTGGGCGACGGCGACCGCGGCGACCGGGCGCGGCACGCGCGGCCAGAACAGGGCGCGCGACCACCGGCCGAGCACGATGAGGAACGCCGGCAGCAGCGTGGTGGCGGCGAGGAACGACGACGCGATGCCGATCGCGGCGACCGGTCCGAGCGAGCGGTTGGAGCCGAGGTCGGAGAGCAGGAGGCAGAGGACGCCCGCGGCGACGGTGCCGGCGGAGGCGCCGATCGGCTCGAGGCACGCGCGCCACGCGCGGCGCATGGCGGTGGCCGGGTGCTCGGCGTGCCGGAGCTCCTCGCGGTAGCGGGCGACGAGCAGCAGCGCGTAGTCGACGCTCGCGCCGACCACGAGGATCGACAGGATGCCCTGGGACTGGCCGTTGAGCACGAGCACGTCGTTCGCGGCGAGCTGGTAGACGACCAGGCCCGCGAGGGACAGCGCGAAGACGGCCGTGAGGATCACGACGAACGGCAGGAACGGCGAGCGGTAGACGATCACGAGGATGACGAGCACCGCGCCGAGCGCGACGAGCAGCAGCACGCCGTCGATCCCGCCGAACGCCGTCACGAGGTCGGCGACGAAACCCGCCGGACCGGTGACCCAGGCCTGCAGCCCGATCTCGCCGGCGTCGGTCGCGGTCGCGCCGAGGTCCTGGTCGAGCGACGCGCGCAGGTCGGTGACGAGCACCGCCGCGACGGAGTCCTCGCCGATGCGCTCGTCGGCCGCGTCGGCGTCGACGGAGAAGATCGCGAGCAGCGCGAGGCCGTCCTCGGACGGCACGACGACCGGGTCGCCGACGAGGTAGTCCGCCCACGTGTCGCCGTCGCCGTCCGGGACGTCGCGGTCGGGGACCCCGTTCGCCCACTCGGTCGCCGCCTGGACCTGCTCCGGGGTGACGTCGCCGCCGTCGGCGGGCTGCATCACCACGAGCGCAGGTAGGGTCGGCGTGTCCACGAACGCGCGGCTCGCCTCGGCGGCCCGCGTGGACTCGGCGGACGACGGCAGGAAGGCTGCCGCGTCGTTCTCCTGGACCTGTGCGAGCTTGCCCTGGGCCATGCCCCCGACGGCTCCGACGGCGAGCCAGGCGACGAGCGCGACGGCGACGGCAAGGGCGCGGACCACGGTCGCCCGGCGATTACTCAGCATGCTGAGTATCATGGGTGGCCAAGCGCCGGACGGCAAACCGAAGGGATCGACGAGGGTGCGCGACGGCCTGGACGACCCCGACCTCACGGGCGGCGGCGAGCAGTTCGACCCCGCGTCGAGCGACCCCGCCCACTGGCCCGTGGGGCGCCTGCTGTCCGCCGCCGCGCGACGCGTCGAGCGCGAGTGGAACGCCCACCTCGGCGGCTGGGACCTCAACCACGCAAGCCTCCCCGTGCTCGTCCACCTCGCCCGCTCGCCCGCCTCGCAGCGCGAGCTCGCGACCCTGTGCGGCGTGACCGAGCAGACCATGAGCCGGGTGCTCGCGCGCATGGAGCGCACCGGGTACGTGCGCCGCGCGCCGCACGCCGAGGACCGGCGCCGCCACGTCATCACCGCGACCCCCGAGGGCCTCGCGGCGCTCGACGCCGCCGCCGACCGCCGCCGGGCCGAGGCGGTCGTCACCCGCGGGCTCACGCCCGCCCAGGTCGAGCAGCTGCGCGCGCTGCTGGTCCTCGTCGCCCGGCCCGACGACGCCCCCGACGACGGGACGACGCACGCGGCCGCATCGACCCGGGGTTAGCCTGACCGGCATGCGGTTCGACGCGCTCGACCTCGGCACCCGCCTGCTCCCCTACGAGCCCACGTGGGCGCTGCAGCGGGAGGTGCACGCGGCCGTCTCCGCGGGCGACCAGGAGGACACCGTCCTGCTGTGCGAGCACGAGGACGTGTACACCGCCGGTCGCCGCACCGCCCGCTGGGACCGGCCGACCGACGGCACCGCGGTGGTCGACGTCGACCGCGGGGGGCGCATCACGTGGCACGGCCCGGGCCAGCTCGTCGGGTACCCCATCGTCCGGCTCGCGCAGCCCATCGACGTCGTCCGCTACGTGCGCGCGCTCGAGGAGGCGCTCATCCGCACGTGCGCCGACCTCGGCCTCGAGGCCGTGCGGGTCGACGGACGCAGCGGCGTCTGGTTCGCGGCCGACCCGGGCGACGACGACCGGCCGGCGCGGCGCGAGCGCAAGGTCGCCGCGATCGGCGTGCGCGTCGCCCGCGGCGTCACCATGCACGGGTTCGCGCTCAACTGCGAGCCCGACCTGCACGCCTTCGACCGCATCGTGCCGTGCGGCATCGACGACGCCGACGTCACGTCGCTCTCGGCCGAGACCGGCCGCCGCGTGACGATCGACGAGGTCACGCCGCTCGTGCGCGGGCACCTCGTCGCGACGCTCACCCCGCTCCTCGCCGCCACCGTCGACGCCGACGCCGGCGCACCGGCGCCGGCCGCCGGCTGACGCCTCAGCCCGCGCGCACCGCCGCGAGCTCCGCGACGACCTCGGCGGCCCACGACCGCACGTCGTCGAAGTCCCGGAAGTCCCCGGTCTCCGCACGCGTGAGCGCCACGAGCGCGCGCTCGTTGAGGTTGAGCTCGGAGCGCTCGATGCGGCCGACGAAGCACCGCGGCTCGCGCGCACCGACGTGCCGGGCGACGACGTCGACGTCGTCGGGAGGCGTCGGCGGCAGCGGCGGGTCGCCCACCGGTCCGGACCAGAACAGCCACACGGGCATCGCCCGCAGGTGCGCACCCTGCCGCTCGACGAGGTCGCGGAGGGAGGCCGCGAGCCGGCCGACGTAGACCGCCGACCCGAGGACCGCGGCGTCGTACCCGGTCACGTGCTCGACCTCGTCGGGGGTCACCTCGTCGACGTCGTGCCCCGCCTCGCGCAGCACGTCGGCGACCACCGCACCGATCTCGCGCGTCGCGCCGTGCCGCGACGCGACCGTCATGAGGATCTTCATCGTCCCTCCCCTCGTCGTGCCGGCGTCGCGGGGTCCCGCCGGTCCCGGTCGCCCGGGCGTGTCGCCGACGCCCTCAGCGTCGCGCCGCGCGACGGGCCAGCGCGCGGGACCGAGGTCCCGACCGGCTGTGACGTGCGACTCCCCCACCACGCGCCGCGCACGAGCGGGGTTAGTCTGACGACGTGACGATCGCTCCCGAGGGCCGCCGCATGCTCCGCGTCGAGGCGCGCAACGCCGCGACGCCGATCGAGAAGAAGCCGGAGTGGATCCGGACCCGCGCGACCATGGGCCCCGAGTACAGCGAGCTCAAGGGCCTCGTGAAGCGCGAGGGGCTCCACACGGTCTGCGAGGAAGCGGGCTGCCCCAACATCTTCGAGTGCTGGGAGGACCGCGAGGCGACGTTCCTCATCGGCGGCGACCAGTGCACCCGCCGCTGCGACTTCTGCCAGATCGACACCGGCAAGCCCGCCGACTTCGACGCCGACGAGCCGCGCCGCGTGGCCGCCTCGGTGCAGGCGATGGGCCTCAAGTACGCGACGGTCACGGGTGTCGCGCGCGACGACCTGCCCGACGGCGGTGCGTGGCTGTACGCGGAGACGGTCCGCCAGATCCACGCGGTCAACCCCGGCACGGGCGTCGAGCTGCTGATCCCCGACTTCAACGCGGTGCCCGAGCTGCTCGACGAGGTCAACGAGTCGCGTCCCGAGGTGCTCGCGCACAACGTCGAGACGGTGCCGCGCATCTTCAAGAAGATCCGCCCGGCGTTCCGGTACGAGCGCTCGCTGTCCGTGATCACGCGCGCCCGCGAGGCCGGTCTCGTCACCAAGTCGAACCTCATCCTCGGCATGGGCGAGACGACCGACGAGGTGAAGACGGCGCTCCAGGACCTTCACGACGCGGGCTGCGACATCGTGACGATCACGCAGTACCTGCGTCCGTCGCTGCGGCACCACCCGGTCGACCGGTGGGTGCGCCCCGAGGAGTTCGTCGAGCTGTCCGACCACGCGCAGGAGCTCGGCTTCCTCGGCGTCATGTCCGGGCCGCTCGTGCGCTCGTCGTACCGCGCGGGTCGGCTGTGGGGCCAGGCCATGCGGCACCGCGGCATCGAGATCCCCGCGGCGCTCGCGCACCTGGGCGAGCCGACGACCGCCCGCCAGGAGGCGGCGAGCCTGCTCGCGCGCTGAGGCCCTTCGCGCCGCCGGACGATGTCCGGTGGTGCCCGCGAGATCGGTAGACTCCGACCCCATGGCCCGCGACACGAACGCCACCCCCCCGGCCGCCGGGAAGGTCCGCAAGACCCGCTGGTACCACCAGCTGTGGCAGGCGTACCAGATGACCCGGCAGAGCGACCCGGCCATCACGTGGCTGCTGCTCGCGGTGTTCGTCGGGATCGTCGCGCTCGGCCTGGTCATCGGCCTCCTGGTCGACTCGATCGTCTACGTGCTGCTGCTGAGCATCCCGTTCGCGCTGCTCGGTGCGATGTTCGTCCTCGCGCGCCGCGCCGAGACCGCCGCGTACACCCGGATCGCCGGCCAGCCCGGTGCGTCCCGCGCGGCCCTCGGCACCATCCGCCGCGGCTGGACGTTCACCGAGGAGCCCGTCAACGTCGACCCTCGCACGCGCGACATGGTGTTCCGCGGGCTGGGCCGCCCGGGCGTCGTCCTCATCGCCGAGGGCGGTCCCGCGCCGCGTCTGGCCCGCCTCCTCGAGGCCGAGCGCAAGCGCACCGCGCGCGTCATCTCCGGTGCCCCGATCACGCTGGTCCAGGTCGGCGACGACGAGGGCCAGGTGCCCCTGCGAAAGCTGCCGCGGCACATCCAGCGCCTCCGGCCCTCGCTGACCAAGCAGGAGGTCGCCGAGGTCGGCAAGCGGCTCACCGCGCTCGGCGCCGTGCGCCTGCCCGTGCCGAAGGGCGTCGACCCGATGCGCGCGCGTCCCGACCGCAAGGGCATGCGCGGGCGCTGACCCGGCACGGCCGGACCCGGTACGGTCCGTCCGTGCGCGACGACCGCTGGAACCACAACACGCACTACCACCCGCTCGCGCTGCGGCACGCCCCGCAGGCGTGCACCGCGCTCGACGTGGGCTGCGGCGAGGGCCTGCTCGTCCGCCGGCTGCGGTCCGCCGGGGTCCCCCGCGTCACGGGGCTCGACGTCGACGCCGCCCAGGTCGAGCTCGCACGCGCGGCCTCGGTCGGTGACGACGGCGTCACGTTCGTCGTCGGCGACGCGCTCGAGGTCCTCGACGGCGACGCCTTCGACCTCGTGACGTGCTACGCGACGCTCCACCACCTGCCGCTCGAGGACGGGCTGCGCCGGCTGGCGGCCCTCACCGCACCCGGCGGACGGCTCGTCGTCGTCGGCCTGGCGGGGGCACGCACCCCCGGCGACGTGGCGCTCGGCGCCGCGGCCGTGCCGGTCGCCGCCGTGGTCGACCGGGCGCGAGGCGTGTGGGAGCACGGGGCGGCCGTCACCGACCCGCGCGAGGGGTACGGCGAGGTCCGCGACGCGGCGCGCCGGATCCTGCCGGGAGCCCGCTGGCGGCGGCACCTGTACTGGCGCTACAGCCTCACGTGGCAGGCGCCCGCCTGACGGTCAGCGCCGGACGATCGCCGTGCCCGCGAGCCGGTCGTGCAGGCCGCGACCGTCCGAGTCCCACACGACCGCGGGGATCACGAGGCAGAGCAGCACGCCGCGGACGAGCCCCGACAGCAGCCCGGGCGGGCGTCCGGAGTCGGCCAGCGGCGCCGCACCGGGCGGCGCCACGGCCGCGCGGCGCACACGCAGCCCGAGCACGCGGTGGCCCAGCGTGAAGCCGACGGTCCCGACGAGCAGCACGTTCTCGAGCAGGAAGATGAGGAGCGTCGCCGTCGGCGCCCCGCGCGTCAGGTAGAACCCCGTGCGCTCGACCGGGAAGAACGTCGCCGCGATGAGCAGGCACACGGTCCAGTCGACGGCGAGCGCGGCGACCCGACGGCCGAGGGACGCGAGCGCCCCCGGCCCGTCCGGCGGCAGGCCGAGCCGCGCACCGCGGGCCGTCGTCCCGGCCGGGGAGCCGCCTTCGAGCCAGGAACCCATGTCGTCGCGTGAGGTCACGCGACCAGGGTAGGTCGCCACCCCCGGTGCGACGCCCACGCGCGCTCCCGGACGTCCGCCCAGGAGTTCGCGCGATCGTTACACGGGGGACGCCGACGTAACACGGCGGAAACAACCGCTACACCCCAGAGAAACTCCCCCGCCATAGCCTCGGCGGAGCCCGACCCCAGGGTGGACACACAACCGAGGAGCAGCGGATGTTCAGCAAGCCAGAGGAAGTACTGGCCTTCATCAAGAGCGAGGACGTCAAGTTCATCGACGTCCGGTTCTGCGACCTGCCCGGCGTCATGCAGCACTTCAACGTGCCGGCCGCCTCCGTGGACGCGAACTTCTTCACCGAGGGCCAGATGTTCGACGGGTCGTCGATCCGCGGCTTCCAGGCGATCCACGAGTCGGACATGAAGCTCATCCCCGACGTCACGACCGCCTACATCGACCCCTTCCGGGTCGAGAAGACGCTGAACATCAACTTCCACATCGTCGACCCGTACACCGACGAGCCCTACAGCCGCGACCCCCGCCAGGTCGCCGCGAAGGCCGAGGCGTACCTGCGGTCGACCGGCATCGCCGACACCGCGTTCTTCGCCCCCGAGGCCGAGTTCTACGTCTTCGACGACGTGCGCTTCCAGACCCGCCAGGACGCGTCGTTCTACTACATCGACTCGATCGAGGGCGCCTGGAACACCGGTCGCAAGGAGGAGGGCGGCAACCTCGGCCACAAGACGCCCTACAAGGGCGGCTACTTCCCCGTCCCGCCGGTCGACCACTTCGCCGACCTGCGCGACAAGATCTCCCTGCAGCTGGACGCCCTCGGCCTCGAGGTCGAGCGCGCGCACCACGAGGTGGGCACCGCCGGCCAGGCCGAGATCAACTACCGCTTCGACACGCTCGCCAAGTCGGCCGACAAGGTGCAGCTGTTCAAGTACGTCGTGAAGAACGTCGCGCACGAGGCCGGCAAGACCGCGACCTTCATGCCGAAGCCGCTCTTCGGCGACAACGGCTCGGGCATGCACGTGCACCAGTCCCTGTGGAAGGACGGCCAGCCGCTGTTCTTCGACGAGAAGGGCTACGGCGGCCTGTCCGACATGGCGCGCTGGTACATCGGCGGCCTGCTCAAGCACGCGCCCGCGCTGCTCGCCTTCACCAACCCGACGGTGAACTCCTACCACCGCCTGGTCCCGGGCTTCGAGGCGCCGGTCAACCTGGTCTACTCGGCCCGCAACCGCTCCGCGTGCATCCGCATCCCGGTGACCGGCTCGAACCCGAAGGCCAAGCGCATCGAGTTCCGCGTGCCGGACCCGTCGTCGAACCCGTACCTCGCGTTCGCGGCCATGCTCATGGCCGGCCTCGACGGCATCCAGAACCGCATCGAGCCGCCGGAGCCGGTCGACAAGGACCTCTACGAGCTTCCCCCCGAGGAGCACGCCCTCATCCAGCAGGTGCCGGGCTCGCTCGGCGAGGTGCTCGACAACCTCGAGGCCGACCACGACTGGCTGACCGCCGGCAACGTCTTCACGCCGGACCTCATCTCGACGTGGATCGACTACAAGCGCTCCGCCGAGGTGGACCCGATCCGTCTGCGGCCCCACCCGCACGAGTTCGAGCTCTACTTCGACGTTTAAGTCGTACCTGCAGGTCAGACGCCATTTCCGCCGTCAGGTGGACATGGATTGGACAAGTCCGCTTGTCCACGACGCCCTCGTGGCGGTGGCTGCTCCCACCGCTGCGAGGGCGTCCTGCGTCGCCGTACGGGCCTGCTCCAGACCGACGTCCGTCACCGCGCTGTAGATGCCGAGCGTCAGGCCGGACGACTCGTGCCCGGTCACGTAGTCGATCACCCGCAGCGGCACCCCGGCGTCGCCGAGCATGGTCGTGTACGTCTTGCGCAGGCGCCTACACCTCCAGGGTGTTGACGTTCCCGCGCGGCGGTTTGCGCCACCTCCGGCTCCTCCCGTCGTCTCTCGCGAAGTGGCTCATCGTGATCCTGTCCATGGCGGGCGCAGCCCTGCCGAGCGTCGGCGTCTTCCGGGTCTACACGCGCCGACCGCGTCCCTCACACGGCGGCGACGTAGGCGCGTCGATCGCGGACTTCAACGCGCAGTACGCGGGTATGTACGCACCAAACTAGCTGTCGTCGGCTCCCTGGCCTCCACCCCCTCCCCGAGGGCTTGCCAGCCGAAGAGGCGCTGCGGCTGGGGACTTGCCTGAGTCTGGAACTTTCGCGGCGGACAGACGTTTCACCCGCCCCTGGCCTGCACTTCACCCTTTGCGCGCCTCCCGGACACCGGCACAAAGCGGGACGATCGGTCCCACTGATTGCCTTGTGAACGCAGGGGGACGACGACGTGAGACGGTTCGCGACGCTCGGGATTCTGCTCGCCGTAGTCGGCGTCGCCGGCTGTTCCGGGGGTAAGGGCGATCTGCCTGTGACGCCCGCCCCAACCTCCCAAAGTCCGGAGCCAGAAGAGTCTCCGATTGAGACGGCGACTCCCGTGGTCGAGGCGGCACGCGGCAGTCGGGCCAACCCGCTCACCCCTGGTGAATCTCGCAAGATCAGCGACGAGAGCGCCTTCACCGTGTCTGGCGGCGCCACCACATTCGATGCGTGGCCGACGGTGCAGGCGGAGAACCAGTTCAACACGCCCCCTGCTGACGGGCGGAGCTACATCATGTTTCCGCTGTCAGTTGCCATCGATTGGCCGACGATCCAGAAACAGGCCGCGGACGACGGTTCGACCACCGACGGGGGGTTCTCTGCGCAGTACTCCCTCACAGTGGCGTTTGTGGGAACCGACGGCATCTCCTACGGCTCGAACGAAGCCGACTACTGCGGCGTCATTCCCAACGACTGGATGTCCGTCAACCCTGTCTTCGACTCCGCGACGGTCACCGGCAATGTGTGCGTGTCCGCGCCGACGCAGGTCATCCCCGGCGGCACGTGGGTGGTCTCGAACGTCGTCAACGACGCGGTCTTCGTCGCCGCTCAATAGGTCAATGCCCCAACCCCGAGCATCAGAACCGAGCAACGGCAAGGAGGCCGAGTGAAATGAAGGTCGCTCCGTACCACTCGATCGATCCGACGGACCCCGACGTCTACCACGACCATGACAACTGCCCCTCGGGCCAGCAGATCCCCGCCAGGAACAAGCGCAGCGGCACGAACGAGTACCGCCGCTGCCAGCACTGCGTCCAGATGGGCTGACGGCACTTCCCCCATCGTTCGGTCAACGATCCGTCGCCCGGTCAGTTCGGGCTCGAGCGAACTCGTCGAGGTCGTTGCGCAGGTACACGCGGCGTCCGTCGAGCCCTTTTGGGGTGATCCGCCTGACTCTCGCGGTACCGGCACCCCCGTAGCGCAGGGGGTGCCGTCGCGTGAGCCGCTTCCGCGCCAGGCGTCGATGCGGCGAGGCGCACAGTGTTCAGCGGCAGGCCGGCTCGGGCTCGTCGATCCGCCCCTGGGTCGCCGACGTCGGGTAGATGCGCGTGATCGACAGGACCGCCGGGATGTCGCCCGTGTTGCGGACGAGGTGCGGACCGACCTCGGTGAACGACTCGCCGCCCCCGAACTCCTCTGCCCTGCACGTGCCGCGCTTCGTGACCGTCCAGCGCTCGACCGTGCCCGAGGCGACGACGGCGACGACGATCCCCGGGTGCGAGTGCCATCCGGAGAACTGCCCCGGCTGGTAGGTGAGGTCGAACGTCGACACCGTCGTCGGCACCGCCGCCGTCAGCGCGACCCGTTCCTGCGCGGCGACGAACACGTGCCGGTCGGTCCCGTCGAGCACACCGGTGGACGTGCCGCTCGCGGTGGGCGGCGGGACGGAGGGCGGGGTCGCGCTCGCGGACGAGACGTAGACGCCGCACAGCAGCACGGTGGCGAGGGCGGCGACGGTGAGCTTCCTGCCGTTCATGGGGATCCTCCGTTCGTCGTGGTCGACCGGGAGGCGCCGCGCCGCGCCATGAGCGGCGCGTGCGCCGTCGCCCTCGCTGGTCCGGGAGCGGCGCCCGGTCGTTGCGTGTCCGCCGCTCGACGGCAGCGGCACGACCTAGGCCCCCGCCCCCACCTGGGCGAGGAAGGCGGGGATCTCGACGTACACGCGGCCCTCGACGATCGCCCCGTCGCGGACGTCGTACACGACGGCGAGCGGGATCCGCACCTGCGTGCCCGTCGCCGCCACGCCCGCGAACTCGCCGGTGTGCCGGCCGACGACGAATCCCTCGAAGACGGCGGTGCCGGCGTCGACGACGAAACGGGTCCGCTCGGCGGTGGCGTCGAACGCCTGGTGGTAGAAGAAGTCGAGCAGCCCCTGGACGCCCTCCGGCGTCCGGTACTCGTCCCCCGTCGCCATCAGCCGGAAGACCACGTCGGGCGACATCGCACTCATATCGCCGTGATCGGAACGGAGACAACGCTCGACGACATGCCGTGTCTGCGCGGCGTCCGGGCGTCCGTCCTCGGACATGTCCGGCCCCTTCCCCCCCCCCCCCGATGGGCAGGACGCCACTCGCGCCGCAGTGCTCGGGAACAGGCCCGCGAGCGGCCGGGCGACGCAGTCGCGGACCGCACGACCGGGGACGACACAACTCGGGAGGCGGCGGACCGGACCGCCGCCTCCCGGGCCTCGTCGCACGAGTCGCTCAGGAGCGGGACCACTGCATGCTCGCCGCGGAGCTGCACGTCCGCTGCTCCAGCGCGGCACCTGCAGTCGTGGAACCGTTAAACACGCCGAGGCACTTGCCGCTGCTGGCGTTCACGAGCTGGCTGTAGCCGTCACCGGTCGAGCGCCAGGTGAAGGCCTGGTTGGGCCGGTCGTGGCACGTGTACTGGATGACCGCCGCGCCGTCGGCCGTGGACGCGCCGCTCACGTCGAGGCACTTGCCGCTGTTGACGCTCTGCAGCCGCACGGTGCCACTGCTGGCGTCGACGAAGCGCCACTGCTGCCACGCCGAGCCCGTGCTGGGCCACTGCCCCACGACCGCCAGGTCCGCGAGGCTGCCCTGCTGCACGTCGATCACCTGCCCGCTGTTGCGGTTGGTCACCCGGTACGCCGGCGTCGTGGTCGTGCCTCGGACGAACTGCCACCAGTCGACGTTGAACAGGGTGCCGCTGCCGCCGGCGAACCGCAGGTACAGGTCGTGCGTCCCGGTCGCGCCGGTGACCGGGCAGGTGGTGGTCGTCCAGCTCTGCCACCCGCCGGTGCCGCCGACCGTGCAGGTCGCGACGACCGGTCCGCCCGTACCGTCGAGCCGCACCTCGATGCGCCCGCCGCTCGTGGCGGACGCGACGCGCGCGGAGAACGAGGTCGCGCCCGTGCCGAACGCGACGCCCTTGACCTTGACGTAGTCGCCGTTCTCGATCCAGCCGACGTTCATCCCGCCCTGGCTCGAGGGTTCGGTCTCGATCCCGGACCCCCAGGCGATCGTCTCGGCCTCCTGCCGCACGTACGGGTCGAGGGTGCCGACCTGCGGCGCACCCGTGGTCGTCATGGTGATCGTCGGGATGCTGCCGTCGGCGTTGTAGGTGAACTTCTCGACCGCGACCGAGCGGGTGTACCCGCCGCCGCCCGGCAGTGCGCCGTTGTGGTAGAAGAAGTACGAGCCGCCCTTGTAGTCGATGACGCCGGGGTGGTTCGTGAAGCTGCTGCCCTGCGTCGGCATGACGGTCCCGCGGTAGGTCCACGGCCCGGTCGGCCCGGGCGCGGTCGAGTAGCCGATGAACTCCGAGCAGCAGCGGGCCGCGAACACGTTGTAGTAGGTCCCGCCGCGCTTGTAGACCCACGGCCCCTCCTCGTAGAGGGTCGGCCGGTTCGCGTCGCCCGTCCGGGTGCCGAAGCCTGCCGTGGTCAGCGGGATCTGGGTCGGGCTGCCCGAGTACGAGACCATGTCCGCGTTGAGCCGGACGTACCAGAGGCGCGGGTTGCCCCAGTAGAGGTAAGCCTGGCCGTCGTCGTCGACCAGCACCGTCGGGTCGATCTCGCCGTTCCCGACGAGCGGGCGGCCGATCGCGTCGCGGAACGGCCCGGTCGGGCTGTCGGCGACGCCGACCCCGATGACGCGCTGCCCCGTCGAGCGCTGCCGGACAGGCACGTACCAGTAGAACTTCCCGTTGCGCTCGACGACCTGACCGGCCCACGCGTCGGCGTCTGCCCAGCTGAACGTCGCGAGCGACATCGGCGAGCCGTGGTCCGTCCAGTTGACCATGTCGGTCGACGAGAAGACGCGCCAGTCGCGCATCGTGAAGTAGGACGAGCCGTCCTCGTCGTGCCCGGTGTAGAGGTAGACGCGGCCGTCGTGCACCAGGGGCGCAGGATCGGCGGTGTAGAGGTGCTGGACGATCGGGTTGTCCGCCTGCGCCGGGGCAGCGAGCAGGGTGACGGCGCAGACCGCCGCGGCGAGCGACGCGATCGCCGACCGGAGCCGCCTCCGGTGCGGGCGTGCTGATGGCTGCTTCAACATGGCTCCTCGGGTGTCACGAGCGGTGAGCTGTCGCGGACCGGCGCCGGTCGGCGCCACTGCGTCCGTCGTCGGCCGGCGGCGGCGTGGACGAGGTGCGCCACGTCGGGCGTGCGGTCGGTCCTCGGGCGCCAGGCCGGTCCCCGCCGGGTGCCCGGCTCGCGGTCGTCGCCCCCGTCGCGCGCCGGGATGTCCGGCTCAGGGCGTCCTCGCCCCGCGCGACGGCTGGATGTTATCGCTCACATTCCCGTCAGAATCGTTTCGCCGCCCGCACGCGGACCCGCAGCAGCCGGGAGCTCAGCCGCACGCGGGAGCGGGCTCGTCGATGCGCCCCTGGGTCGCGGCCGTCGGGTAGATGCGTGTGATCGACAGGACCGCGGGCACGTCGCCGGCGTTCCGGACGACATGCGGCCCCACCTCGGTGAACGACTCGCCGACGCCGAACTCCTCCGTCACGCACCGCCCCCGCTTCGTCACCGTCTGACGCTCGACCGTCCCCGACGTGACCACGGCCACGACGATGCCCGGGTGCGAGTGCCACCCCGAGAACTGACCGGGCTGGTAGGTGAGGTCGAACGTCGACACCGTCGTCGGCACCGCCGCCGTCAGCGCGACCCGGTCCTGCGCGGCGACGAACATGTGCCGGTCGGCCCCGTCGAGCACGCCGGTGGACGTGCCGCTCGCGGTGGGCGGCGCGCGGACGCCGCCGCCCCCGCTGGTCCCCGGGCGTGCCCGGTCCTCCGTGCGCTCGCCGCTGCACCGCGGCGGCACGACCTACGTGCCGGCGCCCACCTGGGCGAGGAAGGCGGGGATCTCGACGTAGACCCGTCCCTCGACGATCGCGTCGTCCCGGACGTCGTAGACGACCGCGAGGGGGATCCGCACCTGCTTGCCCGTCGCCGCGACGCCGGCGAACTCGCCGGTGTGCCGGCCGACGACGAAGCCCTCGAACACGGCCGTGCCCGCGTCCACGACGAGACGGGTCCGCTCGGCCCTGGCGTCGAACGCCTGGTGGTAGAAGTACTCGAGCAGCCCCTGCACCCCCGCCGGCGTGCGGTACTCGTCGCCCGTGGCCATCAGGCGGAAGACCACGTCGGGCGCCATCGCGCTCGCGTCGCCGTGGTCGGAGTCGAGATAACGCTGGACGACCTCACGCGTGGTCGCGGCGCTCTGGTGCCCGTCGTCGGACATGTCTGACCCCCTCGTCCCCCGGAGCCGATGCGCTGGACGGTACTCGCGTGGCGGGTCGGCGACCAGACCGGTCGACAGTGCCGCCGGGCGGCCGAGGACCGGACGAATTCCGCGGATCACCGGTTGTCATGGTTTTCTGGGAGGTGCATGTCTACGCACCACGCACCACCGGAGGACCCGTGAGCCACTCATCACCGGCGACGATGCCGGGCGCGACCCCCGTCATCGACGAGCAGGCACGTCTGCGCTGCCCGCGCTGCACGTCGCCGTCGATCGCCGTCACGTCGACGGACACGGACCCCAACGTGTCGTGGACCAACCACACCGTGACCTGCCAGAGCTGCCGCAGCAGCTCGCAGCTGGCCGTCGTGTCGACGTTCGGCCAGGTCGTCATCCGCTGGCTGAACGACTGACGCGCGACCTCACCGGGTGACGACGGGCGTCCCCACGACCGCGAGCGTCTGCGCCGCGGCGCTCCCTCCGTGCACCACGACCTCGACGTTCCGGGCGGCCGGGTCGGCGCCCCGGACGTAGCGCTCGATCGCCCGCACCGCGGCGCTGCCGAGGAACGCCGTGGGTGCGATCTCGACGGTCACGGGCACGATCCCGCCGCGTGAGCGCGACCGGACCTCGGCGTCGACGAGCGCGGCGGCCGACTCCGTGTCGAGCACGCCCCCGACGCGGATGACGCCGTCCTCGCCGACCGCGACCTCCGGGCCGCCCGTGAGGACGGCGGTGGGGCCGACGACGGGTGACCCGACGGGGGCTCGTCGTCGGGCGTCGAGCTCGAACTCGACGCGCGTCCCGGACTCCCCGGTGTCGACCGCGAGCCGCGCGCCGCTCGACGCGACCATGCTGAGGCCACGCCCCCGGTCGCCCGGGTCGGGTGCGGGCGGGCGCCACAGGCCGTCGTCCTCGACGCCGAGCGTGACCGTGGTGCGGCGCAGGCGCGCGTCCACGCGGATGCGGCCGGGTGTCACGCCCGCGTAGGCGTGCTCGATGCTGTTGGTGGCGGCCTCGCTCGCGGCGAGCACCAGAGCGGCGCGCTCACGGGCCTCGAGCCCGACGGTGCGCGCCCACGCGTCGACCTCGCCGCGCACGTCGGCGAGCCGCTCGGCGTCGGCGGGCAGGTCGAGGGCCAGGTCGGCCGGCGCGGCGCGGCGTGCGACGGCCAGGACCGTGACGTCGTCGACGAAGCCCTCGTCGAGCGCCCACGGCACGTGCAGGCAGAGCCGCTCGGCGACGGTCCTGCCCGCGTAGCGGCCGATGACGGCGCCGCGGACGGCGTGCTCGGCGGCGGACACGACCTGCTGCATCCGCTCGTCGAGCCGGCGGCCGACGACCTCGACGAGCCCGTCGGTGAAGAGCAGCAGCGCCTCGTCCTCGGCGAGCCGGTCCGTGCCGACGACGGTGTCGTCGTCGATGCCGAGGGGTCCCCCGCCGGTGGACGGGAGCCAGCGCGAGCTCGCGGGCCCCACGACGAGGGGCGCGGGGTGACCGCGTGTGGCGTACTCGAGCACGCCCGTCTCGGGGTCGAGGAGCACGACGCACACCGACGTCGCGAACGCGTCGGTCGCGACGCGGGCGTACCGGTCGAGCGAGGCCAGCGCGGCGTGGACGGGGACGCCGTCGAGCAGCCGCGACGCGAGGATCGCGCGCATCTGGCTCATCGCCGCCGACGCCGCGACACCGTGCCCCACCACGTCGCCGACGGTGAGGGCCACGCGCCCGTCGGGGGCGACCGCGGCGTCGAACCAGTCGCCGCCCGCTGCCTGCTCGCGACCCGCCACCAGGTAGGTCGCGGCGACGTCGACACGCGGGAGGACCGGCACCGACGACGGCAGGAGCGCCCCCTGCAGCGCGATGATGACGTCGCGGGCGACCTCGTACCGCTCCTCGACACCCGCGACGCGCGCCTCCTCGGCGAGGCGCTGCTCGACGGCCGCGGTCACGTCCTCGGCGGTGACGATCATGCCCTGGTACTCGCCGGCGTCGTCGAGCCACGGCGCGAGGGACAGCCGCACCCAGACGTCGCGGTGGTCGTCGCCGACCTCGAGCAGCATCTCCTCGGGTGCCAGCCCGCGTCGGCTCTGGAGCGCGAGCTCGAGCCGCGGCATCATCCGCCGACCGACGACGTCCGTCAGGGTGTCCGCGGCCTGTCGCCCGACGACCTGCCCGATGCCGAGCTCCTGGGCGGCGCGGTTCGCGGCGGCGACCACGCCGTCGGCCCGGATCGCGGCGACCGCGACGGGCAGGCCGTCGAAGGCCTGCAGGGTCGCCTCGACGGCGGGCGGGGGCCGCGACGGGTCCGTCATGGACCCAGCGTCGCACCGATCAGCTCAACGCACCGACCGTGCCGGCCGGGTCGACGACCGCGACCTCGAGCCCGTGCCCCGCCGCGAGCAGCAGCGCGCTGTCCGGACCGACGAGGACACGCAGGCGGGTGCCCTGGGTGCGGGCGCGCCGGTCGAGCGACGCGAGCACGGACACACCCGCGGAGCCGACGTGCGTGGCCTCGCGGAGGTCGACGACGAGCCGGCCCGCCTGGCGCGCTGCTCCGGACGCGGCCGCGATCGCGGCGGACAGCACGCCGGCCGTCGCAAGGTCGACGGGTCCGCGCGCAGCGACGACGGGGACGCCGCCGACGACGCGGGACGACACGATGAGGCCCTGCGCCGGCGGCGTCGCGGGGACCGCGGACGCCTCCTCGCCGAGCGACTGGAAGAACAGCTCGTCGAGCTTGGCGCGCGACGTCGGCGCGAGCCCGCCCGCGCTCTCGACCGCGGCGACGAGGCGCTCCGCGAGCGCGAGCAGGCGCACGTTGCGCTGCTGGGAGCTCCACCGCAGCAGCTCGAACGCGGCGTCGCCGTCGATGCCGTACACGAGCATGAGGACGCCCTTGGCCTGGTCGATCACGGCGTGCGACTCGAGCGCCTGGTGGAGCTGAGCGTTGACGGCGTCCGCGACGGCGACGCGCTGGCTCACGCTCACGTCCACGAGGAAGCCGCTCACGGTCGGGCCGTCGGCGGAGTCCTCACGGCCCCCGCTGAGGGTCACCGCACGCTCGTCCCCGGCCAGGTCGACCAGCACGTAGTGCTCGCCGAGGGGCGTGCCGTCGCGCTCGCACGCGTCGAGGGCCGCGGCGACGCGGTCGCGGTGGTCGGGGCGCACGTGCCGCAGGAAGAGGTCGCGCGTGGGCACGACCTCGCCCGCCTCCATGCCGTGGATCTCGAACATCCCGTCGGACCATCGCCAACGGTCACCACCGGCGGAGAACTGGTACTGGCCGACCTGAGCCTCGTCCTGGCTGTGCACGGCACCTCCACGCGGCCTCAGCGGCCGCCGGCAAGAGCTCCGAGCTGACTTCCCAACCCGATCCGGCGGCCGGTCTTCGGCCGTCCACCGGTCGAGGTTAGTGCGGACCCGTCGGACCCGCGCGCGGTGGCGGACCGCGGCGCGTGCCGACCGCGCCGTCCGACCGCCGAACCGTGGTGAAGGTCGAGGTCATGAACCTCCACGGGAGTGCACGGGACGTGCACGACCCCTTCGCCGTGACGAGGTCCACACGGCGACGGCGCGGTCCTAGCGTGACGCACATGACCGGCACAGCCGCCTCCCAGACTCCGCCCGCACCTCCCTCGTCCGCGGTCCGCCCGGGTCCGCTCGGCCCGCTCCTGGGTCCGCCACCGCCGCCGGGACCGTTCGGCCGCGCGCTGTCGGCATTCCGCTGGGACGGGCGGGGCGCGGCGCCGCTGCCGGTGCTCGCACTGGTGGCCGGGGTGGGGGTCGCGGTCGCCGTGATGGTCGTCGGTCACCAGCCGGGGCTGGGCGTGGCGCTCGGCGGGCTCGTGGCGTGGGCGGCGGCCGTACCGGCGCTCGTGCGTCGCCGTTCGCTCGTCGACGCGGCCCTCGCGGTGCTGTCGGTGCTGCTGGTCGGCGTCGTCGCGGTGCGGGACGCGCCGTGGGTGGTCGCGCTGTGCGTGCTGACGGCCGCGTGGGCGGCGACGGCGGCTCTCACGGGGGCGCGCGCGACCCCCGCGGTGGTGGCGGCGCCGCTGAGCTGGCTGGCCGGCGTCGTGCGTGCGCTGCCGTGGCTGCGGCACGGGGCGGGCGACGCGGTCGGGGCACGGCGTCAGCAGGTGCTGCGCGTGGGGCGCGCCGTCGCGCTCGCCGCGGTCGTCGTCGTGGTGTTCGGTGCGCTGTTCGCGAGCGCGGACCGCGTGTTCGCGAGCCTGCTCCCGCGGTTCGACCTCGGCGTGCTGCCCGGGCAGGTCGTCGTGGCGCTCCTGGTGGCGGTCGCGGTCGCAACGAACGCGCAGCTCGCGGCGCACCCGCCGGGCTGGTCGGCGCTCCGGCCGGGTCCGGGGCGGCCCGCGGGCGTCGTCGAGTGGGCGATCCCGGTCGTCGCGCTGGACCTCGTGGTGTTCGCGTTCGTGACGGTGCAGGCGACCGCGCTCGCCGGGGGCCACCGGCACGTGCTCGAGACCGCGGGCCTGACCTACGCGCAGTACGCGCGACAGGGCTTCGCGCAGCTCGTCGTCGCGACGGCGCTCACGCTGGTCGTCGTCGCCGTCGCCGCACGCCACGCGCCGCGCGGGACCGGCCGTGAGCGGGTGGTCGTCCGCGCCGGTCTCGGCGTGCTGTGCGTGGGGACGCTCGGGGTCGTGACGTCGGCGCTCCTGCGGATGGACCTGTACGTCGACGCGTTCGGCCTCACGCGGCTGCGCCTGTGGGTGGCGCTCGCGGAGGCCGCCATGGGCGTGGTGCTGGTGCTGGTCCTCGTCGCGGGGGTGCGGTGGCGGGCCGGCTGGTTGCCGACGGCCGTGCTCGGGGTCGTGGGCGCGACGGTGCTCGTGCTCGCGGCGGTCGACCCGGACGCGCAGATCGTGCGGCACAACACGGGCGCTGACCTCGACGTCCCGCTCGACGTCCGCTACCTGCAGGGCCTGTCGGCCGACGCGGTGCCCGCCGTCGACGCGCTGGACGAGCCGCTGCGCTCGTGCGTGCTGGACGGCATGTCGCTGCGCGAGGCGGAGAGCGGCTTCGGCTGGAACCTCGGGCGCGCCCGGGCCGCGTCCGTCGTCGACGAGCGGGCGGTGCCCACGTCGTGGCCTCCCGCATCGTGCGACGGCGTCGACGTGAGGTGGTGAGGGTGCGCGCGCCCGGACTTCTGCAACCGGACCCTGCAGAACTGGCAGTCCGAGTTCCTCGCGGTGCTGTCGATGGTCGTGCTGTCGATCTCCCTGCGCGAGCGCGGGTCACCGGAGTCGAAGCCGGTCGGGGCGTCGCACGACGCGACGGGCGTCGAGGGCTGAGGCGCCGCCCGCCTCACAGCAGGCGACGGCTGTCCTCCCGCACGACGCGCAGCCATCGGTACCCGTAGGCGTCGAGCGGCACGGTGGCACGACCGCGCTCGTCGCACGTCCACTCCTGCGCGTGCAGCAGGTCGACGAGCCGCACGGCCGGGCTGCCGTCGTCGTCCGCTACGCAGTCGGGCAGGTCGAGCGGGACCTCGACGGCCTCGTCGCCCAGGTTGTGCAGCGCGACCGTCGAGCCGTCCTGCCACGTGCTGCGGTGCGCGAGGACCGCGGCGTGCGGCTGGGCGAGGATCTCGACGTCGGTCGCCCAGCCGAGCTCGGGGCTCTCGCGGTACCGGCGCACGAGCGTCTGGACGAACGTGAGCAGCGACCCGGGGTCGCGCCGCTGGTCCGCGACGTTCACGTGCTCGGGCCCGTACCCGCCCTCGACGACGGGCCCGCTCAGCCGCGACGCACGCGCCCGGGAGAAGCCGCCGTTGCGCTCCGACGTCCACTGCATGGGCGTGCGCACGGCCATCCGCCCCTCGGCGGCCAGGTTCTCCCCCATGCCGATCTCCTCGCCGTAGAACAGCACGGGCGTGCCGGGCAGCGAGAACAGCAGCGAGTAGACCATCCGCACGCGGCGCGGGTCGCCGTCGAGCATCGTCGGCAGCCGGCGGCGCAGGCCACGGCCGTACAGCTGCATGTCCGGGTCGGGGCCGAAGGCCTCGAACACCTCGGCGCGCTCGTCGTCGGACAGCTTGTCGAGCGTCAGCTCGTCGTGGTTGCGCACGAACGTCGCCCACTGCGCGTCGCGCGGGATCGGCGGCCGGGACTGCAGCGTTGTCGCGACCGGGCCCGCGTCACGGCGGGCCAGCGCGAGGTAGAGCTGCTGCATGAGGACGAAGTCGAACTGCAGCGTGAGCTCGTCGCCGTCCGCGAGCCCGTCGCCGTCGTCGTCGCCGAAGAACTGCCGCTGCTCCTCGTACGGCAGGTTGACCTCGCCCATGAGGATCGCGTCGCCCGTGCGCCGCGTGAGGAACGCGCGCAGGGACTTGAGGAAGTCGTGCGGGCGCTCGATGTCGTCGCCCTTGCCCTTCGCGGCGTCGGCCAGGAAGAACGGCACGGCGTCGACGCGGAACCCGGACAGCCCCACCTCCGCCCAGTAGCCGACGACCTTGGCGATCGCGTCGCGGACGCGGGGGTTGGCGGTGTTGAGGTCCGGCTGGTGCCGGTAGAACCGGTGCCGGTAGTACTCGCCGGTCTTCTCGTCAAGCGTCCAGATGCCCGTCTCCTGGTCGGGGAAGACCACCTGGTCGGACGTGTCCGGCGGCTTCGTCGCGCTCCACACGTAGAAGTCGCGGAACGGCGAGTCGACGCTGCTGCGCGCCGAGCGGAACCACGGGTGCCGGTCGCTCGTGTGGTTGACGACGAGGTCGGCGATGACGCGGATGCCGCGGTCGCGCGCCGTGCGGATGAGCTCGACCAGGTCGCCGGCGTCGCCCAGCCGCGGGTCGACACCGAAGAAGTCGATGATGTCGTAGCCGTCGTCGCGGTCGGCCGTCGGGTAGAAGGGCATGAGCCACAGGCACGTCACGCCGAGGTCGGCGAGGTGGTCGATGCGCTGCACGAGGCCCGGCAGGTCGCCGACGCCGTCGTCGTTCCAGTCCATGTACGTCTCGACGTCGAGGCAGTAGACGACCGCGTTCTTCCACCACAGGTCGCCGGTGTCGCGGATCCTCACGCGGTCACCTCCCGCAGCTGCGGGACGAGGTGCTCGCCTGCCATGTCGAGGAAGGCGCGCAGGTTGTACGCCGCCGGGGTGCTCGTGGGCTCGGCGACGGGGTGCTTGTCGCGCCGGGCGGTCTCGTCGGTCGCGACCTGGTGCACGTAGACGGCGTCGAAACCGATCGCCACGAGCGCCGCGATCCGGTCCCGCAGTCGCGCGGGGTCGTGCTCGACGAGCACCGAGCGCCGGACCAGGTCGTCGGTGAGGTTGGGGACGAGCGCGTCGAACGACTCGGGGGTGTCGAGGTCCCACGCGACGGGCGGGCCGACGACGTTGGCGGTCCACTGCTCGCGCGCGAGCGCGAACGCGGCGTCCTCGTCGGGCGCCCACGCGACGTGCACCTGGAGCGCGATCGTGCCGCGCCCACCGGCCGAGCGGTACGCGTCGACGACCTCGCGCAGCACCGCCGGATCCTGGTTGACGGTGACGAGCCCGTCGGCCCAGTCCGCGTGCCGGGCGGCGGTCGCGGGCGTCACCGCGGGGCCGATCAGCAGGGGGCGTTCGGCGGGGAGCGTCCAGAGGCGGGCTCGGTCGACGCGCACGAGCCCGTCGTGCGTGACCTCCTCGCCGTCGAGCAGCGCACGGATGACGTCGACGCACTCGCGCAGCCGCGCGTCGCGCTCGGCCTTCGAGGGCCAGCGGTCGCCCGTGATGTGCTCGTTGACGTTCTCGCCCGAGCCGAGCGCGACCCAGAAGCGCCCCGGGAACATCGCGCCGAGCGTCGCGACCGCCTGTGCGACCACCGCGGGGTGGTAGCGCTGGCCCGGCGCGTTGACGACACCGAACGGGAGGTCGGTGGTCGCGAGCGCGGCGCCGAGCCACGTCCACGCGTAGCCGGAGTGGCCCTGGGTGGCGCTCCAGGGCGCCCAGTGGTCGGAGCACATGCCCGCGTCGAAGCCGACGTCCTGGGCGTGCCGGGCGGCCTCGAGGAGCGCGCGCGGGTGGATCTGCTCGTGCGAGTGGTGGAAGCCGACGACGGTCATGGTGACCGTTCCTACCGGCTGGGGCGGCGTCCCGCGCGGCGAGCGGCCGTGGGTGCGCGGCTCGCCGGGCGACACGCGGCCCGACGGTCGGCCCGCGCCGCCGGCGTCAGCGGGAGCCGGCTCCGGCGGACGCGACGACGGTCGCCGGCACGACGTCGTTCTCGCGGACGAGCCGGTTGGCGGCGGCCGTCGGGAGCGGGGCGAGCGTGACGACGGTCGTGGTCGGCGCGGGCGTGGCGGCGGCCGTGCGACGGCGCCAGGGCAGCCCGCGTCGGGGCGTGCGCGCAGGGCGCTCGGCGGTGAGGTCGCCGTGCGTCGCGGCCTGGAGCGCGACGAGCCCGGCGGTCGGGTGACCGGTCACACCGGCGCCGACAGCGGCGAGGAAGGTGAGGTTCATGGCGGGGTCCTTCCGTGGATGGGAACGCTTCCATCCTACGGACAGCGCTTGCCGTATTCATGGGACGAAAGGCTCGCGGCGGGCGAGTCGGACGTCGCGCTCGTCACACGTCGGCGGCCGCAGGCACCTCGGCGGCCCGCGGGCGCGCCAGGACCGTCGTCAGCGCGAGCAGGACGACCGCGGCGATCGCGACGCCCAGCACGTACCCGGGCGTCAGCGGCATGCCGAGCGCGATCGCCAGCGCCGCACCCGACGCGATGACCACGCGCACGAACGTGCGCTGCTCGTCGAGCCACACCCCGACCGGCCCCGTCGTCACACCCCGCCGCTCCCCCGCGCCGCGCAGCCACGCCACCGACCGCGTCCACGACGAGCGCAGACCCACCGCCGCGGCGCTGCGTCCCGACACGAAGGCGACCACCGCGACGACCAGTCCCAGCACGAGGCCCGACCGCAGCGCGACCCGCAGCAGCGACACCACCTGGTCGTAGACGACGACCGCCGCGTCGGGCCGCTGCACCGCGGGTGGCAGCGCGTTGGCGTACACCGTGCGCCCGACCGTCAGCACGACGCCGAGCAGCAGCATCGCGCCCGCGAGCGTCAGGCCCGCGACGACGAGCGCCCGCGAGCGGTGCTGCGCGAGGAGCACCCCGCCCGCGAGCAGCAGCACGACGACCCACGGCAGCCACGTGCCGAGCACGTCCAGCCAGCCGTACGCGTTCTGCAGCCGCACCAGGTCGGCGCTCTGCACGAGCGGGAAGCTCGCGTTGATCGTCGGGAGCCGGTCCACGATCGTGAAGCCGCGCTCGGACAGCGCCGACTTCACGGCCTCGATCACCGTCGTGAGGTCGACGGTGAGCGTGCCCTGCGCGTTGATCGACGCGATCGCGTCGGGGTCGCCCCGCATGACGGCGACGAGCTGCTCGTGCGCCGTGCGGTTCGCCTCGGTCCACGCGGCGTCGAAGGCGTCCGACGTCACGAGCCGCTCGACGGCCTGGTGCACGAAGCTCGTCGCCGCGCTGACCAGCGGCCCCTGCAGCGAGTCGACCGCGGTCGCGAGCCGCGGCGGCAGCCCGAGCTCGGCGACCGCCGACGTCGCATCCGCGGCCAGCCGCTCCAGGTCGATCGCGTCGACGATCGCCCCCGTCACCCGGTTCGTCACCGCCTGCTGGATCTGCGGCTCGTCGACCAGCGGCGCGACCGTCGCGAGGTACCGGTCGGTGTCGGTCACCAGCCCACGGGCCCACGTGGCCACCACGGCCACGGGGGCGAGCAGCGCCGCGACCACGACGAGCACGACCGAGGCCGTCACGCGTCCGGGACGTCGCCGTCGGCGCGGTACGGCCGGTGCGACCGACGCGTCGGGCGGGTACGACGGCGGCGCGGCCCGGAGGCGGGCGTTCTCCTCCTCGAGCGCTGCGAGCCGGGCCCGCAACGCCGTGAGGTCGTCCGTCCCGTTCCCGTCCGCGGCCTGCGGCACACCCTGACCGGCCATCGCCCCTCCTCGACATGCCCGATTCGTCCCGCTGCCCACGAGCATGGCAGCGTCGCAGGTCAGCGCGCGACCCCTGGCGCGGTACGGTGCCCACCGAGCGCTCCACGCGCGACCGCCGGCCGCACGTCCCGTGCACGTCGTCCCCGGAGGGACCGATGCCCAGACCGCCCGTCCCCGCTCACGACGCCGTCGCCCGCGACCCCCGCAAGCCGCCCGCGTGGCTGCCGCGTGCGTTGCTCATGACCGCGGTCGCCGTGTTCCTCGGCCTGTTCACGTGGCGGGCGCTGTCGCTGCTCGGGTCCGTCATCACCATCGTCGTGATCTCGTGGTTCGTGTCCCTCGCGATGGAGCCGCTCATCCGGTGGCTCGTCGCGCACCGCGTCCGGCGGACGCGCGCCACCGGCATCGTCATGGTCGGCGGGATCCTCGTGATCCTCGTGATCGCCGCGCTGTTCGGCGGGCTGTTCGTCGCGCAGGTCGTCGAGCTCGTCGAGTCGCTGCCGTCGTACTACGAGCAGCTGAAGAGCTGGCTCGACACGTCGTTCGGCGTCGAGCTGCCCGAGTCCGACGAGGTGATCGCCAACGTCGGCGACAACTGGCAGTCGCTCGCGCCGGGCATCATCGGCGTCGGCGCGTCGATCGTGGGCGGCCTGTTCACGCTCACGTCGATCCTGCTCGTCGTCTACTACATGGCCAGCGCGGGGCCGAAGTTCCGGGCCGCCGTCCTGCGGCTGTTCGCGCCGAACCGCCAGCGCGAGATCCTGCGGCTCTGGGAGGTCTCGCAGGAGAAGGTCGCCGACTTCATCAACTCGCGCATCGTGCTCGCCGCGCTCTGCACGGTGTTCACGTGGATCTTCCTGCTCGTGCTCGGCATCCCGTACTCGCTGCCCCTCGCCGCGTTCACCGGCGTCGTCTCGCAGTTCGTCCCGACCGTCGGCACCTACATCGGCGGCGCCCTGCCCGTGGCCGTCGCGCTCGCCGTCGACCCGATCAAGGGCGTCGCCGTGCTGGCGTTCATCATCGCCTACCAGCAGGTGGAGAACCTGATCTTCTCCCCCAAGGTGTCCGCGCGGTCGCTCGAGCTCAACCCCGCGGTGTCGTTCCTCGCCGTCATCGCCTTCGGGGCCGTGTTCGGCCCCATCGGGGCGTTCCTCGCGCTGCCCGTCGCCGCGACCATCCAGGCCGTGTCCTCGACGTACATCCGCCGGCACGAGCTCGTCGACGCCGCGATCCTCGAGGAGGACGCGGAGGCGCTGCGCGCGCGGGGGTGGCACGACGTCGACGAGGACTCGCCCGCGTCGGTCACGCCGCCCGTCGACCCGCACGACGCAGCCCCGCCCGAGGCCGGCGCGACCGACACCGGCACGACCGACACCGACGGGACCGCGGCGCGTCAGCCGTAGAACACCCGCTCGACGACCGCCCGTGCACGCCGGGCGGTCCGCAGGTAGTCCTCCTCGAGGTCCGCACCGCCGCCCGCGGGGTACCCCGCGACGCGCGCGACGCCGCCGAGCGCCTGCCGGTCGTGCGGCAGGACGTCCGCGTGCGCACCCTCGGCACGGCCGGTCCACAGCACGTTCGCGTCCCGCAGTCGCGACGCGAGCTCCCACGCCTCGACGAGCACCCGCGTGTCGTCCTCGGCGATGAGGCCCGCCTCCCGGGCTGCCGCGAGGGCGTCGAGCGTCGACGTGGTGCGTAGGCCGGGCACCTCGTGCGCGTGCTGGAGCTGGAGCAGCTGCGCCGTCCACTCGACGTCGGCGATCCCGCCGCGCCCGAGCTTGAGGTGCCGGGCCGGGTCGACGCCGCGCGGCAGACGCTCCGCCTCGACGCGGGCCTTGATCCTCCGGACCTCGCGCACGGTCGCCGGGTCCAGGCCGCCCTCCGGGTAGCGCAGCGGCGCGATCAGCGCGACGAACCGCTCCCCCAGTGCCGTGTCGCCCGCGACGGGCCGGGCGCGCAGCAGCGCCTGGCTCTCCCACGGCGACGACCAGCGGCTGTAGTACTCGGCGTAGGCGTCGAACGACCGCACGAGCGGGCCGTTGCGTCCCTCCGGTCGCAGGTCGGCGTCGACCGCGAGCGTCGGCTCCGGCCCCACCGAGCCGAGCAGGGACCGCAGCTGCGTCGCGACGGACAGCGCGAACTCCTGCGCGACGGCCGCGTCGGCCCCGGGCAGCGGGTCGTGCACGAACAGCACGTCCGCGTCCGACGAGTAGCCCATCTCGCCGCCGCCGAGCCGGCCCATCGCGACCACCAGCATCCGCGTCGGGTTCTCGTCGAGCCCGAGCGCGACACGCGCCTCCCACTCCGCGACGCGCAGCGTCCCCGACAGCACCATGTCGGCCGCGCGGGTCAGGCTCCGTGACGCCCGGACGCTCGTGAGGACGTCGAGCACGTCGGCCGCGGCCGTGCGCGCGAGCTCGCGGCGGCGCAGTCCGCGCAGGGCGAGGGCCGCGGGCACGGGCTCGTCCGCACGCGTGAGGACCGCGTCGGCCTCGGCCGCGAGGCGCTCCGCCGTGCGCGGCTCGAGCTCGGCGTCGTCGGCCAGCCACGTGACCGACTCCGGCGACCGGGACAGCGCGTCCGCGACGTACCGGGACGTCGACAGGACGTGCGCGAGGCGCTGCGCCACGGTGCCCGAGTCCCGGAGCAGCTTGAGGTACCAGTGGGTCGTCCCGAGGTCGTCCGAGAGGCGGCGGAACGCGAGCAGGCCGCCGTCGGGGTCGGCGCCGTCGGCGAACCAGCCGAGCATGACGGGCAGCAGCTGGCGCTGGATCGACGCGCGCCGCGACACGCCCTCGGTGAGCGCCGCGATGTGCCGCAGCGCACCGGCGGGGTCGCGGTAGCCGATCGCCGCGAGGCGCGCCCGTGCCGCGTCGGGCGCGAGGCTCGCCTCCTCGGTCGACAGCTGCGCGGTCGCGGGCAGCAGCGGGCGGTAGAAGAGCTCCTCGTGCAGGTGCCGGACGTCACGCCGCACCGACCGCCACCGCTCGAGCAGGCCCTGGGCGCCCTCGGCCCGCAGCCCGACCGACCGGGCGAGCCGCTGCAGGTCGGCATCGGCGGTCGGCAGCAGGTGCGTGCGGCGCAGCCGGTGCATCTGGATGCGGTGCTCGACGAGCCGCAGCCACCGGTAGCAGACCGCGAGGCGCGCGGCGTGCTCCCGCCCGACGTAGCCGCCCGCCGCGAGGGCCGCGAGCGCCGTGAGCGTGCTGGGGCTGCGGATCGAGTCGTCGGCGCGGCCGTGCACGAGCTGCAGGAGCTGGACGGTGAACTCGACGTCGCGCAGGCCGCCGACGCCGAGCTTGAGCTGACGGTCGGCCTCCGCGGCGGGCACGTGCTGCTCGACGCGGCGACGCATCGCCTGCGCGTCCTCGACGAAGTTCTCGCGCTGCACGGCCGCCCAGACGAACGGCTGCACCATCGCCGCGTACTCGCGCCCCAGGTCGGGGTCGCCCGCGAGCGGCCGCGCCTTGAGCAGCGCCTGGAACTCCCACGTCTTGGCCCACCGCTCGTAGTACGCGCGGTGGCTCGCGATCGTCCGGACCAGCGGGCCGTCCTTGCCCTCGGGACGCAGCGCGGCGTCGACGGGCCACAGCGCGGGCTCGCCCGACGCGGTCGAGCACACGCGTGCGAGGCCGGCGGCCAGCCGGGCACCCGCCGCGAGCGCCTCGGCCTCGTCGACGCCGTCGACGGGCTCGGCGACGTAGATGACGTCGACGTCGCTCACGTAGTTGAGCTCGCGCCCGCCGGTCTTGCCCATGCCGATGACGGCGAGCCGGACGCCCGCGCCGTGGTCGTCGAGGTCGCCGCGCGCGACCGCGAGCGCGCCCTCGAGCGCCGCCGCCGCGAGGTCCGCGAGCGCGGCCGCGACGCCGGGCAGCCGGGACAGCGGGTCGGTGGCCGTGACGTCGGCGGCCGCGATCCGCAGCAGCCGGGTGCGGTACGCGCGCCGCAGCGCGTCGGTGCCGCCCGGCGCGGTCGCGACCGGGACGGCCGCGTCGGGGTCGGCGCCGACCGCGTGGAGGAGCTCGGCCCGCACGGCGCCGACGGGCACGCCGAGCGCGGGCTCGTCGTCGACCAGCACGCGCAGGTTCTCGGGGTGCGCGACGAGCGTGTCGCCCAGCGCCACGGACGCCCCGGCGACGCCGAGCAGCCGGTCGCGGGGCGGACCGCCGTCGAGCACGACGTCGCGCAGCAGACCCCCGAGCTCGTCGTCGCCGCGGACGGCGCCGGCGAGCTTGGCGAGCGTGAGCAGCGCCTGGTCGGGGTCGGCGAGCTCGTGCAGCTCGCCCGCCAGGACGTCGGCAGCCCCCGGCACGACCTCCTGCAGGGCGGCGTCCTCGAGCAGCCGCTGCGCGCGCGCCACGTCGGCGACGCCTGCCCGCGTGAGCCGCCCCGCGAGGCTGCCGCTGCGTCCGTCGACGGTCACGACGGCCCCCGTCCGTCGGCGTGCACCGTCGTCCGCTCGGCGAGGTGCTCGGTCATGAGCCAGATCCCGGGCGCGACCATGCGCACCGTCACAGGACCGGCAGGAACCGCCGCAGCTCGTACGGCGTGACCTGCGCGCGGTACTCGTCCCACTCCTGGCGCTTGTTGCGCAGGAAGTAGTCGAAGACGTGCTCGCCCAGCGTCTCGGCGACGAGCTCCGACTTCTCCATCACCGCGATGGCGGCGTCGAGGGACTGCGGCAGCGGGTCGATGCCGAGCGCGCGGCGCTCCGCGTCGGTGAGCTCCCACACGTCGTCCTCGGCGCCCTCGGGGAGCTCGTAGCCCTCCTCGATGCCCTTGAGTCCGGCGGCCAGGATGACCGCGAACGCGAGGTACGGGTTGGTCGCGGAGTCGACCGCGCGGTACTCGATGCGGCTCGAGTTGCCCTTGCCCGGCTTGTACAGCGGGACACGGACCAGCGCGGAGCGGTTGTTGTGCCCCCAGCAGACGTAGCTCGGCGCCTCGGCACCTCCCCACAGCCGCTTGTAGGAGTTGACGAACTGGTTGGTCACGGCGGTGATCTCGGCGGCGTGCTTGAGCAGGCCCGCGATGAACGAGCGCGCGGTCTTCGACAGCTCGAGGTGCCCACCCGGCTCGTGGAACGCGTTGCGGTCGCCCTCGAACAGCGACAGGTGCGTGTGCATGCCCGAGCCCGGCTGGTCCGACAGCGGCTTCGGCATGAAGGACGCGAACACGCCCTGCTCGAGCGCGACCTCCTTGACGACCGTGCGGAACGTCATGATGTTGTCCGCCGTGGTCAGGGCGTCGGCGTAGCGCAGGTCGATCTCGTTCTGGCCCGGCCCGGCCTCGTGGTGCGAGAACTCGACCGAGATGCCCATGGACTCGAGCATCGTGATCGCGGCGCGGCGGAAGTCGTGCGCGGTGCCGCGCGGCACGTGGTCGAAGTAGCCGCCCTGGTCGACCGGCACGAGCGCCTGGGTCGGGTCCGCGGGGGCCTCGAACAGGTAGAACTCGACCTCGGGGTGCGTGTAGAAGGTGAAACCCTGGTCGCTCGCGCGGGACAGGGCGCGCTTGAGCACGTGCCGGGAGTCCGCGAGCGACGGCGCACCGTCGGGCGTCAGCAGGTCGCAGAACATGCGGGCGGTGCCGTGCCGCTCACCGCGCCAGGGCAGCACCTGGAACGTCGACGGGTCGGGACGGGCGATCATGTCCGCCTCGTAGACGCGTGTCAGGCCCTCGATCGCGCTGCCGTCGAAGCCGATCCCCTCGGAGAACGCGTTCTCGAGCTCGGCCGGCGCGACCGCGACGGACTTGAGGATCCCGAGCACGTCGGTGAACCAGAGGCGGATGAAGCGGATGTCCCGCTCCTCGACCGTGCGGAGCACGAACTCCTGCTGCCTGTCCATGGCGTACATCCTGCCCGATGCGAGAGCCGTCCGGCCGCCATCCCCACGCCGACGTGGCGGGCGGTCCCCGTGGCGGTGACTAGGCTCGACGCCATGACGAGGCCGCGTATCGCCCTGGCCCAGATCGACACCTGCGTCGGCGACGTCGACGGCAACGCCGCGGCGGTCGTGACGTGGGCGCGCAAGGCCGCGGACGCGGGCGCCGACCTCGTCGTCTTCCCCGAGATGACGCTCACCGGGTACCCGATCGAGGACCTCGCGCTGCGGGCGTCGTTCCGTCGCGGCGCCGAGGCGGCGCTCGAGCGGACGGCCGCCGAGCTCGTCGACGCCGGGCTCGGCGACCTCACGGTGCTCGTGGGGACCGTCGGGGAGCACGGTGCGGGCGACTCGGCCGCACCCGACGACCGCGGGCTGCCCACCAACCAGGCGGTGCTCCTGCGGCACGGGAAGGTGCAGACCCGCTACGACAAGCACCACCTGCCGAACTACGGGGTGTTCGACGAGTTCCGCATCTTCGCGGCCGGCGACGAGACGTGCGTGATCGACGTCGCGGACGCGCGCGTGGGCGTCGTCATCTGCGAGGACATCTGGCAGGACGGCGGGCCGGTCGCGCAGATGGACGAGAACGACGTCGACCTGCTCGTCGTGCTCAACGGCTCGCCCTACGAGGAGGGCAAGGGCCACGTCCGGGTCGACCTGGCAGCCCGCCGCGCCCGCGAGGTCGACGCGCCCGTCGCATACGTCAACCTCGTCGGCGGCCAGGACGACCTCGTGTTCGACGGCGGGTCGTTCGTCGTGGGCGTCGACGGGACGGTGCTCGCGAGCGCGCCGCAGTTCGTCGAGCACCTGCTGGTGTGGGACCTGCCCGAGCGCGGCGCCGCGCCCGAGCCCGGTTCGCTCGCCGGGCCGCTCGAGGCCGACGAGGAGGTCTACCGGGCGATCGTCACCGGCCTCGCGGGGTACGTCCGCAAGAACGGGTTCCGGTCGGTGCTGCTGGGCGTGTCGGGCGGGATCGACTCCGCGCTCACCGCCGCGATCGCCGCCGACGCGATCGGCGGGGAGCACGTCGTCGGCGTGTCGATGCCGTCGTCCTTCTCCTCCGAGCACAGCAAGGACGACGCCGCGGACCTCGCCCGGCGGATCGGCGCCGACTACCGCGTCCAGCCGATCGCGTCGGTCGTCGACGCGTTCCAGGAGCACCTCGCGCTCGACGGGGTCGCCGAGGAGAACCTGCAGGCGCGCGTGCGCGGCGTCCTGCTCATGGCGATCTCGAACCGCGAGGGGCACCTGGTCATCGCGCCCGGCAACAAGTCGGAGCTCGCGACGGGCTACGCGACGATCTACGACGCGGGCAGCATCGGCGGGTTCGCGCCGCTCAAGGACGTCGACAAGTCCCGCGTCTGGGCGCTCGCGCGCTGGCGGAACGCGCACGCCGCGGCCCGCGGCGAGACGCCGCCCATCCCCGAGTCGTCGATCACCAAGCCGCCGTCCGCCGAGCTGCGCCCCGGCCAGACCGACCAGGACTCGCTCCCGCCCTACGACCTGCTCGACGAGGTGCTCGACGCGTACGTCGAGCACGCCGAGGGCCGCGCGGAGCTGCTGGCCCGCGGGTTCGACCCGGCCGTCGTCGACAAGGTCGTCACGCTCGTCGACCGCGCCGAGTGGAAGCGCCGGCAGTACCCCCTCGGCCCCAAGGTGACCGCGCTCGCGTTCGGGCGCGACCGCCGCCTGCCCGTGACGTCCCGGTGGCGCGAGCCCTGAGGCGTCACCCACCCGCGACCGTCGTGACCCGACCGCACCCCAGGAGCACACCCTCATGACCCAGAACGTGAAGCGCGTGCGCGTGCACCACCTGCGCCAGGCCAAGGAGCAGGGCGATCGCCTCTCCATGCTCACCGCCTACGACGCGGTGACCGCGCGGATCTTCGACGAGGCCGGCGTCGACATGCTGCTCGTCGGCGACTCGATCGGGAACACCATGCACGGGCACGCGACGACGCTCCCGGTCACCGTGGACGACCTGATCCCGCCCGCCCGGGCCGTCGCGCGGGCCGCGCAGCGCGCGTTCGTCGTCGTCGACTTCCCGTTCGGCTCGTACGAGGCCGGGCCCGAGCAGGCGCTCGCGACCGGCGTGCGGCTCATGAAGGAGACGGGCGTCGACGCGGTCAAGCTCGAAGGCGGCAAGCGCGTGGCGCGGCAGATCCGCGCGCTCACCGACGCGGGCATCCCCGTCGTGGGCCACCTGGGCTACACCCCGCAGTCCGAGAACCTGTTCGGCGGTCCGCGCGTGCAGGGGCGCGGCGACGTCGCGGCGGAGCGGCTGTCGGAGGACGCGCTCGCGATCACCGAGGCCGGCGCGGTCGCGATCGTGCTCGAGATGGTCCCCGCACCGCTCGCGGCCCGCATCACCGAGATCGTCGCCGTGCCGACCATCGGCATCGGGGCCGGCGCGCAGTGCGACGGCCAGGTGCTCGTCTGGGTGGACATGGCCGGCATGACGGACTGGTCGCCGCGCTTCGCCAAGCGGTTCGGCGAGGTCGGGGCGGCGCTCAAGGCTGCTGCGACGTCGTACATCGACGAGGTCCGCGGCGGCACGTTCCCCGACGCGGCGCACCAGTTCGACGCGTGACGCCCGCGCGGGTCGCGGGCTGGGTCCTCGCCGCGGTCGCGGCGGTCGTGGTCGTCGTCCTCCTGGTGCCGGTGGGCGGCGGCCTGTACGGGGTCGCGCAGCTCGTCTCGTTCCGCGCGGTCCTCGGGGCCGGGGCGCTCGCGGTCGCGCTGCTCCTGGCGGCCGTGCCGTGGGCGCGCCGACCGATGCTGCCGCTCGTCGTGGTGCTCGCGGTCGGCGCCGTCGGCCAGGCCGGCGTGCTCGCGTGGCGTTCGGTCCCGCTCCCCGGGACCGGGGCGACGACCGCAGCTGCGACGAGGTCCGCGAGCGGTGAGCTCGTCGTCCTCTCGTTCAACACGCTCGACGTCGTGCGGGCCCCGGTGCTCGCCGACCTCGTCGACGCCCAGGACGCGGACGTCGTCGTGCTGCCGGAGACGTCGGCCGGGACGGCACACGACGTCGCCGCGCTGCTCGCCGACCGCGGCCGTCCGATGCAGGTGCTCACCGCCCCCGGCGACGTGCCCACGATCGCCGGGACCGCGCTGCTCGTCTCCCCCGACGTCGGCCGCTATGCCGACGCCGACCCGCTGCCGACCCGGCTCGGCTCGCTCCGCGCCGAACCCGTCGACGACGGACCCGTGCTCGTCGCCGCGCACCCCCTGGCGCCGATTCAGCGGTCGGCGATGCGGACGTGGCGCGAGGAGACCGCGCTCGTCGCGCGCACGTGCGCGCAGACACCCGGTGCGATCGTCGCAGGCGACCTCAACGCGACGCTCGACCACCCGGGGCTGCGGTCGCTCGGGCCGTGCGTCGACGCGGCACGGGCGGCCGGCATGGGCGCGCACGGCACGTGGCCCGCGAGCGCGCCGACCCTGCTGGCGGCACCCATCGACCACGTGCTCGTGGACGGCCGTCGCTGGCGCGTGACGTCGTTCGACGTCCTGCCGCCGACCGGCGGAAGCGACCACCGCCCGGTCGTCGCGCGGCTCGTCGCGCGCTGAGCCGACACCGGGACGCGGGCGCGGCTCGTCGCGCGCTGAGCCCGGCCGCGGGGGCGGCCGCCGTCAGCGGCTGCGGCGGTCCTCCTCGTCCCAGTTCTCGGTCCGCTGCCGCGCCCGCTCCAGCGCGTGCTCCGCCTCCTCGCGCGTCGCGTACGGGCCCATGAGCTTGCTCCAGTCGCTCTGGCGGCCCTCCTCCACGACGTGGGTCTCGGTGTTGTACCAGTACTGCGTCGCCATCGTCCGCTCCCTTCGCGTCGCCGCCCGCGGCCTGTCCCGGCCGGGCCGCCCCCTCGTGCTGTCCGTAGACTGCCAGGTATGCCGCCCGTGCACGCGCCACGATCCGCCCTGGTCCCGGGCACGGTGAGCCCTCGCCGCGCCGTCCCCTCGACCATCGCCCGCCCCGAGTACGTCGGCAAGCCCGGCCCCGCGCCCTGGCGCGGCAGCAACGTCCTCGACGACGAGACGGTCGCACGGGTCCGCGTCGCCGCGCGCATCGCGGCGCAGGCGCTCGAAGAGGTCGGCCGGCACGTCGAGCCGGGCGTCACGACCGACGCGCTCGACGCGATCGGCCACGAGTTCCTGCTCGACCACGGCGCCTACCCCTCGACGCTCGGCTACCGCGGCTTCCCGAAGTCGCTGTGCACGTCGGTCAACGAGGTCATCTGCCACGGCATCCCCGACTCGACCGTCGTCGAGGACGGCGACCTCGTGAACATCGACGTCACCGCGTACATCGGCGGCGTGCACGGCGACAACAACGCGACGTTCCTCGCGGGCGACGTCGACGAGGAGTCGCGCCTGCTCGTGGAGCGCACGCGCGAGTCGCTCGACCGCGCGATCAAGGCCGTGAAGCCGGGCCGCGAGGTCAACGTCATCGGCCGCGTCATCGAGAAGTACGCCGCCCGGTTCGGGTACGGCGTCGTGCGCGACTACACCGGCCACGGCGTCGGCCCCGCGTTCCACACGGGCCTCGTCATCCCCCACTACGACGCCGCGCCGCTCTACGACACCGTCATCGAGCCCGGCATGGTCTTCACCATCGAGCCCATGCTCAACCTCGGCACGCCCGACTGGGTCGTGTGGGACGACGACTGGACCGTCGTGACGGCCGACGGCCGTCGCAGCGCGCAGTTCGAGCACACCCTGCTGGTCACCGACACCGGAGCGGAGATCCTGACACTGCCATGAGCCACGACAAGCACTCCAAGCACGGCAAGAAGAAGCACGACGTCGCGTTCGGCATCGACATCGGCGGCAGCGGCATCAAGGGCGCACCCGTCGACCTGCACGCGGGCGAGTTCGCGTCCGACCGGGTCCGCATCCCCACCCCGCTGCCCGCGACGCCCGACGCCGTGTCGCAGACGGTCGCGGAGGTCGTCGCGAAGTTCGACCTCGACAAGGACGTGCCGATCGGCGTCACGTTCCCGGCCGTGATCTTGCACGGTGTCGCGCAGTCCGCCGCGAACGTCGACAAGTCCTGGATCGGCACCAACGTCGAGACCGCCGTCGGCGCGGCGACCGGCCGGAAGGTCGTCGCCGTCAACGACGCCGACGCCGCCGGGTTCGCCGAGGTGAAGTACGGCGCCGCGAAGGACGTCGACGGCGTCGTGCTCGTCGTGACGCTCGGCACCGGCATCGGGTCCGCGCTCATCGTCGACGGTCGCCTCGTCCCGAACACCGAGCTCGGGCACCTCGAGATCGACGGGTTCGACGCCGAGTCCCGCGCCGCCGACTCCGCGCGCGACCGCGAGAGCCTCGACTGGGCGGCGTGGTCGCAGCGGCTCCAGCGCTACTTCACGGTCGTCGAGAACCTGTTCTGGCCCGACCTCATCGTCGTCGGCGGCGGCGTCAGCAAGCACCACGAGCAGTTCCTGCCACTGCTGGACCTCCGCACCCGCATCATCCCCGCCGAGCTGCGCAACGCGGCGGGCATCGTGGGCGCCGCGGCCCTCGCGGCGAAGGCGCACTGACCACCCGCCCGCGCCCGCTCGTCGAGCTCGCCGCCGGCGTCCACGTCGCGACGAGCGCGGTCTACGCGACGACGTCCAGCCTCGTCGTGGGCGACGACGGCACGACGCTCGTCGTCGACCCGGGGGTCACGGCCGGCGAGGTCGCCGGGCTCGGCGCGGCCGTGGCGCGCCGCGGGTGGCGGCCCGTCGCCGTGTGGTCGACGCACGCGCACTGGGACCACGTGCTCGACGGGCACGGCGTACGGGGCCTGCCGCGGTGGCGCGCCGGGGAGCTGGGCTCCTTCGGCCCGGGTTGGGCGGAGTCGCTGACGCGGTCACGTGACGACGACGCGGCGCTGGCCGCGGTGCTCGCCGCGCACCCCCAGGACGGCCCCGCCGACGTCGTCGCCGTGCCGCCGGTCCCGTACCCGCGCGCGGCTGGCACCGACCGGCTCGACTGGCCGGGCCCCGAGGTCGTCGTCGTCGCGCACGCCGCGCACGCACCCGACCACGGTGCGCTCGTCGTCGTGCACGCAGGCGTGCTGCTGTGCGGCGACATGCTGTCCGACCGCGAGGTCCCGCTCCTCGACGACACCGCGGCCGACCCCGTCGGCGACTACCGCGCCGGTCTCGACGCCCTCGCCTCGGCGGTCGAACGCTTTGACCTCGCCGCCGTCGTCCCGGGGCACGGCTCCCCCGGCGACCACGACGAGCTCGACCGGCGCCTCGACGCCGACCGCGCCTACCTCGACGACCTGGTCGCCGGACGGTCCGACGACCCGCGCCTCGCCGACCCGTGGGTGGCCGACGCGCACGCCGCCCAGGTCGCCGCCCTGCACCGCTGAGGCGCGTGCGACCATGGCCGCATGGAGTGGCTGTGGGCTGTCGCGGGCGTGGTCGTCGTGCTCGTCGTCGTCGACCGCCTCGTCGCGCGCGGCCTGTTCGACCGCCGCCGCCCCCGCACCCGTGTGCCGTCCGGGTCGGCGGCGTCGGGCATGTTCGGCGGGCTCGTCGACGTCTTCCAGCCCAACCGTGAGTACCTCACGCAGGAGCAGGACCGTCAGCGGCTCGACATCCAGCACGCCGGGGACACGGCCCCGCCCGTCGACCTCGACGCCGGCGTCGCCCGGATCGACCCGGGCCGCACCGTCTGACGGCGTCGCAGAGGAGACGGCTCGACGCGCGGGTCGCCGCGCGCACCTCTAGCGTCGCGGTGTGCCTCTCCACGTGTCCCAGATCACGATCGACTGCCACGACCCCGTCGCGCTCGCCCGCTGGTGGGCGGACGCGCTCGGCTGGGACGTCCTCGACGAACCCGAGGACGACGACGGGCCGGTCGAGATCGAGATCGCCCCGTCCGACGGGTCCGCGACGAACTGGCTGTTCATCGAGGTACCCGAGGGCAAGGCGGGGAAGAACCGCATCCACCCCGACGTCCGCCCGCCCGACGGCTCCGACCAGGCGAGCGAGCTCGCCCGCCTGCTCGCGCTCGGTGCGACCCCGGTCGACGTCGGCCAGGGCGACGTCCCGTGGCACGTCCTCGCCGACCCCGAGGGCAACGAGTTCTGCCTCCTGCGCAGCACCCCCAGCCAGCTCGCTGCGGCTCAGGCCGCCGCCACCTGAGCCGTACAGGCGTCGTCCGTCGACCTGCTGGTCCGGTCCGGCCGCGAGACCCTCGAGGATCGCGCAGCCGGACCGGCGGTCTCAGAAGCGCAGCGAGCGGTTGGTCTGCCGCGCGGCGGCCTCGCGCTCCTGCTCGGCCAGCAGCCGGTGGCGGGCCGCACGGCCCAGGTAGTAGTCGCGGCGCTCCGAACCGGCCGCCGCGAGCTCGTCGAAGAACAGCGCAGCGCGTTCGTGCACGTCGCGCGCCTCGTCGTGCAGGCGGATCGCGTGCGCGACCGCGTCGTCGCTCGGGAACGTCTCGGAGACGTCACGGAGCACCGACGCCGGCACCGGCGGCGCGACTGGTGCGGGATCAGGTGAGACGTGGATCGTGGCCATGTGGTCCCCCTCGGCGACTCTGCCGTCCAGGTGACGGGCGTGCGCGACCCGGCTCCGACTGCTCCGGAGAGGTCTGCTGCTCATCCTCCGGTCCCCCGGGGCAACCCGCGACCGGAACGGGGATCGTCTCAGCGCCGGGCGGCCGACGACGGCGTGCGAGGGCGGATGAGTCAGTCGATACGCCGGGTTCTGTCCCCGTGCCCGGTTGCCCCGGCACGGGTGGCGACCATCCCTCTACGACGTACGTTGCCGCACGCCTCCAGCGGTCTACCCGGGAGCTCGGGCGGGCCGCCCTCGAACGCTCCCTGTCTGACCTTGCTCCGGGTGGGGTTTACCGAGCCGCACCGGTCACCCGGTGCGCTGGTGGTCTCTTACACCACCGTTTCACCCTGACCGGCGCCCGCGTGCGTGTCTCCACGACGCGGTGCCGGCGGTCTGTTCTCTGTGGCACTGTCCCGCGGGTCACCCCGGGTGGGCGTTACCCACCACCCTGCCCTGCGGAGCCCGGACGTTCCTCGGCAGGCCCGAGGGCCTGACGCGGTCGCCTGACTGACTCATCCGCGCCGAGGAGTCTACCCGCTGGTCATGCGGCCGGAGCAGCGCGGGTCAGACGTCGACGCGGTACGGCAGGACGAGCTCGTCACCGCTGCGGCCGCGGATGCCCCAGTTCTCGGGCGGGCTCTCGACGATGACGACCTCGAGGTCGTCATCGTCGAGGGCGAGGGCGGGCGCGACCGAGTCGAAGAAGGCGGCGACGAGGGCGCGGCGTGCGGCGAGGCTGCGACCGGTGAAGCAGACGATCTCGACGACGAGGTAGGCGTCGGACCGGGGTGCGACGAGGTCCTCGGGGTCGAGCAGGAGGAACCGGTGGAACCGCTTGTCCGCGGGGAGGCCCCATGTGCCGACGAGCGCGGCGTGGATCGCGTCGGACACCTCGCGACGTCGCGTGGACCACACGTCGCGCCGCCCGTAGACCTTGACCTGCGCCATCGCCCCTCCCCCTGCGGCACACGCGTGCCGCTGATGCGGCCGCCCCGGCTCGCGGAGCCTACAGTCAGGGCGTGCTCGTGCTGCTGCCGCCCTCGGAGGGCAAGACGTCGCCTCCCCGGGGGCCGGCGCTCGACCTCGATGCCCTCTCGTCGCCCGGTCTGACGCCCGTGCGGGAGAAGGTGCTCGACGCGCTCGCCGAGGTGAGCCGGCGTCCCGACGCGGCGGCGGTGCTGGGCGTGGGCGCGAGCCTGGCCGACGAGGTGCTGCGGAACACCGTGCTGCGCGAGGCCCCGACGGCCCCGGCCCGACGGGTCTACACCGGTGTCCTGTACGGCGCCGCAGGGCTCGACTCCCTGACGCCGGCGGCCCGCCGACGTGCGCACGAGTCGGTGCGCGTCGTGTCCGGGCTCTGGGGTGCGGTCACGCCCGAGGACCCGCTCCCGGCGTACCGGCTGTCGATGAGCACGGACCTGCCGGGCATCGGGCCGCTCGCGTCCGCGTGGCGCGGACCGCTGGGGGTCGAGCTCGACGCGCGCGCGGACGGCGAGCTCGTCGTCGACTGCCGTTCGGCCGCGTACCTGGCCGCGTGGCACCCGCCGCGCTCCGCGGACTGGGTCGCGGTGCGCGTGCTGCGCGAGGTCGACGGCGTGCGGTCCGTCGTCTCGCACCACGCGAAGCACACGCGGGGCGTGCTCACGCGGCACCTGCTGAGCCGGCGTGCGCGTCCGCCGCGGGACGCGGAAGGTCTCGCCGCGGCCGCGTCCGAGCTCGTCGGTGACGTGCTGCTGGCCGTCGAGCTGGGTCCGCCCGCGCGCGGTGCGCGCACGCTGTCGCTCGTCGTCGCGTGAGCGCTCCGGCCCGCCGGGGCTTCCCGTGGTGGGCGGTCGCCGCCGTCGTCGTCGTGGTGCTCCCGACCACCGGGCTGCTGCCCGCCGACGACGCGCGCACGCTCGCCGAGCGCACGCTGCCGATCCTGCTGTTCCTCGCGGCGCTCACGGTCGTCGCGGAGACGAGCGCGGGCGCGGGGCTGTTCGACGCGGCCGCAGGGCTGGCCGCCCGGGTGGCGCGGGGTCGACGCGTCGTGCTCTGGCTGCTCGTCGTGGTGCTCGCGACGCTCTCGACCGCGGTGCTGTCGCTCGACACGACCGCGGTGCTCCTGACGCCGGTCGTCATCTCGCTCGCGCGGCACACCCGCACGTCTCCCCTGCCGTTCGCGCTCGCCGTGCTCGCGCTCGCCAACACCGCGTCGCTCGTGCTGCCCGTCTCGAACCTCACCAACCTGCTCGCCGACCACGCCATCCGGCGGGCGGGCGCGTCGTTCCTGCCGCTCATGTGGGCGCCCGCGCTCGTGGCGATCGTCGTGACGGTGGCGATCCTGGCCGTGCGCGACCGCCGGCACCTCGGCGGCACGTACGAGCCGCAGGAGCCGTCGCCCGCGCCCGACCGGACGCTGCTGCTGCTCGCCGCGGGGGTCACCGGCCTGATGGCCGTGGGCTTCGTTGCCGGTCTGCCGCCGGCGCCGCTCGCGACCGGTGCCGCCGTCGTCCTGCTCGCCGCGACCCGCGTGCGACGACGCCCCTGGCCCGTGCCGCCGTCGCAGCTCGTCCCGTGGCGGACGCTCGTCGTCGTGCTCGGGCTGTTCGTCGCGGTCGAGACCGCGCACGCGCACGGCCTCGGCGCGCTGCTGCACGACCTCGCGGGCGACGGGGACGGCGCCGACGAGCTGCTGCGGCTGGCCGGCGTCGCCGCGCTCGCGTCGAACGGCGTCAACAACCTGCCCGCGTACCTGGCGCTCGAGCCGGCCGCCGCCGGCGACCCGCTGCGGCTCGCGGCGCTGCTCGTCGGCACCGGTGCGGGTCCGCTCCTCACCCCGTGGGGCTCGCTCGCGACGGTGCTGTGGTGGCACCGGTGCCGTCAGGTCATGCTCGACGTGCCGGCGCGCACGATCGTGCTGCAGGGTGCGCTGCTGGCCCCGCCGGTCGTAGTGCTCGCGGTCCTCGCGCTCGCCGTGGCGCACTGACGCGGGCGGCCGCGCAGCGTCGACCCGAGCCGGCCTACCAGCCCTCGCTCGGCACCCCGACGACGGCGATCTCGTGCCGCTTGTCGGCGAACAGCCGCACGATGCTCACCGACGCGGGCGCGACGCGGAGCTGGCTCCACGACCCCGGCTGCGCGCCCATCGCGACGCCCAGCGCCGCGCGGATCGCGACCGCGTGGCTCACGACGACGACGGTGCGGCCGCGCCCCTCCGCGATGAGGTCGTCGAACACCTGCTGCAGCCGGACGCCGACGTCGGCGATCGACTCGCCGCCGGGCGGGCGCACGTCACCACGCGTGTGCCAGGGCTCGAGCTCGCCGGGCCAGCGCTCCTCGATCTGCTCCGCGGTGAGGCCCTGCCACTCGCCGAAGTCGGCCTCCTTGACGAGGTCGACGGTCTCGACGGACAGCTTCAGCCGCTCCGCGATGATGCCCGCGGTCTGCTGCGTGCGGACCATGGGCGACGCGATGATCTCCGACGGGTACTCGATGTCGCCCCACAGGTCGTGCCCGATGCGGTCCACGAGCACCGCGGCGGCACGGGCCTGCTGCTGCCCGTGCTCGTCGAGCGGCGGCCCGGGCTCGGACGAGCCGGAGTACCCGCGCGAGACGGTCATCGCCGTCTGACCGTGCCGCACGAGCACGACCGTGACGGGCTTCTCCTCGTCGAAGCGGACGCCCGCACCGGACGGTCGTGGCGCGCGGCCCGAACCGGGGTCGCCCGCACCCGTCGTCGCGGACTGCGTGCCGCTGCCGGTCGGGTCGGTGCTCGGCGGGGTGAGCGGGCCGGTGCTGGCGTCGTCGGTCACCAGCCCACTCTCACGGTCCATCGCGAGGTTCGCCAGCCGGTCGGCGGCGGCGTTCTGCGCGCGCGGCACCCACGTCCACGTGACGTCCGCGGGGTCGACGAGCGTGTGCACCTCGTCGGCGAGGCGGCGCATGTCGGCGTGCTTGATCTTCCAGGTGCCGCGCATCTGCTCGATGACGAGCTGCGAGTCCATGCGCACCTCGAGGCGCGCGGCGGGGTCGATCGCGAGCGCCGCCCGCAGCCCGGCGACCAGGCCGGAGTACTCGGCGACGTTGTTCGTCGCGACCCCGAGGAAGTCCGCGCGCTCCGCGAGGACCTTCCCCGTGTCGGCGTCCCGCACCACCGCGCCGTACCCGGCGGGCCCGGGGTTGCCCCGCGAGCCGCCGTCGGCCTCGACGACGAGCCGGCGGGTCATCAGCCCGCGGCGGCCGGCTCGGGCAGGCGCACGAGGATGCGGCCGCACTCCTCGCAGCGCACGACCTGGTCCTCGCCCTTCGAGCGGATCGCGTCGAGGTCGAGCGGGTTGAGCTCCAGGCGGCAGCCTTCGCAGCGACGGCCCCGCAGCGGTGCGGCACCGAGCCCGCCGAGCTGGCCGCGCAGGCGCTCGTAGAGCGTCACGAGGCCGGCGTCGAGGCCCTCGGCGGCCTTCGCGCGCTCGCCCCGGACGCGCTCGGCGTCCGCGTCGATCGTCCGGAACGCGGCGTCGCGGTCGGCCGCGACCGACTCCTTCTGCGCGACGAGCGCGTCGTACGCCTTCGTCACCTCGGCGAGCGCACCCTCGTGCGCCTCGAGCCGCTCCATGACCTCGAGCTCGACCTCCTCGAGGTCGCCCTGGCGGCGCGCGAGCGACGCGAGCTCGCTCGTCAGCGCCTGCAGGTCCTTCGCGCTCCCCTGCCCCGAGTCCAGACGGGCCTGGTCGCGGGCCGCGCGCGAGCGCACCTGCTCGACGTCGGCCTCCGCCTTCGTGAGCTCGCGACGCAGGTCCTCGGCGGCCGTGCGCGACGTGACGAGCGCGGTGTGCAGGTCGGCGAGCTGCGCGTCGAGCTCCGCCAGCCGTGCGAGCTCGGGCAGCGTGCGGCGCTTGTGCGCGAGCTGGTCGAGGCGCGTGTCGAGCTCCTGGACGTCGAGCAGGCGGCGCTGGTCCGCCGCGGGGGCAGTCGTCACGGGTGTCCTTCCGGCGGGAGGGGGGCGGGCGCGGCGACGCGGCCCGTCCAGGGGTCGGTGCTCAGGGTGCTGACCCGGGTCTCCACCGTAGTGCCCGCGGCGGCCAGGTCCGTCTCCAGGTCGCGCGCCGCACGGGCCAGCCACGGCCACTCGGACGCGAAGTGCGCGAGGTCGACGAGGTACGGCGGGGCGTGGCCGTCGCGCGCCTCGAACTCCGCGCGCTCGCGCAGCTCCGAGGCGGGGTGGTGACGCAGGTCGGCGGTGACGTACGCGTCGACGCCGGCCGCCCGGACCGCGTCGAACAGCGAGTCGCCCGAGCCGCCCACGACGGCGACCCGTGCGACCCGCCCGTCGGCGTCCCCGGCGTACCGGACCCCCTGCGACGTGGCCGGGACCGCCGCGGCCACGTCGGCGGCGAACGCGGCGAGCGTCGTCGGACGCTCGAGCCGCCCGACGCGGCCGATCCCCGTCGCCCCGGGCCAGGACGCCAGCTCCAGCACGTCGAACGCCGGTTCCTCGTACGGGTGCGCGGCGCGCAGCGCGGCGACCACCGCGGACCGGAGGCGCCGCGGCGCGACCATCTCGACGCGCGCCTCCACGACGCGCTCGACCTCGCCGACCGTGCCGATCGCGGGCGACGCGCCGTCGAGCGGCGTGAACGTCCCCTCGCCGGTCGTCGTCCAGGCGCACCGCGCGTACCGGCCGATCGCGCCCGCCCCCGCCGCGGCGAGCGCATCGACGAGCGCCTCCGCGTCGCGGACCGGCACCATCGCGACGACCTTGTCGAGCGCCTCCGACGCCGCGGCCTGCAGCGGCGTGCGATCCACGAGGCCCAGGGCGTCGGCCAGCGCGTCGGCGACTCCCCCGACCGCGGCGTCGGCGTTCGTGTGCGCGGTGTAGAGCGCGACGCCCGACCGGACGAGACGGTGCAGCAGCGCGCCCTTGAAGGTGGTCGCCGCGATCGAGTGCACGGGCCGCAGCAGCAGCGGGTGGTGCGTGACGACCAGGTCCGCACCCCACGCGACGGCTTCCTCCACCACGTCCGCGACGGGGTCGACGGCGAGCAGCACCCGCCGGACCTCCTGCTCCGGGTCCCCGGCGACCAGCCCCACCGCGTCCCACGACTCCGCCGTCGACGGCGGGTAGCGGCGCTCGAGCGTGCGGACGACGTCGGCCAGACGAGGGGCGGTCACGTCACGCACGCTACCCGCGCGACGCCGACGGACGGGCTCACCGCAGCGGCGTCGTCGCGTCCCCCACCGCGACCCGGCCCGTGCTCACGGGCACCATCCGCACGCCGAACCACGTCCGCCCGTCCTCGCGGCGGTGCCGCGCGAGCGTCCGGATCGGCTCCTTGGTCGTGACGAGCGCGTCGAGGTCGATCGTCGTGAGGCTGCACCGGTCGCACCGCTCCGCGAAGCGCAGCTCGACGTCGCCGACCCGCAGCCCCGCCCACCGGTCCTCCTCGAACGGCTCCAGGTCGCCGCCGACGACGAGGTTCGGCCGGAAGCGCTCCATCGGCAGCGGCGCCGGCACCTGCGGGGACCCCGTCGGGTCCGCCGACTCCAGCACCCGGTCGGCGACCCACGCGTTGAGCGCCGCCATCGACGCCTCCGTGGTGACCAGCAACGGACCGGCGTCCGCGAGGTTGAGCGGATCTCCGGGGCGCCCGCCGTGGTGCACGCTCACCGACCGCCGCCGCGGGTCGTCGAGCCAGACCAGCCGCACGGACCGCCCGAGCACGTCGGACAACCACGCGTCGGCATCCGCCCCCGCCCCGGTCGCCCGGTCGAGGCGCGACAGCCCGACGGCGACGTCGGGCTGCGCGTCCACGGGCTCGGCGACGACGAGGTCGGCTGCCCCGGCCGCGCTCAGCCGCAACGACGCGCCGTCCGGCGAAGCGCGGACCGCCAGCATCCGCGGGTGCTCGCGCGCGGTCAGCACGTCGCCGTCGGCGGTCACGACCATCCACCGCCGGTCACCCCGGACGCCCCACGGGTCGACGTCGACCGCCGGCACGTCGACGCCCCGCAGCGACTTCACGGGGAAGACGTGGAGCGACGAGACTCGGGGGGCGGCCACCCGCGGACGGTAGCAAGCGCACCTCGCGTCCGGCCCGGACGCGCCCGCATCACGATCCCGTCACGATCGGGTCCCGGTGCCGTACGCGCACACCGGCGAGCGCGGGGGTGCGCCATCCTCGCCGCATACCTCGTCATGCGGTCCGCCGGCACCACACGACGCCGCTCACGTTCGCCCTGGTCACGCTCGTGCTCGCCGGCTGCATGACGCCGGCTCCCGACGACGCGGACGCACCTACCACCGCCCCCACGGAGGCCGCTCCGACGACGGCGGTCGCACCGGGAGACGCCGCGACGCCGACGATCACCCCGGCGTGGCCCACCGCGCTGCCCGAGGACGAGGCGATGTCCGTCACCGGCTCCTACTCGGTCGTGTGGCTCGCGATCGCGCCCGACGACGACACGGACAGCCTCGACGCGGCGCAGGCACGCGCCGAGTCGCTCGGCTACGGCGCGCCCGCGACGCCCGTGATCTGCGTGCCGCCCGTCCCCGCCGGAGTCGTGGCGGAGTCGTGGGACGACGCGTGGGGCGCCCCCGTCTACTTCCGCGAGCCGCAGGACGCCGACCTGTTCGCCGAGCTGTGGGGCTCGCCCGTGGCGGCGGTCGTGCGCGACGTGCACCTGGCCTGCGGGTGGGGATGACGCGTCGGGTGGGCCCGGCCGGTTTCGAACCGGCGACCTCCGCGGTGTAAGCGCGGCGCTCTGACCAGCTGAGCTACAGGCCCCTCGCCGCGACGTGCTCAGGGGTGCGACGGGCGCACAGCCTACCGGTGCACCACGCTGCGCCCGAGGGGCACCGCAGCACGCCGACCGACGTCTACGTCAGGCGACGAGGTCGGCGATCGCCGCGCGGTAGGCGGCGAGGTCACGGGCCTGGCCCGCGGGGTTGACGACGGACCACCGCAGCACGCCGTCAGCGTCGACGAGGAAGGAGCCGCGCAGCGGCCGGCCGGCCTTCTCGTCAAACACCTCGTAGGCGCGGGCGACGTCACCGTGCGGCCAGAAGTCGGAGAGCAGGTCGAAGCCGTAGCCCTCCTGCTCCTTCCACGCGCGGAGCGTGAAGGTCGAGTCGCACGAGACGACGAGGACGCGCACACCCCCGGCGTCGAAGGCGGCGATGTTGTCGCGGATCTCGCACAGCTCCCCGCGGCACGTCCCGGAGAACGCGAACGGGATGAACACGACGACGACCGGGGTGCCGCGCAGGGCCGACAGCGTCACGGGCGTGCCGTGCGTGTCGACGAGCGTGAAGTCGGGTGCGAGCTCGCCGAGGACGGGCGTCGCGGTCACTTGCCGCGGCCGCGCGTGCCGAGGCGCGTGGCGGACCAGTCGGCGGCGATGGCGAACGTCGTCATCGCGTGCAGGCCGGACGTGGTGGCGGCCTCCTCGATGTCGCTGTGCGACACGTGGCCCGACCGGCCGGACTTCGGGGTGAGCACCCAGATGGGGCTGTTGTCCTCGAGGACGGTCATCGCGTCGACGAGGAAGTCCGTGAGGTCGCCGTCGTCGTCTCGGAACCAGATGAGGGCGCCGTCGGTGACGTCGTCGTAGTCCTCGTCGACCAGCTCGTTGCCGGTGACCGCCTGGAGGGCGGTGCGCAGCTCCCCGTCGACGTCGTCGTCGTACCCGAACTCCTGGATCACCTGTCCTGCGGTGAACCCCAGACGCGCTGCCACCTGCGAGGCGGCGTCGTCCGTGCTGGATGACACGTCCCGACCGATCCCTTCGTCGCGTCGCCCCCGGCGGGACGACCTGCTGATGTCCGCACACCGTAGCCCACCGCACGGTGGCGGGCCCTGGCAAGACGTCGACCCGGACGGGCGTGTCCGACCGGTCCGCCGACCGCTCCGGCACGCGAGTCGTCCCACGACTGTCGCGGACGTCACGTGGCCCGAGTGCCGGGACGGTGTGACTTTGTGCCCGGCAGGGGCCGACAATGGGCCGACTACCCGCACCTGCCGCAGCGCGCCCCACGTGCTCGGACCAGGGTCGGGCCGAGATGCGCGCCGGGGCCACGAGGCTCGCGCGTGCGGACGAGAAGGCAGAAGGAGCACCGGTGGCTTCCATCGACGAGACGGGCCCGCTCATCGGCGGCCTGCTCAGCCAGGTCCCCGACATCGACCCCGCCGAGACCGGCGAGTGGCTCGAGTCGCTCGACGGGCTCATCGACGACAAGGGTGGTCCGCGCGCCCGCTACGTGCTGCTGAGCATGCTGCGCCACGCGCGGCAGCGGAACGTGGCCATCCCGGCCTCGCTGAACACGCCGTACGTCAACACGATCGCGGTGCACGACGAGCCGTACTTCCCCGGCGACGAGGTCATGGAGCGGCGCTACCGCTCGTGGATCCGCTGGAACGCCGCGGTCATGGTGACGCGCGCGCAGCGTCCGGGCATCGCGGTGGGCGGGCACATCTCGTCGTACGCGTCGGTCGCGACGCTGACCGAGGTCGGCCTCAACCACTTCTTCCGCGGCAAGGACCACCCGGGCGGCGGTGACCAGGTCTACTTCCAGGGTCACGCCTCCCCCGGCGTGTACGCGCGCGGGTTCCTCGAGGGCCGCCTGAGCGAGCACCAGCTCGACGGGTTCCGCCAGGAGCTGTCGCACCCCGGCGGCGGCCTGCCGTCGTACCCGCACCCGCGCCTCGCGCCGGACCTGTGGGAGTTCCCGACGGTGTCGATGGGCCTCGGCCCGGCGTCCGCGATCTACCAGGCGTGGACCAACAAGTACCTGCACCTGCGCGGCATCAAGGACACGAGCCAGCAGGACGTGTGGGCGTTCCTCGGCGACGGCGAGATGGACGAGCCCGAGTCGCGCGGCATGCTCCAGCACGCGGCGCAGCAGGGCCTCGACAACCTCACGTTCGTCGTCAACTGCAACCTGCAGCGCCTCGACGGACCGGTCCGCGGCAACGGCAAGATCATCCAGGAGCTCGAGGCGCAGTTCCGTGGCGCCGGGTGGAACGTCATCAAGGTCATCTGGGGCCGCGAGTGGGACACCCTGCTCAACGCCGACAAGGACCGCGCACTCGTGCACCTCATGAACACGACGCCCGACGGCGACTTCCAGACGTACCGCGCGGAGAACGGCGCGTTCATCCGTGAGCACTTCTTCGGTCGCGACCCGCGCACCAAGCAGCTCGTCGAGAAGATGACGGACGACGAGATCTGGGCGCTCAAGCGCGGCGGGCACGACTACCGCAAGATCTACGCCGCCTACAAGGCAGCCCGCGAGCACACGGGCCAGCCGACGGTGATCCTCGCGCACACCATCAAGGGCTACGGCCTGGGCTCGGGCTTCGCGGGGCGCAACGCCACGCACCAGATGAAGAAGCTCAAGGCGGACGACCTCAAGACGCTGCGCGACTCGCTGCACATCCCGATCACGGACGAGCAGATCGACGAGAACCCGTACGTCCCGCCGTACTTCCACCCGGGTCCCGACGACGAGGGCATCCAGTACATGCTGGAGCGCCGCCGCCAGCTCGGCGGGTTCGTGCCCGAGCGCCGCTCGACGCACAAGGCGGTCTCGCTGCCCGAGGCCAAGGTGTACGAGGGCCTCGCGAAGGGCTCGGGCCACCAGGAGGTCGCCTCGACCATGGCGCTCGTGCGCCTGTTCAAGGACCTCGTCAAGGACAAGGAGTTCGGCCACCGCCTGGTGCCGATCATCCCGGACGAGGCCCGCACGTTCGGCCTGGACTCGATCTTCCCGAGCGCGAAGATCTTCAACACGAACGGCCAGAACTACATGGCCGTCGACCGGGAGCTCATGCTCTCGTACAAGGAGTCCGAGTCCGGGCAGATCATGCACACGGGCATCAACGAGGCCGGTTCCGCGGCCGCGTTCCAGGCCGTCGGCACGTCGTACGCGACGCACGGCGAGCCGCTCGTGCCGTTCTACTTCTACTACTCGATGTTCGGGTTCCAGCGGACGGGCGACCAGTTCTGGGCGGCCGGCGACCAGATGGCCCGCGGGTTCCTCATCGGCGCGACGGCCGGTCGCACGACGCTGACGGGCGAGGGCCTGCAGCACGCCGACGGCCACTCCCCGCTGCTCGCGGGCACCATGTCGCACGTCGTGCACTACGACGCGGCGTACGGCTACGAGCTGCGCCACATCGTCAAGGACGGCATCGAGCGCATGTACGGGGAGGGTGACGGCCGCGACAAGGACGTCATCTACTACCTGACCGTCTACAACGAGCCGATGGTCCAGCCGGCGGAGCCCGAGGGCGTCGACGTCGAGGGCATCCTCAAGGGCATCTACCTGCTGTCGCCGGCCGAGGGCGACGGGCCGCGCGCCCAGATCCTCGCGTCGGGCGTGGCGGTGCCGTGGGCGCTCGAGGCGCAGAAGCTGCTCGCGGACGACTTCGGCGTGCGTGCCGCGGTGTGGTCCGTGACGAGCTGGAACGAGCTGCGCCGCGACGGCCTCGCCGCGGACCAGCACGACTACCTGCACCCGGGCGAGGAGCCTCGCCAGGCGTACCTCACGCAGAAGCTGCAGGGTGCCGAGGGTCCGTTCGTCGCGACGACGGACTACGACCACCTGGTCGCCGACCAGGTGCGCGCATGGATCCCCGGCACGTACGCGACGCTCGGTGCGGACGGCTTCGGCTTCTCCGACACCCGCGCCGCCGCGCGCCGTCACTTCAAGATCGACGGCCCGTCGACCGCGGTGCGGGTGCTGCAGCAGCTCGCGCGGACCGGCGCGGTCGCGGCCGACGCCCCGGCGCAGGCCATCGAGCGGTACCGCCTGCACGACGTCACCGCCGGCACGTCCGGCAACACGGGCGGCGACTCCTGACGGTCGCCGTCACCTGACGGACGAGGGCCCGCGGCGGATCACCCGCCGCGGGCCCTCGTGCTCTCCGGCGCTCCGGGCGCCGCCGTCGGCCGCACCGCGCACAGGCGACGCGGGGCTGCGGTGTCAGGTACCGGGGATCGTCTGCTCGGCGTGCGCGACCGCGCGCGCGAGCTCGTTGCGCAGGTCGGCGACGGCCGCCTGGTCCGGGTAGAGGTCGAGCGAGCCGAGGTGCTGCTTCGCCTCGAGCGGGCGGCCCGCCTCGATCGCCGCGAGCACCAGGTGCCGGGCGACCTCGGGGTCGTGCTCGCGCGGGCGCCAGTGCCCGATGCCGAGGCCGAGGGCGTCGACGGGCTGGCCCGCGCTGCGCAGGAGCGCGAGCGACTCGACGAGCGCGCGGCCCGACGGGTCCCGCTCGGACGCCGTGGTCAGGCGCCGCAGCGTGCCCTCGTGGTCGTCGCGGACGGAGAGCCGGGCGACCTCGATGAGCGGGTACCAGGCACGCGGGTTGCCGGCGAGCTCCTCGCCGAGCGCCCATACCGCGAGGTCGGCGGCGCGCTCGCGCTCGGTCTCGTTGCCGGGCGCCGTGAGCGGGTCCTCCTCCGAGCCGGACTCGGCGGCGCGACGCCGCACGATCTCGGCCAGGGCGCGGAAGGCGCGCTCGTTGTTCGGGTCGTCGCTGAGCATCGACCGCAGGGCGTCCTCGTGCAGGGTGTCCCCCCGCCGCGCGGCGGTGGTGGGTCGTCGGGCTCCGACGCGCGAGGCGGAGCTCGGGCGGCGCATCAGCTGTCGCAGTCGGGGCAGGAGAGCCATGTCGTGACCTTAGCCGTTGACCGGGCGGGGCACCCGGCCCGTCTCCGGGCCGCTCCCTGACCCCTGCGCGCGCCTTTGTCGACTTCCCACAAGCGCGCCTCCTATGCTCCCCCTATGCCCGGACCTTCGCACGGCGGACGCCCGCCGACCGGCGCGCAGGCCGTCCGGCCCGCCGACGCCACCCCGCCGCGCAGCCGCACCGTCGACGCCCCGGAGGGTGGCGAGGCCACGGCGAACGCCGAGACGCAGCGGCGCGTGCGCGAGGGCTCGGGGCTGCTCGCGGCCGCGGCGATGCGGCGTCTCGACGAGGACCTCGACTGGTACCGCGCGCTGCCCGCGGAGGACAGGTCGTGGGTCGGGCTCGTCGCGCAGGCCGGCATCACGGCGTTCGTCACATGGTTCATGGACCCGACCCGCCCGCCGCACGGCGTCGGCGACATCTTCGCGACGGCACCGCCCGAGCTGACGCGCTCGATCTCGCTCCAGCACACGCTCCAGCTCGTCCGCGTCGTCGTGGACGTGGTCGAGTCGAACAGCGACCGGCTCGCAGCACCTGGTGACGAGCGCTCGCTGCGCGAGGCCGTGCTGCGCTACTCGCGCGAGGTCGCGTTCTCGGCCGCCGAGGTCTACGCCCGAGCGGCCGAGGTCCGCGGTGCGTGGGACGCGCGGCTCGAGGCGCTCGTGGTCGACGCGATCGTGCGCGGAGACGTCGACGACGCGCTCAGGTCGCGCGTCGCCGCGCTGGGGTGGAGCGGGCGCGGCTCGACGCTCGTGATCGTCGGCACGACCGCGTCGCCGCTCGACGACGTGCGGGCCGCGGACCTGCGCCGGGCCACGCGCCGCGCCGCCGACGACGCGCTCGTCGGGATCCACGGCGACCGGCTGGTCGTGCTGGTCGGCGGTGAGGGTGACCTGCGGGCCGCCGTGACGGCGCTGCTCCCTCGGTTCGGGCCCGGTCCTGTCGTCGTCGGGCCCGAGGCGCAGGACCTCGCGGACTGCGCGCGGGCGGCCCGTGCTGCGCTCGCCGGGCTGGCCGCCGCCGCCGCGTGGGCCCAGGCGCCCCGACCGGTGCAGGCCGACGACCTGCTGCCCGAGCGCGTGCTCGTCGGCGACGTCACCGCGCGGCGTGCGCTCGTGCACCGTGCGTACGAGCCGCTCGCCGCGAGCCAGGGGTCGCTGCTCGAGACGCTGTCGGCGTACCTCGGCACCGGACGGTCGCTCGAGGCCGCCGCGCGCACGCTGTACGTGCACCCCAACACCGTGCGGTACCGGCTGCGCCGGGTCGCGGACGTCACGGGCTGGGACCCGCTCGACGCACGCGAGTCGTACGTCCTGCAGACCGCGCTCGCGCTCGGCCGGCTCGACGCCGCGGGCGTGACCTCGATCGTCGAGCGCCCCTGACCGGTCCGCACCGTTTGTAGGGTCCGCACAACACCGTCCGTGAACGTTGGTGTGCGTCACGAGCCCGGAGGGCACCGACGGCACGGCAAGGTGGACAGGTGCTCGTCGTCGTCTGCCCCGGACAGGGTGCCCAGTCCCCCGGCATGCTCGCCCCCTGGCTCGAGCTGCCCGTCGTCGCGGAGTCGGTCGACCGCTCGTCGCGGACCGCCGGTCTCGACCTGCGTGCGCACGGCACGACCTCGGACGCGGACACGATCCGCGACACCGCGGTCGCGCAGCCGCTGCTCGTCGCGTCCGCCCTCGCGAGCCTGCGCGCGGTGCTCGAGGTCGACGCGGACTCCCCGCTCGGCACGGCCGCTGCGGGCGTCGTCGGCGCGACCGCCGGTCACTCGGTGGGCGAGCTCGCCGCCGCGGCCGTCGCGGGCGTGCTGACCGACGACGAGGCCCTCGCGCTCGTCGCGGTCCGCGGTGCCGCCATGGCCCGCGCCGCCGCCAGCACGCCGACCGGCATGAACGCGGTCCTCGGCGGCGACCCGGACGAGGTCCTCGCGGCGCTCGCCGCGCACGGGCTCGTGCCCGCCAACGTCAACGGCGGCGGTCAGGTCGTGGCGGCCGGCCCGCTCGACGCGCTCGCCGCGTTCGCCGCCGCCCCGCCCGCCCGCGCACGGGTCGTGCCGCTCCAGGTCGCCGGCGCGTTCCACACGCAGGTCATGGAGCCCGCCGTCGCTGAGCTGCGCGCCGCAGCCGACGGCATCACGCCCGGCGACCCGGTCGTGCCGCTCCTCACCAACTCCGACGGGACCGTCGTCCCCGACGGCGCCCGCGCGCTCGCGCTGATCGTCGCGCAGGTCGCCAACCCCGTCCGCTGGGACCTCTGCCAGGAGACGCTGCTCGCGCTCGGCGTCACCGGCCTGCTCGAGGTGGCCCCGGGCGGGGTCCTCACAGGCCTCGCGCGGCGTACGCTGCCGGGGATCGAGACGGTCGCCGTCAAGACGCCGGCCGACCTCGACGCCGCACGCGACCTCGTGCGCCGCCACGGCGCCGCGTCCGCGTCCGCGTCCGAGGGCACCACCGCGAACACCCAGGAGCAGCCGTCGTGACCCGACCCACCCTGACGCAGGCCACCGGACCGGCCCACACCCGGATCCTCGGCATCGGCGGCGTGCGCGGAGAGCGCGTCGTCCCGAACGACGACCTCGTCGGCCCCATCGACTCCTCGGACGAGTGGATCCGCCAGCGCACGGGCATCGTCACGCGCCGCCGCGCGGGTGAGAGCACCGACGTGCTCGACCTCGCCGAGGGTGCCGCGCGCGCCGCCCTCGAGAACGCGGGCCTGACGGGCGCCGACATCGACGCCGTCATCCTCTCGACCGTCACCTACTTCCACCAGACGCCCGCGGGCGCCGCGATCGTCGCCGACCGCATCGGCGCGACGCCGGCCGCCGCGTTCGACATCTCCGCCGCGTGCGCCGGCTACTGCTACGGCATCGGCCAGGCCGACGCGCTGGTCCGCGCCGGCACCGCGCGCCACGTGCTCGTCATCGGCGCGGAGAAGATGAGCGAGTTCGTCGACCCGACGGACCGCACCATCTCCTTCCTGCTCGGCGACGGCGCGGGCGCGGTCGTGATCGGCCCGTCCGACACGCCCGGCATCGGCCCGACGATCTGGGGCTCCGACGGCGGCCAGGCGCAGGCGATCCGCCAGACGCACTCGTGGCTCGCGACGCGCGACGAGGGTGCCGGGTGGCCGACGCTGCGCCAGGAGGGCCAGTCGGTCTTCAAGTGGGCGGTGTGGCAGATGGCGCCGGTCGCGCAGAAGGCCCTCGACGCCGCGGGCGTGACCGCCGACGACATCGAGGCGTTCATCCCGCACCAGGCGAACATGCGGATCATCGACCAGATGATCAAGCAGCTGAAGCTCCCCGAGTCGGTGGTCGTCGGCCGCGACATCGCCGACACCGGCAACACGTCCGCCGCGTCGATCCCGCTGGCGACCGAGCGCCTGCTGCGCGAGGACCAGGTCCCCAGCGGCGCGCTCGCGCTGCAGATCGGCTTCGGCGCCGGCCTGGTCTACGCCGCGCAGGTCGTGGTCCTGCCCTGATCCACCGCGGCCCGGCGCACGTCGGGCCCGCCCCGCCCCCGGGGAGCGGTCCACCCTCGGGCTGTACCGTTCGTCCGACCCTTCCAGCAGTCACCAGAGGAGACACCATGGCGTACAGCGAGCAGGAGATCCTGGCCGGTCTGGCCGAGATCGTGAGCGAGGAGACGGGCCTGCCCGCCGACTCGGTCCTGCCGGAGAAGTCCTTCACCGACGACCTCGACATCGACTCGCTGTCGATGATGACGATCGTCACGCTCGCCGAGGAGAAGTTCGACGTGCGCATCCCCGACGACGAGGTCAAGAACCTCACGACCGTGGGTGACGCCGTCTCGTTCATCGCGGGCGCGCAGTCCTGAGCCTGCCGTGACCCGGGCACCGTCCCGGCGCCGCCGCGGGCGCACCGCCGCCGGCGCCGGGACGGGCCACCCCCATCGCCACCAGGAGCACCGATGAGCCACGCAACCGACGTCGTCGTCACCGGACTCGGCGCCACCACGCCGCTCGGCGGGGACGTGCCCTCGACGTGGGCCGCCGCCCTCGCCGGTGAGTCCGGGGCCCGCACCCTCGACAACGACTGGGCCGAGACCTACGGCATCCCCGTCTCGTTCGCCGCGACCATCAAGGTCGCGCCCGCGGACGTCCTGCCGCGCCCCGAGCTCAAGCGCATGGACCCCTCCGCGCAGTACGCCGTGATCGCGGCGCGCGAGGCGTGGGCCGACGCGGGCTCCCCCGAGGTCGACGGCGAGCGGCTCGGTGCCGTGGTGTCGTCCGGCATCGGCGGCATCTGGACGATGCTCGACGGCTGGGACACGCTCCGCGAGAAGGGCGCCCGGCGCATGCTGCCGATGACGGTGCCCATGCTCATGCCGAACTCCCCCGTCGCATTCGTGTCGCTCGACCTGGGCGCCCGCGCCGGTGCGCACGCCCTGGTCTCGGCGTGCGCGTCGGGTGCCGAGGCGATCGGGTACGGCGTCGACATGATCCGCTCGGGCCGCGCCGACGTGGTCGTCGCGGGCGGCACCGAGGCTCCGATCCACCCCATGCCGATCGGCGCGTTCGCCGCGTCGCGCACGCTGTCGCAGCGCAACGACGACCCGCAGCGCGCGTCGCGCCCGTACGACACCGCCCGGGACGGCTTCGTCGTCGGTGAGGGCGCCGGCGTCGTCGTGCTGGAGAGCGCCGAGCACGCCGCCGCGCGCGGCGCCCGCGTGTACGCGCGCATCGCCGGTGTCGGACTGTCCGCCGACGGGTACCACATCACGTCCCCCGAGCCCTCGGGCGACGGGCAGATCCGTGCGATGCGCTCCGCGCTGCAGGAGGCGGGCGTCTCGCACCGCGACATCGTGCACGTCAACGCGCACGCGACCTCCACGGTGGTGGGCGACCTCATCGAGGCGCGCAGCATCCGCGGCGTGCTCGGCGACGAGGCGGACCACGTCGCCCTGTCCGCGACGAAGTCGATGACGGGCCACCTGCTCGGCGGCGCGGGCGCGCTCGAGTCGGTGTTCACGATCCTCGCGCTGCACGACCGGCAGGCGCCGCCGACGATCAACGTCGACGACCCCGACCCGGAGCTCGTGCTCGACCTGGTGCGCGACAAGCCGCGCGCGCTGCCCGACGGGCAGATCGCCGCGATCAACAACTCGTTCGGGTTCGGCGGCCACAACGTGGCGCTCGTCGTCACGTCGGTCTGACCCGCCGCACCACCCGTCCGCCCCGGCGGACCGAGGGCGCGCCTCCCCTGCCCGGGTGGCGCGCCCTCGGCGTCTGCGACGACGGCACGCGCGTCGCGTCGGCGGGGCCGCGCACGGCACGCGGCGCGTCGCGTCGGCAGCACGGCGCATGCGACGCGTCAGCGGCGGCGACGCGCGTCGGCACCGCGCGTGGCGAGCCGACCGCCCGCGCGGGTCAGTAGCCGGCGAAGGCGTCGGTGCGGATCCGACGCACCCCCGCCCGGCGCAGCGTGCGGCGCGCGTGCACGACCATGCGCGGCGGACCCGAGACGTACGCGAGCCGCCGGTGGGCGTCAGGCACGCCCTCGCGGAGCACGGCGTCCTCGAGCAGGGGCGCGGCACGGTGCTCCCACCCCTCCGGCAGCACGGCGGGCGGCGTCGGGGCGACCACCACGACGCGCGCCGCGGACGCGGTGAGCACGTCGGCGTAGGGCGGCTCGTCACCGGGCCCGAGCAGGAGCAGCAGCACGACGTCGCGCCGCTCCCCCGCGCGTGCGAGTGCCGCGAGCTGGCTGACGAACGGCGTGATCCCGATCCCGCCCGCGACCAGCAGCAGCGGGACGTCGGCGCGCCGCGGGAGGAGGAAGTCGCCGCCCACCGCCGTGGCGCGCACCACGACACCCTGCGGCAGCGACGTGAGCGTGCGCTTGAACGAGCTCGGCGCGGGTGTCAGCCGGTACGCGACCACGACGCCGTCCACGTGCCCGGGCGGCGACGCGACCGAGAACACCCGGCGGGTCCCGCGCCGGTCGACGCCCGCGTGCGGCACGTGCAGCTCGATCCACTGCCCGGGGCGGAAGCGCAGCGCGCGCTCGGGCGCGAAGGCGACCTCGCGCACGGCCGGCGTGACGTCGCGGTGACCCACGACGGTGAGCCGCACGGCACGCCGCTGTCCGAGCGCGAACGCGAGCACGTTGCCGACGACGAGCGCGAGCTCGGGCGAGCTCCACACGGGTCCGAGCGTGAACGGCGTGACGGTGAGCGCGCCGACGAGGGCGGCCTCCGCGAGCTGCTGGCGGCGGCGGGGCGGCAGGGTCAGCGGCTCGGTGAGCATGAACGCGGCGGCGAGCACGAGCGGGTAGGACGCGAGCGAGGTCCACAGGGCGTCGGGCACCGCCAGGCCCAGCCCGACGAGCCGCACGCTCACCACCCCGCCCGCGACGACCAGGTACGTCCCGACGAGCAGCCCGCGCCGGGTCCGCACGACGACGGCCAGCGCGGCGACCGCGACGACCGGGAGCAGCGCGGGCGTCGCGACCCACCAGGTGGCCGGCACCGCGCCGAACGGGACGCCCACGAGCCCCACGGCGAGCGCGCCGGCCGCCGCGGGGTTGAGGACGTGCCGCGACCGCACGGCGAGGACGAACTTGGACGCCCCCGCGGCGGCGGCGGCCGCGGCGAGGACCGCGAGGTCGAGGGGTGCCGTCGACGGACGGAGCAGCAGCGCGAGGAGGAGCCCGGTGATCACCGACGACTCGCGGTGCACGGGCACGCGCCAGAGCGCGCCGCACGCGAGGCTGACGAGCAGGGTGACGGCGACCGCGACGACGACCGACACCGCCAGCGCGACCGGCTCGACGTGCACGCTCCCCGAGAGGCTCAGCACGAGCGCGGCGGCCAGCACGACGCCCAGTGCGGCCGAGACGGTCCGGTACGTCGTGACGCGGCCGAGCAGGTCGTCGACGCGGCTCATGCGAACACCTCCCCGGGCAGCCCGAGCGACCAGTGCACGCGGCCGTCGGCGTGGATGCGCACGTACTCGAGGTCGAACCGCACCTGCAGGCGCTCGGGGTCGACGAAGAAGAGCGCCGTCGCGAGGCCGTCGGCGACCATCGCGGTGGGCGCGACGGCCCAGGTCGCGACGACGTCCCGCGTGGGCGCACCCGTGCGGGCGTCGACGACGTGGTGCAGCCCGTCGCCCCACGTGCGCCGGTCCACGCCCGAACCGCACACGGCGGCGTCGCCGACCTCGACGACGCCCACCGCGCGGCTCGCGTCGCCGGGCTGCTGGAGCCCGACCCGCACCGGCGCACCGTGCCGCAGGACGTCGCCGCCCGCGTCGACCAGCACGTCGTCGACGCCGCACGCCGCGAGCTCGGCGGCCACGAGGTCGACGAGCTGGCCCTTGCCCGCGGCGCCGACGTCGAGCAGCACGGGCTCGTGCACGACGAGCCGGTCGCCGTCGCGCGCGAGCACGTCGGCCGCGCGCGGGGCGGGCACGGGCGGACCCGCCGGGACGAGGGTCAGCCCGGGGTCGTAGCCGAGCCGCTCCAGGCTGCGGCCGACGAGCGGGGACACGGCGCCGCCGGTGCGCTCGTCGAGCACGTCGTAGAGGTCGAGCAGCGCGACGCCGTGCGCGGGCAGGGCGTACACGCCGGGTGCCGCGGCGATCCGGGCCACGAGCGAGTCGGGACGGAACCGGGACCACACCGCGTCGTACGCCGCGACGCACGCGTGGACGCGGGCGAGCACCGCCCCGTCGAGCGGTGCCGGTGTGCGCAGCGTCCACCGGGTGCCGATCGCGTCGAACGACTCACGCGCGCGCATCGGCGAGGACGGACTCCAGCGCGGACTCGAAGGCCTGCGTCGTGAGCGACGCGCCGGCCACGACGTCGACGTCGACGTCCTCGAGCGGGATCCCGACGACCTGAGCCGAGATGGCGGAGGCGAAGTCGGACTGGAACGTCTGCGAGGTGGGGTTGGTCGCCTGCGGCACGACGTCCATCGCGGCGACGATGCCCTCGTCGACGGTGAGCGTCACCTCGATGCTCTCCTTGCCCGCGGGCGAGGAGTAGATGCCGACCCCGACGTAGGTGCCGTCGACGATGCGGCTCGTCGGGGACGCGGAGCTGCCGACGGCACCGCTCGCGTCGCCCTGCGCGCCGGCGGCGCCGGTCCCTGCGGCACCGCCCGCGGCGGTCGTGCCGTCGGCGGCCGTCGCGTCGGCGGCGCAGCCCGTGAGGGCGGCGGCGAGCGTCAGGCCCGCGAGGGCGAGCGCGGGCGTGCGGGGCGTGGTCATCGGGGTGCGTCCTCTCGTGGCCCGGGCTGTCCCGGGTCGGCAGGCGTCGAGGGGGCGACGCCCGAGGTCACACCTTGGCGGACGGGGTCGGCAGGCTGTCCACGCGCGAATCGATTAGGCGCTCACGCAGCGAGACGTCGGTGCAGGTCAGCCCACCCGGTGGAGCCACCGGACGGGTGCGCCCGCGCCCGCGTAGCGGAAGGGCTCGAGCTCGTCGTCCCAGGCCTGGCCGAGCGCGAGGTCGAGCTCCGCACGCAGGCGTGCCGGGTCGTCCGCGTGCTCGAGCGCGGCGCGGATCCGGTCCTCGGGGACGACGACGTTGCCGTGCACGTCGGTCGCGGCATGGAAGATCCCGAGCTCGGGCGTGTGGCTCCAGCGGGAGCCGTCGACGCCGTGGCTCGCCTCCTCCGTGATCTCGTACCGCAGGTGCGCCCACCCGCGCAGCGCGGACGCCAGCCGCGCGCCGGTGCCCTGGGGTCCCTGCCACGAGTGCTCGGCACGGTAGAAGCCGGGTCCTGCCGGCTGCGGGGTCCAGTCGAAGGTCACCCGCGCGGTCAGGACGTTCCCGGCTGCCCACTCGATGTGGGGGCACAGCGCACGGGGCGCAGAGTGCACGAAAAGAACACCGCGGGTGATCGCACCTGCCATGTCGTCCTCCTGGTCGGCTCGAGGTTCGCCTTCCCCAACGTCCTCGGGTCCTGCTCAGGAGCACTCACGGTCTCGCGGCGTGCTGTGCACACTATGCCCGACGTGCGGCGTCACCGCCAAGCACCAGGGCGGGGATGCGTCAGAGCTGCTCGCGGATCGCCCGCATCGCCTTCTTGCGCACGGACCGCTCGAGGCGGTCGAGGTAGAGCATCCCGTCGAGGTGGTCGACCTCGTGCTGGAGGCACCGGGCCATGAGCTCGGTGCCCTCGACGACGACCTCCTTGCCGTCGAGGTCGGTGCCGACGACCCGCGCGTACCAGGCGCGGCGCGTCGGGTACCAGAGACCCGGGACCGAGAGGCAGCCCTCGTCGCCGTCCTGGTACTCGTCCTCGGAGAGCTCGACGATCACGGGGTTGAGCACGTAGCCGATCTCGTCGTCGATGTTCCACGAGAACGCGCGCAGGCCGACGCCGATCTGGTTGGCCGCGAGACCGGCGCGACCCTCGTGGTCGACCGTCTCGAGGAGGTCCTCGACGAGCGAGCGGACGCGGTCGTCGACCGCGGTGATCGGGTCGCACGGGGTACGCAGGACGGGGTCTCCGACGGTGCGGATCTCTCGCATGGCCAGGCGTCGATCCTTTCATGCCCGGGCCGCGGACCAGGGCCGTCCGGAGGCGGCGTGTGAGGAGCGAGACACCGCACGGCGCCGACAAGCCGACGAAGCGGGCGTACCTTTGTACTGACCGGTCAGTCAGAAGGGAACCCGCCACATGACCGCCTCCGCCGAGATCGGCACCGACCCCACCCCCGGCGCCGCGAGCGACGGCCCCGCCGCGCCCGACGCGACACCCGAGCCGCCCGTCGTCCGCGCCCGGCACCTCGCCCTGCACGGCCCGCGCGGACGCGTGTTCGGACCCGTCGACCTCGACGTCGCGCCGGGCGTGCTCGTGCTGGTCCAGGGCGCGCAGGGCTCGGGTCGCACGAGCCTGCTGCTCACGCTCGCCGGCCGCATGGTCCCCGACGCCGACGCACGGCTCGACGTGCTCGGGCACCACCTGCCGCGGGAGCGCCGCGCCGTGCAGAGCGCGGCGGCGATCGCGGGGTTCGGCGGGATCGACGACCTCGACCAGTCCGTCACGGTCGGCGCGCTCGTCCGCGAGCGGCTCGCCTGGCTCGGCCCCTGGTACCGACGCCAGCCCCGCCTCACCCGGCGCACGCTCGACGAGGCACTGGCGCCGGCGTTCGGCGACCGCCCCGTGCCCGCGCCGGGCACCGTCGCCTGGGACCTCGACGAGCTGGACGCGATGCTGCTGCGCCTCGGCCTCGCCCTGCTGCAACGACCCCGTCTGCTCGTGGTCGACGACGTCGACCAGGTGCTCGACGACGCCCGCCGCCAGGTCGTCTGGACCCGGCTCGAGCGGCTCGCCGCGGGCGGCCTCACGGTCGTCGCCGCGTGCGCGAGCGCCGACGAGGTCACGCGCACCCGCTGGGTCACGCCGCCGACCGTCGTCGCGCTCCCCCTCTGACCCGTCTCCCGTCACCCACCGCACCCCGAGGACCGTCATGCTCTCGCTCACCGCCGGCACCGAGCTGCGCCGCTTCCGCCGCGGCACGCTGCCCCGCCTGGCCGTCGTCGCGATGATCGTCGTGCCGCTGCTCTACGGCGTCCTGTACCTGTGGGCGTTCTGGAACCCCACCGGGCACCTCGACCGCATCCCCGTCGCGCTCGTCGACGCCGACGCGGGCGCGACGCGCGACGGCGAGCCCGTGCACGCGGGCGCCGACCTCGTCGACCGGCTCGTCGACGAGCACCGCCTCGACTGGGTCGTCACCGACCCCGCCGACGCGGCCGACGGCGTCGACTCCGGCCGCTACTACTTCAGCGTCACGGTGCCCGCGGACTTCTCCGCCGACCTCGTCTCCGCCGGCGGCGACTCCCCGCGCTCGGCGCGCATCGACGTCGCCTACGACGACGCCAACTCGTTCCTCGTCACGTCGCTCGGCCGCACCGCGATGGAGCGCATCACGGCGGCCGTCTCGGCGACCGCGGGCGAGCAGGCCGTCGACGCGGTGCTCGTCGGGCTCTCGCAGGCGCACGACGGCTTCACCGAGGCCGCCGACGGTGCCGTCCGGCTGCGCGACGCAGCGGACCAGCTCGGTGCGGGCGCACGCACGCTGGCCGACGGCGCGGGCCAGCTGGCCGACGGTGCCGAGCAGGCGTCGTCGGGGGCCGCCGACGTCCGCGACGGCGCCGCACGCCTCGCCGACGGGTCGACGCAGGCCGACACCGCAGCCGGGAGGCTCGCGACCGGGAGCGCCCAGGTCGCCGACGGGGTGCACGCCGCGGCCGCGCAGGTCGACGGGCTCGTCGCGGGCGTGTCCGGGCTGCCCGCCGACCTGCAGACGCTCACCGCCTACCTCACCGCACGCGCGCAGGCGGGCGACGCCGACGCCGCGCAGATCCTCGCGCACCTCGCGTCGACCGCGGACCGGCTGCCCGACGCCGCGACCCTCGCCGCGGCCCGGCAGCAGCTCGACGCGCTCGACACGGGCGCCCGCCAGGTCGCCGACGGTGCGGCTGCGCTGCACGACGGGACCGCGCAGGTCGCCGCCGGCGCCGGGTCGCTGCGCGACGGCACGCGTACGCTCGCCGACGGCACCGCGCAGGTCGCGTCGGGCGCGCAGGACGTCGCCGACGGCGCGTCCCGGCTGGTCGACGGCACCGGGCAGCTCGGCGCGGGCACGGCCACGCTCGCGGGCTCGCTCGACGACGGCGCGGCGCAGGTCCCGGCCGACGACGACAGCACCCGGGCGGCACGTGCCGCCGCGATCGCCGAGCCTGTCGGGCTCGACGCGACGGACCGCGCGACCGCGGCCGGGTTCGGCGAGGGCATCGCCCCGTTCTTCCTGCCGCTCGCGCTGTTCCTCGGCGGCGTCGTGACGTGGATGATCCTGCGGCCGGTGCCGCCGCGTGCGCTCACCACGCCCGCGCGCGGCGCCCGTGCGGCCCTCTCCGGGTACGCGCCCGCACTCGTCATGGGGATCGTGCAGGTCGTGGTGCTGCTCACCGTCCTGCGGGTGGGGGTCGGGCTGACCCCGACGCACCCGGTCGGCGCGCTCGCGTTCACCGTGCTCGTGGTCGCCGCCTTCCTCGCGGTGCAGCAGATGCTCCTCGCGCTGCTGGGCACGGCCGCCGGACGCATCGCGACGCTCGCGCTGCTCGTGCTCCAGCTCGCGTCGGCGGGCGGCACGTACCCGGTCGAGACGTCGCCGGCGTTCTTCCGGGCGCTGCACCCGCTGCTGCCCATGAGCTACGGCGTCGACGGCCTGCGGGCGCTGCTCACGGGTAACCCCGACGGTCGGCTCTGGACCGCGGTCGCCTACCTCGTCACGCTCCTCGTCGCGTCGCTCGCGGTGACGTCGTGGCGGGCGGGGCGCATGCGCACGTGGACGCTCTCGCGCCTGCACCCCGCACTCACGATCTGACCGGCGCCCGCGGGCGCACGTTCTGGGAGGCTGCACGCATGCGGACCACCGACACCCGGCGGCACATCGTCGACGCGGCCCTCGCGCTCGTCGCCGAGCGCGGCTACACCGCGACCGCCGTCGACGACATCGCCGCCGCGGCGGGCGTCGCGAAGGGGTCGGTGTTCTACAACTTCGGCTCCAAGGCCGAGCTGTTCGAGGCGATCATCGCCGAGGGCGTCGCGCGGCTCACCGCGGCGCTGCGGGCGGCCGCCGACGGCCTGACCGGCACCGACGCGGTCGACGCGCTCGTCACCGAGCTGCTCACGCAGGTCCGCGACCACCCCGACTTCGCGAAGGTCATGGTCGCCGAGGTCTTCCGCACGGGCCGGCAGTGGCAGGACTCGATCCGCGCGCTGCGGGACGACGCGATGGGGGTGTTCGCCGGTGCCGTCGCGGCGGCATGGCCCGACCGGGACCCGTCGCTCACGGCGGCGGCGCTGTTCGGTGCCACGGTCGTGGCCGGGCTCGAGTGGCTCGTGTTCCAGCCGGAGCGCTCGCTCGAGGACGTGCGGTCGGCGGTCCTGACGACGGTCCGCTGACCGCACCGCCGAGTGGGGCGTCACCCCACGCCCGGACACAGCAGCACGCCGGCGGCGACTGGTGTCACCGCCGGCGTCCCGGGGTCGTGCAGGTCGCGGCGCAGCCGCGGAAGGTCACTCGCCCGCGCGCTGCGTGGGGACGCCCTGGAGGAGCTGACGCACCTCGGCCTCGTGGAAGCGACGGTGCCCGCCCAGCGTGCGGACCGCCGAGAGCTTGCCGGCCTGGGCCCAGCGCGTCACCGTCTTGGGGTCCACGCGGAACAGGACCGCGACCTCGCCGGGGGTGAGAAGGGCACCCTGCGTGAGGGGGGCGTCGGTGGTCACAGCCATGGTCATCTCCTGTCGTTCGGTAGCTCGGCTGACCTCGTGGGTCCCGTGGCTTTGCGTCCCCACCTTGCGGCGGGTTTGCCGTTGTCGCTGACAACAAGAACTATGACCGTTTCTGGACAGTTAGTCAAGAAACTCCGCGTCAGTTGCGTGCGGCAAACGGGTGAACTTCAGAGCCGCCCGTATCTCGCACGGGCAAACGCATACCCGCCGTACGCGACGAGCCCCAGCGCGACGACGCCGAGCAGGAACGGCCCGCCCGGCTGGTCGCGCAGGGTGTGCAGCGCCTGGTCCAGGCCGCCCGCCGCCTGCGGGTCGGCCTTGGCTGCCGCGACGACGAACAGCACGCCCACGACGCCGAGCGCGACACCCTTGAGCACGTAGCCCCACACGCCCAGACGCTCCACGACGCGGCCCGCCGTCCCGGACGGCAGGCGGTGCAGGTCGGCCAGGAACTTCTTCTTCCAGCCCTTGACCACGTGGTACGCGCCCACGCCGACGACGGCCAGGCCGACGGCGGCGACGAGGATCCGACCGCCGGGCGCGGACATGAGGCGCGACGTGAGGTCGGCCGTCTGCTGCTCGCTCGACGTGCCGCCGCCACGCGCGAACGCGAACGACGCGGCCGCGAGCGCGAGGTAGACGAGCGCGCGGCCCGCGGCCTTGGCACGCCACCCGTTCGTCCGCGAGCCCTGCGCGCCACCACCCGACGTGGGCGGCGCACCGCGGACGGCCTTGGCGACCTCCCACGCGCCCAGCGCCGCGAAGGCCACCACGAAGAACCACAGCGCCGCGCCGCCGAACGGCGTCGACGCGACCGTCCCCAGCGCGCCCGACTGGTCGGCCTGCTGGCTCCCGCTGCCGACCGCCACCTGCAGGGCCAGCACGCCGATGAGCACGTGCAGCACCCCGCTCACCGCGTACCCGGCCCGCGCCGCGAGCTCCCAGCCGTGCTCGGCGTGCGTCGTGTTCCCGCTCATCTGCGCCTCACCACCCCGCTCTCCCCCCGGTCGTCCCCCGTGCTCCGTCGCGTCGGATCGTGGCAGCGAACGGGCACCCCCGCGACCGGAGGGGACTGCCGTAGCCTGGGCTCCGCCTCGGGGCAGTAGCTCAGCCGGTCAGAGCAGCGGACTCATAATCCGTGGGTCGTGGGTTCAAGCCCCACCTGCCCCACCCGACGTCCCTCCCCGCGCGTGCGCGGGCGCCGCACCCCGCGCGGGTACCGTTGCCCGGTGGCTCTCTCCCGTCGACGCCGGCTCCCCGCGGCGGACCGCGCGCTGCTCGACCTGCGCCCCGGCGACCGCGTCCTCGTCGAGGCGCACCTGAGCGACGGCCGGTGGGCGGTCGCGTCCCGTCGGGCGCTGCACCTCCTCGAGGACGGCAAGGTCGCCCGCGTCCCCTGGAGCGAGGTGGACCGCGGGTCGCTCGACCCCGCGACGCGCGTGCTGACGGTCACCTGGGTCTGGGGCGGCACGTCGCGCCTGCCGTTCGCGCAGGACTCCGCGTCCGTGGGCTTCACGCAGACGTTCCGCGAGCGCGTGCAGCAGTCGGTCGTCCACGCCGTGCCCGTCACGGTGCCCGGCGGCGGCAAGGTCCGGCTCGCGCTGCGGCGCGACGAGGAGGGCGAGATCTTCACGCAGGTGCTGGGCGACGCGGGCGTGGACGTCGACGACCCCGTCGTCTCCGCGGCGCTCGACGTCGCCGAGGCCGAGGCGCGCGACGCGGTCGGCCTGCCCCGCTGACGCGGGTGGCCGCCGGGCGCCTCGGGTGGTCCGGAGCACCCTCCGACGGCTGCTAGAGTTTCTTCCCGCGCGATCCCTCGTAGCTCAATTGGCAGAGCATCCGACTGTTAATCGGACGGTTACTGGTTCGAGTCCAGTCGAGGGAGCTTCCCACGAAGGCCCCCGCCCGGCACCACGCCGAGCGGGGGCCTTCGTCGTACCGCCACATCTCCGCCCCGGCCGCGCAGCAGGGCCGCCCCACGCCTGCGCGCGACGCCGTGCCATCCGGATCGTGGGAAGTGCGCCGCTCCCCCTTGCCCTGCGAGCAGCGCTGTGGTGACGTCTGCCGCCTGCCGGGAGCGAGTCGTCTCCCGCCCGTCGACGCCCAGAGGAAGGACCCACCCGTGCCGACCACGACGTCCTCCTCCGTCCGCGTCCCCGCGTCGCCGGCCCTCGCGCGCCGGTCGTGTCGCTGTCGCCGCTGCTGCCCGTCCTGATCCACCGGCGACCACGCCGGAGCAGCCCCCGGTCGACGCCGTGACGCGTGCGCCTCCTGCGCGCAGCCGCCGCGTCGGCCTCTCGACGCACCGGAGAGACACGACCATGACCCTCGACCTGACCCTGCCGCCCACCACGGCGACCGCACCCGCCCCGCGCGTCGCACCCGTCGCAGCCGCCGCACCCGGCACGCTCCGCACCGCGGAGCTCGCCGACCTCGTGCGGTCGATCGCGGCGCGCCCGGACCGCTGGCGTCCGCTCGTCCGCTTCCAGGAGAGCGGACGGTGGTGGACCCGGCTCGACGCACCGGCCGGCGTCGACGTGTGGCTCCTCACGTGGCTGCCCGCGCAGGGCACCGAGCTGCACGACCACGGTCGGTCGTCCGCGGCGTTCACCGTCGCCGCGGGCACCCTGACCGAGCTCCGCCCGGGCGACGACGGCGCGCCCGTCCCGCAGGGCTTCGCGGCCGGGCGCACCCAGACGGTCGAGCCGGGTGATCTGCACGACGTGGTCAACGCGGGGACGGAGCCGGCCGTGAGCATCCACGCCTACTCTCCCCCGCTCACCCGCGTGACCTACTGGGGTGCGGGGCCGGACGGCGTGCTGGTGCCGACGCGCACCGTCGACACCGACGAGCCGGAGACGGACGCGTGACCGCCGCGGTGCGCCGCCGCACGATCGACGACGTCCTCGCGGAGGCTCGCGCGCGCCTGCACCGCCTCACGCCGCACGAGGCGTGGGCCGCGGTCGAGCGCGGTGCGCTCCTCGTGGACATCCGCCCCGCCGCGCAGCGGGCGGCCGAGGGCGAGGTGCCGGACGCCGTCGTCATCGAGCGCAACGTGCTCGAGTGGCGGCTCGACCCCGCGAGCGCGCACCGCATCCCCGAGGCGACCGGGTACGACGTCGAGGTCGTCGTGCTGTGCTCGGAGGGGTACACGTCGAGCCTCGCGGCGGCGTCGCTCGCCGACCTGGGGCTGCACCGGGCGACGGACGTCGACGGCGGGTTCAGCGCGTGGCGAGCGGCGGGTCTGCCGACCGCCGGGGTGCCCGTGGGCGGGACGGCGCGCACGGTGCACGCCTGACCGGCTCAGCGGGCGGCGTCGTCCCGGTCGCCCTCGCCGTCCCGGTCGAACATGGACACGACGCCCGAGGCCTCGAGCGCCATCAGCGGGCTGCCCGACGCGCCGCGCAGCGGGACGCGCGACGACTGGTGGGACGCGACGGTCACGAGCACCGCGATGACCGAGGAGTCGATGAACGTGGCCCGGGTCAGGTCGATCTCGCGCACCCCGGCGGCGACGAGGGTCGGACCGAGCTCGCCGCGCGCGACGCCGAGCTCGTCGGCGAGGTCGAGGACGGACGCGACGTCGACGTCGCCGTCGACGCGCAGCACGTGCGGGTGCTCGGGGTCGACCCGAAGGCCGTCCTGCGGGGCGTCTGCGCCGTCCAGGCGTGTCGGTGACGTCACGTGCCCAGTATGACGACTCGACGCGGGCACCGTCGTACGCGACGCGCGACACCGCCGCCTGGCCGACCGGGCGACGCGCCCGTCGCCGGTGCGCACGGACGCGTCCGGGCGGGTACGGTCGGCGGGTGCACGCGGAGGTCGAGGGCAACGAACGCTCGTTCGCGTCCTCCGTGGGGTCCCTCGCGCGGGCGCGTGCGTGGTCGATGGAGCGGGCGCGCGACGCCGGTGCGCCCAAGCGTGTGGTCGACTCCGTCCAGCTCGCGATGAGCGAGGCGTTCACCAACGCGGTGCGGCACGCGCCCGGTTCGCAGGCGATCACGGTGCGAGCGGTCCACCGCGACCGCGAGGTGACGTTCGAGGTGCACGACGGCACCGCGACGGCCCCCCGCCGCCGCACGGGACGCGAGGGGCTGCCGGGTGGTCACGGCCTGCACATCCTGGACGCGGTGACGTCGGGCTGGGGATGGCGCCCGACGCGCGGCGCGGGGAAGGTCGTCTGGTTCACGATCCGCTGGTGACGGGCGGGCGCACTCGCCGATCACCGGGCGGGCGGCGCCCCGGACCCGCGGTTACGGTCGACGGATCGCACGCGGTCGTGGTCCGGAGGGCGGCGGCGGCCGGGTGGCGGCGAGAGGACGCGCGATGGTGGCGGCGGAGAAGGTGGCGCTCGTGACGGGCGCCGGGTCGGGCATCGGCCGGGCGAGCGCGCTGCGGCTCGCGGCCGACGGCATGACGGTCGTGGTGCTCGGGCACCGGCAGGAGAGCGCCGACGAGGTCGCCGCGGAGATCCGCGACGCCGGCGGGACCGCGGTGCCGGTCGCGGCCGACGTCGCCGACGCCGCGGCGGTGCGGGACGTGGTGCGGCGTGTCGAGGAGGAGCTCGGCCGGCTCGACGTCGTGGTGGCCAACGCGGGCGTCAACGGCGTGTGGGCGCCGGTCGACGAGATCGAGCCCGAGGAGTGGGACGCGACGATCGGCACCAACCTCACCGGCACGTTCCTCACCCTCCGGTACACGGTCCCCCTGCTCGTGCGGCAGGGCGGTGCGGTCGTCGTCTCGTCCATCAACGGCACGCGGACGTTCAGCAACTCGGGCGCGTCCGCGTACGCGACGAGCAAGGCGGGGCAGGTCGCGCTCGCGCGCATGCTCGCGGTCGAGCTCGCGCCGCGCGGCGTGCGCGTCAACGTCGTGTGCCCGGGCGCGATCGACACGGAGATCAGCGACAACACCGAGCAGCGGAACACCGAGCGCCTGGGCGTGACGGTCGAGTTCCCCGACGGCGAGATCCCGCTCACGGGGTCCGAGCCCGGACGCGCGTCGCAGGTCGCGGACGCGGTCGCGTTCCTCGTGTCCGACGGCGCGAGCCACGTCACCGGTACCGAGGTGTTCGTCGACGGGGGCCAGTCGCTCGTCGTCTGAGCGGGACGTCCCGCGCAGCGAGCGACCGTCACGGGCTGGTCGTCATCACCGCGAGCGCGTCCGCGTCGAGCGGCCGGTCCGCGAGCACCAGCCGGACCGCGTCCGGGTCGGGGTTGCCCACGTCGGGTCCGCGCCAGGCGAGCGTGAGCCCGAGACGCTCGGCGAGGCGGCGGGACGCCGCGTTGTGCTCGAGGAGGTAGGCGGCGACCGGGACGTCGGGCCGGACGTCGCGGGCGGCGTCGAGCGCGGCGCTCGCGAGCTCGTGCGCGAGCCCGCGACCCTGCGCCTCGACCGCGCACCGGTAGTACACGTTCCAGACGGTGCCCTCGCGCAGCGTCACGCCGCCGATGCCGACCACCCGGCCGTCCGCACGGTCGCGCGCGGTCCAGTAGCCCAGGCCGTCGTCGTCCCACGCGGTGGCGTACCGCTCGAGCTGGGTGCGGGTCTGGTCGGTCGACGTGTGCCGCCCGGACGGCAGGTGCTCCCACAGCCGCGCGTCGGCGTTCAGCACGAACACCGGCTCGGTGTCGTCGACGCGCACGGCGTCGAGGCGCAGGCGGGCGGTCAGGACGTGGCGCAGGTCGGTCACGGCTCGACCGTAGGGGGCGCCGTCCGGCGCTGCCACGTGCGCACGTCGGGGTCACGCACGGCGCGCGGCGCCCCCCGGGCCGAGGTGGCGACCCGACCGCTCGGGCGTCCAGGTCGCGCACTCCGCGGCGACGGCACGCCCGAGGCGGCGACGCGGCCGTTCAGGCGTCGGCTCCCCCGTCGCCGGCCGGGCGGACGAGGCCCGCGTCGAACGCGGCGACCACGAGCTGCACGCGCGTCGCGAGGCCGAGCCGCGTGAGCATCGAGCTCACGTGGCTCTTGACGGTGGCCTCGGTGAGCGAGAGCGCGGTCGCGACGTCGGCGTTCGTGGCCCCGGTCGCGAGGTGCACGAGCACGTCGCGCTCGCGCGGCGTGAGCCGGTCGAGCACCTGTCGTGCCGCTGGTGAGGCGGTGCGCGACCGGACCGCGTCGGCGGCCTCTGCGAGCCGCACGTACCGCGCGACGACGTCCCGCGTGACCGACGGGTCGAGCAGCGAGTCGCCCGCGTGGACGCGCCGGACGGCGGCGACCAGCTCGGCGGGGTCCGCGTCCTTGAGCAGGAACCCGTCCGCGCCCGCGCGCAGCGACGCGACGACGTACTCCTCGTCGTGGAACGTCGTGAGCATGATCGTGCGGGTGCCCGGGAGCGTCGGGTCGGCGACGAGCGCCGCGACCGCGTCGATGCCGTTGCCGTCGGGCATGCGGATGTCCATGAGGACGACGTCGGGGCGCGTCGTCCGGACCAGGTCGACCGCGTCGGCGCCTGTGCCGGCCTCCCCGACCACGACCATGTCGTCCTCGTGCTCGAGGATCATGCGCAGCCCCAGGCGGATCGTCGGCTGGTCGTCGACGACGACGACGCGCACCGTCACCGCGCCGCCCCCGTCAGGGCGACGTCGGGACCGTCCGGTGTCGTCGTCGGGAAGGACGCGTGCACCGTCCACCCGCCGTCGTCAGCGGGACCCGCGTCGAGGCGGCCGCCGCACGCGCGCGCCCGCTCGCGCATGTGGACCAGGCCGTGCCCGCCGGACGGGCTCGCGGCGCGGCGCGGGCCGGGGTCCCGGACGAGCAGGTGCAGGGCGTCGCCCCGGGCGTCCACGCGGACCTCGGCGCGTGCCGCGCGGGAGTGCAGCAGGACGTTCGTCAGGGCCTCCTGGGCGATACGGGCGACGGCGAGCGCGACGTCGGGCGGCAGGTCGACGTGGTCCGGGAGCGTGAGGTCGACGGCGACCCCGGCCTCGCGCAGCCGCTGCGCCGCGCGTGCGACGTCGTCGACCCCGGGTGCCGGGGCGAGCTCGGCGGAGACGCCCGCCGAGGCGGACGACCCGGCCGTCCCCGGGTCGCGGGCGTCGGGGGCGGCGGCTGCGCGGTCGTCGGCGCGCAGCACGTGGACGAGGCCGCGCATCGCGGTGAGCGCCTCCTTGCCCGCGCCGGCGATCCACGCGGTCGCCTCGGCGGTGGCCTCCGGGCGGCGCCCCGCGACGCGGTTGGCCGCCTGCGCGCGCACGACGATCGCGCTGACGTGGTGCGCGACGACGTCGTGCAGCTCCCGCGCGATCCGGGTCCGCTCCGCGAGCACCGCGCGCTCGGTGCGTACCTCCTGCAGCCGGCGCAGCTCGGCGTTGCGGGCCGCCAGGTCGGCGCTGGTCCGCTCCAAGCGGTGGACCACGGCGCCGAGGACCACCACCGCGCACGCGAGCGTCGCGAGCGCGACCGAGTAGGACACGTCGACGAGCGGCATCCAGGGCAGCAGCCACACGTCGAGGTCGCGCGTGACGGCGAGCCCGCCGGGCACGAGCAGGGCCAGCGTGCCGCCCACGGTCGCGACGGCTCCGACGACCGGCGCGACCGCACCCGCCCGCGCGCCGACGAAGGCCGCGGCGAGCAGCGGGGCGAGGTGCAGCTCCGACTGCAGGCCCGTGCGGTAGACGAGCGGGTAGCCCACGACGACACCCCAGAACGTCGCGCGCGGGTGCCGCCGCCACGCCGCGACGACGACCGCGAGCGCGAGCCCGCACCACCACCACGCGGACACCCACCGCGGGTTCCACCAGTCCGAGGAGCGCAGCACCTCGACGACGACGCACCACGCGAGCCCGACGGCGACGCCGAGCAGGAGGTCACGGACGTCGCCGGACGTCGGGGCGACGGCCGCGTCGGGCGTGGTGGACCCGGGGTCGGGCGCGGTCGGGTGCACCAGACGACGCTAACCGCGCGACTGCGCGCCGCCCGACCGCCCCCGGACGGAGATCCGGGACCGGCGGGTCAGACCCGGGACGGACACCGGGCGGGCACCTTCCGTCGATCGGCCGCGGACGGTTCGGCCGCCGCTCCGACGCGGTCACCGGACGTCCTTGCCGACGCTGGAGCCATGACCAGCAGGACGACCCGACCCCGCTCCCCCCTCCGCCTCGTGCCCGCGCTCGTCGTCGGCACGACCGCCGCCGTGACGGCCGTCGGTGCGGCCGCGTTCGCATCGGGTGCGCTCGACTCCGTGCTCGCACCACCCGCCCTGTCCGACGCGGGTCACCCCCAGGACGGCGTGGGGCTCGCCGACCCGGCGGCCGCTCCCCCGCGCGCGGTCGACGGCCTCGACGCGGAGCTCCTGCGGCGGTTCGACGCCGCGCGCGCGGCGGCCACCGAGGACGGCGTCGACCTGACGATCACGTCCGGGCACCGGACGGCCGAGCAGCAGCAGTCGCTCGTCGACGACGCCCTCGCGCGGTACGGCTCGCAGGACGAGGCGCACCGGTGGGTCGCACCCGTGGACGGCTCGGCGCACGTCGCGGGCACCGCGATCGACGTCGGCCCGACGGACGGCGCGTACTGGCTGCTCGAGCACGGCGCGGAGTTCGGGCTGTGCCAGGTGTTCGCGAACGAGGTGTGGCACTTCGAGGCCACGATCGAGCCGGGCGGGACGTGCGGGCCGACGGTGCCGGACGCCTCGGGGCTCTGGCACTGACCGGCGCACGTCGCGCCCGGCTCGAGGGGGCGTGCGGGGTCAGCCCTGGGCGTCGCGCCAGGCCACCCACTGCTCGGCGAGCGACAGGTCGTAGTCCGGTCCCGACGCGCCGACGGTGAAGAGCGTCACGCCCGCGTCGACGAGCGCGTCGGCGACCTCGCTGGGCGGGGCCTGGACGCCGATGCTGCGCTCGACGAGGGTGCCCGTGTCCCGGCCGACGGCCTCGCCGTGCTCGTCGAGGATCGCGCTCTTGCGCACGAGCGTGTCGACGTCGCCGAACGAGTGCCACGCGTCGGCGTGCTCGGCGACGACGCGCAGCGTCTTGCGCTCACCACCACCGCCGACGAGGACCGGGATCTCGCGTGTCGGCGCCGGGTTGGACCTCGCCCAGCGCTCCTTGATCCGGGGCAGGGCGCTCGCGAGGTCCGCGATCCGCGAGCCCGCGGTGCCGAACTCGTAACCGAACTGGTCGTAGTCCTTCTCGAACCAGCCGGCGCCGATGCCGAGGATCAGCCGGCCGCCGCTGATGTGGTCGACCGTACGGGCCATGTCGGCCAGCAGCTCGGGGTTGCGGTACGAGTTGCAGGTGACGAGCGCGCCGATCTCGACGCGGCTCGTCTGCTCGGCCCACGCGCCGAGCATCGTCCAGCACTCGAAGTGCTTGCCGTCGGGGTCGCCGTAGAGCGGGAAGAAGTGGTCCCAGTTGAAGATGACGTCGACGCCGAGGTCCTCCGCGCGGCGCACGGCGTCGCGGATCTGGGGGTAGTCGGCGTGCTGGGGCTGGAGCTGGACTCCGATGCGGAGACGACGTGTCATGCCGTCACGCTACGTCCGCTCCCGGGACCGCGCGGCCCGACCGGGGCACGGTCTCACGCTGCGGTCCGACCACGGTTCCGGCGGGTGCCGGACGGGGCCCGCGGCGGCCTCCGGCGGGAGGCCGCGCGGGCCGGTCGGTCAGGCGGCCTCGTGCCGGGCGGCGTGCCGCCCGACGACGCTGCCGTCGGGGACGATCGCGTCCTGCTCGACGTGGGCGCCGGCCTCGACGACGACGTCCGCGCCCAGGCGGGCGCGGCTGCCGATGCGGGCGCGCGCACCGACACGGGTGCCGGGGCGCAGGTGGACGGTGGAACCGACGACGACGTCCGGGCCGACCTGGACGTTGCGGTCCACCCAGCTCGCGGTGCCGATGCGCGCCCCGGGGCCGACGCGCGCGCCGGACTCGACGTAGGCGGTGGCGGCGACGCTCGCCTCCTCGTGGACCTGGGCACCCGGCGACACCAGCCCACCACCGTTCGGGTGGCGGTCGTAGCGCATGGTGGTGCCGTCGTCGGCCTCGAACTCGATCCGTCCGCGGGTCTTCCTGGTCATGCCACTCCTCTCGGGAACGGTTCTCGCTCTCTGTTCAACGAGCGCGTGCGCGCGCATGTTTCCGCGCGGTCTGTGGTGGCGCTCACAGCGGAACGCGGTCAGGGCTTGCCGGGCTTCTTCGCGTGGGGAGGCGTCTTCGGCTCGCCCTTGCCGGGGCCCGGCGCCCGGTTGGCCTCGGCCTCCTTGCGCGCCGCGGCGGCCTCCGCGTTGGCCTGCGCGAGCGCTGCGTCGGCCTCGGCCTGGGCGGCGGCCGCCTGCTGCGCGGCCTCCGCGGTCGCCTGCGCGCGGGCCGCCTCCGCGGCCGCCTCGGCGGCAGCCGCCTGCGCCGCCGCCTCGGCAGCGGCCTGCGCCGACGCCGACGCCTCGAGCTCGGTCGCGACGTCGTCGATCGCCGCGGCGAGGGTCGCGTACCGCTCGGCCGAGAGGTCGCCACTCGAGCGGCCGTCCTCGACCTCGGCACGCAGCCGGTCCAGCAGCGCTCCGGCCGCGTCGAAGCGCCCCTCGGCCGACGCCTGCGTGACGGCGAGGACGTCTGACTGGAGGGCCCGCGCGCGGTCCGCGTCGATGTCGGGGCGCGCGCAGCCCGTCGCGCCGAGCAGGACCGTCGCGACCAGCACCGACGCGGCCCACCGCCGCGCGCTCACGGCGTGACTCCGTGCTGCAGACGGACCAGCGCGTCGCCGAGCGGCCCGTCGACCACCGGGTACGCGGGCGGAGGCGTCTGCGGCTCGGGCGCCGAGGCGGGCCGGACGAGCAGCACGACCGCGAGGGCGACGCCGACGAGGAGCGCCGTGGCGACGACGAGGACCGGCGCACGCCCCCAGCGCGCGACGGCGCGGTGCGCGATCGCCGTGACACGGCCGACGACCACCTCCGCCGCGGTCCGGGCCGTGCCCACCGGGGAGCGGGGCGCGCCCGCAGGCGCCGCGAGGGTGGGAGCCGGGGCGCCCGGCACTCGCGCGTCCGGGACCTCCGGCACCCGCGCGTCCGCGACGTCCGCGACCCTGGCGTCGGTGGCCGACCGGCCGTCTGCGGCGCCCGTCGGTGCGCCCGTCGCCGAGGTGGACGCGACCGCGGCGGCCTCGTGCGGGAGGCGGTCCGTCGCGTCGGACGGCAGGCCCAGCGCGGCCGCGTCGGCAGCCATGGTCGGCTCGTCGACGATCCCGCCGCCGTCGGCGGGGCGGACGGCCGGGAGCAGGAGCGTGGCGGCCGGCGGGGGCAACGGCGCGACCCGGCCTTCCAGCACGTCCGCGAGCTCGCGGGCGACCTCGTCGGCGGTCGGGCGGTCCTCCGGACGGCGGCGCGTCATGCGGACGAGCAGGTCGGCGAGATGGCCGTCGACGTCGTCGGGCACGTCGGGGTCGCGCGAGAGGCGTGCGGCGGCGACCTCGGCCATCGTGCCGGCGAACACGGGCCGGCCCGTCACGCACTCGAGCAGCACGAGCCCGAGCGCGTACACGTCGCTCGACGGCGCGAGCACGCTCCCGACGGCCTGCTCGGGGCTCAGGTAGGACGCGGTGCCGACGATCATGCCCGTCACCGTGAGGCGCGTGGCTGCGGCGAGACGGGCGATGCCGAAGTCGACCAGCTTGACCGGGTGGTCGGGCAGCTCCTCGAGGTCGAGGCAGTCGTCGGTCGCGAGCAGGATGTTGCCCGGCTTGACGTCCCGGTGGATGACGCCGCGCGCGTGCACGACCGCGAGCGCCTCGGCGGCCGCCCGGCCGACCGCGGCGGTCTGCCGGACGGTGAGCGCGCCGTCGTCGGCGAGCCGTCGCGCGAGCGTCGGCCCGGGCACGAGCTCCATGACGAGGTACGCCTGCACGTCGTCGCCGTCGACCGGCACGGTGTCGGCGTCGAAGAGCCGGACGAGACCGGGATGGCGCAGCCCGGCGAGGACGCGGATCTCCGCCTCGTGCCGGCGCAGGTCGTCGCTGTCCCGCGGGACGGGCGGCAGGACCTTGACGGCGACGGTGCGGTGCAGCAGCTCGTCGGTCGCGCGGTGCACGACGGCCGCGCCACCGCGTCCGATCACCTCGTCGAGCCGGTACCGGTGGCCGAGGACCACGGGAGCAGCGGACGCGCCGGTCCCCCGGGACGGCGTCGGCGCGCTGCCGAGGACGGACGGTGGCACGTCGAAAGACGCTAGGCGACCGCGCGACGAGTCGCACGCCGGGGCGCCCGGAGCACCACCCGACCGGGCGAACCGCACGCACCGATCGCGAGGGGCCCGGGGTCAGCGCGACGGGAAGCCCCGCCAGGGGCCCGGCACGGTCAGGCGGAACCGCAGCGCGAGGACGCGCAGCACGAAGATCAGGAGCACCACGCCCGTGATGGTGGCCGCGTCGAGCGCGTCCCACCGCCACAGGAACACCGTCAGCGCGGCTCCGAGCAGCGCGGGCACCGCGTAGAGCTGCCGGTGGTGCAGGACGACGGGCACCTCGCCCGTGAGCAGGTCGCGCAGCACGCCCCCGCCGACGCCCGTCATGACGCCGACGAGGACCGCGGCGACCGCGGTCGTGCCGAGCTCGAGACCCTTGATAGTCCCGACGACGGTGAACACCGCGAGCGCGCCCGCGTCGAGCACGACGATGACGCGACGCGCGCGTTCGAGCCGCGGGTGGAAGAAGTACATGGTGAGCGCGCCGACGACGGCGGTGACGACGAGCCGCCAGTCGGAGATCCCGACGGGCGGCACCGCGCCGATGAGCACGTCGCGCAGCATGCCGCCGCCCAGACCGGCCGCCCAGCCGAGCACGAGGATGCCGAACACGTCGAACTGCTTGCGGACCGCCGCGAGCGCTCCCGACATGGCGCCGACGTAGACGCCGAGGATCTCCAGGAGCGGCTCGTAGGGCAGGTCGGCGATCACGGGACGTCATCCTCCCAGGCCGACGAGGCGGGCCCGCGGGACCTGCCGGTCACGCCGTCCCGTCCGGCGGGCGCAACGGACCGGCGTGCGGTCCGTGCGTGGCGGTGCGCCCGATGCGGGCCGCGAACCGGGCGCGGCGCACGGACACGTGCTGCCACACCGTCTGCTGGACGATCAGGGTGAGCCACCCGGCGACCGCCATGCCGGAGATGTTGACGACGAGCTGCAGCACGCTGCCCGTGATCTCGTGCGCGACGCCGAACGCGATCCCGAGCGCGAGGTTGCCCGCGGCGGGGATCGTCGTCACGGAGATGAACACGCCCGTGAGACCACCCACGCGCGACGACGTGAGCGACAGCACACCCGCGGCGCCCGCGATGACGGCGACGACGATCGACCAGCGGTCGGGACGGTAGATGAAGTCGGTCCCGGGACGCGGCCCGGTCACGTCGTCGAGCGTCACCCAGCCGGCGCCGCGCAGCACGAGCGCCGCGACCGCGGTGAGCCCGATCGCGACGACGAAACCGACGAGCAGCGCGAGCGCCGCACGCCGCAGCAGGCGCCAGCGTCGCCGGACGAGCGCGACGCCCAGGGCCGCGACCGCGCCGAACTCCGGGCCCAGGACCATCGCGCCGATGACGAGCACCTGCGAGTCGACGATGATCGCGACGCTCGCGAGGAGGGTCGCGAGCGTCATGAAGCTGAGGAACGTCCAGGTGAGCTCGGTGTCGTCGTACGCGCGCAGCACGACCTGGGGCCAGACGACCGAGTCGGCGCTCGCGCCCGGCGCGAGCCGCTCGGCCTCCCAACCGGCCCGCGACACCCAGGTGTCGACGGGCGTGAGCTGGACGGTCCCGACCTGCTGGACGTCGAGCGCGAGGAGTCGCTCGATCACGTCGTCGGCGGCCTCGCGCGCGACGTCGGCGGTGACCACGTCGCCCTCGGGGCGCAGCGCGGTGCCGGTGCCCACGACGAGGGCGGACACCGCCGGGTCGTCGCGCAGCACGTCGAGCACGGCACCCGTGAGGTCGGTCGGGACGGTGACCCGCAGCTGCAGCACGGCGCCAGTCTGGCGCGGTGCGGGTGCGCGCCCGGTGCGCCACGCGGAGGCGCGGGCGCGTCAGCGCGGCCGCGGCCGCAGGGCGTGCAGGACGAGGTCGTGCACGCCGGCGTCCGCGAGCGTGAAGGTGAGGAACGTGAACGTGGGCTGCCGGCGACGGTCGGTGGGCGACCCGGGGTTGAGCAGGCGCAGGCCGCCGGGCGTCGTGGAGTCCCACGGGATGTGGGAGTGCCCGAACACGAGCACGTCGAGGTCGGGGAACGCCGCGTCGCACCGCCGTTCCCGGCCCGTCGCCGCACCGGTCTCGTGCACGACGCCCACGCGCACCCCGGCGACGGTGGCCCGCGCGACCTCGGGCACGCGCGCCCGGACGTCGGGGCCGTCGTTGTTCCCGTGGCACGCGAGGAGCGAGCGCGACCGTGCGGTGAGCGCGTCGACGGTCGCGGCGTCCACCCAGTCACCGGCGTGCACGACGAGGTCCGCGTCGTCGACGGCAGCCCACAGCGCGGCGGGCAGGTCGCGCGCCCGCGCGGGCACGTGCGTGTCGGCCATGGCCACGACGCGGACGCGCTCCCCCGACGGCGCGCTCACGGACGCGGGTCCACGCGCCGCCCGGGGCGCTCGTCGCGACGTGCCCCCGTGCCCGCCGCGCACCGGTGGCACACGTGCGCGACGGCGTCGGCGTGCGCGCCCGTGGCGGGGTCGGCGTCGGACCACTCGACGTGCGGGAACCGCGCGAGGTCGGCGCGCGCGAGCGGGAGCCCGCACACCGTCTGGTTGGTGCCCGGCAGCCACGCGTGCACGTCACCGGCGGGCCGCCGCACGCCGTCGGGGTCGACCCACGTGCTCGACGCGGCCACCCGTGCACCGCTCACCCGCCGCGTCGCCACGTGCCCTCCTCCGCCGTCACCGCGCACGTCGCCGCACACCTCGCCGCACCCCCGGTCGCACGACGTCCGAGCCACTGTGCGACGGCCGCGCCGCACCCGCACGCGCAGCGCGCTGACCTGCGCGGACGCAACCCTCCGCACCCCCGCTGGACGGATCGTCCCGCGGGCCTCACACTGGCCGTCGCCCCCTCGATGTTCCGGCCGCAGAGTGCCGGGAAAGGACCCGTGCGGTCGTGCTGCGCACCGTGACCTCCCACCTGTCGATCGACGTGCGGCAGCCGCTCGAGCTGCTGCTCGCCGTGGCCGTCGCGGACGGCGCCCACGACCGCTCCGAACAGCTCGCCGTCCGCCACGAGGACGGCCCGCTCGACGTCGTCGAGATCAAGGGACCGCACGGCGGGCGCACCCACCGCGTGCTCGCGCCGGTCGGGCGGCTGGTCGTCGACTACACCGCGACGGTGATCGGTCAGGCCGACGCGCCGGCGGTCGAGGACATCGACCTCGTCGAGTACCGCCGCCCCAGCCGGTACGCCGACTCCGACCGCCTGCTCGCGTTCGCGCGCGACCAGTTCCGCGGCCTCGAGGGCGCCGAGCTGCTCGACGCGGTCGTCGCGTGGGTCGCCGGGCACGTGACCTACCTGTCCGGGTCGAGCCTCCCGACCGACGGCGCGACCGACACGCTGCTCAAGCGGCGCGGCGTGTGCCGCGACTTCGCGCACCTCGTCGTCGCGCTGCTGCGCGCGACGGACGTGCCCGCGCGGCTCGCGTCCGTCTACGCGCCCGGCCTCAAGCCCATGGACTTCCACGCGGTGGCCGAGGCGTACGTCGACGGCGGCTGGCACGTGGTCGACGCGACACGGCTCGCGCCGCGCGAGTCGTTCGTGCGGATCGCGACGGGTCGCGACGCGACCGACACGGCCTTCATGTCGTACTACGGCGGCTCGCTGACGCTGCGCTCGATGACCGTGACCGCGACGGTCCAGGGCATGCTGCCGGTCGACGACGGCACGGGGCTCGTCACGCTCCGCTGAGGTCCGGTCCGCCGGCGCCCTGCTCGCCGGCGGCTCTCCCGCCCGTCGACCCGCTCGGGGGGAGCCGCGGGCCCGTTGAGCGCCTCAGTGGTGCGGGCCGCCCTCGGCGAGGTCAGGGGACGTGTCGGGCTGGTGGACGCAGACCCACAGGCTGCGCGGCTCGACGGTGACCTCGAGCGTGCGACCGGGGTCGAGCACGTCGCCGTCGAGCTGGCGCGGCTGCGGCCTGTCGCACCGGACGACGACGTGCGAGCCGCGCACGATCTCGCGCGCGGGCACGCGCTTGCGGCGCAGCGCGATGCCGACGAGCAGCTGCACCCAGTGCCCGACGTTCTTGGGCGCGAGGACAGCGACCTCCATCGTGCCGGTGTCCGGCTGCGCGTCGGGTAGGAGGGTGATCCCGCCCTGGAGGCGCCCGACGTTGCCGATCAGCACCGAGCGCGCACGCCGTCGACGCGGCGCGCCACCGTCGATCTCGATCTCGACGTGCATCTCGTCGTCGGCGAGGTGCTTGATCGCCGAGAAGACGTACGCGATCGAGCCCGCCTTGTTCTTGAGCTTCGTGGGCGCGTCGTCCATCGTCGCGGCGTCGAGGCCCATGCCCGCCATGACGGCGAACACCTGGCCGTCGGCGCGGCCGACGTCGATCTGGCGCCGCCCGCGTGCGAGGACGGTGTCGACGCCGTCGGGCACGTTGGTCGGCACGTCGAGGTTCGCCGCGAGCAGGTTGCCCGTGCCGCCCGGCAGCACCGCGAGCGCGGTGTCGGTGCCGACGAGCCCTTCGATGACCGCCCGCACCGTGCCGTCGCCGCCGCACACGAGCACGACCTCGGCGCCGTCCTCGACCGCTTGCCGTGCCTGCCCCGTGCCCGGGTCCTCGGCGGTCGTCTCGAGCCACGCCGGTGCGGGCCAGCCGGCCGCGGCGAGCTGGTCGGTGATCGCCTGCCGGAGCTCGTCGGTGCCCTCGACCCGGTTGGGGTTGACGACCACCGCCGTGCGCAGGGGCTTGTCGCCGTCGCGCTGCTGCGGGGCCGGCTCGGTGGGGTTGGTCGTGGTGTCCGTCACGCAGGCGATTGTCCAGGCCGGGACCCGGTCGCGCGCGGCGAGCGGCCCGCACCCGGGCGGGCGTCGGGTCAGGCGCTCTCGCGCAGCGTGCGCCGACGCCCCTCGAGGGCGACGAGCTCGGCGAACGCGGCCTGGTAGGCGGCAGCGTCCTCGGCCGGGTCCATCCGTTGCAGCCGCCCGCGCAGGTCCGCGATGCTCCGCGTGAAGCCGATCTCGACGAGCCGCAGCACGACGTCGCGCACATAGCCCGGCATCGACTCCGGCCGGTCCTCGGGCAGCGGCGCGACCGCGAGCTCCGTGATCAGCGGCCGCACGGCCTCCGCCGCCTGCTCGACGACCGCGTCGACCCAGCCCGTCGACGCACCGCCCGCCGCCGCGGCCGCCGCACGTGCCGCCGCCATCCCGCCGGCCGCACGGACCGCCTCGTGGACCGCGCGGTGCGCGGGCGCGGCGAAGGCGTCGGCGGCGAGGTCGTCGAACTGCGCGGGGACGTGCTCGGGCTGCTGGAGGACCACCTCGAGCGCGGTCCGCTCGATCTGCACGACCGGGTCGCGACGGTCCGGTGACGGCATGCGCACGACAGGCGCCTCGTCGCCGTACGGGCCGTCCGCGCGCTGGTCGCCCCGCGTCCAGCGGTCGTCCGGTCGCCCGCGACCGTTCGAGCCGCCTCGACGGTCGTCCGGCCGCGACCACGGCCCCTCGCGTCGCGCGCCGTCACCGCGACCGCGCTGCCCGTCGCCGCCGCGCCACTCGGGACGCCCGCCCCGACCACCGTCCCCGCGACCCGCGTCGGGACGGCCACGACGGTCGTCGGACCGCTGCTCGCCGCCGCGCGGGCTGCTGCCGCGCGCCGGCCCGGCGGCAGCGACCGCGCGCCGCACGGTCTCCTGGTCGTCGATGCCGAGCCAGCCCGCGAGCAGGCGCGTGTACTCGGGCCGCAGGGCGGCGTCACGGATGCCCGCGACGACCGGCGCGGCGGCGCGCAGGGCCGCGACCCGGCCCTCGGCGGTGCGCAGGTCGTGCGAGTCGAGCGTCGAGCGGATGACGAACTCGAACAGCGGCGTGCGTCCGGCGACGAGCGCGCGCACCGCGTCCGGACCCTTCGCCTGGCGCAGCTCGCACGGGTCCATGCCGGACCGCTCGACGGCGACGAACGTCTGGGCGGAGAACGACTGGTCCTCGCCGAACGCGCGCAGGGCCGCCTTCTGACCGGCGGCGTCGCCGTCGAACGTGAAGATGATCTCCCCCCCGATCGACGTGCCGGACGCGAGCTGGACGCCGCCCGTCGACCCGGCGTCGCCGACGAGCCGTCGCACGATGCGCGCGTGGTCGGAGCCGAACGCCGTCCCGCACGTCGCGACCGCGGAGCCGACACCCGACAGGTGCATCGCCATGACGTCGGTGTAGCCCTCGACCACGACGACGCGCTTGTCGCGCTGCATGTCGCGCTTCGCGAGGTCGATGCCGTACAGCACCTGCGACTTGCGGTAGAGCGGCGTCTCCGGGGTGTTGAGGTACTTCGGCCCCTGGTCCTCGTCGAACAGACGCCGCGCGCCGAACCCGACCGTCTCCCCCGTGACCTCGCGGATCGGCCAGACGAGCCGCCCGCGGAACCGGTCGTAGACCCCGCGCTGGCCCTGGCTGACGAGCCCCGACGCGACGAGCTCCGCCTCGGTGAAGCTCCGTCCGCGCAGGTGGCGCAGCAGCCCGTCCCAGCCCTGCGGCGCGAACCCCACGCCGAACTGCTCGGCCGCCGACCGGTCGAAGCCCCGCTCGGCGAGGAATGCGCGCCCCGCGGCCGCCGCGGGCGTCGTCAGCTGCTCGCGGTAGAACTCCTCGGCGACCCGGTGCGCGTCGAGCAACCGGCGCCGCCGACCCGGCTCCTCGCCAGGCCGCGGTGCGCCACCCTCCTCGTACCGGAGCTGGATCCCGACGCGGCCCGCGAGGTACTCGACGGCCTCCGTGAAGCCCAGCCCGTCGACCTTCATGACGAACGCGATGACGTCGCCGCCCTCGCCGCAGCCGAAGCAGTGGTAGCGGCCGACCTGCGGCCGGACGTGGAACGAGGGGGAACGCTCGTCGTGGAACGGGCACAGGCCCTTCATCGAGCCGACGCCCGCGGGCTTCAGGCTGACGTGGGCGCCGACGATCTCCTCGATGCGCGCACGCTCGCGGACCGCCTCCACGTCCTCCCGTCGGATGCGTCCCGCCACGCCGGTGAGTCTAGGCGTCGCGCGGCGCGGCCCGGCCCGCCCGCGACGTCGTTCGCCCGGGCGCGCGGCCCGCGCTCAGTGCCGCGGCGGGTGGACGAGCCGCGCATGCATCTCCGCCGCCGACACGTCCGTGAGCGACGCCACCTGGTCGACGACCACGCGCAGCCGCGCGGCGTCGTCGGGGGCCTGCGCCCAGTCGGCGGCGAACGGCGGCTCGAGGGCCAGCGGCGCACGGTCCGACATCACGCGGACGAGGTCGGTGAGCACCTCGCGCTGCCGGTGGTAGAGCGGCTCGAGCTCGCGTGGCGCCATGACGTACGCGACCGCGAGGCCCTTGAGCACGAGGATCTCCGCCGTGGTGCCGATCGGCACCACGAGGTTCGCGGCGTACCGGGTGAGCGGGCCGTCGCCGTACTCGGCACGCGTGGCCGTCTGCGCGGCCTTGGCGAACCGGCCGATGAGCTGGCTGGTCGCGTCCTTCAGCATCGCGAGCGCACCGCGTGACCCGTCGAACGCCGTCGACGCCCACAGGTGCGCCGCGACCAGGCGGTCCATCGCGTCGTGCAGGCCGTTCTCGTCGACCGCGTCGCCGTACCACGTCTGCACGGCCTCGACGATGCGCGCCCGCTCGTCCGGCCGCGTCAGCACCTCCAGGTCCAGCCGTCCGCCGACGACCGCGTCCTCGACGTCGTGCACCGAGTAGGAGATGTCGTCGGCGAGGTCCATGACCTGCGCCTCGAGGCACTTGCGACCCGCAGGGGCGTCCTCGCGCAGCCACGTGAACACCGGCAGGTCGTCCTCGTAGACGCCGAACTTGTGCGTCGGCCGGCCGCTCGCGGCGCTCACCGGCCCCTGCCCGTACCGCCACGGGTACTTGACCGACGCGTCGAGGCTCGCGCGCGTGAGGTTGAGGCCGACCGTCTGCCCGTCGGGCCCGACGACCTTCGGCTCGAGCCGGGTCAGCAGGCGCAGCGTCTGCGCGTTGCCCTCGAACCCGCCGATGCCGCGCGCGAGGTCCGCGAGCGCGCGCTCGCCGTTGTGCCCGAACGGCGGGTGGCCGAGGTCGTGCGCGAGGCACGCGGTGTCGACGACGTCCGGGTCGCAGCCGAGCGCCTTGCCGATCTCGCGGCCGACCTGCGCGACCTCGAGGGTGTGCGTGAGCCGCGTCCGCACGAAGTCGTCCGAGGAGGGGCCGAGCACCTGCGTCTTCGCCCCGAGCCGCCGCAGCGCGGACGAGTGCACGATGCGCGCGCGGTCCCGCTCGAACGCGGTGCGCTCGCGCGACTTCGGGGCCTCCGGCACCCACCGCTCCCGGTCCGCGTCGACATAGCCGTCGAGCTCGAGCACGTCAGGGGCGGTCACGGGTCCAGGGTAACGAGTGGGGCGTGCACGTCCGGCGCCGTGCACAGCCGGTCGCTCACTCGACCTCGGGCGTCGGACGAGCGGCCTCCGCCCTCCACGGGTCGAGCGTGCGGACGCCGAGAGGCTCGACGTACCTGACGTCGCGCGTGACGAGGATCGACCCGTGAGCTTCCGCGACCGCCGCGACCTGCGCATCGTCCACCGGCGCGGCTTCGGGAACCGGGTAGCGGGCGAGGATGCGGGCCGCTGCGAGATCGAACGGCAGCACCCGATCCGCGAAGGCAGGGAGGACGTGCCCGGCGAACCCTCGGCGCAGGACGGCACCCTGCGCCGGATCGGTCCGCTCCTTGCGGAGCACGCCACGCTCGATCTCGGCGACGGTGAGCACCGAGACGTACTGGTCGGCGAGCGGGACGGTGCCGGCCCACGCGGCGACCGGCGGTCGCGGCCCGGCACCCGCAGGGCGGAGACGACGTTCGCGTCCAGCAGGTACGTCACAGGTCGGCGACGCGCGCCGTGGCGCCCAGGCGCTCGGGCTCGAACTCGACGTCCGCGCTCTCCGGCGTCGCCAGCAGGTCGACGAGGGTGGCCGGCTCACTTGGTGCCGTTCGCCATGGTGCGGATCACGATCTGCTCCACCGCGCCACCTCCCGATGTCGGATCGACCACATCAGTCCCGTCGATCGCGGGTGCGGGCGAACCAGTCGGCGGCGAGGTCGACGAGGGCACGGACGCGGGCGAGGCGTGCGGTCGCGGCGCCGACGGTGCCGACGGTCTCGTGCCCGGTCGCGGAGAACACCGCGCCGACGGCCTCGAAGTCGGCGTCCTCGACGACGGGCTCGTCGAACCACACCCACTCCCGACGGCCGTCGACGAGGAGCGGGGCGCCGTTGCGGACGGTCGGCAGCGGCAGGCCCGCGCGGGCCTCGGCCAGGTGCAGTGCGGTGCACTTGTCGTAGCCGACGCCGAGGAGCAGGACCTGCGCGTCGAGCGCGTGGAGAGCCGCGAGCGGGGAGCCCTCGCCGACGGGGTCGTCGAGGTCGTGCCGCGCCAGCACCTCGGCGGCGCGAGGACCGTGCGCGACGAACGACCGGTGCGGGTGCGACGAGCGCACGGTGCCGGGCAGGGTGCGCAGCGCCTCGACGACCAGCCCCATCGTGCGGGTCGGCGTCCAGGCGGGGTCGTAGACGGGCAGCGCGGCGCGCACGTCGTCGTACCGGGACGGCGGGACGGACGGGTCCGCCAGGTAGGCGGGGTCGCACAGCTGCCACGACTGCGACGGCATGACGAGCGTGCCGTCCTCGCCGAGCGCGTCGAGCAGCGCGCGCACGACGGCCTGCTCACCCCCGACGACGGTCCCGAGCCGCGACAGCGAGACGTGCGCGACGAGCACTCCGCCGGGCTCGACCCCGAGCGCGCGCAGGTCGCGCTCGAGGTCGGCACGGAGGACGAGGGGGCGGGTCACGCCAGGCGCCACACGGAGACGCCGGGCCCGTCGCCGCCGACGCGCAGCGCGTCGGGTGCGATGTCGAGCGTGCCCTCGCCGTACAGGCGCTCCACGGCAGCCCCGGCAGGCACGAGGTGCCGGGGCAGGTCGACGCCCGCCCACGGGGCGCGGGCGGCGACGACGAGCACGCGCTCGTCGACCGTCTCGCGCAGGTAGGCGACGGCGTCGTCGGAGACGACGGCCCACCGCAGCCCGCCCTCGCGCAGCGCACGTGACGAGCGGCGCAGCGCGATGAGGGACCGGTAGACGTCGAACGTGCGGCCGTCCCAGCGGTCGCCGCCGCCCGCCTCGATCTGGTCCCACGGCATGGGCACGCGCGCGTGCTCGCCGTTGGTGCCGGTCGCGCCGCCCTCGTCGCCCGCGAACAGCGCGGGGGTGCCCGGGTAGGTGAACAGCAGCCCGGCAGCGACCTCGACGAGGCGCGGGTCGCCGACGACCGTCCGCAGGCGCGGGGTGTCGTGCGAGCCGAGCATGTTCCACTGCCGCGCGGTGACCTTCCACGGCACGGTCGCGTCGAACTCGCGCATGGTCTCGACGACGGACACGCCGCCGCGGCGCGGGATCGTCGTCGGGATGCCGAGGAAGTCGAGCGTCGTCGCGGGGTCCACGAGCCAGGTCCACAGCGGCTTGGTGAACGCCGAGTAGTTCATGTTGACCTGCCAGCCCTCGCCGGTCAGGTCGCCCGCGGCGTCGTGGAAGTGCTCGCTCACGAGCACCGCGTCGGGGTTGAGCTCGGTCATCGTCGCGCGCACCGTCCGGGCGACGTGGTGCGTGAAGTCGTCGGACGCGTACCGGCCGGTCATGTTGGCGACGTCGATGCGCCAGCCGTCGAGCGCGAACGGCTCGCCGAGCCAGCGGCCGATGACCGAGCCGGGGCCGTCGACCATCCGGCGGGCCAGCGCGGACGAGCCGTAGTTGAGCTTCGGCAGCGACGGGACGTCGAGCCACGCGACGTAGCCGAGGTCGGACTCCTTGTCCCAGTAGTAGAACTCGGCCTCCTCCGACGACCGGTCCCGCAGGGCGTGCTCGAACCACTCGTGCGCGACACCCGTGTGGTTGGTCGTGAAGTCGCCGACGAGCCGCATCCCGCGGCCGTGCAGCGCGCGGCGGAGCGAGACGAGCGCCTCGTCGCCCCCGAGCAGCGGGTCGACGTGGTCGAACGTGCGCGCGTCGTAGCGGTGGTTCGACTGCGACGGGAAGACGGGCGTCAGGTAGACGGTGTCGACGCCGAGCCGCTGCAGGTGGTCGAGCCGCTGCTCGATGCCGAGCAGGTCGCCGCCGTACAGCTGCACGGGCGTCGACGGCCCGCGGCCGATCGGCTCGTCGTCCCACTCCGCCGGCTCGGCCCACTCCGGGAACGTTCGCGAGACGCCCGACCGCGCGAACCGGTCCGGGAAGATCTGGTAGACGACCGCCGACGACGTCCACGCGGGTGCCGGCTCGTGCACCGTGAGCCGGAAGTCGGCCGCGTCGGGCACGTCGCGCGAGAACAAGCCGCGCCCGTTGAGCCAGCGGTAGCCGCCGGGCTCGTCGAGCAGCGCGCGGTACGACGTCACCGGGTTGTGCACGGGCACGTCGGCGACGTACCAGCGCTCGTGCGCGTCGGCACGGTCGAGCCGTGCCTGCACCATGCGCGGCTCGGCGTCACGGACGGTCCGCACCCACAGCGCGCGCTCGGTCGCGGAGGCCGGCACGCGGAACCGCACCGGGACGACGTCGCCGAGCGCGGGCGTACCCGTCGGGACGTAGAGCTCCGAGCCGTCGTGGTGGGGCTGGTCGAGCAGGTGCCGCACGGTCATCCCTTCACCGCGCCCTGGGTCAGGCCGGAGACGATGTAGCGCTGGAGGAACTGGAACAGGAGCACGACGGGGATCGCCGCGAGCACGGCACCGGCCGCGAACACGCCCCAGTACTCGGAGAACCGCTGGCTCACGTACTGGTAGAGGCCGACCGCGAGCGTCTGCGCCTCGGGGTCGACGAGCACGATCGACGCGATGAGGAAGTCGGAGAACACCCCGACGAACGACAGCAGGCCGACGACCGCGAGGATCGGCGCGACGAGCCGCAGGATGATCGAGAAGAAGATCTGCGCGTGGCTCGCGCCGTCGATCTTGGCGGCCTCGTCGAGCTCCTTCGGGACCGTGTTGAAGAACCCGTACATGAGGTAGGTGTTCACACCGAGCGCACCGCCCAGGTACACGAGGATCAGGCCGAGCGGCGAGCCGAGGCCGATCGCCGGGAAGACCTCGCGCAGCGTGACGAGCAGCAGGAAGATCGCGACGTACGCGAGGACCTGCGGGAACATCTGCAGCAGCAGCAGCGACAGCAGCCCGCCGCGCCGACCGCGGAACCGGAACCGCGAGAACGCGTACGCCGCCGCCGCGCCCAGCAGGACCGTGCCGACCGACGTGGTCGTCGCGATGACGATCGTGTTCGCGAACCAGCGCACGTACGGGTGCACCGGGTCGCTCAGCAGGTCGACGTAGTTCTGGAACGAGATGCTCGAGAACAGCTTGTTCGAGCCCGTGAGCGACCCCGTCGGGTTCAGCGACGACGACAGCACGTACAGGATCGGGATGAAGCAGAAGACGAGCACGGCCCAGGTGACGACGTGGCGCCAGCCGAGCTCGCGCCACCAGCGCACGCCGCGCGGGGTGGTCTCGTTCTGGTCCGGGCGCAGGCCGGCGTCGGTGGTGCCGGCGGGGAGCGTGGTGGCAGCCATCAGTGCAGGTCCTCCAGGGCGCGGGTCTTGCTGAAGGTGGCCGCCGAGATCGAGGCGACGATGAGGAAGATGAGGATCGACACCGCGCACGCGAGGCCGTACTGGCGGTTCACGCCGCCGAACGCGAGCCGGTAGACGAACGTGATGAGGATGTCCGTGGCGCCGACGTCGACCGGTGCCGACAGGTCGTCCGGCCCACCCTCGGTGAGCAGGTAGACGACGTTGAAGTTGTTGAAGTTGAACGCGAACGACGAGATGAGCAGCGGCGCGGTCGAGACGAGCAGCAGCGGCATCGTGAGCGACCGGAACAGGCGCAGCGGCTTGGCGCCGTCGATCTTCCCGGCCTCGTAGATCTCGTTCGGGATCGACTGCAGCGCGCCCGTGCAGATGAGGAACATGTACGGGAAGCCGAGCCACAGGTTCACGACGAGCACGGAGATCTTCGCGAGCCACGGGTCCGTGAGCCACGGGATGCTCGCGCCGCCCAGCAGCGTCGCGTTCACGAAGCCGAAGTCGCGGTTGAGCATGCCCTGCCACACGAGCGCCGTGAGGAACGCCGGGAACGCGTACGGCACGATCAGCAGCGACCGGTAGATCTTGCGGCCGCGCACCTTCGGGTGGTTCAGCACGACCGCCATGAACAGGCCCAGCCCGAACGTGAGGACGACCGACAGGATCGCGAACGCGAACGTCCACAGCAGCACGCCGACGAACGGCCCGGCGAGCTTCGAGTCCGTGAAGACGCGGCTGAAGTTCTCGAAGCCGACGAACACCTTCCACCCGGTGCCGAGCTGCGAGCCGTCGGCGGCGACGAACGCCCCCTGCTCCTCGTCGGCGGTGTAGACGTCGCCGGTCGCCGTGTTGGTGATCGTGCCCGCGGCCTCGTCCCACTCCATCGTCGAGACGTAGACGTACCCCGTCGAGCCGTCGGGCGTGCGGACGCTGCCGTCGTTGGGGTCGTCGGAGATCGGGACGCGCAGGGCGAAGATCTCGTCCTGGCGCTCGAGCACCTGGGTGAACTGCAGCGTCTCCCAGCCGTCGACGGACGCGACGCGGCCGTTCTCGAGCGTCGCGTCGACGGGCTCCAGCGGCTGCTCGGCGGTGCCGAGCTCCGCGTCGCCCTCGCCGTCGACGACCGCGAAGCCGAGCTCGTCGCCGTTCACGACGACGGTCAGCGGGTAGGTGGGCGAGTCCGGGAGGCGCGCCTCGTTCTGCACGAGGATCGCCTCGACCGCATCCGCCTGCGTCGAGTTGTGGCCGTCGCCGTAGTTGGTGAAGGCCGTGAAGCCCGTGTAGAGGACGACGAACACCTGGTACACGAGCAGGAAGACCAGGCCCGGCACGAGATACTTCGCCGGGAGCATCTTCTTGGAGAAGTAGACGACGTTCACCGCGACGAGCGCGACGACGAGGAACGCGACGATCCCCCACTGGCCCAGCGCACCGGCCGCGAGGATCCCGTAGACGCCGAGCGCGTCGACGAGCGCGACGAGCACGGTCTTGACCCAGAAGCCGCGGGTCAGGTCCTGCCGGCTCCACCAGCTCCCCGTGGGCCGGCGCGAGCCGGTCGACGGTGGCGGCGCGGTCGCGTCCGTGCGGTCAGGGCGGGTCGACGTGTCCGTCATGGGGTGCTCCGGAGATCGGCGGTGATCGGCGCGCACGGCGCGCGGGGGCTGCTCGGCGCGCGAGGGCGCGCGTGCGGTGGCGCACGCGTCCTGCGGCGCCGGGGTGCGCGCGGGTGCGCGCGGTCCGGCGACCCGGCCGGGGCGGGCCGGGTCGCCGGACGGGTGCTCAGCTCGCGGCGATCTTGCCGGCGATCGAGGCGGTCATCTGGTTCCACAGCGCGGTGGGGTCGCCCTGCTGGTTGACGAGCGCGACCTCGGTGGCGCCCCAGTCGGCCCAGACGGTGTCCATCGCGGGGATCGACGGCATCGGGACGCCGTCCTTGCCGACCTCGGCGAACCCGCCGACGATCGGGTCGTCGCCGATCTCGTCGAGCGCCGACTGCAGCGCCGGGGCACGGCCGCCCGCCTCGTACATGGCGAGCTGGACGTCCTTGGTGCCGAGGTAGTTGACGACGAACTCGTTCGCGAGGAGCGCGTTCTTCGACTTCGCGGAGATGAAGAAGCCCTGCACGCCGACGAAGGGCTGCGACGGCTGGCCACCGGCGGACGGCACCTTCTCGATGCCGACGTTGATGCCGGCGCTCACGAAGTCGCCGACGTTCCACGGACCGGTGATCATGTACGGCGCCTGGCCGTTGATGAACGCCTCCTTGGCGACGTCACCCGAGAGCGACGTGTTGAGGACCCCCTCGGCGCCGAGCTTGGCGACGTACGCGGCGAACGCGCGGCCGCCGTCGGAGTCCATCGCGAGCTGCGACGCGTCGTACGCGCCGTCGGCGTCGGTGCCGAAGACGGGGGCGCCGAACGACGTCTGCAGCGGGTACATGTGGTACGGGTCGCCGGTCTTCTCGTCCTGCTGGATGAGGACCGAGTACTGCGTGCCGGCCGCCTTGGCCTGCGCGACGAGCTCGTCGAACGAGGCGGGCGTGGCGTCGGGGACGAGGTCCTTGTTCTTGACGAGCGCGATGTTCTCGACGGAGTACGGCAGGCCGTACAGCGTGCCCTCGTAGCTCATGGCCTGCGTGGAGACGGGGAGGAAGTCCTCCGCCTTGTCGCCGAGCTCGATCGGGGCGACGACGCCGTTCTGGACGAGCTTGCCGAGCCAGTCGTGCGCACCGACGATCACGTCGGGGCCCTGGCCGGTCGGCGCCTGCGAGATGAAGTCGTCGCGGATGTCGCCGAAGTCCTTCTGGACCAGCTTGACGGTGACGCCCTTCTCCTTCTCGAAGGTGGTCGCCACCTCCTTGACCGGGCCGGACCGGGTGTCGTCCACCCAGACGGTCAGGGTGCCGGCGTTCGCCGCGGACGACTCGGACGCGTCGTCCGTCGTCTCGCCGGACGAGCCCGAGCACGCGGCGAGCGTCAGCGCGAGGCCGAGGGTCGCCGCGACGACAGGGATGCTCCGTCGCATCGTGTCTCTCCAAGGGGTGCAGAGGGAGTGCCCGCTCCGGCGGTGCTCCCACCGACGCTGGCCTGGTGCGACGGAAAGTTACGTCGTTGCACCGCGCGTTGCAAGTCGTTACGGTAACTTTCAGGCAACGGTTGCAGCGGCGTCACGAACGGGCTCGCCTCGACCACGAACAGCCCAGGACGAGGAGGTCCCGTGTCCCTTACGCTGCCACCCGTGCGCACCCGTCTGACGGACCTGGCCGAGCAGGCCGGCGTCAGCACGGCGACCGTGTCACGGGTACTCAACGGCAAGCACGGCGTGTCGGCCCAGGCACGGCAGGCCGTGCTGGCGGCCCTCGACGTGCTCGGCTACGAACGCCCCGAGAAGCTGCGCACCCGCTCGGCCGGCCTCGTCGGCCTCGTCGTCCCCGAGCTCTCGAACCCCGTGTTCCCCGCGTTCGCGCAGGTCATCGAGACGATGCTCACCGAGCGCGGGTACACCGCAGTGCTGTGCACCCAGTCCCCCGGCGGGACGACCGAGGACCAGTACGTCGAGATGCTGCTCGAGCACGGCGTCGACGGCATCGTCTTCGTCTCCGGCCTGCACGCCGACACCACCGCGAGCAAGGAGCGGTACCACCGGCTGCGCAGCCGCGGGCTGCCCGTGGTCCTCGTCAACGGCTGGGCCGAGGGCGTCGACGCACCGACCGTGTCGACCGACGACGCCGCCGCGCTCGACCTCGCGTTCCGGCACCTCACGTCGCTCGGGCACCGCAGCATCGGCCTCGCGATCGGCCCCGACCGCTTCGTGCCCGCGCGCCGCAAGCGCGAGGAGTTCGCGGTCAACCTGCAGCGGCACCTCGGCGTCGACGACCCCGCCGGGCACGTCGTGTCGACGCTGTTCACCGTCGAGGGCGGACAGGCCGCGGCGCTCGACCTCATCGACTCCGGGCACACCGCGATCATCTGCGGCTCCGACCTCATGGCGCTCGGCGCGATCCGGGCCGCCCGGTCCCGCGGGCTGTCCGTGCCGGGCGACGTCTCCGTCGTCGGGTTCGACGACTCGCCCCTCATCGCCTTCACCGACCCGCCGCTCACGACCGTGCGCCAGCCGGTCCAGGCGATGGGTCACGCCGCGGTGTCGGCGCTCGTCGCGGAGATCAACGGGACACCTGCGTCGCGCACCGAGCTCAAGTTCCACCCCGAGCTCATCGTGCGCGGCTCCACGGGCGCCGCCCCCGCGCACGCCGTCGCGACCGGCTCCCTGACCACCGGAACCCCGGCGGACGGTCCGGCACCCGCCTGACCGGCAGGCTTGCCGGACCCCGGCAGCCGCTGCCTACCCTGGTCCGACCCGGAGCCTTCGCGCGGCCTCGCGGCCGTCTTCCGCACCGCTCCTCCGGCGACGACGCCTCCCCTCCCCAGATCCACCCGAAAGAGGCATGCCCGCATGACGACGCTCGACTCCCGGCCCCTGCACACCCCCGTGCACGCCCCCGGCTCCCCCGACGCCGAGTGGTGGCGCACCGCGGTGATCTACCAGGTCTACCCGCGGTCGTTCGCCGACGCGTCGGGCGACGGTGTCGGTGACCTGCCCGGCATCACGTCGCGCCTCCCCCACCTCGCCGAGCTGGGCGTCGACGCGGTCTGGCTCTCGCCGTTCTACCGTTCGCCGCAGGCCGACGCCGGCTACGACGTCGCCGACTACCGCGACGTCGACCCGCTGTTCGGCACGCTCGACGACTTCGACACGCTGCTCGGCCGCGCCCACGAGCTCGGCATGCGCGTGATCGTCGACCTCGTCCCCAACCACACGTCCGACGAGCACGCGTGGTTCGTCGAGGCCATGGCCGCCGGCCCCGGCTCGCCGGAGCGCGAGCGCTACCTGTTCCGCGAGGGGCGCGGCGAGCACGGCGAGGAGCCGCCGAACAACTGGCAGTCGATCTTCGGCGGCCCCGCGTGGACCCGCACGACGAACGCCGACGGCACGCCCGGCCAGTGGTACCTGCACCTGTTCGACTCGCGGCAGCCCGACCTCAACTGGGAGCACCCCGAGGTCCGCGCCGAGTTCGAGGACGTCCTGCGGTTCTGGCTCGACCGGGGCGTCGACGGCTTCCGCATCGACGTCGCGCACGGCATGGTCAAGGAGCAGGGCCTGCCCGACTGGGACGGCCACGTCTCGATGATCGAGGGCGTCGACGAGGTCGACGGCCACGAGGCCGTGCCGGCCGAGGCGGACGACCCGTCGCGCGCCGACGAGGTCACCGGCTCGGGCAACCGCGGCCCGATGTTCGACCAGGACGGCGTGCACGAGATCTACCGCGCGTGGAACCGCGTGCTCGCGCAGTACGCGGGCGACCGCGCGCTCGTCGCCGAGGCCTGGGTCGAGCCGCTGTCGCGCCTCGCGCTGTACGTGCGCCCGGACGAGATGCAGCAGGCGTTCAACTTCGCGTTCCTCGCGACGCCGTGGGACGCACCGCAGCTGCGCGACGTCATCGAGGCGTCGTACGTGACGGCCGACGGCGTCGGCGCGCCGACGACCTGGGTGCTGTCGAACCACGACGTCGTCCGTCACGCGTCGCGCCTGGGTCTGTCCGTGCCGGGCTCGCGTCCCAACGGCATCGGCGTGGGCGACGAGCAGCCCGACGAGGCCCTCGGCCTGCGCCGGGCCCGCGCCGCGACGCTCCTCATGCTCGGCCTGCCCGGCTCGGCGTACCTGTACCAGGGCGAGGAGCTCGGTCTGCCGGACCACACCGCGCTCGACGACGACCTGCGCCAGGACCCGGCGTTCTTCCGCACGGGCGGCGCGGAGCGCGGGCGTGACGGCTGCCGCGTCCCGCTGCCGTGGGCGGCCGCCGAGGAGGGCTTCGGCTTCTCCCCGACGGGTGTCACCTGGCTGCCCCAGCCCGCGTCGTGGGCGGCGTACGCGCTCGACGCGCAGCGCGGGGTCGCCGGCTCGACCTACGAGACGTACCGCGCCGCGCTCGGCCTGCGCCGCAGCGAGCTGCTCGGCTCGGGCGGGCTCGCGTGGACGCCCGGTCTCGGCGAGGACGTCATCGCGTTCGTCAACCGGGAGGTGCAGGTCGTGGCGAACCTCGGCACCGCACCCGTCGTCCTGCCGGCCGGCACCGAGGTGCTGCTGACCTCGGGCGACACCGCGACCGACACCGACGGTGCCGTCCTCGTCCCGTCGGACACGACCGTGTGGGTCCGCGCGACCGCCTGAACGCACCGCCCGCGCGACGCGGGACCGTCGACCGCCCCGCGGGGGTGCGCCCCGACCCCGGGGGCACCTCCCGGGGCGGTCGTGCGTCGGTCGTCCGTGGTCCGCCCGCGTCGCGCACGGTCTGCGAGCGGGACCGGGACGTCAGGCGGTCGCGGCCGCCGGGCCCGCCGGCAGGCTCGTGCTCGTGCCCTGACCGCGCCGCGGGCGTGGCCGGGGCCTCGAGGAGCCGGGGACCTCGTCCGCGCCCGGGTGCTCGTCAGGCGACGGGCGCGTCGGGGTGCTCGCCCGTGAGGTGCACTGCGAGCACCGCGACGTCGTCGCCGCGCTCGGCCGAGTCGAACCGGCCGAGCAGCACGTCGCACAGCTCGCCCGGGTCGAGGGTGCCGGCGTCCGCCACGACCTCGGCCATGCGCGCGAGCGAGTCGGCCATGTGGCCCGAGCGGCGCTCGAGCAGGCCGTCGGTCACCAGGACCAGCGTGCACGGACCCGACGGCGGCACCGTCGTGGTGCGCCGTTCGCTCGGCAGCCGCACGCCCAGCAGCGGCGACGACCCCGTGAGGTAGCGCGCGCCGTCGGCGGACACGAGCAGCGGCGGCAGGTGCCCGGCGTTGACGACCTCCATGCTGCCGTCGCCAAGGTCCACCACGGCGACGCACACCGTGACCAGCTCGGGGTGGCTGCGGATGAGCAGCTCGTTGAGCAGGTCGAGCGCGCGGGCCGGCGGGTGCCCCTCGACGAGGTAGGCGTGCAGCGCGAACCGGAGCTGCGCCATGACCGTCGCCGCGCGCAGCGAGTGGCCCTGCACGTCGCCGATCACGACCGCGACCTTGCCGTCGGGCAGCTCGAGCGCGTCGTAGAAGTCGCCGCCGACGCTCAGCTGCGCGTCGGACGCGCTGTACCGGGCGGCCATCCGGATCCCGGGCGGGGTCGGCAGCGCGTGCGGGAGCATCGAGCGCTGGAGCGTCAGGGCGATGTGGTGCTCCTGCGCGAACGACCGGAGCGTGCCGATCGCACCGGTCAGCGCCTCCCCCAGCTGCTGCGCGAGGTCGGCGTCGTCGGGGCCGAGCGGACCGTCCGGCACCGCGACCGCGAACCCGCCGAGGTGCCGCCCGGACGCGTCGTGCAGCGGCGTGACGTGCCAGCCGGTCGCGGGGACGCCGGCACGGTCGAGCATCTCGCGCCACACGCCCGGGGTGTCCTGCGCGGCGACCGGGTAGGGGTGGTCGGCGTCGGGCTCGGCCGCCGGGGCGAGGAGCCGCCCGCGGACGACCGCACGACCCGGCCCCGGGCTCACGACCCGGGTCGCCATGCCGTCGACCGCCGTCGCGACGACCACGACCGGGGCACCGAAGACCGTCGCCGCCCCCTGCGCCGCCGCGGCGACGAGGTCGTCGAGCGAGCGCGCCGAGCCGAGCGGGACGACCGCCGCCGTGAGGTCCGCGAGCCGGCGGGCGTGCTCGGTGATGCCGCGACGGGCCCGGTGCGAGCGGCACAGGCCGGCCACGGTCGCGAGGAACTCGTCCCGGTCGAGCGGCTCGACCAGGTAGGCGTCCGCGCCGCGCTCGAGCCCCGAGGTGCGGGCCCGGGCGTCGATGCTCGTCGCCGACACGTGCACGACGGGCACCGCGGCGGCCGGGTCGGCCTTGATCACCTGGCACACGTCGAAGCCGGACATGTCGGGGAGGTTGACGTCGAGGACCACGGCGTCGTGCCCCGCGGCGGCGTCCAGCGCGGCCCGGCCCGTCGCCGCCTCGGTCACCTGGTAGCCCGCCCGGCGCAGCCAGCTGGCCATGACGTACCGGTGGGCCTCGGTGTCGTCGACGACGAGCACGCGCGCGGTCGCGTCGGTCATGGTGCGACCTCCGTCGCACCGGCCGTCCCGGTCGCGCGGCTGAGGACGTCCGCGAGACCGTCGGCGTCCAGGGCCGTCTTCGCGACGAACGGCACGCCCGCGACCGGTGGCTCGTCGAGCGTCGACATGAGCACCACCGGCAGCGTCGACCAGCGCGCGTCCGCGCGGAGGGTGTGCAGGGCCGCGACCCCGTCGACGCCGGGCATGCGCACGTCCATGAGCACCGCGTCCACGGCCCCGGCGGCGATCACGTCGAGCGCCTCGGCGCCGTCGCGTGCCTCGACGACCTGGGCCGCCGAGGGTGCGAGGAGACCGCGCACGACCGCGCGCGCGGCGTCGTCGTCGTCGACGACGAGCACGCGTCCGAGCGCCGGGGCCGTCGTGCGCTCGAGCGTGAGCGTGAACGTGCTGCCCTCGCCGACGGCGCTCGCCACCTGGAGCGACCCGCCGAGCGCCTCGGCGACGCGCCGCGCGTACGGCAGGCCCAGGCCCGTTCCCTTGGCCGAGGGCTGCAGGCGGTTCGGCACCTGGAAGAACTCCTCGAACACCGTCTCGAGATGCTCGGCGGGGATCCCGATGCCCGTGTCCCGGACGGTGACGACCACGACGCCGTCCTCGGGCACCGTGACCGCGACGTCGACCGCGCCGGCGTCCGTGAACTTCACGGCGTTGGTCAGCAGGTTGCGCAGCACGCGGCCCAGGAGGTCGGGGTCGGTGTGGAGCTCGACACCCGTCGGGACGTCGACGTGCAGGGCCACGCCGGGCCGCAGGAGCGGGCGCACGGTGCCCTGGAGGTCGCCGAGCAGCGCCGCGAGGTCGACGCGGACCCGGTGCACGTGCTGCCGTCCCGACTCGGCGCGCGCGAGGTCGAGGAGCTCGTTGACCATGCCGAGCAGCGCGCGTGCGCTCGAGTCGAGGTAGCCGACCTGGATGCGCTGGTCCTCGTCGAGCGCACCCTCGGCGAGCAGCGACGTGAGGCCCAGGATCGAGTTGACGGGCGCGCGCAGCTCGTGGCTCACGCTGCGCAGGAAGCGCGTCTTGGCGTCGTTGGCGGCGGCGAGCTGACGTCCGCGCTCGTCGAGCTCGGCGTAGAGGGCGACGACGCCGCTGTTCGTCTCCTCGAGCTCGTCGGACAGCTGCGTGTACATCGCCATGACGCCGCGGTTGGTCTCCTCGAGCTCCTCGTTCGCGCGCACGAGGTCCTGCTCGCGGGCCGCGAGGGCCTCGAGCGCACGCACGAGCTCGGTGTTCTGCACGCGCAGCTCGCCGAGCGCGTCGGCGGCGCGCGGACGGGACAGCGACGCGCGGACCTCGTCGAGGCGGGCGGGCGACACCGCCCGCGCGTCGGGCAGCGCCTTGCGCAGCACGACCGTCCGGCTGCCGTCGGCGTCGGACGTCACGTCGACCCGGTCGACGAGCCGCTGCGCGGCCGTCACGCCGGTGACGTCGCCGCGCCCACCCCGCGCCGGACGACCGAGGACGTGCACCACGAGCTCCGGCGCGCCGGGCGCACCGTCGACCTCGAGCACCGCCAGGCCCCCCGCGGTCCCGGCGACCTCGCGGCCGACCTCCGACAGCGCCGTGGCGAGCCGCACCTGGTCCTGACCGTCGAGACCGAGCAGCCCGCCGGCCTCACGACCGACCTGGCGCAGCAGCACGACGTCGCCGTCGGTGAGGAGCTCGACCGTGCCGAGCCGCCGGACCGAGGAGCCGCCCGTCACGCCGGCACCGCCGCACCGGCGCGGGCCACCACGACGCTCGCGTCGTCCCGCCGCACCCCGAAGTCGCGCAGCAGGACCGCGGCCACCACGAGCGACGTGCGCGCGAGCAGACCCGGGTAGCCCGCGAGGTCGTGCCGTTCGGTCACGCCGTCGCTGTGCAGGACGACGAGGCCTCCGGGCGGCAGCGGGTACACGGCCTCGCGCAGCGTGCGCGCCTGGGCGCCCGCGATCCCGGGGTGGCTGATCATGCCCCGCCGCGCGGCCCCGTCGACGACGACGCCCGCGATGTTCCCGACGCCCGCGTACCGCACCTCACCCGGGTCGAGCCGCGCGACCGCGACCGCCGCCCCCCGCGTGCCGGACAGCGCCCGGTGCACGGCGGTGAGCAGCGCGAGCGGGCCGCCGGGCGCCGCACCGCGGAACGCGCGCACGGCCTCGGTGCTCGCCGCGGCCGCGAGCGGACCGTGCCCCAGCCCGTCGGCGAGCATCACGGTGAGCACGCCGTCGTCCGTGCGGATCGCGTACGCGTCCCCGCACACGTCCTGGCCGGTCATCGGCCGGGTCACGCCGACCGCGGTGGGGATCCCGGGCAGTTCGGCGTCGACGTCGGCGAACGCGGCCGTGATCACCGTGCCCGAGCCGGGCCGCGACCAGATGTCCCACGACGTCGCGAGCCGCGACAACGTGCCGAGCCCGATGCCGAGCGTGCCCGCCGACGACACGCCGTCCGTGAGCGACGCGGCGACGTTGACCATCCCGGGGCCGGAGTCGACCGCCACGGCCTCGACCACCGGGCCGGCGGCGGCGTGCCGGACCCGCAGCAGGAGCGAGCCGGAGCCCGCGTGGTTGATCTGGTTGCCGGTGAGCTCGGCGACCACGAGCGCGATCTCGCCGGCGCGCTCCTCGGACATCCCGACGCGACGCGCGAGCGACGCGGCGGCACGGCGGGCGGTGCCCGTGGCGCTCACGTGGTCGACCGTGAACCAGGCGACGTCCTCGACGGTGCCGTCCGCACTCACCGCGACCACGAGGCGATCACCACACGCGTGCCGCGCCCCGGTCCCGTGTCGATCTCGAAGTGCTCGACGAGCCGCCGCGCACCCGACAGACCGAGCCCGAGCCCGCTGCCGCTCGTCCAGCCGTCCGTCATCGCGAGGTCGAGGTCGGGGATGCCCGGGCCCTCGTCGCGGAACTCGACCCGCACACCCGTGCGCCGCCCGTTCGACTCGACCGACAGCACGGCCTCGCCGCCGCCGCCGTAGATCAGGGTGTTGCGTGCGAGCTCGCTCGCGGCGGTCACGAGCTTCGTCTGGTCGACGAGCGACAGCCGCGCGCCCTGGGCGAGCCCGCGCACGGCCTGGCGCACCCGCACGACGTCGCCGTCGGTCGTGATGGCGAGCCGCTCGGACGTCACCGGGTCGGCTGTCACGCGGGCGCGTCCGGGGCGAGCGCGAGGAGCAGCTGCTCGGGGGCGACGTCCTCGTCGTCGGGCTGCAGGAGCCGCAGGCCCTTCTCGACGTCGAGCGCCGTCCGGACGCCGTCGAACGACAGCCCGAGCTCGACCATCGTGATCGCGACGGCGGGCCGCATGCCGACGACCACCGTCGTCGCGTCGAGCACGCGCGAGATGCCGGCGATCGAGGAGAGCATCCGGCCGATGAAGCTGTCGACGATCTCCAGCCCGGAGATGTCGATGAGGACGCCGCGGGCACCGGTCTGCGTGATGCGCTCGGCGAGGTCCTCCTGGAGCTGGAGGGCCGACTGGTCCTGCAGGTCGACCTGGATCGAGACCAGCAGGGTCGAGCCGATCTTGAGGATCGGGACGCTGTCCATCAGGCCCCCGCGACCGCGCCGGCGGTGCGCGCGCTGCCGTTGGCCCGCAGGGCCGCGACCAGGGCGTCGGCCAACGTCGCCTTGGTGCGGATGTCGCCGAACTCGATGCCGAGCGCGACGATCGTCTGCGCGATCTGCGGGCGGATGCCGCTGATCGTGCACTCGGCACCCATGAGGCGCGCCGCGACGACCGTCTTGAGGAGGTGCTGCGCGACCTGCGTGTCGACCGCGGGGACGCCGGTGATGTCGATGATCGCGTGCTCGGACCCCGTCTCGACGAGCGTCTGGAGCAGCTTCTCCATGACGACCTGCGTGCGCGCCGAGTCGAGCGTGCCGACCAGCGGCACGGCGACGATGCCCTCCCAGAGCTTCACGACAGGCGTCGACAGCTCGAGCAGCTGCTCGGCCTGCTCGGTGATGATCCCCTCACGCGCGGCGGCGAACGACTCGAACGTGAACAGACCCAGGTCGTCGACGAGCCGCAGCAGGGCGGCCACGTCGTCGACGCGCTCGGTGTCGCCCCGGCCGGCGAGGTCGTAGAGCCCCTCCTTGAGCGCGAACACGCCCACGGCGGTCTCGCGCGGCGTGAAGCCGAGCCGCGCACGCGTCGCGGACAGGTCGCTCAGGAGGCTGCGCAGCGAGTCGAACGAGGGGGCGTCGAGCCGCTCGCCGCCCGCGAGCAGCCCGCCCACGAGCGCGTCGAAGATGTCGGTCTGCTCGCGCTCCGCCTCGGCACGCGTGATGCGGCCCTGCAGCTCGGTGACGACACGGTCGAGCCAGGCGGCGCCGATCTCACCGCGCCTGTCCTGGAGGATCGCGGCGAGGCGGGCGGCGTCGGCTGCGGGCATGCGGAACTCCGATCGGGGACGTGTCGCGACGCTCGGACGAGCGCGAGGCGGCGGCGCCGTGACTCTACAGCGCCTGGTCGGGGGGACCCCGACGTGGGTGAGGTGTCCCCCGTCCGGCCGCGCGGGCGGCTTGTCAGCCCGTGCGGCCGACGTGCCACGCCTGCGCGGCGTGCGGAGGGACGTCGACGGTCGTGCGGCCGTCGACGACGCGGGTGCGTGCGCAGTCGTCGGTCGTGCCCGTCAGGACGTCACAGTAGTCGCCGTCCGGGAACGACGTGACGAGCTCGGTGCGCAGCGGCTCGTCGCCCGCGTCGACGACGACGAACCCCAGGCGTGATCGACTCCCCCGCACCGCGGATCACCTCCTGCACGACGTCGGTGCCCTCGGGGAGCGGGTCGAGGACGGCGGCGACGTCACGGGCCCGCGGAGTCGTGCGTGCACGGCGTCCCGGCCCAGCCGGTACCCGGCTCGCCCTGCCCCGTCATGTGGTCGAGCACGGCGTCTGCCCAGACGTCGACGCCCGCGTCGTGGCACGACGCGACCATGTCGGCGAACTCCTCGCGGGTGCCGAGCCGGTACTCGAGCCGGTGGCTCACGGGCTGGTACGACGTCCACCGTTCCCCGCCCAGGACATGCTCCTGCGGTGGCGCGGGTGTGCCGTCGTCACCACCGTCGCAGGCCTGCAACGAGTTGCAGCAGGTTTCCGAACGCCTCACCCTGGCGTTGCCGCGCCCCTACGCTGGCCACGTGCCGCGCGTCCTCGTCACCGGTCCCGCCTCGTGGAACACCACGATCCGGCTGCCCGTGCTGCCCGAGCCGCGCAGCGCGACCGTCTTCGCGACCGCCGCGCACGACGGCCTCGGCGGGACGTCCGCGGGCAAGGCGCTCACGCTCGCCGCACTCGGTCTCGACGTGACGCTCCGCACCGTCCTGGGCGACGACGAGCACGCACCCCGCGTGCGCACCGCGCTCGACCACCCGCGCGTGACCCTGCGCGCCGAAGCCGCCGCCGACGGGCGCTCCGAGCGCCACGTCAACGTCCTCGCCGACGACGGCGCACGGCTGTCCCTGTACCTCGCGCTGCCGTCGCCCGCCCGCGCCGTCGATCCGGTCCCCGACGACGTCCGCGCGCTGCTCGACGGCGCGGCCGCGGCCGTCGTCGACCTCGCCGACCACAGCCGGCCCGTGCTCGCCGCCGCGCGCGCCGCGGGCGTCCCCGTGTGGTGCGACGTGCACGACGACGACGGCACGGCCACCGGGTACGCGCGCCCGTTCGCGCAGGCCGCCGACGTGCTCCTCGTGAGCGCCGACCGGCTCGCCGACCCGGCCGCGTACCTCGACGCCGCGGTCGCGCGCGGGGCCCGGCTCGCGGTGTGCACCGCCGGCGCGTCCGGTGCGATCGCACGCGACGCCGACGGCTGGTGGGACGTGCCCGCCGCGCCCGTCGACCGCGTGGTCGACACCGACGGCGCGGGCGACGCGTTCCTCGCCGGCCTGCTGCACGGCGTCCTCGACGGACTGCCGCACCCGGCCGCGCTCGCCCGGGCGTCCGCGTGCGGCGCGCTCGCGGTCGGCACGCCGGGCGTCGGTGCCGCGCTCGCGACGCCGTCCGCGGTCGCCGCGCTGGCGGAGCGGGTCGCCGTGCGAACCCGCTGACGCGCACCGCCGCTACGGCACCGGCCGCGCCGCACCGGCAGCGTCGAGGTCCCGCTGCCACATCCCCAGCACGCCCGTCGGCGTGAAGCCGAGCGCGACGTTGATCGCCAGCATGTGGTCGTTCTCCTGCGCGTTCCACGTGTGCAGCCGCCGCAGTCCCGGCCACAGGTCCTCGAGCCGCAGGAGCTGCGCCGTCTTGACGAGCATCCCGAGGCGGTGCCCGCGGTGGGCCGCGACGACGAGCGTGTCCTGCTGGTAGGCGGCCTCGGGCAGCGTCGGGGGCCACTCCACGACCGTGAACGCCACGAGCTCGCCCGTCGGCACGTGCTGCGCCGCCACGACCGCGGCGACCCGGCCCTGCTCGACCACCTCGCGGTCGTGCGCGCGCACCCGCTCCGCGTCCCACGGCTCCTCGTCGAGCTCCAGGTCGGCGGTCGGCACGTCGGTGCTCATGCGCGTCCGCAGCACCGCCATGCCGTCCAGGTGCTCCTCGGGCGTCGGTCCCGTCCAGGCGACGAGGCGGTACGCGCCGCCGGCCGCGCGCCCCGCGTCCTCGTGCGCCCGGCGGACCGCAGCCCGTCGCGCGTCGTCCAGGGGGAACGTGAACGTGCTGAACCGCTCGACCTGCTCGAGTCCGTACCCGCGCGCGCCGGCCAGCCGCGTCGCCGCGTCCGCGGCGGGCACGGCGCCGGTGCCGCTGCGCGCACCCGCAGTCGGCTCGCCGTCGGTCGGCGCCCGGTGCGTGCTCATCACGATGAGCGTCCGGCGGTCCTCCGCGCGCGCAGCCGACTCGGCGGCGTCAAGGAGCACGCGACCCACCCCGCGCCCCCGTGCGTCCGGTCGCACCCACGTCTCGGCGACCGCGAGGTGCGCGTTGTCCTGCGTCGGCACGTTCACGAGCGCGGCGCCGACGACCGCGTCGACCGCGGGCGCCATCCCGTCCGCGGTGACGACGAGCAGCGTCGACCGCTCGTACGGCCGGTCCTGCAGCAGCGCCCCGACCTCGGCCACCTGCCAGGCAGCGTCCGCGTGACCGAACAGGGCGCGGTGCGTGGCCGCGTGCGCGCGGCACGCTCCGGTCACCGCCCACGTCGCGGCGTCGTCGGGCGTCGCGGGCGCCGTCGCCCGGTGCACGGTCCAGGGAGCCATGCGTCCCAGGGTGCTCCCGTGGCGCGTCCGCCGTCACGCCGGCACGTCGCCCCGCGCGCGGCGACGACGCGCCGACCCGGCTGTCAGCCGCCCGAGACGCTCAGCTCGGCCTCGTGCAGGTCGCGGCGGAAGTCCTCCGACAGCTCGCGCGAGTCGAGCCAGCCGTACGGGAGGATCGGGCGCTTCGGCGACCCCGCGCGCCCGCGCTGCCCCTCCGCGGCCTCGCCCGGGTACGGCTGGTCGAGGTCGAGCGCGGCGAGCTTGTCGTCGAGGTCCGCCATCGACGTGACGAGGCCGAGACCGGCACGCGCCTCGCCGCCGACGACGTACCCCTTGAGATACCAGGCCATGTGCTTGCGCATCTCGCGCAGCGCCTTGCCCTCGTCGCCGAAGTGCTCGACCATCAGCTCGGCGTGCCGCCGCACGACGTGCGCGACCTCCCCGAGCCTCGGCCGGATGCGCTCGTCGGAGCCCGCGAACGCCGCCGCGAGGTCGGCGAACAGCCACGGCCGACCCTGGCAGCCGCGCCCGACGACGACGCCGTCGCAGCTGGTGTGCGCGACCATCGCGAGCGCGTCCTCCGCGGACCAGATGTCGCCGTTGCCCAGCACCGGGATGTCGGTGACGGCCGCCTTGAGCGTCGCGATCGCGTCCCAGTCGGCCGTGCCCGAGTAGTAGTCGGCGGCGGTGCGGCCGTGCAGCGAGACGGCGGCCACGCCCGCGTCCTGCGCGGTGAGCCCGGCCTCGACGTACGTGAGGTGGTCCTCGTCGATGCCCTTGCGCATCTTCACCGTGACCGGCACGCCCGCGGGGCTCGCGGCGTCGACGGCCGCGCGCACGATCGCCGAGAACAGGTCCCGCTTCCAGGGCAGCACCGCTCCCCCGCCGCGCCGCGTCACCTTGGGGACCGGGCAGCCGAAGTTGAGGTCGACGTGGTCGGCGAGGTCCTCCTCGACCAGCATCCGGACCGCCGCAGCGACCGTCGCGGGGTCGACGCCGTAGACCTGGACCGACCGCGGCACCTCGTCGGGCTCGAACGAGATGATCCGGAACGACTCGGGGCTGCGCTCGACCAGCGCGCGGCTCGTCACCATCTCGGCGACGTAGAGGCCCGCGCCGGACTCGCGGCACAGCCGCCGGAACGCGGCGTTGGTCACGCCGGCCATCGGGGCGAGCACCACGGGGGTGTCGACGGTGATCGGCCCGATGCGCAGCGGCGGCAGCACCGCGCCGGCGCCGGGGCGCGCGGGAGCCGCGGGTGTCGTCGTGGTCATGCGGCCATTGTCGCACCGGCTGCCCGGGACCCGCGGGTCGGCGGGCGCCGGTCAGGTCCGGGCAGGCGGTCGGCGAGCGCCGGTCGGGTCCCGGCGCGCGGCCCCACGCCTGCTCAGGCCAGCAGCCAGCCGTTCTCCTGCGCGATCCGCACGGCCTCCGCGCGCGTCCGCCCCCCGGTCTTGGCCATCGCGGCGGACAGGTAGTTGCGGACCGTGCCCTCCGACAGGAACGTCGCGCGCGCGATGTCCGCGACCGTCCCGCCGTCCGCGGCGGCCACGAGCACGTCACGCTCCCGCTCGGTCAGCGGACTGCTGCCCACCGCGAGCGACTCGACCGCGAGATCCGGGTCGACGACGCGCAGCCCGCGGTGCACGCGCCGCACCGCGTCGGCGAGCTGCTCGGCGGGCGTGTCCTTCACCACGAACCCGCTGGCCCCCGCGTCGAGCGCGCGGCGCAGGTAGCCGGGACGCCCGAAGGTCGTGACGATGAGCGACCGGCACGACGGCAGGCGGCGGTGCAGCTCGGCGGCGGCCGTGATGCCGTCGAGCCCGGGCATCTCGACGTCGAGCAGCGCGACGTCGACGCGCGCGTCGCGGGCCGCGACCAGCACCTCGTCGCCCCGGCCGACCTGCGCGACGACCGTGAGGTCGGCCTCGAGGTCGAGCAGCGCGGCGAGCGCGCCCCGCACGAGCGCCTGGTCGTCGGCGAGCAGCAGGCGGATCGGGTCCGTCACCGGGCGTTCCCCCGGGTCGTGACGAGCAGGCGGTAGCCGCCGAGCGGACCGCGCGCGGCCTCGACGCGGGCCCCCGACCGGCGCGCACGCTCCGCGAGGCCGTGCAGCCCGTTGCCGGGGCGCTCGTCGCCCGGTCCCGCACCGTCGTCGTCGACCGTGAGCGTGTCGGCGGTGATCTCGACCCGCACGCGCGTCGCGCCCGAGTGCCGGAGCACGTTCGTCGCGCCCTCGCGCACGGCCCACGCGAAGAGCACGCGCAGGTCGTCGGGCACGTCGTCGACCGCGCCCGGCACCTCCGCCTCGATCCCGGCGGCGTCGAAGGCCTGCCGTGCACCCACGAGCTCCCCGGCGAGCGTGACCGCCCGCGTCGCGGTGACCATGCCGCGGACGTCCGCGAGCGCGGACCGGGCGAGCTGCTGGACCTCGAGCATCTCGGCGCGTGCCCGCTCGCCGTCGACGTCGAACATCCGGGCGGCGAGCTCGGCCTTGACGGAGATGACGGTGAGGCTGTGGCCGAGGATGTCATGCATGTCGCGGGCGATCCGCTCGCGCTCGCGCTCGACGGCGAGCACCGCGACCTCGTCGCGCGCCAGCTGGAGCTGCCGGTTGCGCAGCACGAGCTGCGTGAACCCGAACACCGCGACGGTCGCGAGCACGATCGACAGCACGAGGTCGTCGATGGTCTCCCAACCCGGCACGACGCGCGGCACGAGCATCGCCAGGACCACCATGGTCAGCGCGACGGCGAGCGCGCGCAGGTCGCGCAGGAGGAAGACCCCGCTCACGCTCACGAACACGAGCCCGACCAGTCCGTCCTGCTCCGCCGCCAGGCACGCGAGCGCGACGAGGACGAGCTGGCCGCCGAGGAACGCGAACGCCGGTCCGGTCGCCATCTGCTCGCCGCGAGGCCCGGCGTGGGTGAAGACGACCCACACGAACGACAGCGACAGGAGCGCGATCGCGACGAGGGACACGACGCGGGCCGGGCCGGGGTTGCTGTCCCACGCGGACTGCCACGGCTGCAGCAGGAAGACGGCCCAGACGACGCCCATCGTGGGGCCGACGACGCGCATGACGCGGTGCGTGCGGGTGCCCAGCGGGTTGCCCCGCTCACCAGTCGGGTCCGGCACCGCGACCGACCACAACCCCTCGCGCAGCGCCCAGGTCTGCCCGCCGACCGCCGCCCACCGCCCGCGCGCCCGTGCGGGCCGCTCGTCGTCCGGTCGGGTGGTGCCGCTCACGGCGCCCACCGTACCGAGCCGACGAGCGGCCCCCGCGTCGCATCCGTCCGTCACACGCGGGCCGTGTCGAGACGGAACCGCCACACCGCACCGCCGACGAACACCGCGGCCCACGCGACGACGTTGACGACGGCCCAGACGCTCACGTCGCCGCCCGTGAGCGGCGCGCGCACGATCTCCGCGAGGCCGTACGTCGGGATGAAGCGCGCGATGGTCGCGAACACGCCGTCGCCGAGCGGCATGAACAGCCCGCCCGCGAAGGACAGCAGCGCGAGCACGGGACCGAGCACCTGCATGACGTTCTCGGCCGGCAGCAGGTAGCCCATGAAGAGCCCGAACGCGGCGAACACCGCGGAGCCGGCCCAGGCGAGCACGACGGACCAGACGAGCGCGGTCGTGCTGATCTCGGCCCCGCGCGCGAGCCCGGCGACGAGCGTGACGAGGATCGACGCGAGGCCCAGCACCATCGCGACGGCGACCTTGGTCAGCACGTACGCGGCCGGCCGCAGGGGCGTGAGCCGGAGCTGCCGGCTCCACCCCTGCGCGCGCTCGATCGACACGCTCGCGCCGCCGCTCGTGGTCGCGAGGATCGCGCCGTACAGGGCCATGGAGATCATCACGTACGCCGTGACGTTGCCGTTCCCGACCGACTGGTCGAGGTACTCGCGCTGCGTCCCGAACAGCAGGAAGAACACCGGCGGCATGACGAGCGTGAAGATCACCGTGCGGCGGTTGCGCAGCAGGCGGCGCAGCTCGGTGCGCAGGTAGACGGGCTGCAGCAGGCGCGCCCGCGGACGGGCGGCGACCGCGGCGGGCGCGGCCTTCGTCGTGGTGGTGAGCGTGCTCATCGGGTGCTCCCGGAGGTCGTCGTGGCGGTGGTGTCGCCCGTGAGGGCGAGGAAGGCGTCCTCGAGGCCGAGCGCGGTGATCTCCACCTCGGTCGCGTCGGTGCGGGTCAACAGGTGCCGGGCGACGTCGTCGGAGGCGGTCGTGCGCAGCAGCACACGTTCGCCGCGACGCTCGACCTCGGTCACGCCGGGCAGGGCCGCGAGCGCGGCGTCCGACGGTGCACCGTCCCGGAACGCGGCGGAGACGACACGCCCCGACGCGAGCGACTTCACCTGGGCCGCGGAGCCGTCCGCGACGACCCGTCCGTGGCTCACCAGGACGACCCGGTCGGCGTACGCGTCGGCCTCCTCGAGGTAGTGCGTCGCGAAGACGATCGTGCGGCCGCGCGCCGCGTCGGCGCGGATCGCGTTCCAGAAGTCGCGACGTCCACCCACGTCCATGCCCGTCGTCGGCTCGTCGAGGATCAGCAGGTCGGGGTCGGGCAGCAGTGCCAGGCCGAACCGCAGGCGCTGCTGCTGGCCGCCCGAGCACGAGCCGACACGGCGGTCGGCCGCGTCGGTGAGGCCCGCGCGCACCAGCACGTCGTCGACGTCGTGCGCCGAGCCGAAGAACGACGCGGTCAGCGCGAGCGTCTCGCGGACCGTCAGGTCCTTGAGCAGACCGCCCGTCTGCATGACGGCGGACACCCGACCGGCGGCGATCGCGGCCGCGGGGTCGAGCCCCAGCACGCGGACGCTGCCCTCGTCGGGCCGGGCCAGGCCCAGGACCATGTCGATCGTCGTCGTCTTGCCCGCGCCGTTGGGGCCGAGGAACGCGACGACCTCGCCGGGGCGGATCGTGAGGTCGAGCCCGTCGACCGCGCGGACCGTGCCGGCGGGCGTGGTGAACGACTTGCGCAGGCCGCGCAGCTCGAGCGCGGGCGGCACCGCACCGCTCGGTGCGGGCGTCGGGAGGGCGTCGGTGGTGGTCATGACGACGATCGTGCCGCCGCGCGGTCCGGCGGTCCCCCGCCGCTCGTCACCACCTCGCCATGACGGATGTCATGTCGAGCCGACCCTCGCCGGCGTGGGGCGACGTGGCGCCCTGCGGGTCGGAGCAGCGGTCCGAGGACGTCTCAGCCGGGCGGCGCCCAGCGGTCGAGCAGGGCGCGGAAGCGGGTGGCGGCCTCGCCGCGTGCGGCTGCGCTCGCTCCCGGCGGCGGGACCGTGTCGTCGGAGGCCGCGCGCTCGAACCTCTCCTGCACCCACGCGCGCACGGCCGCGGGCACGACGCCAGACCCCATCTCGCGCGTCACGGCCTTCGCGGCGACGAGGTCCGCGACCGGTCGCGCGACCGCGTCGGGTACGGGCGCCTCGGCGAGCAGGGCACCGAGGTCCATCGGCGGGGTGACCCGACCGGGGTGCTGCTCCATCCAGTGGAGCGTGGCGGCGGGCCGCAGCGCGTAGAAGACGCGCTTGAGGTGGACCGCGGCACCGTCCGCGGCTCCGCTGCGCTCCCAGTGGTCGCGGCCGACGTGAAGGTAGTGCCGCACGATCGCCGACCGGTCGGCGACCGCGGCGACGAGCGCGAGCAGCTCGTCGCGGAACTCCTCCTCGCCCGCGTAGACGAACGGCGACCGGAGCCACTCCCCGACCGTCGCGTTGCCGCCGGTCGCGAGCCGCACGGCCTTCACGAGGTCCCAGCCGTTGACGTCGAGCACGGCGTCGAGCGGCGTCTCGATCACGTCGCGCGGCGGCCACGGGTCCAGGTACGCCGACCGCGGCCGCACGAACACGAACCGGCAGTCGTAGTCGCTGTCGGGCGACGGGAAGCCCCAGGCGCGGCTGCCGCTCTCGACGGCCCAGCCGATGCGCACCCCGTGCTCGCGCGTGATCGCCGCCAGGCGGTCGTCGACGTCTGCGACGACCGCCTGGTCGAACGACGCGGGCAGCGCGCGGCCCCCGGGCGACGTCATGCCGTGGACGTCAGGCGCCGATCAGGTGCTGCGCGAGGTAGCCGGCGACCTTGTCGAGCGCGACGCGCTCCTGCGTCATGTCGTCGCGGTGCCGGATGGTCACGGCCTGGTCCTCGAGCGTGTCGAAGTCGACCGTGATGCAGAACGGCGTGCCGATCTCGTCCTGGCGGCGGTAGCGGCGGCCGATCGCCTGGGCGTCGTCGAAGTCGACGTTCCAGTGCTGGCGGAGCTCGGCGGCGAGGTCGCGGGCCTTCGGCGAGAGCTGCTCGTTGCGGGACAGCGGGAGGACCGCGGCCTTGACCGGCGCGAGGCGGTGGTCGAGCTTGAGCACGACGCGCTCGTCGACGCCGCCCTTGGTGTTGGGCGCCTGGTCGACGGTGTACGACTCGACGAGGAACGCCATGAGCGAGCGCGTGAGGCCCGCGGCCGGCTCGATGACGTACGGCACGTAGCGCTCGTTCTTGGCCTGGTCGAAGTACGACAGGTCCTGGCCGGAGTGCTGCGAGTGCGTCGACAGGTCGAAGTCGGTGCGGTTCGCGATGCCCTCGAGCTCGCCCCACTCGCTGCCCTGGAAGCCGAACCGGTACTCGATGTCGACGGTGCGCTTCGAGTAGTGCGAGAGCTTCTCGGCGGGGTGCTCGTAGAGACGCAGGTTGTCGCGGCTGATGCCGAGGTCGACGTACCAGTCGGTACGCGTGTCGATCCAGTACTGGTGCCAGGTCTCGTCGGTGCCGGGCTCGACGAAGAACTCCATCTCCATCTGCTCGAACTCGCGCGTCCGGAAGATGAAGTTGCCGGGCGTGATCTCGTTGCGGAAGGACTTGCCGATCTGGCCGATGCCGAAGGGAGGCTTCTTGCGCGACGCCGTGAGCACGTTCTGGAAGTTCACGAAGATGCCCTGCGCGGTCTCGGGCCGCAGGTAGTGCAGTCCGGACTCGTCCTCGACGGGGCCGAGGTACGTCTTGAGCATCATGTTGAAGTCGCGCGGCTCGGTCCACTGGCCACGGGTGCCGCAGTTGGGGCACGCGATCTCGGCGAGGCCGCCCTCGGGCGCACGGCCCTTGCGCTCCTCGAACTCGTCGATCATCTGGTCCTCGCGGAACCGCTTGTGGCACGAGAGGCACTCGGTGAGCGGGTCGGTGAAGACGCCGACGTGGCCCGACGCGACCCACACCTGGCGGGGCAGGATCACGGACGAGTCGAGGCCGACGATGTCGTCGCGACGCGTGACCATCGCACGCCACCACTGGCGCTTGATGTTCTCCTTGAGCTCGACGCCGAGCGGGCCGTAGTCCCACGCGGAGCGCGTGCCTCCGTAGATCTCACCGCTGGGGAACACGAAGCCACGGCGCTTGGCCAGGGAGACGACGGCGTCCAGACGGGAAGGTGCGGCCACGGGCGATCACTCCAGTGCGTGAGGCGCCCACGGCTGGGTGTCGCGGGCGGTGGGGGCCGGGGCGGGTTGCCACGGCAGGCGAGTCCCCAGGCTACCGGCCCCGGGGCGGCGCGCCGCACGGCGTTTTTGACAACGGTTCTCGTCCAACTGAGAATGATCGTCATGCTCTTCGCCCGCCCCCGGCGCCCCCTGCTCCTCGTGCCCGCCCTCGCGCTGCCCGCGCTGCTCGCCGGCTGCGGGTCGACCGCCGCCGCGGACGACGACACCGTGCACGTGCTCGCGTCGTTCTACCCGCTGCAGATGGTCGCGCAGCAGGTCGGTGGCGACCGCGTGAGCGTCGAGTCGCTGACGCCGCCCGGAGCGGAGCCGCATGACGTCGAGCTCTCCCCCGCCCAGGTGTCGCACCTCGACACCGCCGACCTCGTCGTCTACCTGTCGGGCTTCCAGGCCGCCGTCGACGACGCCGTCGCGCAGACCGCACCCGCGCACGTGCTCGACGCCGCCGACGTCACGCCGCTGATGTCCGACGAGGGCCACGAGCACGAGCACGAGGAGGGCGACGACCACGAGCACGGCGGCCTCGACCCCCACTTCTGGCTGGACCCGTCGCGCATGCCGGCCGTCGCCGACGCGGTCGCCGAGCAGCTGACGGAGCTCGACCCCGACGGTGCCGACGAGTACGCCGCCAACGCCGCCGCGCTGTCCGAGCGGTTCACCGCGCTCGACGCGGCGTACCGGGCCGGGCTCGCGGAGTGCTCGATCCGCACGTTCGTCACGTCGCACACCGCGTTCGGCTACCTCGCCGACCGGTACGACCTGCACGAGGTCGGGATCTCCGGCATCGACCCCGAGGCCGAGCCGTCGCCCGCGCGCCTCGCCGAGGTGTCCGACGTGGTCGAGCAGGAGGGCGTCACGACGATCTTCTTCGAGACGCTCGTCAGCCCTAAGGTCGCCGAGACGCTCGCCGCCGACCTGGGCGTCGACACCGCGGTCCTCGACCCGATCGAGGGCCTCGTCGACGAGGACGCGGACTACTTCTCCGTCGCCGAGGACAACCTCGAGGCGCTGCGCGTGGCATTGTCCTGCTCGTGACCCTCGGCACCACCACACCGCTCGCCGTCGAGGCGACGGGCCTCGACGTCACGCTCGGCGGCCGCCGCATCCTCGCCGGCGTCGACCTCGCGGTCGAGCCCGGGCAGGTGCTCGCGCTGCTCGGCGCCAACGGGTCCGGCAAGTCCACGCTCGTCCGCGCGCTGCTCGGCGTCGTCCCGACCAGCGCCGGCAGCGTGCGGCTGTTCGGCGCGCCGCTCGGCCCGTCCGCCCCGTGGCACCGCGTCGGCTACGTGCCGCAGCGCATGCCCGCCGCGTCCGGCATGCCCGCGACGGCGCTCGAGGTCGTGACGTCCGGGCTCCTGCACGGGCGCCGGGTGCGCCCCGCGCACGGGGGCCGCCGCCGCGCGCTCGCCGCGCTCGAGTCCGTCGGGCTCGCCGACCGCGCCCACCGGCGCGTCCAGGAGATGTCCGGCGGGCAGCAGCAGCGGGTCCTCATCGCCCGCGCGCTCGTCCGCGACCCCGACCTGCTCGTGCTCGACGAGCCGACGTCGGGCATCGACATCCCCACGCAGGCGACCTTCGTCGACACCGTCGCACGGCTGCACGCCGCCGGGACGACCGTCGTCGTGATCCTCCACGAGCTCGGTCCGTTCGCCGGGCTCATCCAGCGTGCCGTCGTCCTGCGGCACGGACGCGTCGCGCACGACGGGCCCCCGCCCGCCGCGCGGCCCGAGCACGCGCACGCCGACCACGACCACACGCACGCGCACCCCGACCCCGAGCCGCCGCCGACCGGACCCACGATCACCGTGGAGGTGACCCCGTGACCTGGGACCTGGTCGTCGAGATGCTCACGTCGCCGCTCATGCAGCGCGCGCTGCTCGCCGCCGTGCTCGTCGGCGCCGCCGCACCCGTCGTCGGCACGTTCCTCGTGCAGCGGCGCATGGCGCTCATGGGCGACGGGATCGGCCACGTCGCGCTCACGGGTGTCGCGCTCGGCTGGCTCGTCGGGTCGTGGGCCGGGCTCGTCCCGCAGGACGCGCTCGCCGTGCCCGGAGCCGTCGTCGCCGCGGTCGTCGGGTCGGTCGTCATCGAGCTCGTCCGCGAGCGCGGCCGTACCAGCGGTGACCTGGCGCTCGCGCTCATGTTCTACGGCGGCATCGCGGGCGGCGTCCTGCTCATCAAGGTCGCGGGCGGCACCAACGCGAACCTCATCAGCTACCTGTTCGGCTCCATCTCGACCGTGTCGACGAGCGACCTGTGGTGGACCGTCGCGCTCGCCGCTCTCGTGCTCGGCGTCGGCCTCGGCCTGCGCACCGCGCTGTTCGCCGTGAGCCACGACGAGGAGTTCGCCCGCGCGAGCGGCATGCCCGTGCGGCTCCTGTCGATGCTCGTCGCGACGATCGCCGCGCTCACCGTGACGATCGCGATGCGCGTCGTCGGCCTGCTGCTGGTGAGCGCGCTCATGATCGTGCCCGTCGCGATCGCGCAGCTCTACGCGCGGTCGTTCGGCCGCACCATGACGCTCGCGAGCGTCATCGGCGTCGTCGTCAGCGTCGTCGGGCTCGGGCTGACGTACTGGCAGGACATCCCGCCCGGCGCGACCATCGTCGTCCTCGCGATCGTCGTCTACACCGTCGCCGCCACACTGCGACCCGCGCTCCAACGGCGCCGCCCCGACGACGACCCGCACCCCGACATGGTCGACGACGTGCTGATCGTCGACGACGTGTGCGACGACCCCGTCCCCACCGCCCCCGCACCGGCCGGCGCCGCGCACGCCATCGCCGCGACCCCGTCGCGCGCCGGCCGCACCGGGGGTGCCCCACGCCCGACGCCCGGGACCGACGACCCGGCCGGCGGCGCCCCCGCGACCTAGGATCGGCGCGTGGACGACGACCCCATCTCGGCGTTCGGGCTCGCGACCGTGCCCGTCGGCATCGCCGTCGTCCTGCTGTTCTTCGTCGTGCTGGCCCGCTCGCACGCGACGTACTGGGCCGGGCGCGGCGTCACGCGCGGCGCGCAGTACGTGCACGACTCCGACCGGGGCTTCGCGTGGTGGCGCTCGACGATGGAGCACCTCGAGCGCTGGACCAGCACCCGCGCCGCGCAGCGCGGCCTCGACCTCGTGCGGCGGTGGGGCGCCGTCGCCGTCACCCTCGCCTACCTGACCGTCGGCCTCCAGACGGCCGTCTTCGCGTCGGCGGGCCTCATCCGGATGCGCTACCTGCGGTTCACGCTCGCGTCGATCCCCGGCTCGCTCCTGTGGGCCGTCATCTGGGCGACCGTCGGCTTCGGCGCCGTCTGGGCGGGCGTGCGCCTGTTCGTCGCCTCGCCCGTCGCGGCGATCGCCGTCCTCCTGCTGCTGGCGGTCGCGATCGGCTGGGGCGTGCGACGTCGCCTGCAGCGCAACGCCGCCACCGCGGAGCACGAGCCGACGCACCCCGGCCGGCACGCCGCCGAGAGCGACGCCTGACCCGTCGCGAGCCGCCGCCCCCGGGGCGGCGCACCGGCGCCGCCCCGTCAGGCCCACTCCCGACGCCCGCGCGACGCGTCCGGCCGTCAGGACGCCGTGTGCTCCTGCGAGACGCAGAACTGGTTGCCGTCGAGGTCCGCGAGGACGACCCACTCGAAGCCCTCGTGCTCGTGCCGGCCCACGAGCGTCGCGCCGTCGCCGAGCAGACGCTCGACCTCCGCGTCCCGGTCCGCCGCGGCGAGGTCGACGTGCAGGCGGTTCTTGCCGGGCGTCGGGTCCGGCACCTTCTGGAACGCGAGCACCGGTCCGCCGGCCGCGGACGGCAGCACCATGACGTACCAGCCGTCGCTGTCGTCGCGCACGGTGCCGCCCGTCTGCCGGGCCCACCAGTCCGCGAGCGCCGTCGCGTCGAGCGTGTCGAAGGTCACCATCGCGGGTCGCAGCGTCATGGCCGGAACCGTAGCGGCTCCGTCCGACATCGGCGCAGGTGAGGGCGCTGTCGACGTGGAGCCGAGCGCCGCGGGGCCGCGCGCGCGGGCTCAGGCGGGCGCTCTCCCGGGCTTGTCGACCGCTCCCCCGTACCGACGGTCGCGTCGGGCGTACGTCTCGACCGCGCGCCACAGGTGCCGCCGGTCCACGTCGGGCCACGGCTCGTCGAGGAACACCAGCTCCGCGTACGCCGCCTGCCAGAGCATGAAGTTCGACGTGCGCTGCTCCCCCGACGACCGCAGGAACAGGTCCACGTCGGGCAGGTCCGGCTCGTCGAGGTAGCGCGCGAACGTCTTCTCGTTGATCCGGTCCGGCTTGAGCCGCCCCGCCGCGACCTCGCGCGCGATGGCCTGCGCGGCGTCGGCGATCTCGGCACGGCCGCCGTAGTTGACGCACATCGTGAGCGTGCACGTCGTGTTGTCCTTCGTGAGCTGCTCGGCCTCCTCCAGCTCGGAGATGACCGACCGCCACAGCCGCGGGCGGCGACCCGCCCACCGGACTCGCACGCCCCACGAGTTCATGAGGTCACGGCGCCGTCGCAGCACGTCGCGGTTGAACCCCATGAGGAACCGCACCTCGTCGGGCGAGCGCGACCAGTTCTCGGTCGAGAACGCGTACGCGCTCACGTACTCGACGCCGATCTCGATCGCCCCCGCGACGACGTCGAGCAGCGACGCCTCCCCCGCCCGGTGCCCCTCGGTCCGTGGCAGCCCGCGGGCGTTCGCCCACCGCCCGTTGCCGTCCATCACGACGGCCACGTGCTTCGGCACGAACTGCTTCGGGATCGCCGGGGCGCGCTCCCCGGACGGGTGCGGGTACGGGGGCACGGGAGTCGGCACGCCCACATTCTGCCCGTTCGGCAGACCGCGGCGGTGTGGCGTCACCGCCTCCGACCAGCGCGGGCACGGGTCCGGCACAGCCACGGGCGTGCGCCGGACGTCAACGGGACCGTCGGTCGTCGCCGGCCGCGACGGTCAGACGCGCTCGACCAGCGGCAGGGAGCGGAGCTGGCGCTCCAGGTGGAACTGGCAGAATGCGGCGACGAGGCCGTTGCCCTCGCCGCGGTGCCGCTCGGCGCTCGCGTCGGCGACCGACCAGTCGCCCGCGAGCAGCGCGGCGAGCAGCGCGAACGTCTCGGGCGCGGGGGCCGCGGCACCGGGCGGGCGGCACGCGCCGCACACCGCCCCGCCGGACGCGACCGCGAACGCGTGGTGCGGGCCGGGCTCGCCGCAGCGTGCGCAGTCGGTGAACGACGGGGCCCAGCCCGCGACCGCGAGCGCGCGCAGCAGGTAGGAGTCGAGGACCAGGCCGGGGGTGTGCTCGCGCGTCGCCAGCGCGCGCACCGCGCCGACGAGCAGCCAGTACTGCTGCAGCGCGGGCTCGTGCTCGGCCTCGACGAGCCGCTCCGCCGTCTCCAGCATCACGGTCCCGGCCGTGTAGAGCGTGTAGTCCTCGCAGACCGCGCGGCCGTAGGCGCCGAGCGTCTCGGCCTGCGTGACGATGTCGAGCGAGCGGCCCGTGGAGAGCTGCACGTCGACGTGCATGAACGGCTCGAGCCGCGAGCCGAAGCGCGACGACGTGCGGCGCACGCCCTTGCCGACGGCGCGCACCTTGCCGTGGCTGCGCGTCAGCAGGGTCACGATGCGGTCGGCCTCACCGAGCTTGTGGGTGCGCAGCACGATCGCCTCGTCGCGGTAGAGGCTCACCGGGTCATTCTCCCCCGGCGGTCCGACACGGCGTGCTCCGACACGACGCGCGCAGGGCCGCCCGGACGCGCCGGACGGCCCTGCTGCACGTGCTGCGGGACGGCGTGGATCAGCGCTCGTACCGGTTCACGGCCGAGATGATCGCCTTGAGCGACGCCGTCGTGATCGAGGGGTCGATGCCCACGCCCCACAGGATCTGGTCGCCGATCGCGCACTCGACGTAGGCCGCGGCGGACGCGTCACCGCCCGCGGACAGGGCGTGCTCCGCGTAGTCGAGGACCGCGACGTCGACGCCGATCCCGCGCAGCACGTCGACGAACGCCGCGACGGGGCCGTTGCCGGACCCCTCGTGGGTGCGGACCTCGCCGCGGTCGACGAGGTCCACGACGAGGGAGTCGGGCCCGTCCTCGGAGCTCGTGGCACGCGTGCCGCGCAGCTTGAGGCGCCCCCACGGCGGCGTCGCCGAGCCCGGCTCGACCGGCAGGTACTCGTCCTCGAAGATCCGCCACAGCTCGTCGGCCGTGACCTCGGTGCCGTGCTCGTCGGTGTGCTTCTGCACGACCTGCGAGAACTCGATCTGCAGGCGGCGCGGCAGGTCGAGGTCCTTCTCGGACTTCATCAGGTAGCTGATGCCGCCCTTCCCGGACTGCGAGTTCACGCGGATGATCGCCTCGTACGAGCGGCCGACGTCCTTCGGGTCGATCGGCAGGTACGGCACGGCCCAGACGAGGTCGTCGACGGTCTTGTGCTCGCGCGCGGCGGTCGCCTCCATGGCCGTGAGGCCCTTCTTGATGGCGTCCTGGTGCGAGCCGGAGAACGCCGTGAAGACGAGGTCGCCGCCGTACGGGTGCCGCTCGGGCACGGGCAGCTGGTTGCAGCGCTCGACCGTGCGCCGGATGTGGTCGATGTCGGAGAAGTCGAGCTGCGGGTCGATGCCCTGGCTGAACAGGTTCATGCCGAGCGTGACCAGGCAGACGTTGCCGGTCCGCTCGCCGTTGCCGAACAGGCAGCCCTCGATGCGGTCCGCGCCGGCCAGGTAGCCGAGCTCGGCGGCCGCGACGGCCGTGCCGCGGTCGTTGTGCGGGTGCAGCGACAGGATCACGTTCTCGCGGAACCGCAGGTTCCGGCTCATCCACTCGATCGAGTCCGCGTAGACGTTCGGCGTCGCCATCTCGACCGTCGCCGGCAGGTTGACGATGACCTTCTTGTCCGGCGTCGGCTGGAGCTCCTCCAGCACCGCGTTGCAGATCCGCACCGCGAACTCGAGCTCCGTGCCGGTGTACGACTCGGGGCTGTACTCGTAGAAGACCTCGGTGTCGGGGACCAGCTCCTCGTACTTCTTGCAGAACCGGGCACCCGAGACGGCGATGTCGACGATGCCGTCCTCGTCGGACCGGAACACGACCTCGCGCTGCAGGGTCGACGTCGAGTTGTACAGGTGGACGATCGCCTGCTTGGCGCCCGCGATCGCCTCGTACGTGCGCTCGATCAGGTGCTCACGCGCCTGCGTCAGGACCTGGATGACGACGTCGCCCGGGATCCGGCCCTCCTCGATGAGCATCCGGACGAAGTCGAAGTCCGTCTGCGACGCCGACGGGAAGCCGACCTCGATCTCCTTGAAGCCCATCTGCACCAGCAGCTCGAACATCTCGAGCTTGCGCGCGGGGTTCATCGGCTCGATCAGCGCCTGGTTGCCGTCGCGCAGGTCCACCGCGCACCAGCGCGGCGCCTGCGTCATGCGCTTGCCGGGCCAGGTGCGGTCGGGCAGGTCGACGCGGATCTGCTCGTGGAACGGCCGGTACTTGTGGACCGGCATCGGCGACGGCTGCTGGGGGCTCGTCTCGAGATAGCTCATGGGGGTGACGCTCCTTCGTGGCGGTGCGGCTGGGGCGGCCGGCGCACAGGGAACACCGCGACGAGGATGCGGCCTCTACAGGGCCTCGTCGCGGCGACGAAGAAGGAGGGTGCGAACGAGCACGTCGTCACACTACCCCCACGGCCCGGCCCCCCGGCAAACGCAGCCGTACGCCGGACGCGTCACCGCAGCGCGGTCAGCGCGTCGTCCGACACGACGTACAGGTGCGCCCCGAGCTGCACCACCGTCCGCGCCCCGGGCGGCAGCGGCGCGACCCACTCCGGCGCCCCCGACCGCAGGTCCAGCGCGACGAGCGCCGACCCGTCACCCGGCGACGTCCGCTGGACCACGACCAGGCGGCCGTCCGAGAACACCGCCCCCATGCCGAGCCCGAACGTCCGCCGCCACACCGTCCGCCCCGTCTCCACGTCCAGACCGACGAGCGCACCGGCCGCCCGCAGGACCACCCGGCCGCCGGCGTCGACCGCGATCTCGCGCGCCGGGGTCAGCGCGTGCCACTCCGGGTCGGGCCGGCCCGGCGCGTACGCGCGGACCCGGCCCCCCATCGGCCCGCCCGCGAGCACGCTCGACGTGAAGACCAGCGCCGACGACCCGTCGGTCACGGTCGGCTCGACCGGGACGCCGCGCGTCGTCAGCCACGGCTCGCCGTCGCCGTCCGACAGCTCCGACACGACGTCCACCCCGACCGCGTGCACCCGGTACCGCGTCCGCACGAGCGTCCCGTCCGACAGCAGCGCCGTCTCGTCGGTGCCCGTCGCGTCGGCCGGGGGCGGCACCGGGACGCCGTCGTCCAGGTGCACGACGAGCGTGCTGCCCTCCGCCGTCGCGACCACCAGGCCGCCGCCCACCGACACCCGCACGCGCGACGTCGACGCCGCGGGGAACGCCGACGGCCGCGTCGCGACCCAGCGGACCTCGCCCGTCGCCGGGTCCGTCCGCCGGATCGTCAGGACGCCGTCCGCGATCGCCGCGAGCACGACGTCGCCGTCGAGCTCGTCGTCCGTCGCGAGCGACACGACCCGACCGGGTGTCGTCGCGCGCCGCAGCACCTCGCCCGTCGCGGGGTCGAGCAGCACGAGCGCCGCCGCGTCCCGCGTCGGCGCCAGACCCGACCGCGTGGCGACGCGCTCGTCGACCTGGTCGGGTCCGAGCGTGCACGCGACGCTGCCCTGCACCTCGAGGCACCGCACCTCCGCCGGCCGCGGGTCGGTACCGAGCGGCCGCTGCCAGCGCACCGCGCCCGTCACGACGTCCAGGCCCGCGAGCGACCGGTCGTCCGGGCCTGGACCCGTGGCGACGACGACCGTGTCGCCCACCAGCAACGGCGGCACGCGGTCGTCCACCGTGACCGTCCACCGGACCGCCGGCACGGCCGACGTCCGGATCGCGCCCGCGAACGCGCCGGGCCGCAGGACCGTGCTCCGCTCGTGCGCCGTGACGAGGCTCGGGATCGTCACCGCGAGCGTCACCGCGAGACCCAGCGAGCCGACGAGGACCGCGACCGCGCGCCACGGGCTGCGGGACCGCCAGCCCGCCCACGCGCTCCCGAGCCGGGCGGCACGCTGGAACCCCGACGGCGGGCGCACGCCCGTCCCTGCGTCGGCCTCGTCGACCTCGTCGAGAGGGACGCGCTGCAGCGCAGGGCTCGGCCCGGCCGCCCCCATGCGTTCACGGTAACCCCGCGGTCGGGCCGTCCGGGAGATGGCGGGCGCGGCGGCGACCGGCCGTCCCGCGCTACCCGAGGACGAGCGCCTGGTCCGCCGTCCGCGCGACGAGCACGCCTCCGAAGCCGTCGATCCGCTGCACCCGGCCCGGCAGGTCGAGCGCCCAGTAGCGCACGCCGTCGTCGAGCCCGAGGCCGACCAGCTGTGCCGTGCCGTCCGGCGCCAGGCCGGGCGCGAGCACCAGCGCACCGTCCGTCAGCGGCGTCCACGGCATCGGGTCGCCCGCGTCGGAGACCCAGCGGACCCGGCCGTCCGACGCGTCCACCACGCCGAACCGCGTCAGACCCGACACCAGCAGCCGCTCGGAGACGCGCGCCCGCACGTCGAGCATCGTGTCGGTCGACCACCGCACCCGGCCCGTCCCCGCGTCCACGCCGCGCAGCCGGGAACCGTCGTCCACGACGAGCACGTCGGCCGCCGTGCCGTCGTCGAGCGCGAAGGGCACCGGCAGGCCGTCCACCTCGAAGCGCTCCGCGCCGTCCGGGGCGTGCACGTGCCCCCCGCCGACCGTCGCCCACGTCGCGAAGCCGTCCTGCAGCGCCACGACCTGCAGGTTCCGGTACGGCGCCCCCGTCGTCAGGACCGCGCCGTCGTCGACGTCGAGGACCGTCGTGACGACGCCCTCGACGACCACCACGTCGCGCGCGACCTTCGCATCGGCGACGCGGCTCAACGTGATCGACTCCAGCACGTCGGGTGTCGTGTACGTCCAGCGCACCTCGCCGCCGACCCCCGCGCGCCGCTCGGCGACCGCATGCCCCGCGTCGTCGAGCGTCACCAGCACCACGTCGTCGCCCACGCGGCCCGCCTCGACGAGCGCCTGGTCGACCTCCCACTCCCCGACCTGCTCGCCGTCGGCCCCGTCGAGCGCGACGACGCGGGTGTGCGCGGGCTCGTCGACCGACGCGTCGTCCGAGTACACGACGCGCGGCTCGGTCACCAGGCACACGACGAGCCCGCCGACATCCTCCCCGCGGGACGGGCACGCGACGAGGCTGCTCTCGAAACCGGAGACCTGCACGGGCGCCAGGTCCTGCGACCACAGCGCCGTCCCGTCGGCCGCGTCGTGCGCGGTCACGAGCCACCGACCGTCCTGCGCGGAGACCAGCACCACCGTGCCGTCGGCGGACACCACCGCGCCGCGGTGCGGGGCGGCAGGAGCGGTCCAGCGGACGGTCGGGACGCCGTCGAGCGGCCGGACGAGCCCGGGCACCGCGCCGACCCGCTCGACGAACTCGCGGTCCCGTGCGACGCCCGCGACGACCGTCGCCACGACGGCCACCACCGCGACGGCGCCGACCGGCCACCACCGACGGACCAGCCGCCCGACGGACCCCCGGGCGGTCGGTGCCGACGACGGCTCGACGAGCGCAGAGACGGGGTTGTTCTCGCGATCCGGGCGGCGAGGAGGAGCGGGCGACTCGTCCACCTCGACGAGCTGCATCCGCGCAGCCGATCGCCTCCCGGCCATGAGGCCGACTCTAGGACACGGCCGACGACTCCGGTGCCCGGACCAGACGCATCCAGCAGTCGCCGAACACGACCGTCGCGCCGACCCGCAGGCGGACCTGGTGGTCGACCTGGCACACGACCTGACCGCCGCCCGGGAGCGTCACGACCGTGCCGTTCGTCGAGCCGCGGTCGGCGACCCACACGCCGGCCGGCTCGACGCCCACCTGCAGGTGAGTCTTCGAGACGGAGCGCGCCGGGTCGACGACGCGCACGAGCTGCACGTCCGCGACGGTCGCCGGGTTGCGTCCCACGAGCGCGGTGCGCTCGACCGTCAGACGCCGCCCGTCGCTCAGCTCGAACTCGGCCGTCGTCGGCACCGTCCGCGGGCGCGCCGGTGCGACGCGCACGTCCGGCCGGCGTGGCGCGGGCCGGGTCAGCTCGAGCTCGGGGTCGAGTCCGCTCACCGGGGCGACCGGTGCGGACACGGCGGACGCCGCGGCCGCCGCGCGCACGATCGGCAGCGCGCGCGTGTCGAGGTCCGGGCCGCTGCGCGCGGGGGTCACCGGCGCGAGGACGAGCGACGGCGCGTCGTCGTCCAGCCACTCGGAGAGCTGCTCCGTGCCGCCCGTCTGGGCCGCCGCCCAGCGCGGGACGCGCACAGGAGCCGTCACGGACGGCGGCTCGGGGGCGCCGGGAGCGACGACCGCGGCCGCCGGTCCTGGCGCCGCACCGTCCCACGCGTGCACGCCCCGGGGCCGCGCGAGCTCGGTGCCCCGCACGACCAGGACCTCGTCGCGCGCGACCAGGTCGTGCCAGCCGCGACGCCGACCCGTCCGGTCGAGGAGCGGCGACAGCAGCACCACCACCTGGCCGACGCCGAGGACGAGCGCACCCGCCGCGACCACGAGGCCGCGCACGAGCACGCGCCCGACGCCGATGGGCCGGCGCGTCTCGACGTCGAGCGTCCGGATGCCGACCGCGAACCGGCCGAGCGTCGCGCCGGTCCTGCCGTGCAGCACCCACTGCGCCGCACCGACGATCGCCATGACCGCGATCCCCACCGCGACCCCGACACCCGCCGCGGGCGGCCGCTCGCCCGTCGCCGCCGCGCGCGCGGTCGCGAGCCACCACGGCAGCACGAGCCAGCCGCCGAGCACCACCGCGACCGCGGCGTCGATCACGCCGGCGACGAACCGTCGACCGAGGCCGGCCGGCGGCTCGTCGGCGGGCACCGCCGACCGGAACGGCGGGTGGAGCGGGGCGACGGGCTGCACGTGGACTTCCTCGGGTCGGACGGTCGAGCGGTGCTGCGGGGACGGGGTCGAGCGGGCGGTGCTGAGAGCCGCGGGGCGGCCGGGTGCGACGGTCAGGTGCCGCGCGCGCCCGAGCCCGGGCCAGCGGCCCGTCGACCGCGTCGCCCGGGCGGACCCGAGGCCGCCGACGCGCCCACGGCCCGCGCGCGACGTCGGCCGGCACGCAGCGACGCCGTCGACAGGCGGGCCCGCACGCGCCGACGCCAGCCCACCGTACGGGTCATGGCGTTCACGGCCGCCTCGACGCGCTGCCAGTAGGCCGCCGCGTCGGCGTCGGTCGGCTCGGCCGCCGCGAAGACCGCACGGTCGGCGTGCCCGGCGAGCTCGTGCACCGTCGCGGCGACGGCGGCCGCCTGCGGAGCCGGCGCGTCGGCGAACGCGTGCGCGAGCGCCCGCGCACCCTCCTGCCGGGTCGCGAGGTCGGGCACCGGGCGGCGCAGGTCGTGCGCGTGGTCGACGACCTCCTCCCAGCCGCCCGCGACGCGCCCGACGGTGTCCGCCCGACGGCGACGACGTCGGCGGCGCCGCGCCTTGAGGACACCCACCACCAGGAACGGCAGGAGGACGAGCACGACCGGGATCGACGCGATCCCCGCGATCCGGGCCACCAGCCGCCACACGGCGTTGCCGTCGGCGTCGTCCTGGGGGTCGTCCGTCGTCGGCTGCTCGGTGTCCTCGTCGGGCGGCGTCACGGCGTCCGGCGGCGGCGGGGGCGGCTGGACGACCTGCGGGTCGGGCTGCGTCGGCGCCTGCTGCTGGTCCTCCTGCGGCGTCTGCGTCGGCGGCGGCGTCGGGTCGAACGGCACCCAGCCGTAGCCCGTGAACGCGATCTCCACCCACGCGCGGATGTCGTCGCCCGTGAGCTCGACCGGCTCGCCGCCCGACGGCTCGGGTTCGAAGCCGATCACGACGCGCGCGGGCAGGCCCATCTCGCGGGCCAGGAGCGCGAGCGCCGACGCGTACTGCTCGCCGTCACCGACCATGAGGTCGCCGCCGAGCAGGGCCGTCATGCGGAACGCGCCGTGGCCCGACAGCGACGGGTAGTCCTCGGGTCCGACGCCGTGGCTGAAGTACCCCTTCTCGGAGAGCCACTTCGTGAGCGCGGTCGCGACCTCGGCCGGGTCGCCGGCGTCGCGCGCGACGTCGGGTGCGGTCACCGCGATGACGTCGGGCGCCCCGACGACCTCCGGGAGCGTGACGGCCGCCGCGGGCGCGGCGCCGATGTCGGACGGGTCCGGCGTGGGCGGGACGACGACGTCGACGTCGTACGTCAGGCCCTTGCGCACACCGCCCACGAGCACCGCGGCCCCGGTCGCGTCGTTGTACCGCAGCGCGCCCGACGACGCGCCCAGGTCGAACGACGTCGCCATGCCGACCGTCGGCAGCCAGACGCCCGAGAGCGCCCCGATCTCGACCTCGACCTGCGCCTGGTCGCCGTCGGCCGACGGCTCCAGCACCTCGCCGACCCGGCGGAACTCCCCCGACGCGTCGGCCGAGCCGTCCCCGGAGACGTTCCAGACGACCCCGTCGTAGCGGTCCATCGTGGCGAGCCGCACACGCGCACCGTCGGGCAGGCCGCGCACCGTCAGCAGCGTCGTGTCCTCGCCGAGCTTGACGAAGTGCCGGAACGCCGAGAGCGGGCTCGGGTAGTCCCGGGGGTCGAACGGCGGGACGATCTCGTCGCGCACGACGTACCGCGGGGTGTCGCCGACCACGGCGGGCGCCCCGACGACCCCGGCCGCGACGGCCACCGCCACGAGCGAGCCGAGCGCCACGACGCGTCGAGGCCGCAGCAGACCCGTGCGGGCGGCGGCCCACGGCAGCAGCGCGAGCACCGCGACCGTGCCGGTGAGCGCGGGCGGCGGCACCGGGTCCCGCGTGCCGAGGACGACGACGGCGACCATGACGACGAGCGGCACCACGGCGGCGAGCGCCGCGACGGCCGGGCGGCGCACGCGCACCGCGAGCGTCACGGCGACCGCCGAGCCGACCAGCGCGAGCAGGTAGGCCGCGACGAGCAGCGACCCGCTGGTGCCGACCGGGGGCTGCAGCGTGAGCAGCTGCTTCCACGTCGACGCCGCACCGCGCGCGAGCTCGACCGCGGTCCGCGCGGTCGGCACGACGCCCGCGACCGTCGTCGACGGGGCCGCGAGCGGGCCGCCCGCGAGCAGGTAGGTGACGGTCAGCACGGCGACCGTCACGGCCGCCGACCAGCGACGCGCGGCGGCGGCCAGCGCGACGCCCGCACCGAGGACGAGGCCCCCGACGATCGCGGGCAGCGCGGCGAGGCCGCCGTAGACCGGCAGCAGCGGCAGCAGGACGAGCGCGAGCACGCCGACGAGCACGACGACGTCGACCGTCGCGGCGCGTGCCGTCCGCACGCCGATCACGGGCCTGGTGCTCACGCGACCACCCGGCGGAGCATGCGCGGCAGGTCGGACAGCGCCCCCGCGGTCGCCATGCTGAGCGTGCCCTGCGTGCGGACCGCGACCTCGGCCCCGCGCTGGCAGCGCACGACGACGGTCCGCGTGCCCGTGGGGACGTGCCGCGCACCCAGTCGCAGCGTCGCGTCGTCCACCGCCGACCCCGTCACGAGGATGGCGACCGACACGTCGGGCGTCTCACGCGCGACCCGGCGCCCGAGCAGGGCCGCGCCCGCCCCGCCGTCGGCCTGCGTGAGGCGCGCGCAGTCGTCGAGCAGCAGCGGCGGGGTCTGCACGCGCAGCGCCCCCGGACCCGCCAGCACGGCGATGTCGCGCTGCTCGCGGATCGTGTGGACCGCGAGGGACGCCACCACGGACACCGCGAGCTCGAACTCGTCGTCGTCCGCGTAGTCGCGCGGGTCTGTCGCGAGCGCGATCACCGTCTGCGTCCGACGGGTGTCCTCGAACTGCTTGACCATGAGCGAGCCGCGGCGCGCGGTCGTGCGCCAGTGGATGTACCGGCGGTCGTCGCCGGCGACGTAGTCGCGCAGCGCGTGGAACGACAGGTCCGAGTCGGACAGGTCGCGCGTCGACTGGCCCTCGAGGTCGCGCAGCACGCCCGAGCCCGACCCGCTGAGCCCCACGGTGAGCGGGTGCACGAACAGCTCGACCGGGGACGTCCAGCGGATGCTGCGTCGCACCAGGCCGAACGGGTCGCCGCGGACCGAGCGGACCGGCCCGACCACGACGACCGCGCGGCGCGACGTCGGCACCGCGAAGAGCTCGTCGTGCGACGCGCCGGGCGCGAGCCCGGGCACCCCGAGCTCGGCCACCGACGAGCCCACGGGGAGCTCGATCCGGGCCGGCAGCGAGCGCCGCCGCCCCGCGTTGCGCACCTCGACCCGGCCCACGGCGCGCTCCCCCACCCGGACGCGCCGGTCCGCGAGGTCGACCACGACGCCGAACCGCGACCGGCCGAGCACCATGAGCCCGGACACCACGAGGACCGCCGCGAGCGCGGCGCCGACGGCTGCCACCTCGAGCCAGCCCAGCCACCGGCCCGCGACGAGGCCGAGGACGGCGACGACCGCCGTCCCCCAGCCGAGGGGCGAGATGCGCACGGACACCGTCACACGGCTCGCAGGACCGGCGGCGCCGTCGTCTCGAGGATGCGCTCGAGCACGTCGTCCGCGCGCACGCCCGCGAACTCGGCCTCGGTGTCGAGCACGAGCCGGTGCGTGAGCACGGGCTGCGCGAGGTCCTTCACGTCGTCCGGCAGCACGTACTCGCGGCCCGCCGCCGCGGCCCACACCTTCGCGCAGCGCACGAGCGCGAGCCCGCCGCGGACGCTCGCGCCGAGGGCCGTCTGCGCGTCGGCGCGCGTGGCCTCCGTGAGGCGTGCGACGTAGTCGAGGACGGCGTCGTCGATGTGCACCGTGCGGGCCAGGTCCGCCATCGTGCCGACCGCCTGCGTCGTGATGCGCGGCGCGAGGTTCGTGGTGCGGTCGCGCGCGCCGGCGAGGATCTCGATCGTCGAGGCCCGGTCGGGATAGCCGAGCGACGTCTTGATCAGGAAGCGGTCGAGCTGCGCCTCCGGGAGGCGGTACGTGCCGGCCTGCTCGATCGGGTTCTGCGTCGCGATGACCATGAACGGCCGGCCGACCGAGTGGGTCACGCCGTCGACCGTGACCTGCCCCTCCTCCATGACCTCGAGCAGCGCGGCCTGCGTCTTGGGCGAGGCGCGGTTGATCTCGTCCGCGAGCACCACGGACGCGAAGACCGGCCCCTGGTGGAACTCGAACTTGTGCGACCCCTGGTCGTAGATCGTCACGCCCGTGACGTCCGACGGCAGCAGGTCCGGCGTGAACTGGATCCGGTGGTGCGTGCCCTGCACCGTCGCGGCCAGCGCCTTCGCGAGCGACGTCTTGCCCGTGCCGGGCGCGTCCTCGAGCAGCAGGTGGCCCTCGGCCAGCATCGCGGTGAGCGCGAGGCGGATCGTCCGGTCCTTGCCCAGCAGGGCCTGCCCGACGTTGGACACGAGCGTGTCGAACGTCTCGGCGAACCAGGCGCTCTGCTCGGGGGTCATCGTGTTCTCCTCCAGGGACGTGCGGGGTTCGAGGTGCGGGGTTCGGGGGTCACGGCACCGTGTAGGTGACGGGGTTCGACGCCGGACCGGCGCCCTTCTCGTTGCGGGCGGTCACGACGACCGTGACCTTGGCCCCGGTCCCGGGGTCCCCGAGGTCGCGCATGCGCCGCGTGCGAGTCGTGCCGTTCTCGTCGTCGCAGCCGACCTGGTTGCCGTCGACGGACCAGCAGACCTGGTAGGTCACGGACAGCCCGCCCGAGTCGGGCGCCGACCACGCCGCGGTGAGCTGCGTGGGCGCGTCGGTGGAGTTCGCCGTGAGCGTGACGCCCGTGACCTGCTTCGGCACCGCGCCCCACGTGACCACCGCGCTGTTCTGGCCCGGCGAGCTGGTGAACGTGCGGCCGTCGACCGTCGTGTCCGCGACGACCGTGAGCGTGACGCGCGTGCCCTGCCAGCGCCAGTTCCACCCGGACACGTCGACCGTCTGGCCCGCCGCGCCGGTGCCGTCCGCGCGCTGACCCGTGTCGGTCTGCAGGCTCCACCGGTACCGCAGGTTGCTGCCGCCGTTGGCCGCGGCCGCGGACCAGCTGATCTGCAGCGTCGTGGGCCGACCGGCGGACGTCGTGCCCGTGACCGTCGGCTGGGCGACGTTCGGCTGGCCGGGAGGCGTCGTCGCGGGGGCGCTCGCCGCCGGGCTCCACCCGCTCGACCCGGCCTGGTTCACCGAGCGGACCTGGAACGTGTACGGCTCGTCGCGGCCCTGCAGGCCCTCGGCGACCCACTGCTCGCCGCGGCCCACCGACCGCTCCGTCCCGTCAGGCATGCGGACGACGTACTCGGTGATCGGCGCGCCGTTGCCGTCGGCGCCGGACCACGACAGGCGGATCGCCCCCTGGCCCGCGAGCGACGTCGCCGTGAGGGAGGTCGGCGCCGTCGGCAGCCCGAACGTCGACGCGGTCGTGGTCCCGGCGGCGCCCTGGCCGGCCTTGTTCCGTGCGCGGACGGACACCTTGTACGGGTACCCGGTGCTCGCCTGGGTGAACGTCCAGCGCGTCTGCCCGGCGGGGACGAGCGCCGTCACACCGTTCGGGCCTTCGACCGTCACCTCGTACTCGGCGACCGGGTCGCCGTTGTCGGCACCGGGCACCCACGTCACGTCGAGCACGCGGCCCGTCTGCGAGTCGGTCGGCAGGGCCTGCACGGTCGGGGCGTCGGGCGCGCGCGCGGGCACCATCGGCGTCGACCACGGCGACCACGGACCCGGCTCGGGCGCGCGGTTGTGCGCCCGGACCTGCACCGTGTACGCCGTGCCGTTGCGCAGGCCGGTGAACGTGTAGCTCGTCGAGCTGGTCGAGACGCTCGCCGGGCCGCTCTGCGGCGACGGCGAGATCTGCAGCGTGTAGCTCGAGATGGCCGACCCGCGCGACGCCGGCGGGGTCCACCGCGCCGTGACGGCGTTGTCGCCGAACTCGAGTGAGGGCGTCGCGGGCGCGTCCGGGACCGCGTCGGGCCGCGCGGGCGCCGACGGCGCGCTCGGGTCCGACCAGCCGACGGCGTTGCGTGCGGCGACGGTGAACGTGTACTCGACGTCGTTCGTCAGGTTGTCGAGCGTGCACGTCGTGCTGGTGCACGAGCGCGCGATGCCGCCCGGGCTGGCGACGACGCGGTACTCCTCGATCGGTGCGCCGCGGTTGTCCGGGGCGTCCCACGACAGGACCACCGTGCGGTCGCGGACCTCGCCCACGCGCGGCGCGATCGGGACGGCCGGACGCCCGCGCACGACGAGGACCACGCGCCCCTCGACCTCGCGGTCCGGGTCGCCGGTCGCGTCCCGCACCCGCACGACGGCGACCATCTGACCGATGAACCCCTGGGCCGGGCGCAGCGACACCGACCCGTCGCCGACGGCGACCGTGCCCTGGCCCGACTCGACGCGCGCACCGACGACGGTCAGCGGCTCGCCGGGGAACGGGTTGTACGCGCCTTCCAGGACGTCGACGCGCCGCTCCTTGCCCTCCTCGCCGTCGGTCAGCGTCCGGTCGAGGACGACCGCGAGCGGACGCTTGCTCGCGACGACGCGCACGGCCACGGCCTGGTCGAGCGAGCCCGACCGGCCGTAGCCGATGCGGATCGGGAGCTGCGCGGTCTTGCCCTTCGGGGTGTCGCGGGCCGCCGCCACGTAGAGGATGCCGGCCTCGACCGTCGCCGTGAACCCGACCGGGCTCGCCCCGGTGAGCTGGTAGCTGTACTTCTCCGCGGCGCCCGACTGCCCCGCGGGACCGGTCGTGAACGCGCGGAGGTCGACCACCGAGGCCGCCTCGCCGGGGGCCACGTCGATCGTCGAGGGCGTGAACGTCGGCGGGTGGTCGTCGACCGCGTACACGTCGATGAGCAGCGTGAGGGGCGCGGTGTGGGCCGACGAGTCGCCCGCACCCGTGGCGTCGGTGACGACGAGCGTGATCGAGGCGGGACCGGCGTACCCGGGCGCGGACCGGAACTGCAGCGTCGTGTCGTCCTTGACGAGCCCGCTGCCGTCGGACTTGGTCGCGGTGACGCCGAGCGGGTCCGCGACCTGCGCGGTGCGGCCCGGGGCGACCTTGATCTGCTCGTCGAGCGAGATCTCGAGCAGCTCGCCCGTCGCGACCCGCAGGTCGGGGGCGCCGCGGCGCAGCGTCGGCGGGAAGAACCCGAGCGCGGGCACCGTGATGAACGCCCACGACGCGGCCTCGCCGGTCGGGTCGGTCGTGTTCGTCAGCCGGTACGGCAGCGTCTGCGCGTGGTCGACGAGCGTGATCACGACCCGGCCGTCCGGCGCCACACGTGCGACGTCGGCGACCGACCGGGGCACCGAGACCTCGAGGTCGCTCAGCGGGCCGCTCGGGTTCTGCGCGAGCGTGAGGACGTTGACGGCGACCTCGGTCAGCTCGAACGTGTCGGCGGGCGGCACGACGACGTCGGCGGCGATCGGTGCCAGGACGGGGGCGTCGCGCGTGACGGTCACCGTGAGCACGGCGGTGTCGCTCCCGCCGCGTGCGTTGGTCGCGGTGTACGAGATCTGCAAGATCCCGTCGCTCTCCGGGGCCCGCACGATGATGCGTCGACCCTCGACCCGCGCGGAGGCGTCCGTCGGCGACGTCACGAGCTCGTCGGACAGCGTCAGGTCGCCGCCGCTCGAGTCGACGTCGTTGGCGAGCACCCGCACCTCGACCGTGCGGCCCGGGGCGACCGTCACCGCGTCGTCGCGCGCGACGACGGTGGCCGCGGTCGTGGGCCTCTTGGCGATGCCGACCCGGATGTCCGCGACGGCGCGCTGGCCGGTCCAGTCCTCGACCGCGTAGCTGAACGTGACGGTGCCGAGGTCGTCCTGCGCCGCCTCGTAGACCAGGTAGTCCGCGCCGACCTCGACGATCCGGCCGCGCTCGGGCGGCTTGGCGAAGCCGAGGAGCGCGACACCGTCGCCGTCGTCGTCGATCCCGACGAGCGGGACGTCGATGCGGACCGTGTCGCCCGCGAAGACGCGCGCCTCGAGGTCGCGCGGCCGCGGCGGCGCCTTGGTCGCGGCGTCGGACGCGTGCACGCGCACCGTGAGGGTCGCGGCGGTCTCGTTGCCGGTCTCGTCGCGGACCACGAACGTCGCGCGCGCCGTCATCGGTGTCGACGGCGCCTGGTAGCGCAGCACGTCGCCCGACACGAAGAGCAGCCCCTCGCCGTCGCCGAGCGGCTCCGCCAGCGTCGGCTGGACGGTGAGCCGGTCGCCGTCGGGGTCGTACGCCGTGTCGAGCACCGGGATGGTCACGACGCCCCCGGTGCGCACGGACGCCTCGACGTTGCGCACCACGGGCGGCTGCGACGTCCCGGTCGCGGCCACGGGCCGCACGACGATCTCGCCGACCGCCTCCTCGCCGCCGTTCGAGACGACGTACCGCAACGACACGGGCTCGGTGAGCGTGCGGTCGGCCGTGATCTGGACGTACCGGTGCTCGAGGACCGCGGCGTGCAGGCCGAGGCCGGGCGGGACGTCGACGTCCTGCAGGACGAGCACGCCGCCCGCCGGGTCGGAGTCGTTCTCGAGCGGGTCGATCGTGACCTCGCCGCCCGCCGGCAGGTACGCGACGTCGCGCACCGCGACGGGCGGGCGTGCCTGCTCGGGCCACTCGAGCACGTCGACGCGCGCGAGACCCGTCGCCTGCTGCGGCGCCGCGGTCACGACGAACGGCACGTAGTACGTCTGGGCGCGCGGCGCGGAGAACGTGAACGTGCCGGCCGCGAGGTCCGCCTCGACGGTCGCGCCGACCACCTGGTCGACGCTCGCGAGCCGCGGTGCCTCCTGCGACGACGAGCGCACCGCGTCGAGGGGCCGCAGCGTCACGGCCTGCCCGACGTAGGTGACGGCGTGCACGGGGTCGATCTGCGGCGCGAGCGAGCCCGCCGGCCGCACGTCGACCTCGAGCGAGCCCTCGACGGTGTGCGTGCCGTCGGAGACCAGCACCGTGACCGGTGTGCGGCCGAGCCGCCCCCCGTCCGCCCGGAACGTGAGCGACCCGTCCTGGCGGAACCGCACCGTCCCGGCCGCCGCGTCGGCCGACGCGCCGACGAGCACGAGGTCGTCGCCGTCGGGGTCGCGGAAGTCCGCGAGCACCTGGTAGTCCGCCTCGCCGCCCGCCTCGACGCGCAGCGAGCCGTTCCGCAGCTGCACGGGCGGGTCGTCGAGCGAGCCGTCGCGCGCCGTCAGCCGCACGCGCGCGGTCGTCGGGGAGCTCGTGCCGCGGCCGTCGTCGACCGTGTACGTGAACTCGGCCGTGCCGGTCGCGTCGGGCGCGACCGCGACCTGGAGGGACCGGCCGCCGAAGATGGGCTCGACCGTGCCGAACTCGGGCGGCAGCGGGTCGACGGTCGAGATGACGAGGATCCCGCAGTCGGACGAGGAGTCGTTGTCGATGACCGGCAGGATCGTCGTCCGGCCGGGGCGCACGCCGAACTCGTCGTCCGCGGCGACGGGCGCCGCCGACGAGTCCGAGCACTCCGTCACGAGCTCCTGCGTGGTCTGCGGGGTCTGCGACTCGTCCTCGGCCTCCTCGGGCTCCTCCTCGGGCACGACGTCCTGCCAGTCCGGTGTGCGCAGGTCGGTGTCCTGCGTCGGCATCCAGACGCGGCCGCGCAGCGTGTCGTTGAGCACGACGATGCCGTGGTTGACGCGGAAGACGAGCACGTCCTGCGCGGACATGTCCTGGAGGTTGCGGACCTGCGGCTTCGTCCCGTCGCACAGCTCGAGGTACGAGCCGACGGGCGTCGCCCACGCGGCGTGCGCGCACGACCCGACCTGCACGGGCCGGGCCGGGCGGCCCTCCCCCGTCGTCGGGTGCTCGACCACGTCGCCGCCGTCGAGCGGCACCTCGAGCAGCGCGTCGCGGCTCGCGACCAGCACGCGCGACGACTGCGGCCCCGGCTCCTGGAGCGCGAGGTCCTCGCCGTCGAGCTCGACCGTGCCGTGCAGCGTCCGGACCGTGCTGCCCGAGAGCACGACGGGCTCGTCGCCGACGGCCGTCACGGAGTCGATGTCCCCCTCCCCGCGCAGCGTGCCGCCGGGCGTGGTCGTCGGGAGCTGCGACAGGTCGACGCGCGTGACCTCGCCGTCCTCGGCGACGGCGAGCGCGACGCCGCTGCGCGCGACCACGACCGTGCCGCCGTCCCCGACCTCGGCGTCGGCCGGGTCCTGCGGGACGTTGAGCCGGTCGAGCTGGTCGACCGTGCGCACCCAGGCGTCGCCGCCCGCGGCGACCGCGACCGTCCCGGCCGCCATGGAGACGTCGGCGCCGGCGACGGCCACCGCGGTCGTCTGCGTGACGGACGCCGGGTCCACGACCGAGAAGCCGGTCGGCTCGAGCAGCAGCACGTCGCCGCCGTCCTGCTGGACGTCGAACGTGCTGCCGCTGGTGACGACGCCCGCGTCGAGCTCCTCGACCTGCGCGTTGAACCGGCCGAGCTTGAGCTGGCTCGTGTTGGTGAGCCACACGCCGCCGTCGTTGAGGTCGACGCGTGCGAGTGGGAAACCTTGGTCGACGAGCGCGAGGACCGCGACGACGGCGGGCAGCGTGACCACGGCCATCGTCTTCGTCGCGCGGCTGCGGACCGTCTGCCAGCTCATGCCGAGCACCCCTGCGCGGGCTGCGCGGACGACGACCGGTCGGCGCGGACGATCGACACCTCGATGCACACCTGGCCGCCGGGCGCCTGCTCGGCGGGCACGGTCACCGTGGGTGCGTCCGTGAGCTGCGGCGTGGGCTCGCCCGTCGCGGTGCGGACCGCCCACAGATATCGGTCGCCCTCCGCCGGGTCGGGGTTGACCCAGGTGAAGACGACGGAGCCGTCGGCCTGCGGGGTCGCCCGGATCGAGTGCGGCGCGGGCACGACCCCTCCCGTCACCTGCGGCGCGTCGCCCGACAGGTCGTCCTGCGTCGGTGAGGTGCGCGGCGGCGGGTCGCTCGACAGCGTCGCGACCGCGACCGCGGTCACGGTGCCGAGCAGCACGACGGCGGCCGCGACGCCCGCGAGCACGCGGGTGCGTCGTGACGCGCCGGGACGCTGGTCCTCCGTCGCGACGGCCGGCTCGTCGGGCACGACGAACGCGGACGGGCGCGGGGGCTCGGGCCGGGCGTCCGGGGGCACGACGTGGACGCCCCGGAGCCGCGTCGGTTCGTCGGCGTCGGGCGGCCGCGGGACACCTGGCGTCGTGCGCGCACCGGCGTGCGGGTCGAGCGTGACGACCGACCGCACCCGGGTCGCGTCCTCGGGCTCCGCGGACGGTGTGACCGGCAGCGGCTCGACCGGCTCGTCGCCGTCGTCGGACAGGTCGAGCGGCGTCACGGGGAGGCGGAGGGCCGACTCGACGGCCTGGAGCGCCCGCCCCATCGCGGCGGCCGACGAGAACCGTCGCTCGGGGTCCTTCGCCATCGCGCGCTCGAGCACGTGCTGCAGGCCGACCGGCACGTCGTCGCGCCCGGTCGGCGGCAGCGGCGAGCGCTCGATGCGCGCGACGAGCTGCTGCGCGCTGTTCTGGCCGCCCGGGATCTCGAACGGCGTGCGGCCCGCGAGCAGCGAGTAGACCGTCGCACCGAGCGAGTACACGTCGGAGCGCTGGTCGCCCGTCGGGTGCTCGCTGAGCAGCTCGGGGGGCGACCACGGGATCGACATCCCGACCGTCGCCCCGGCGCCGTGCCCGGTGGTCGCGGCGATGCCGAAGTCCGTGAGGGCCGGCCAGCCGAAGTCGGTCGTCAGGACGTTCGCGGGCTTGATGTCGCGGTGCAGGATGCCCGCGCGGTGCGCGGTCTCGATCGCCGACGCGAGGCGCACGCCGATCCGCAGCGACTCCGCGACGGAGATCCGCTCCTGCCGGTACCGCTCGGCGAGACCGGGCCGCGAGCAGTACTCCATGACGAGGTACGGCCGGCCGTCGGCCGCGATCGCCGCCTGGTAGATCGTGACGATCGACGGGTGGTGCGACAGCTGGGCCATGAGGTTGGCCTCGGACTGGAACCGCGACCGGACCTCGTCGTCGAGGCTGCCGGCGAGCAGCACCTTGACCGCGACCTCACGTCGCGGGAGCTCCTGCTGGTACAGGAACACGTCCGCGAAACCGCCCAGCCCGAGGACCCTGAGGAACTCGTAGCCGGGCAGTCGCGGCGGGGAGGAGGCTTCGCGGCGTGCGGTCACGACCCCCGCTCCACGGTGAACGTCACCCCGTCACCCAGGTCGACGACCTCGTCGGTCGCGACGACGCTCGGCTCGCCGGGGTGCAGGCGGCGCGCGCCCTCCCCCGGCCGGGCGACGTGCACGCCGTTCGTGGAGTCGAGGTCCGTGACGAGGACGTGGTCGCCCTCGACGCGCACCTCGGCGTGCGTGCGCGAGATGTCCTGCTGCGGGCTGGGCACCGTGACGAGGCGCGGCAGCTCGCGGTTGGTGACGCGCGCGACCTGCGGCGCACGGCCGAGCAGCACCGCGCGGTCGAGCGTCACGACCAGGCCGGTCGACAGCACGAGCTTGGCCGGCTCCGCCGCCGCGGGGACCGCGAAGGGGCCGGGCACCTCGTCGGCTGCCCAGCTGGGGAGCTGGTCGCGGATCGCGGCCAGGTCCGACGACAGGATCGTGAGGCCGTCGTGGTCGTCCGGCGACGCGGGCGGCACGGGCTGGTCGACGGGACGCACGGGCGGCAGGTCGACCAGACCCGGACGCTGCGCGTGCTGCTCCAGGAACTGCTCGGCGGCCGCGACGACGTCGTAGCGCGGCTCGGTCGGCTGCGGCTCGAGCGGGTAGGCCGCCGACGCGGGCGTGCGCACGGTGTGCTCCCACGCGTCGTCGGCCGGGGTGACGGGCTCCTCGACGACGTCCGCGACCTGCGCCTGCGGGGTGTCCTTGGTGAGCGCGACGGGCGCCGCGGCGGGCTCGGCCTCGACCACCGGCTCGGGCGCCGGCTCGACCGCCACCGGCTCGAAGGCCGCGGGCTCGACGGCCGCAGGCTCGTCCGCGACAGGCTCCGCCGGGACCGCCGCGGGCGCGACCGGCTCGACGGCGACCGGCGCCACGACGACGTGCTCGACCTCGGCGGCGGGCGCGGGGGTGCCCTCGGCGTGCGACGACGCGTGGTCGTCGACCGACGGCTCGCCGGCGGTCGGCTGCGCCTCCTCGACGACGGGCTCGACGACGGGCACGACGACCTCGGCGACGTCCACGCGCACGGTCCCGGCGGGCGCGACGCCCTCGACGAGCGGGAGCGTGGGCGCGTCGGGCGCTCCATCGGCGCGCGCGACGACCACGCCCACGGTCTCGAGCACCTGCTCCGACCACGTGCGGACGGCCCCGGCGCGCAGCACCTGCACGGCGCCGTCGGTCGCGGTCACCTCGACGTCGACGTCACCGCGCACGGCGACGTGCACCCGCGTGCCGTCGACGGACGCGACGGCGAACGGCGGCAGCGCGGCGAGCCCGTCGCGCGCGAGCACGTCGAGCACCGCGAGGACGCCCTGCGGCGCGGCGTCCCACAGCGCGCGGGCGACGTCGGCGTCGGCCTGCGGGCCGACGAGCGCGACGAACCCCGGCCGGACGACCGCGGTCCACTCGCCGGCGCTGTACTGGGGCACGCTCATGTCGGGGTCTCCTGGTCGCGAGCGGTCGGGGGTGCGGACGAGAGTGTGCCTCCATGGTCCGACGTCCCGGGGGAGGTTGACGAGGGCCGCGCGGGCGAACGGGGCACGGTCGCCCCGTTGAGCATCTCGTCCCACTGGGTCGGGGCGAGGTCGGCGCCGATGCGCGGCACGGTGATGTGGACGTCGTCGAGCGCCCCGGCCGCGGTCGCGACGTCGACGACGACGGCGCTGACGTTGTCGCGCGCACCCCGCGCGAGCGCGGCCTGGACGAGCTGCGTCGCGACGTCCTGCGGGTCGCCGACGGCGGCGAGCACGGCCGCGAGGTCCTCGTCGTGGAGCTCGCGCGTGAGGCCGTCGGTGCAGATGAGGAGCCGGTCGGTGAGGCCGGCGGGCAGCAGCCAGTAGTCGGGCTCGGGCGGCTCGCCGGTGCCGAGCGCGCGCGTGAGGACGTGCCGCTCGGGGTGCCGCTCGGCGTCGGCGGTGGTGATCTCGCCGAGGTCGATGAGCTCCTGGACGACGGAGTGGTCGACGCTCACCTGCTCGAGGACGCCCTCGGACCAGCGGTAGACGCGCGAGTCGCCCACGTTGAAGACGAGCCAGTACGACCCGCCCTCGTGCTCGGTGACGGCGACCCCGGCCACGGTGGTGCCGCCGCGTCGCCCGCCGGTGAACTCGCCGCGGATGCGCGCGGCGGTGCGCGTGAAGCACGCGTGCACGTCGTCGGCGGTCGCGGCGAGCTGGCCCGCGAGCTGGGCGAACTCCTCGACGGCGATCCGGCTCGCGAGGTCGCCGGCGTCGTGCCCGCCCATCCCGTCGGCGACGAGGAAGACGGGCGGGTACGCGAGCAGCGCGTCCTCGTTGACCTCGCGGACGAGGCCTCGATCGGTCGCCGAGCCCCAGGACGTGCGCACGCAGCCCCCTCCTCGGTCCGGACGACGCCTTGGGGCGCCGCGCATATGGTGCCTCACCAGGGCCGGTCCCACACAAACGAGGACCGACGAGCGGTCAGATGCCGAGCTGGAACACGCCCCAGTAGGCCAGGACGACAAGAAGCACGGCCGACCCGACGACGACCGCCCACCCCGCGACGACGCGCAGCACGCCGCCGGCGACGGGCGCGTGCGCGACGCCGAGCCGGTGCACGCGCCGGGCGAGCACGACGCCCGCGACGACGGCGCCCACCCCGAGCAGGCGCACCAGGAGCCACCCGCCCTGCACGACCCAGTCGTTGCGCTCGTAGTCGAGCGCGAGCCGGGCGACCGCGACGAGGTACACGACGAGCGCGACGACCGTGACGACCGTGCCGACGCCCAGCACGGTGAGCCGCGACGCGACGCCGGGGCCGAACCGGGCCGGTCGCGCCGCCACGGGCACCGGGCTCGCGGCCTCGGTGCCCGGGCGCCGGCGACCCACGCGCGCGCGCACGGCCTCGACGGTGCGCGCTCCCCCGACGGCGAGCGGCGCCAGGACGATCAGCCCGGCGGCGACGGCGACGGTGCCGAGCACGACGTCGCCGTCGCGCAGCCACCACGGCTCGGGCACGGGTGCGGCGACGTAGGTCTGGACGGGCTGCGCGCCGGCGATGCGCGGCTCGCTGCTGCCGGTCGCGGGCAGGCCGAGCACCCAGCCGGACAGGTCGCCGAGGAACACCGGCGACACGTCGCCGTCCACCCGGATCCCGTGGTTCGCGCCCTCGTAGTAGCGGACGGTGACGTCGCCGTTCCCGGCGATCGCGGTGTCGCGGATGATCTGCTCGGCGCCCTGGACGGTCGGCATGGACGCGTCTCCCGTGCCGTAGACGACGAGGACGGGCTGCCGCATCTGCCGCTGGTAGGGCGTCACGTCGAAGTCGGCGTACTCGAAGCCGCCGCCCGGCAGCGACATGCCGACGGCGCGCGGGATCGCGCGGAACACGCCGTGCGGGACGCCCGTGTTGCGCAGGTAGGAGTCGACCGCGAAGGCGGCCTGCTCGCGCGGCGGCACGACGGGCGACGACACGAGCACGACGAACGCGAGGCGCGGGTCCTGCGCGGCCATCACGGGCGCGATCCAGCCGCCCTCGCTCTCCGCGTAGACGCCGACACGGTCGGGGTCGACGTCGGCGTGCCGGCGCAGGACCTCGACGGACGCCTCGTAGTCGGCGGCCATCTGCACGTAGTCGCGGTGCCGCGTCGTGTAGGTGTCGAGCCGCTTGTCGGGGACCATCGCGACGATGCCCGACGCGGCGAGCGCGCGCGCCTGCTCGACGAACGCCCGGCTGAACTTGCCGGTGCCGGCACCGTGCACGAACACGACGCCGGGCGCGGGCTCGTCGAGGCCGACGGGGACGCTGATCTGCGCCTCGACGGTCGCGCCGTCGAGCTGGACGGTGACGGTGCTGGTCGCGACGTCGTACGTCCGCAGCAGCGGGGCGTCGCCGATCGCGGTGTCCGACGTCTCGACCGCGATCGGGTCGGCCAGCGGGACGGGGTCCCACTGCGGGCCCATGACGGCACCGAGCACGGCGAGCACGACGATCCCGAGCACGGTGCTCGCGACGACGCGGTACTGCGAACCGCCCCGCCGCTCGTGCGGCAGGGTGCGGCGGTCGCGGAACCCGGGTCGGAGCATCAGAAGCCCAGCCGCCCGAGCTGCTTGGGGTCGCGCTGCCAGTCCTTCGCGACCTTGACGTGCAGGTCGAGGAACACGCGCGCGCCGAGCAGCGCCTCGATGCCGCGTCGTGCCTGGCTGCCGACGTCGCGCAGCCGCGCACCGCCCTTGCCGATGACGATGGCCTTCTGGCTGTCGCGCTCGACGAAGAGGTGCACGCGCACGTCGAGCATGGGCGTCGCGTCGGGCGACGTGGTCTCGCGGGGCACGATCTCGTCGACGACGACCGCGAGCGAGTGCGGCAGCTCGTCGCGCACGCCCTCGAGCGCGGCCTCACGGACGAGCTCGGCGACCATGACGTTGTCGGGCTCGTCCGTGAGCTCGCCCTCGGGGTAGAGCGCGGGGCCCTCGGACAGGTGCCCGACGAGCACGTCCTCGAGGACCTTCACCTGGTAGCCGGACACCGCCGAGACGGGCACGATGTCGGCCCACTCGCCGAGGTTCTGCACGGCCATCAGGTGCTCCGCGAGGCGGCCCTTGCCGACCGTGTCGGCCTTGGTGACGATCGCGACCACGGGCGTGCCGCGGCCGTCGCGCGCGAGCTCCGCGAGCTGGTCGGCGATGAACCGGTCCCCCGGCCCCACGCGCTGGTCCGCGGGCAGGCAGAAGCCGACGACGTCGACCTCGGTGAGCGTGTCCTTGACGAGGTCGTTGAGCCGCTCGCCGAGCAGCGTGCGGGGCCGGTGGAGGCCCGGGGTGTCGACGAGCACGAGCTGGGCGTCGTCGCGGTGCACGATGCCGCGCACGGCGTGCCGGGTCGTCTGCGGACGGCCCGAGGTGATCGCGACCTTCTGGCCGACGAGCGCGTTGGTCAGCGTGGACTTGCCCGCGTTGGGCCGGCCGACGAAGCAGGCGAATCCTGAGCGGAAGGTCATCGTGCGGCTCCGTGCTGGTCGGTCGGCACGCCCTCGGCGGGCGTGTGCGTCGGGGGGTCGTCGGGGGTGGCGAGGCTGACGAGCACGGTGGACAGCGTGCGACGCCGCCCCTGGGCCTCCTCGGCGACGAGGTGCAGCCCGTGGATGTCGCCCGCGGACCCGGGCAGCGGGACCTTGCCGAGCGCCTTCGCGAGGAGCCCGCCGACGGTGTCGACGTCCTCGTCCTCGACGTCGAGGCCGAACAGCTCGCCGACCTCGTCACGGCCGAGCCGTGCGGGCACCCGGTAGACGCCGTCGCCGAGGTCCTCGACCTCGGGTGCGGTGGGGTCGTGCTCGTCGGTGAGCTCGCCGACGATCTCCTCGAGCGCGTCCTCGATGGTGACGAGGCCGGCGATGCCGCCGTACTCGTCGACGACCATCGCCATGTGCGACGAGCCGTCCTGGAGCTCGCGCAGCAGCTCGTCGACGGGCTTGGACTCGGGCACGAACACCGCGGGTCGCGCGAGCGAGTCGGCGGGGGCGGCGAGGAGCGCGTCGGCGTCGGGGTCGTCGACCCCGGGCGCGAGCCTCAGTCGTCGCACCACGTCCTTGAGGTACAGCACGCCGCGCAGGTCGTCCACCGACTCGCCGACGACGGGCACGCGCGAGAAGCCGGACCGGCGCAGCAGCCCGAGCACCTTGTGGACGGGGGTGTCGGCGTGCGTCACGACCATGTCGGTGCGGGGCACCATGACCTCGCGCGTGAGCGTGTCGCCGAGCTCGAGCACCGAGCGGAACATCTCCCGCTCCTCGTCCTCGATCGCCTCGGACTCGCTCACGCGCTGCACCATCTCGCGCAGCTCCTCCTCGTCCTGCGCGGGCCCGGCGTACGACGCGGCGCGCCCGAGGCCGCCGAACGCGACCGTGATGCCGAGCAGCGGGCGGGACAGCACGGTCAGCGTGCGCACGGGGTGCGACCGGCCGATGCTGCGCGGGCTGACGCGCACGAGCAGGAACGCCACGACGGCGACGAGCCCGACGGTGACGAGCAGGACGGCCCACCACGGCAGCGACCCCGACGACACGACGAGGGTGAGGCAGACCGTCGCGGTCATCTCCGCGAGCAGCCGGACGAACGACGCCGCCGCGACGACGCGGGACGCGTGCTCCTCGAGACGCCTCACACGCGCGGCGGCCGGGTGCTGGTCGGCGACGAGGTCGGTCACCGTGGCGCGCGAGACGCGCGTGACCGCGACCTCACCCGCCGACATCGCCGCCGCGAACGCGATGCCGAGCACCGCGAGCGCGACCAGCAGCCCGACGGGCACGTCGGTCATCGACCGGCCAGGAACGTCAGCAGGAGGCGTCGCTGGAGCGCGAACATCTCCTTCTCCTCCTCCGGCTCGACGTGGTCGTAGCCCAGCAGGTGGAGGATGCCGTGCGTCGTGAGCAGCAGCAGCTCCTCGGCCGTGGAGTGGCCCGCGGCGCGCGCCTGCTGCGCGGCGACCTCGGGGCACAGCACGACGTCGCCCAGCAGGCCGGCGGGCGTCGGCTCGCCCTCGCGGCCGGGGCGCAGCTCGTCCATCGGGAAGGACAGCACGTCGGTCGGGCCGGGCTCGTCCATCCACTTGACGTGCAGGTCGGTCATGACGTCGGTGCCGACGAGCATGATCGACATCTCGGTCTGCGGGTGCACGTGCATCGCGTCGAGCACGAACCGCGCGAGCGCCGCGAACTCGGCCTCGTCGACGTCGAACCCGGACTCGTTGTTGACCTCGATGCTCATCGGCTGCCGTCCCTGTCCCAGCGCGCGTACGCGTCGATGATGTCGCTCACGAGCCGGTGGCGGACCACGTCGGCGGACGACAGGCGGCAGAACGCCACGTCGTCGACGCCTTCGAGGATCTTCTCGACGACCCGCAGGCCCGACGTCGTCGCGGACGGCAGGTCGACCTGCGTGACGTCGCCCGTGACGACGACGCGGGACCCGAACCCGAGGCGCGTGAGGAACATCTTCATCTGCTCGACGGACGTGTTCTGCGCCTCGTCGAGGATGATGAACGAGTCGTTGAGGGTGCGGCCGCGCATGTACGCGAGCGGCGCGACCTCGACGGTGCCGGCCTCCATGAGCCGCGGGATCGACTCCGGGTCGACCATGTCGTGCAGCGCGTCGTACAGCGGGCGCAGGTAGGGGTCGATCTTCTCGGACAGCGTGCCGGGCAGGAACCCGAGCCGCTCCCCCGCCTCGACGGCGGGACGCGTGAGCACGATCCGGTTGACCTGCCGGGCCTGCAGCGCCTGCACGGCCTTCGCCATCGCGAGGTACGTCTTGCCCGTGCCGGCGGGGCCGATGCCGAACGTGACCGTGTGCCGGTCGATCGCGTCGACGTACTCCTTCTGGCCCGCGGTCTTCGGCCGGATGGTGCGGCCCCGCGCAGTGAGGATGTTGAACGTCAGGACGTCGGCGGGGCGGGCCGTGGAGCCCTCGGCCAGCATCGCGACGGAGCGGGACACGACGTCGGGTGTGAGCGGCGTGCCGGCGGCGGCCATCTCGACGAGCTCGTCGACCAGGCGCGCCACGAGGGCGACGTCGCCCGCGGGACCCGCGAGGGTGACCTCGTTGCCCCGGACGTGCACGTCGACCGTGGTGAAGCCGGACTCGATGGCGCGGAGCACCTCGTCGCGCAGGCCCAGCAGCTCGACCATCGAGACGTCGGCCGGGACGGTGATGCGGTGCTCGACGCGGGCGTGCGCACCGGCCGGGCGGGGATCAGTGTGGGGCTGCGTCATGGGTCGGCGTGCGCCGTGCGCTCCTTCGGTGGCGGTCGCGGGGCGCGTCGGGCGCGTCGCACGCGGTCGGGTGGTCGTCCCAGTCTACCGACGCCGTGCGCGCGTCCGCCGAGCGCATTCCCGCGGGCCAACCCGGGACCTTGGTGCTGCGCGGCGGGCGTGGACGGGGACAGACTGGCCGGTGGGAGGCCGGGTGAGGGCGCCCGGCCGCACGCGGAGGTGCGCCGTGGCGACGTACGTGTGGGACTTCACGCAGGGCGACAAGGACCAGAAGGACCTCCTGGGCGGCAAGGGCGCGAACCTCGCCGAGATGACCCGCCTGGGTCTGCCGGTGCCGCCGGGCTTCACCATCACGACCGAGGCGTGCCGCGCGTTCATGCGCACGGGCGCGGTCCCGCGCGAGCTCGCGGTCGAGGTCACCACGGCGCTGCGCAAGATGGAGGACACCCTCGGGCGGCGGTTCGGCGACCCGGACGACCCGCTGCTCGTGTCGGTGCGGTCGGGGGCCAAGTTCTCGATGCCCGGGATGATGGAGACCGTCCTCGACGTCGGGCTCAACGACACGACCGTGCACGGGCTCGCGCGGTTCAGCGGGGACGAGCGGTTCGCGTGGGACTCCTACCGCCGGCTGGTGCAGATGTTCGGCCGCACGGTGCTGGACATCGACGGCGCGCTGTTCTCCGACGCGCTGGACGCGGCGAAGGCGGCGCGCGGCGTGACCTCGGACGTGGACCTCGACGCCGACGCGCTGCGCGAGCTCGTCGGCACGTTCCAGGAGATCGTGCGCACGCACACGGGGTCGCCGTTCCCGCAGGACCCGCGCGAGCAGCTCGACCTCGCGATCGTCGCCGTGCTCGGCTCGTGGAACACCGAGCGCGCGCGCCTGTACCGCCGCAAGGAGCGCATCCCCGACGACCTCGGCACGGCCGTCAACGTCGTGCCGATGGTGTTCGGCAACCTCGGCCCGACGTCGGGCACGGGTGTCGCGTTCACGCGCGACCCCGCGACCGGGAAGACCGGCAACTACGGCGACTACCTGGCGAACGCGCAGGGCGAGGACGTGGTGGCCGGGATCCGCAACACGCTGTCGCTCGAGGACCTCGCGCAGCGCGACCCGGGTGCCTACGCGGACCTGCGCCGCGCCATGCGCCAGCTCGAGACCCACTACCGCGACCTGTGCGACATCGAGTTCACGATCGAGCGCGGCAAGCTGTGGATGCTCCAGACGCGGGTCGGCAAGCGCACCGCGCCGGCCGCGTTCCGCATCGCGACGCAGCTGGTCGACGAGCACCTCATCACGCTCGACGAGGCGCTCGCGCGGGTCTCGGGGGCGCAGCTGTCCCAGCTGCTCTTCCCGCAGTTCGCGGTGTCCGACGACCGCACGCTGCTCGCGCGCGGGATGGCCGCGTCGCCCGGCGCAGCCGTCGGTGCGGCCGTGTTCGACTCCGCGACCGCGCAGCAGAGGGCCGCGCTCGGGGAGGACGTCGTCCTGGTCCGGCGGGAGACCAACCCCGACGACCTCGGCGGCATGATCGCCGCGGTCGGCGTGCTCACCGCGCGCGGCGGCAAGACGTCGCACGCGGCGGTCGTCGCGCGCGGCATGGGCCGCGCGTGCGTGGTCGGGGCCGAGGCCGTCGACATCGACCTCGTCACGCGCTCGTTCCGCGTCGACGGGCACGTCGTGCGCGAGGGCGACACCCTCGCGATCGACGGCGGCACGGGCGAGGTGTTCCTGGGCCAGGTGCCCGTCGAGCCGTCACCGGTCAGCCGGTACCTCGAGGAAGGGCTCGACGCCGCGCTCGACCACGCGCCCGACGACGACACGCGCGAGCTCGTGCGGTCCGTCGACCGGCTGCTCACGCACGCCGACACGGTCCGCCGCCTGCACGTGCACGCGAACGCCGACACCGCAGCCGACGCCGCACGTGCCCGCCGGCTGGGTGCGCAGGGCGTCGGGCTGTGCCGCACCGAGCACCAGTTCCTCGGCGAGCGGCGCGTCCTCGTCGAGCGCGTGGTGCTCGCGTCCGACGACGGCGAGCGGCAGTCGGCCCTCGACGCCCTGCTGCCGCTCCAGCGCGAGGACTTCGTCGGGCTCCTGCGTGAGATGGACGGGCTGCCCACGACGATCCGCCTGCTCGACCCGCCGCTGCACGAGTTCCTGCCCGACCTCACCGACCTGTCGGTGCGCGTCGCGCTCGCACACGAGCGGGGCGAGGACGCCGCGTCCGACGAGCGGCTGCTCGCGGCGGTCCGCCGCATGCACGAGGCGAACCCCATGCTCGGCCTGCGCGGCGTCCGGCTCGGCCTCGTCGTGCCCGGCCTGTTCGCGCTGCAGATCCGGGCGGTCTGCGAGGCCGTCGTCGAGCGCCGGGCCGCCGGCGGTGACCCGCGCGCCGAGATCATGGTGCCGCTGGTCGGATCGGTGCAGGAGCTGCGGCTCGTCAAGGACGAGGCCCGCACGATCATGGCCGCGGTCAGTGCCGAGCGCGGCGTCGACCTCGACCTGCCCGTCGGCGTCATGATCGAGCTGCCCCGCGCCGCGCTCACCGCCGACCGGATCGCGCAGGAGGCCGCGTTCTTCTCGTTCGGCACCAACGACCTCACGCAGACCACCTGGGGGTTCTCGCGCGACGACGTCGAGGGCGCCTTCTTCGCGCAGTACACCGACAACGGCGTCCTCACGGTGTCGCCGTTCGAGACGATCGACGCGCTCGGCGTCGGGCGTCTCGTGCAGATCGCCGTCGAGCAGGGCCGCGCGGCCCGGCCCGACCTGACGCTCGGCGTGTGCGGCGAGCACGGCGGCGACCCGGAGTCGATCCGGTTCTTCCACGACGCGGGCCTCGACTACGTGTCCTGCTCCCCGTTCCGTGTCCCGGTCGCGCGCCTCGAGGCGGGCCGCGCGGCGGTCGCCGAGACGGTCGCCGACGTGCGCTGACGAGGGCTAGGACCAGCGGCCGAGGCGCTGGGCGAGGAGCGCGAGCGCGACCGGCCCGGCCGTCGACGTGCGCAGGACGTGCGGCCCGAGCCGGACCGTGACCGCGCCCGCGTCCACGAGCCGCGCGAGCTCGTCGTCGCCGATGCCGCCCTCCGGCCCGACGACCACCAGGCACTCGCGCGCCGCCGTCCCCGCGCCCGGCAGCGTCACGTCGGCGATCGGCAGCGCCGCCTCCTCGTGCAGCACGAGCGCGGCGCCGCCGGCCTCGACGCTCGCCCGCACCCGCTGCGCGAGCGCGCGCGAGTCGACGGCCGTCCCGACCTCGGGCACGCGCGCCCGCCGGGACTGCTTCGCGGCCGCCCGGACGGTCCCGAGCCAGCGCGCGCGGCTCTTGGCGGCGCGCTCGCCGCGCCAGACGACGATCGACCGGTCGGCCTGCCACGGCAGCACGCCGTCGGCGCCGACCTCGGTGGCCGCCTCGATCGCCATCTCGTCGCGGTCGCCCTTGGCCAGGGCCTGCACGAGGACGAGCGCGACGTCGGGGGCGGGCTCGACGACGACGTCGTCGACGCGCAGGTGGACCCCCTCGCCGCCGACGGACTCGACCACGCCGACCAGCCGCACCCCGGCGCCGTCGACCACGTCGACCCGCTCCCCCGGCCCGCGCCGCTGCACGACGCCCGCGTGCCGGCCCTCGGAGCCGTCGAGCAGGTACGCGCCGCCCGCGGCCACGCCGACGAGCGTCCCCGGCTCCGCGAGGAAGACGGGTGCGCTCACCTCAGCGGCCCGAGAGCTTGTCGCGCAGCTTCGCGAACACGCCGCTGCTCGCGCTCGCGAGCCGCGACTCCGGGCGCTCCTCGCCGCGGAGCACCGCGAGCCGCCGCAGCAGCTCGACCTGCTCGTCGTCGAGCGCGGTGGGGACCTGCACCTCGACGTGCACGTGCAGGTCGCCGCGGCCCCCCGCGTGCAGGTGGCCGACGCCGAGACCCTTGAGCGTGACGACCTGGGCGGGCTGCGTGCCCGGGCGCAGGTCGACCTCGCGCTCGCCGTCGAGCGTGTCGAGCTGCAGCGTCGTGCCCAGCGCGGCCGCGGTCATCGGCACCTGAAGCGTCGCGTGCAGGTCGTCGCCGCGGCGCACGAACGTGTCGTGCTTGCGCTCGTGCACCTCGAGGTAGACGTCGCCCGCGGGGCCGCCGCCCGGGCCGACCTCGCCCTGTCCCGTGAGCTTGATGCGCGTGCCCGTGTCGACGCCCGCGGGCACGTCGACGCCGAGCGTGCGGCGCGACCGCACCCGGCCCTCGCCCGAGCACTCGGGGCACGGCTCGGGGATGACCGTGCCGAACCCGTGGCACGCGGCGCACGGCTGCGTCGTCATGACCTGGCCGAGGAACGACCGCGCGACGCGCTGCACCGACCCGCGGCCGTGGCAGACCTCGCACGTGCGCGGCGACGTGCCGGGACGGCAGCACGAGCCGCCGCACGTCGGGCACAGCACGGCCGTGTCGACCGGCACCTCCTTGTGCGCTCCGAACGTCACCTCGGTGAGGTCGAGGTCGAGGCGCACGAGCGCGTCCTGGCCGCGACGCGCGCGAGGAATCGGTCCGCGCTGCGCGCCCGCACCCGCGGCCGCGCCGAAGAACGTCTCGAAGATGTCCTGGAAGCCGAAGCCGCCGCCCATGCCGCCGCCGGGCGACGCCGGGTCGGCACCGAGGTCGTACGCGCGGCGCTTCTCGGGGTTGGACAGCACGTCGTACGCGCGGGAGACGTCCTTGAAGCGCTCCTCGGACGCGGAGTCGCTGCCGGCGACGTCGGGGTGGTGCTCGCGCGCGAGCTTCCGGTACGCCTTCTTGATCTGCTCCGGCGACGCGTCGCGCGGGACGCCGAGGATCTCGTAGTAGTCGGTCACGTGAGGGTGCGCTCGCTTCCTGTGCTCAGGCACGCGGTGGGGACGGGCCGGGGACGCCGCAGCGGGCTCATCCGGCGAGGATGCGGGTCAGGTAGCGGGCGACGGCGCGCACGGCGGTCATCGTCCCGGGGTAGTCCATGCGCAACGGGCCGAGCGAGCCGACGCGGGCGACGACCGCACCGCTCTCGTCGCCGTAGCCCGTCGTGACGAAGCTCGTCTCCAGCAGGCCGTCGTGCTGCGTCTCGCGCCCGATCCGCATGCTGACCGCGGCCTGGTCCTCGGCCATCTCGGACAGCAGGCGCAGCAGGACGACCTGCTCCTCGAGCGCCTCGAGCACCGGGCCGATCGAGTGCGCGAAGTCGACGCCGCCGCCGCGGGCGAGGTTCGCGGTGCCGGCCAGCACGACGCGCTCCTCGCTCTCCTGCGCCAGCGTCTCCTCGACCAGCGCGACGACCTGACGCACCAGCGGCGCGTCCTGCGGCGCGAACGCGTCGTGCAGCTCGCGGAACGCGTCGGGGAGCTCCGACAGACGGCGACCGGTCGCGGCCACGTTGAGGCGGGCGCGCAGCTGCGCCACGACGGCCTCGTCGACGTCGTGGTCCTGCTCGAGCGTGCGCTGCTCGACGCGGCCCGTGTCCGTGATGAGGACGACGAGCAGGTGCCGGGCGCCGACGGTGACGAGCTCGACGTGCCGCAGCGCCGAGCGCCGCAGCGACGGGTACTGCACGACCGCGACCTGCCCGGTGAGCTGCGCGATGAGTCGCACCGCGCGGTCGACGACGTCGTCGAGGTCCACCGCGTGGTCGAGGAACTCGCCGATCGCGCGCCGCTCGGCCGCGGACATCGGCTTGACCGTCGTGAGCCGGTCCACGAACAGGCGGTAGCCCTTGTCCGTCGGGACGCGTCCGGCCGACGTGTGCGGCTGCGCGATGTACCCGGCGTCCTCGAGCGCCGCCATGTCGTTGCGGATCGTCGCGGGCGACACGCCCAGCGCGTGCCGCTCGACGAGCGCGCGCGACCCGACCGGCTCACGCGTCGCGACGTAGTCCTCGACGATCGCGCGCAGCACGTCCAGCCGACGGTCCTCGCTCACTCTCGCCTCCCCCGCGTCGGTCCCGGGCCATGCGGCCACGGGTAGCACTCGCCGTGCACGAGTGCCAATCCTACGCCGCGCCCCCGACGTGCCGACGGCGCGTGCACCGGCGCCCTAGAGTGCCGCGCGTGACTCAGGACCGCTACGGCTCGGACGTGCTCGGGGGCTCCGGCTCCTCCCACCACCGCCCGGCCCGCACGTCACGGCCGCAGGCCGCCGACGTCGGCCTCGTGGTCGAGGAGGTGACGACGGGGTGGGTCGGTGCGGTCGTCCGCGTCGAGAAGTCGGGCGGCATGCACGTCGTCGTCCTCGAGGACCGGCGCGGCCGGTCGCGCACGTTCCCGCTGGGACCGGGGTTCTGGGTCGACGGCGAGCCCGTCGCGCTCACCGCCCCGGTCCGCGCGAGCGCACCGGCCGCCCCGACCCGGACCGCCTCCGGGTCGCGCGCGGTGCGCGGCGCGCAGGCCCGCGTCGCGCGCGGCAGCCGCATCTGGGTCGAGGGCAAGCACGACGCCGAGCTCGTCGAGAAGGTGTGGGGCGACGACTTGCGCCTCGAGGGCGTCGTCGTCGAGCTGCTCGACGGCGTCGACCACCTGCCCGACGCGGTGCGCGCGTTCGCGCCCGGCCCCGGACGCCGCCTCGGCGTGCTGGTCGACCACCTGGTGCCCGGGTCCAAGGAGAGCCGGATCGCCGCGGAGGTCACGCGGTCCGCGCCCGCCGGGACCGTGCTCGTCCTCGGGCACCCGTACGTCGACGTGTGGCAGGCCGTCCGCCCGCAGCGCCTCGGGCTCGAGCGCTGGCCGACGATCGAGCGCGGCACCGAGTGGAAGCACGGCATCCTGCGCGAGCTCGGCTGGCCCGTCGCGGACCAGGCCGACGTCGCGCACGCGTGGAAGCGGATCCTCGGGACCGTCCGCACCTACGCCGACCTCGAGCCGAGCCTGCTCGGCCGGGTGGAGGAGCTCATCGACTTCGTCACGGCATGACGGCGCCCCGCCCGGCGCGGTCCCGGGCGAGGCGTCGCACGCTCGTGGCGCGCGGTCATGGCGCGATCAGGGCGCGATCGGCTCGCCGAGCAGGCGGCGGTACAGGTACGACGTCGCGACGAGCACGACGGGGACGGCGACCAGCAGGCCGACGCCGCAGAGGATCGCGCCCGCCCAGATGATCGCGCCGCCCACCAGGTAGAACAGGATCGTCGTCGCGAGGTTCGAGGTGACGAGGCGGATGCTCGACTGCAGCGCGTCGACCGGGCTCAGCTGCTTGTCGATGACGAACCACAGCGTGAACAGCACCAGGAGGTTCGCGGCGACGCTCACCAGCCAGCCGACCACCGGGATCCACACGACGAGCCCCACGACCAGGTTGACCGCGGCGAGCAGCAGCGCCGTCAGGACCACCGGGCCCGAGTTCTCGAACCGGAAGAAGTCGCCGAGCGCGACCGGGCGGCCGTACGTGAGGTTGAGCGACACGCGCACGAACGCGGCCTGGACGAGGTACGCCACCAGCCACGCGACGGTGTAGATGACGACGAAGCCGAACGAGAAGCCCAGCCCCATCCCGTTCGACACACCGTCGCCGTCGGGGTCCGCGAGCGCCGACAGCCCGCCGAACACGAGGGTCACGAGGAAGACGACGACCGCCGCGATCGCCAGCCAGATCAGGGTGGCCGCGACGAAGACGCCGCCGTTCGTCGTGAACTTCTGCCAGCCGTACTGGAGCGACTCGCCGATGGGCGCGGTGGCCGACGGCGCCCCGTAGCCGGCCTGTGCCGGGTAGCCCGCGGGCGGGTAGCCGGTCGACGGCGGCGGGTAGCCGCCCGGCGGGGGCGTCTGGCCGTACCCGGGCCCCCCGGACGGCGGGGGCGGGTAGGAGCCCTGCGCGGCGGGCGGCGGCGGGTAGCTGCCGGGCGCGGGGGCGGGCGGCGGCGGGTAGCCGCCGGGGGCGGGCGGCGGCGGGTAGGCACCGGGCGCCGGGGCGGGCGGCGGCGGGTACGTGCCGCCGGCGGGCGGCGGCGCGTCGGGCTGCGCGGGCGTGGGTTTGTCGAGCGGCACGTCGGGCCGCTGGTCGTCGTCGCGGCGCTCTCCGCCGGGGTTCTCGCTCATGCGTCGCCTCCTGTCGCGGGCCGAGTCGCCCAGTCGGATCGAATCGGCGCGGCGCACGGCGTGTCAAGGAACCACGCGTACCGGACATCTCACCTCCGGGTGAACCTGGGCGCGCGTCCCCCCGGGTCGGTAGGCTCGCGCTGCCTTCCCCGCCCCTGACGTGGGGAGGCACGCGGCCACCAGGCCCGCCCCGTCCCGGCCGGCCCCGCGCCGGTCGGCCCCTGCACGAGGAGCGCGATGTCGTACCAGCAGCAGCCCGCCCACCACCCGTCCGGCGCGGACCAGACCCGCACGTGGGCGACCCTCGCGCACCTGGGCGGGATCCTCGCCTACTTCTTCATCGGGTGGGTCCCGGCGCTCGTCATCTGGCTCGTGCACCGCGAGCGCGGCGGCCAGGCGGCCGAGCAGGCCCGCGTCGCCCTCAACTTCCAGCTCACGCTGCTGGTGGGTCTCGTCGTCGCCAAGATCGTCGAGAACCTGCCCGCCATCGGAGTGATCGGCTGGATCGCGATCATCGGCATCGGCATCATCAGCCTCGTCCTGTCGATCCTCGCAGCCGTAGCCGTCAACAAGGGCGGCTCGTACCGTTACCCCTTCTCGCTGGAGCTCGTGCGATGACCACCCCGCAGCCCGACCCGTGGGCCAAGCAGCCCGACCCGAACGCCACCCCCGGCCAGCCCGCGGGTGACCCCGCCGGCCAGCCGTACGGTGCGCAGCAGCCCTACGGCGCGCAGTACGGCGCCCAGCAGCCCTACACCGGCGCCCCGCAGGGCTCCCCGGCCGGCTACGCGCAGCCCGCGGCGCCCCTGCGGCCGGACGACGAGAAGACGTGGGCGATCGTCGGCCACCTCCTGCCGCTGGTCGGCGTGGGCTTCATCGCCCCGCTGGTCATCTGGCTCGTGTTCCGCGGCCGCGGCCCGTTCCTCGAGCACCACGCGAAGGAGTCGCTGAACTTCCAGCTCACGCTCCTCATCGCGTACGTGGTCGGCGGCATCCTCAGCGTGATCGGCATCGGCGTGCTGCTCATCCTCGCCGTGTGGGTCGTGCAGCTCGTCTTCGGCATCCTGGCCGCCGTCGCCACGAGCCGCTGGGAGTGGTACCGGTACCCGATGACCATCCGCATGGTCAGCTGACACCGCAGCACCTCACGACGAGGGCGTCACCCGGTCCACGGGTGGCGCCCTCGTCGCGTCGGGCGACGGGCGACGACGGCCGTCGCCGCGGCGACGCGTCGCTGGTCAGGCGGCGAGCGTCCGCACCACGGCGTCAGCCAGGAGGCGCCCACGACGCGTCAGGACGATCCGCCCGCCGGGCGTCGACGACCCCGCGGCAGGTCGGGCGAGCGCGGCGCGACCGTCGACGAGGCCGTCGGCGACGAGGCCCGCGACCTCGCGGCGCGCGCCGGCCGGGAGGTCCGCGATCGGCAGGCCCTCGGCCGTGCGGACACCGAGCATGAGGCGCTCGAGAGCCGCCGACTCCCCGTCGACGGTCTCGCGTCCCGCCGCGGGGCTCAGCCCACGGGCCAGCCGGTCGGCGTACGCCCGCGGGTGCTTGACGTTCCACCAGCGCACGCCCCCGACGTGGCTGTGCGCCCCCGGACCGATCCCCCACCAGTCGTCGCCGCGCCAGTACGCGAGGTTGTGCCGGCACGCGTCGGCGGGCGTGCGGGCCCAGTTGCTGACCTCGTACCAGCCGAGCCCCGCCGCGGCGAGCAGGTCGTCCGCGAGCTCGTACTTCGCGGCCTGGTCGTCGGGGTCCGTCGGCGGGAGGTCGCCGCGGCGGACCTGGACGGCCATGCGCGTGCCCTCCTCGACGACGAGCGCGTACGCGGACACGTGGTCGACGCCGGTCGCGAGGGCCGTCTCGACGCTCGCGCGCCAGTCGTCGAGGGACTCGCCGGGCGTGCCGTAGATGAGGTCGAGCGAGACCGCGAGGCCGGCGTCGCGGGCCCAGCGGACGACGTCGGGGATGCGGCGCGGGTCGTGCGTGCGGTCGAGCGTCGCGAGGACGTGCGGCACCGCGGACTGCATGCCGAACGAGACACGCGTGAAGCCGGCCGCCGCGAGCGCGGCCAACGACTCCGGTGTCACGGAGTCGGGGTTGGCCTCGGTCGTCACCTCGACGTCCAACGCGAGGCCCCACGTGTCGCGGACACCGCCCAGCAGACGCGCGAGGTCGTCGACGGGGAGCACGGTGGGCGTCCCGCCGCCGACGAACACCGTCGAGACGGGCCGTGCGGGCAGGCCGGCTGCGGCGAGCACGCGCCCGGCGAGGTCGATCTCGGCGAGGGCCGTCGACGCGTACGACGACTGGCTGGCGCCTCCCCCGAGCTCGGTCGCGGTGTAGGTGTTGAAGTCGCAGTACCCGCAGCGCACGGTGCAGAACGGGACGTGCAGGTAGACGCCGAACGCGCGCCTCTCGGCCCCGGCGACGACGGAGGCGGGCAGGGCGCCGTCGTCGGGGGCGGCGTCGCCGTCGGGCAGCGCGGGGGCCATCAGCGGAACGCCTCACGGTCGGCGGACGTGAGGCCGCGCCGACGGAACGTGGTGGTGCCGTCCGTACGCAGCTCGCGCGCGGCGGCGACGAGCGCGCCGTAGGCGGCGGACGCGAGCGCCCCGCCGACGGACACCCGGCGCGCACCCGCGGCGGCGATCTCGGCGACCGTCGGGCCGTCGGGCCACGCGAGGACGTTGACCGGCACGTCGACCGCGGTCACGACGGTGCGGATCTGCTCGACGGTCGTGAGCCCGGGCGCGTAGACGCAGTCGGCGCCCGCGGCGGCGTAGGCGCGCAGCCGCGTCACGGTGTCGTCGAGGTCGTCGACGCCGTACAGATGGTTCTCGCAGCGTGCCGTGACGACCATCGGGTCCCCGGCGCGGTGGGCGGCGTCCGCAGCAGCGGCCACGCGGGCGACGGCGATCTCGAGCGGCTCGACGGCGCCCGCGGCCGGGTCGTAGTCCTCGATCGAGCAGCCTGCGGCACCCGCGTCGTGCAGGAGCGCGACGGTCTCCGCCACGCCGGTCGGGTCGTCGGCGTAGCCACGCTCGGCGTCGACCTGCACGGGCACGTCGACGGCCGCGACGAGGGTCCGCACGTGCGCGAGCAGCTGGTCGCGCGTGACCTGCTGGTCCTCGGTACCGAGCGACCACGCGAGGCCCGAGCTCGTCGTCGCGAGCGCCTCGAAGCCCTCGTGCACGAGCAGCCGCGCCGACCCGACGTCCCACGGGTTCGGCAGCAGGAACGTCGCCGGGCCGGCGTGCAGCTCGGCGAACCGGCGGCGACGACGGGCGGCGTCGGTCACTTCTTCTTCGCGTCCTTCGCGTCCTTGCCGCCGCTCGAGCCTGCCGCGTCGGACGACAGCGCGGCGATGAAGGCCTCCTGCGGCACGTCGACCCGGCCGATGGTCTTCATGCGCTTCTTGCCCTCCTTCTGCTTCTCGAGCAGCTTGCGCTTGCGGGTGATGTCGCCGCCGTAGCACTTCGCGAGGACGTCCTTGCGGATCGCGCGGATCGTCTCGCGCGCGATGATCCGCGAGCCGATGGCGGCCTGGATCGGCACCTCGAACTGCTGGCGCGGGATGAGGTCCTTGAGCTTGGTCGCCATCATGACGCCGTACGCGTAGGCCTTGTCCTTGTGCACGATGGCGCTGAACGCGTCGACGGTCTCACCCTGCAGCAGGATGTCGACCTTGACGAGGTCGGCCGTCTGCTCGCCGATGGGCTCGTAGTCGAGGCTCGCGTAGCCGCGCGTGCGGGACTTCAGCTGGTCGAAGAAGTCGAACACGATCTCGGCCATGGGGAGGATGTAGCGCATCTCGACGCGGTCCTCGGACAGGTAGTCCATCCCCTGGAGGTCGCCGCGCTTGCCCTGGCAGAGCTCCATGATCGCGCCGATGAACTCGCTGGGCGCGAGGATCGTCGCCTTGACGATCGGCTCGTGCACCGCGCCGATCTTGCCGCCCGGGAACTCGCTCGGGTTCGTCACGCGGACCGTCGTGCGGTCCTCCAGGTCGACGTCGTAGACGACGTTCGGCGCGGTCGAGATGAGGTCGAGGTCGAACTCCCGCTCCAGGCGCTCGCGCACGATCTCGAGGTGCAGCAGGCCGAGGAAGCCGACGCGGAAGCCGAAGCCCAGCGCGACCGACGTCTCGGGCTCGTAGTTGAGCGCGGCGTCGTTGAGCTTGAGCTTGTCGAGCGCGTCGCGCAGCGCCGGGTAGTCCGACCCGTCGATCGGGTACAGCCCCGAGAAGACCATGGGCTTGGGGTCCGAGTAGCCGCCGAGCGCCTCGCCCGCGGGCTTGCTCGCGTTCGTGACGGTGTCGCCGACCTTCGACTGGCGCACGTCCTTCACGCCCGTGATGAGGTAGCCGACCTCGCCGACGCCCAGACCCTGCGTCGGGACGGGCTCGGGCGAGATGACGCCGATCTCGAGCAGCTCGTGCGTCGCCTTGGTCGACATCATCGCGATGCGCTCGCGCGGGTTGAGGTTGCCGTCGACGACCCGGACGTACGTCACGACGCCGCGGTACGTGTCGTACACCGAGTCGAAGATCATCGCGCGCGCCGGCTTGTCGGCGTCGCCCACGGGCGCGGGGACGAGCTCGACGATCCGGTCCAGGAGCGCCTCGACGCCCTCGCCCGTCTTGCCGGACACCTTGAGGCAGTCCGCGGGGTCACCGCCGATGAGGCCCGCGAGCTCCTCCGCGTACTTCTCCGGCTGCGCCGCCGGCAGGTCGATCTTGTTGAGCACCGGGATGATCTGGAGGTCGTTCTCGAGGGCCAGGTACAGGTTGGCGAGCGTCTGCGCCTCGATGCCCTGGGCCGCGTCGACCAGCAGGACCGCGCCCTCGCACGCCGCGAGCGACCGCGACACCTCGTACGTGAAGTCGACGTGCCCGGGCGTGTCGATCATGTTGAGCGCGTACGCCTGGTCGCCCACGCCCCACGGCATGCGCACGGCCTGCGACTTGATCGTGATGCCGCGCTCGCGCTCGATGTCCATGCGGTCGAGGTACTGCGCCCGCATCGCGCGCGCGTCGACCACGCCCGTGAGCTGCAGCATGCGGTCGGCCAGCGTCGACTTGCCGTGGTCGATGTGCGCGATGATGCAGAAGTTGCGCAGCAGCTCGGGCGCGGTGGCCGCGGGGCGGATGCGCGACGTGGCGGCGGCGCTCGGGATCGGGGACAACGCGGACGGCTCCCGGTTTCGGTGCGGGGGGCGCAGCGTGGCGCCCGACGGACGGTCGGTGACGGCTCCGCACCTCACGGTGCGTGAGCGGTCGACGCCACCATGGTCCCATGACGACGGACGTGGCCGCCTCGCTCGACCACCTGCGGCTCCTCGGTGCCCTGCAGGACGAGTTCCTCACGACGATCCCGCAGGTCGACCCGACGACCCGCGTGCCGTGGTGCGGGCGCTGGCGCGTGCGCGACCTCGTCGTCCACCTCGCGCGGATCCACCACTGGGCCGCGTGCCAGGCGAGCCGTCGCCGCGAGACGCCGCTCGGCCGCGGGCCTTTCGACCTCGTCGACCTCTACGCGACGTGCGCGGCCGAGCTCCGGGAGACCCTCACGGCGCTCGGGCCCGACGCCACCGCGAGCACGCTCGTCGGTCCCGGGCCGGCGTCGTTCTGGCACCGCCGCCAGCTCCACGAGACGCTCGTGCACCTGTGGGACCTGCGCACCGCGGGCGGGCTCCCGCTCGACGTCGACGCCGAGGTCTGGGCCGACACCGTCGACGAGGTCGTGACGGTCATGCAGCCGCGCCAGGAAGCGCTCGGGCGCATGGAGCCGCTGCCCGCCCCCGTCGCGCTCGTCGCGACGGACGCCGGCCGCACGTGGCTGCTCGGCGGCGACGGCGAGCCCGCCGTGACGGTCACGGCAGGGGCGCAGGACCTCGCGCTGCTCGGGTGGGGCCGACGCTCCCCCGACGACGACGGGCTCCTGGTCGACGGCGACCGCGCCGCGCTCGACGACGCGCTCGGCCGCCGGCTCACGCCCTGACGCGCTGGGGCCCCGAGACGCGCCAAGCCCCGACGCCGGCCGCGGACCGGGCCGCGCACCGGCTCGGTCCGTGCCCGGGACGCGACGGCACTCCGCGACGACCGTCGGGCAACCTCGCTACGCCTCGCGCGTGATCCGCACCTCGACCGCGAGCTCCTGCGTGCCCGCCCCCGCGTAGATCCCGCGCAGCGGCGCGACGTCGTCGTACGAGCGCCCGCGGGCGAGCACCACGTGGTGCTCCCCCACCGGCACGCGGTTGGTCGGGTCGTACGCCGTCCACTCGCCCGTCCACCACTCGACCCACGCGTGCGACTCGCCGCTCACCGTCTCCCCGACGGGCGCGTCGAACCGGGGGTGCAGGTACCCCGACACGTACCGCGCGGGGATGCCGATGCCGCGCAGCGCCCCGACGGCGAGGTGCGCGATGTCCTGGCACACCCCCGCGCCCGCGGCCCACGCCTCCGTCGCCGGGGTGTGCACCGTCGTCGCGCCCGGGATGTAGTCGACGCGGTCGCGCAGTGCGCGGCACACCGCCTCGGCGGCCTGCGCCGGCTCGAGCCCGTCCGCGGCCTCGTGCGCCAGCGCGACGACCTCGTCGGGCGGCTCGGTCGTCGGCGTGTCCGCGAGGAACTCCGCGAGCCGGTCGCGCAGCTCGGGGCCGCGGAGCACGTCCCAGCCGACCGGCGCGCGTCCCGGCACGCGCTCAGCGACGTCGACCAGGTGCTCCGCGGTGATGACGAGCGACTCGTGCGGCGCGAGCACCTCGAACGCCGTGACCGCGCTGCCCCAGTAGTCCCGGTACTCGTGCCACCACGTGTGCGGCTTCACCTCGAGGCGCGTCTCGACGACCGTCTGCCCGACCTGCGACAGCGGCGTCATGCGCGCCTCGTTGTACGACGCCGCGACCGGCCCGGCGTACCGGAACGTCGACGTGTGGACCACCCTCAGCCTGGCCACTAGAGCGCCTCCCCGACCCACGTCGTCGCCGCGCCCGACGGGAAGTAGCGACCGCGGATCGCGTCCGACGCCGCCGAGCACGCCCGCTGCACCTGCTCCATCTCCTTCGGCAGCGCGTCGAGCACGTCGACCAGCGGCCGGTACTCGAGGTTCGTCCGGACGTACCCGATGTGGCGCCGCGCCTCGTCGACCGTCGCCCGGTCGGTCACGGGCTCGAGCGCCGCGAGGCACTCCTCCGCCTGGTTGAGCGCGAAGACGATGGACCGCGGGAACAACCGGTCGAGCAGCAGGAACCCGGCCGCGCGCTCGTCGGACGCCGTGCCGCGGTAGGTCCGCAAGAACGCCTCGTGCGCGCCGCACGACCGCAGCAGCGTCGTCCAGCTCGGGCCGGCGGACCCCGCGAGCGCGCGCGTCGTGAGCAGCCGGGCCGTCATGTCGGCGCGCTCGATCGACCTCCCGAGCACCATGAACGCCCACGTCTCGTCGCGGGACGTCGCGGAGTCCATGATCCCGGCGACGACCGCCGCCCTCTCGCGGACCCAGGTGAAGTAGTCGTGCGGCCGCGCGGGCCGCATGTGCGACGGCAGCTGGTTCCACGTCGTGTTGAGGCACTCCCACAGCTCGGTCGAGATGATCTCGCGCGCACGTCGCGCGTTCTCGCGGGCGGCGACGAGCGATCCCGCGATCGCCGAGGGCGCGAACCGGTCGTAGGCCAGCACGTCGAGCACGTGCTCGCGGCCGACCTCGACGTGCGGCGGCGGCGCGGTGCGGTCCATGACGGACAGCAGGGACCGACACGCGAGGTCCTCCTCCGCCCACGGGTCCTCGAGCAGGATCTGCACGTGCACGTCGAGCAGGCGCGCGGTGTCGTCGGCGCGCTCGACGTACCGGCCGATCCAGAACAGCGACTCGGCGATGCGGCTCAGCACGAGGCACCTCCGTCGACGGTCCGCGACTGCTGCTGCTGCATGACCTGCACGCGCACGTCGCTCGGGTTGGCGTCGATCGGCACGGCCGCGTCGAGCGGCACCGGTTGCGGCAGGCCGGACGACGCCTGCGGCGCGCGACGGGGGACGGCCCCGCCCAGCACCCACGTGTCCTTCGACCCGCCGCCCTGCGACGAGTTCACGACGAGCTGCCCCTCGGGCAGCGCGACCCGCGTGAGGCCGCCGGGCAGCACCCAGACCGCGTCGCCGTCGTTCACCGCGAACGGGCGCAGGTCCGTGTGCCGGGGTCGCAGGCCGTCCTCGACGAGCGTCGGGATCGTCGACAGCTGCACGACGGGCTGCGCGATCCAGCCGCGCGGGTCCTCGACCAGCCGCGTCCGCAGCTCGGCCAGCTCCGCCCGGCTCGCGGCCGGCCCCACGACGAGCCCCTTGCCGCCCGAGCCCGCGACGGGCTTCACGACGAGCTCGTCGAGTCGGTCGAGCACCTCCTCGAGCGCGCCCGGGTCCTCGAGCCGCCACGTGTCGACGTTCGGCAGCACGGGCTCCTCGCCCAGGTAGTAGCGGATGAGGTCGGGCACGTAGGTGTAGACGAGCTTGTCGTCGGCGACGCCGTTGCCGACCGCGTTCGCGAGCGTGACCGTGCCGTTGCGCGCGCACGTCATGAGGCCCGGGCTGCCGAGCAGCGAGTCCGACCGGAACGACACCGGGTCGAGGAACTCGTCGTCGACCCGTCGGTAGATGACGTCGACGCGGCGACGCCCCTGCGTCGTCCGCATCCAGACGCGGCCGGCCGCGCAGAACAGGTCGCGCCCCTCGACGAGCTCGACCCCCATGGTCCGCGCGAGCAGCGCGTGCTCGAAGTACGCGGAGTTGAAGACGCCGGGCGTGAGGACGACGACCGTCGGGTCGTCGACACCGGCGGGCGCCGCGGCCGTGAGCGCCGCGAGCAGCCGCCGCGGGTAGTCGACGACCGGGCGGATCCGCAGCGCCGCGAACAGCTCGGGGAACGTCTGCGCCATCGCGCGCCGGTTCGACAGCACGTAGCTCACGCCGCTCGGTACGCGGACGTTGTCCTCGAGCACCCGCCAGTCGCCCTGCCCGTCGCGGACCAGGTCGATCCCCGAGACGTGCACGCGCACGCCGTTGGGCGGCTGGATCCCCCGCGCGGCCCGGTGGAAGTGCTCGGACGACACGACGACCGACCGCGGCACGACGCCGTCGGCGATGGCGCGCTGCGGACCGTACACGTCGGCGAGGAACGCCTCGAGCGCCCGCACGCGCTGCGCGACGCCCGGCGCGACGTGCTCCCACTCCTCGCCGGCGACGACCCGCGGGACGACGTCGAGCGGGAAGGGCCGCTCCTCGCCCGCGAAGTCGAACGTCACGCCCTGCGCCAGGTACGACCGCGCGAGCGTGTCCGCGCGTCCCCGCAGCTCACCGGCCGAGAGCTGGGCGAGCGCCGCGTGCAGGTGCCGGTACGCCGCGCGGGAGCCACCGGTCTCGGGGTCGATCATCTCGTCCCAGGCCGCCCCCGTCGGGTAGTCGTCGAAGAGGTCCGCCATGGGCGCGACAGTAGCCCTCCCGTGTCAACGTCGCGTTACGTGCGCCGGCGCCTCCCGGGGCCCCGGACGAACGGCCGACGAGCCGGTACCGTCGGGCCCGTGACGACCTCCCGCCGCCTCGGGTCCGCCCTCCGCCGGCTCGGTGCGCTGCTCCCGGGCCGGCACCGCCCGAGCGTCCCGTCCACGCCGGGCGGGATCGCGGGTGACGCCCGGCCGAAGCCGCGCGGGCGGTCCGGTCCTGCGCCTGCGGCCGCGGGGCCGCGCGTCGAGTACACGCCCCGGCTGGACGGCGAGCCCGACCCTGGCGAGGTCGTCTGGGCGTGGGTGCCGTACGAGGATGACCCCGCGCGCGGCAAGGACCGGCCGGTGCTCCTGATCGGACGCGACGGCACCGCGCTGCTCGGCCTCACCATGACGAGTAAGGACCACGACCGCGACGCGGCCGACGGGGCGCGCTGGGGACGGGTCTGGATGGACGTCGGCACCGGGGCGTGGGACGCGCAGCGCCGGCCCAGCGAGGTGCGGCTCGACCGCGTGATCCGTCTGGAGCGGTCGGCGGTGCGCCGTGAGGGTGCGGTCCTCGACCGGGCCGTCTTCGACGCGGTCACCCGCGCCGCCGCCGAGGCCCGTCGCTCGCGCTGACGTGGATCTGGGGGGTCCCGGGTGACCTGCTAAGATTGTGAGTTGCGTGTCCGCCCGGGTCGGCGGGCACAAGCCCAGCTCCTCTCCGCGGGTGTCCCCACGCCCCAGTCCCGGAGCTGTGCGCGCCCTCTACGACCTGTCAGATCGCTTCGGCGAACACACCAGAGAGTTCTCACGTGGCCAACATCAAGTCCCAGATCAAGCGCATCAAGACGAACGAGAAGGCCCGCCTGCGCAACAAGGCGGTCAAGTCCGAGCTCAAGACGCACGTGCGTCGCGTCCGCGAGGCCGTCGCCGGTGGCGACAAGGAGGCCGCGTCGACCGCGCTCGCCGCCGCCTCGCGCAAGCTCGACAAGGCCGTCTCGAAGGGCGTCATCCACGCCAACCAGGCCGCCAACAAGAAGTCGGCGCTCGCCAAGACCGTCGCCGCGCTCTGAGGCACTCGCGGGGGCACCTGCCCTCGCACCACGACAGGCGTCACCCTCGGGTGGCGCCTTCGTCGTCTCCGGACGCCCGACCGTCGAGGCCGGGAACGCGGCCGTCGGCCCGGGCGGTGGCGGTCGTCGTCGCCGGGAACCCGACCGCGGGCTGTGCCGCGCCTGCGCGTCGCCGCCGTCGCGATCCTCCGCCGCAGGCCGCCCGCGGGCATAAGTGAAGGCGTCACCCCCCCTGCGGGGTGACGCCTTCACCTGTCTCCGGCATCCGTCAGGTCAGCGACCAGGTCTCCCAGCTGCTGAGAGGGACGGAGGGCCGGAAGCCTGCCTCGCGCAGCGCGCGGTCGAACGCCTGGGCGGCCGCCGCGGCGTCGCCCTGACGCAGGAAGCGGTCGCCGAGGTCGCGCCACGCCGCCGCGGACTGCCGCGACGCTTGCATCATGCCGAGCATGTCCGCGGCCCACCGGTACGCCTTCGCGGCACCGTCGTTGTCGCCGCGCGCGTAGAGCACGTCGCCGTACGACAGCTGGGCGATGGCGGTCTCGATGCGCGGCGGGTCGCCCAGCCGGTCGAGCGCCGCCTTGACGAACGACTCCGCCGTCGCGAGGTCGCCGAGCAGCAGGTGCGCGCGGGACCGCTCGACGTCGAGGCGTGCGAGCTCGATCTCCGACCCCAGCACGGCCAGGTCGGGCGCGGCGCGCTCGATGTGCTCGAGCGCCTCGCGCGGCTGGGCCGGCTCCGAGCGCAGCAGGAGCCACGCGTAGTTGAGGCGCAGACGCGGCAGGTCGCGGTCCGGCTCGCCCTCCGAGAGCAGCGCGAGCGCGCGCTCGGTGTACCGCTGGGCCAGCTCGTAGTCGCGACGCTGCTCGGCGACGAGTGCGGCGTTCCAGTAGACGCTGCCACGGCCGCGCGGGCTGCCCTGCGACTCCGCGAGCGCGATGAGCTCCGCGGCGCGGTGCGTCGAGTAGAGCAGGTCACCCCGCTCGACGTAGGCCCACAGCACCGTGGACGCGAGGCGCAGCTGCTCGTCGGTGCCGAGGAGGTCGGCCTCCTCGAGGTCCACGAGCACGCGCTCGCCGACCTCGACGCTGCGGTGCAGGTCGCCGGCCTCGAGGTAGGACGCCACGAGCGCCGTCGCGAGCGTCGCCGCCTCGACGTGGTGGTGGCGGGCGCGGGCGTCGGCGACGAGCGGCTCGAGGATCGCGACGGACTCCTCCAGCTCGCCGACCGCCTCGTGCGCGCGGGCCATCTCGCTGAGCGCCATGACGCGCAGCGAGGGGGTGACGACGTCGAGGTCCAGCGCCTTGAGCCGGCGCAGCGCTCCGGCTGCGTCGCCCTGCGTGAGGTCGAGTCGTGCGTAGTCGATCTCGAGGCGGGTCCGCGCCTCGTTCGGTCCGTCCTCGCCGTGGCGCAGGTACTCGAGGGTCGTCCCGAGCCTGGAGGCCAGCACAGCGAGCGCGGAGTCGGTCGGTTCCCGGTGCCCGGCCTCGATCAGCGAGATGTAGCTGGGCGAGAAGGCCGACCCGGCGAGCGCCGTCTGCGAGAGCCCAGCGGCGAGCCGGGCCTCGCGTACCCGGTCAGCAATGGTCGTCATGGGAAGTCATTGTATGTGTGACGGTCGCCGATTGCATCACCCTCTGCCCGGCGAGTGCCCGGGTGTCGTCCCGCGACGTCAGGGAGGCGTCCCGCGGGGCGTCGACACCCGGGCGCTCGCCGGGTGGTCCAGAGGTCAGACGATCTGGCGGCAGCACCCGGTCGCGCCACCCGAGAACGGCGTGATGACGGTGTCGTCGGCGAGGGCCGGACCGGCGCCGAAACCGAGCGTGGCCAGCACCGCGACGATCGCGAGGGCGGACGAGAGGGGACGAGGCATGGTGAAGCTCCTGTCAAGCAATGCACGGACGTGGTCACCGTAATGATGACGGCCAGGACGGTGTGCTGTCTCCCGTTCCCCCCGATTCAGCACAGCGGGTGAAGTTCCGCGCGCGCACGCCGCGATCGTGCGCCTGCGCGCGACCTCCGCAGAAATCCACCCGCGGAGGAGCGGTTCACAGGCCGGGAGTTGTGGTGTCATAGATGCCATGACACCGGACGACGTCGACGGGCGTATCGCGCGGCTCGCCGCAGCCGTCGAGGCTGCGATCCCTGACTCGCTCCGCGACGAGTGGGAGCGGCGCGTCGGCCGCGAGCCCGTGCTGGTCGCCCGCCAGGGGATCTTCTCGACCCACGGCCGGCCCTTCGCCTACCAGCTGTCGTACCGCGCACCCGGTCAGCACACGCAGACCGCGCACTCCTGGAGCACCTACCAGCACGAGCGGGCGACGGCCCACGTGCTCGGCGCCACGTTCGGCCGCGCGGACCTCGAGCACGTCGCGCACGGACGCCTCCTGTTCGTCCGCTGCCCCCGCGCCTACCTCATCGGCGACCTCGCCGTCCCGCGCCGGCCCGACCGCCTGGTGATCGAGATCACCGACACCGTGAACGTCGACTCCGCCGTCCTCGCAGGCGTCCGTCGCCTGCGGGAGGAGGGGTTCCGCATCGCGGTCCCCGGGTTCGTCAGCAACGCCGACCAGCGGCGCCTGCTCCCCCACGCCGACTTCGTGAAGATCGACGTCCGCGACCTCGACGTCGAGGGCCACCCCGTCGTCGACCTCGCGCGCTCGTACGGTGCGCTGCTCGTCGCCGAGTACGTCGAGAACGCCGACACGCTGCGGTACGCGCGCGACCTCGGCTTCTCGCTGTTCCAGGGCAACCTGCTCGAGCGGGCCGGCGTCCTCGACCGCGCCGGCGCCCGTCCCGTCAGCCACTGACGGGAGCGTTCCCGGGCCCGGAGGGCCTGCCTCGGTGACAGCCGCACGTGAGACCTGTCACAGCACCGGGAGAACCGCGTCATGATCGGGCGGCGCGGACCTCTCATGAGACGTGAGCATGCCCGCGCCGTCGCCGAGCGCACCGCCGCACCTGCCGGTCGCCCGGCAGCCGATCTGGACGACGTCCGGACGACTGCACGGTCACGAGTACCTCTACCGGTCGCCGACGGGCCTGCCCGCCGGGGTCGACAGGTGGAGCGCACACCTCCAGGACGGTGCGACCACGGCGGTGCTCACAGCCCTCTTCCACGACGGTCCCCCACCCGGCGACGCCCTGGCGTTCGTCAACGTCACCCGGTCCTTCCTCGTCCGTGACCTGCCGTTGCCGCCCTCCGCCGGGCGGCTCGTCATCGAGGTCGTCGAGAGCGTCGAGGCGGGGCCCGACGTGCTCGACGGGCTGCTCCGCCTCCGCGCCGCCGGCTACCGGATCGCACTCGACGACTTCGTCGCGTCACGCGACCAGCTCGCGATGCTCCGGTACGCCGACTACGTCAAGATCGACTGCCGGGACCTCGAGACCGGTGGCGACGAGCTCGTCCGCGTCGCGCGCGCCTTCGGGGCGCGGCTCGTCGCGGAACGCGTCTCCAGCAGCGCACGGCGCGCCCGGTGCACCGAGCTCGGGTTCGGCCTGCTCCAGGGCGACGCGCTCGGACGGGCGGTCACGCTGACGCTGTGACCTCCGCCGCCGGCCGCATCGCTCTCGGTCGGCAGCACGCATGCTCGGCGCGGGTCATCGCGACCGTCCGACGTCACGCAGCCTGCCGCCGGACCGGGCGGGACCGCTGCCGGTGCGGCATCCGGGTGACGGGCACGACGGCAACCGGGTGACGACTGCGCCGACGTGCGGCGTCGGGACGACGCGTCGCGCACCGCCGTACGACGACGCGTCACGCCGCATCGGGCGACGCGGCGGACGGTGCTGCGCGGCGCGGCAGGAGGTGCTGCGCGGCGTGGCCCCGTCCGGACGGGGGTGCTTCAGGCGGTGCCGGACGACGCCGCGACGCGGAGGACGGCGCGCTCGACGGCGAACCGCGGGTCGCGACCCTCGCCCTTCACCTCGGCGTCCGCCTGCGCGACCGACGAGATCGCCGCCGCGAGACCCTCCGGCGTCCACCGACGCAGGTCGTTGAGCGCGCGGTCGGTCTGCCAGGGAGCGAGACCCAGCTCGCGCACCGCGCCAGCACCCCGGCCGCGGACCGCCGCGACCTTCGCGAGCACCCGGAGCTTCGCGGCGAGCGCGGCGACGATCGGCACCGGGTCCACGCCGGTCGCGAGCGCGTGCCGCAGCAGCGCGACCGCCTGCCCGGCGTCGCCCGCGACGGCCGCGTCGGCGACCCGGAAGCCCGTCGCCTCGATCCGCCCGCCGTAGTAGCGCTCGACGACCTCCGCACCGATCAGCCCGGTCGTGTCCGCGACCAGCTGGGAGCACGCCGCGGCGAGCTCTCGCAGGTCGCTCCCGACGGCGTCGACCAGCGCGCGCACCGCCTGACCGTCCGCACGACGCCCGGCGCGCCGCAGCTCCGCACTGACGAACGCCGTCTTGTCCCCGTCGGTCTTCACCGCGTCGCACGCGACCGTCGGGACGCGCTGCGCCTTCAGCGCGTCGAGCAGCTTCTTGCCGCGCTGCCCGCCCGCGTGCCGCAGGACGACGACCACGTCCGCGGCAGGCGCCGCGAGGTAGGCGGTCACGTCGGCGATCAGGTCGTCCGACGCGCGCTCCAGACCCGCCACCACGACCAGGCGGTCCTCGGCGAACAGCGACGGGCTCGTGACGACCGTGAGCGTGCCGGTCGTGTAGTCGGCGGCGTCCAGGCGCGTCACCTCGAGTCCCGGGTCGCTCGCCCGCCCGAGCTCGATGAGCCGGTCGACGGCGCGGTCGGCCAGCAGGTCCTCCGGGCCGCTCACCAGGACGATCGGCCCGGGCTCGACGTCCTGCCAGGTCGGGCCTGCCGGTGCGGCGGAACGGGCGGAGCTGCGGCGGCTGGCGGGAGGCACGCGCACAGCCTGCCAGACGGTGCCGACGCTCACGGCGGCTCGCGCGACGGCCACGAGAGGCGGACGGTCGCGGCGCCCGCGACGGCCAGCAGGATCACGCCCGGGACGCCCGGGAGCCACGTGACCGCCGCGCCCGGCGTCCCGGCGACCGCGCGTGCGACCGTCCCGACCCACCAGCAGGCCGCTCCCGCGAGGCCGGCGACGACGTCACCACCGGCCGGCCACCAGGTCCCGACGACCGCCGCCGCCAGCCCCAGCACCGTGGCCGGCGCGACCGCCGGGGCCGCCAGCATGTTGGCAGGGACCGCGAGCACCGAGACCGTCGGCGTGACCAGCAGCACGACCGGAGCGCAGGCGACCTGCGCCGCGACCGGGGCCGCGAGCGCGGTCGCGAGCGGCCGCGGCAGACGGGTGGACCAGCGCTCCGCGAGGGGTCCGCCGAGGAGCACGAGGCCACCTGTCGCCAGCACCGACAGGACGAACCCGAGCTCGGTCGCGAGCCAGGGGTCGACGACGAGCAGCACGACGACCGACGTCGAGAGCGCGGCCGGTGCGGCCGCCCGCCGGCCGAGCAGCATCCCGCCGCACCCCACGACCGCCATCACCGCGGCCCGCAGGACGCTGGGCGACGCTCCGACGAGCGTCACCAGTGCCCCTCCCACCAGGAGGACGGCTCCCGCCCGTACCGCCCGCGGCGCGCCGAGCGCACCGACCCCCGCGACGACGAGCGCGCCCACGAGCGCGAAGTGCGCACCTGACACCGCCGTCAGGTGCGTGAGGCCCGAGACGCGCAGCGCGTCGCGCAGGTCGTCGGGCACACGTGCCGTGTCCCCGACCGTGACGCCCGGGAGCAGCGCGCCGGCGTCGCCGGGCAACCGGTCGGCCTGTCGGTCCACCGTCGCGCGCAGCGCCCCAGCCACCACGTGCAGCGGCGGCGCGTGCGCCACGACCGTGGGCGCGTCGTCGGTGACGAGGATCGCCGCGGCGCGGTCCCCCCGCGGAAGGACGGACCACCGGCCGGCGACGACCACCCGCTCCCCCGGTCGCACGCCTCCCCAGCTGCCCGGACCGAGCACGACGACCGACCCGCCGCGCTCCGTCGCGGTGGCGCCCGACCCCATGTGCTCCACCCGGACGTCGACCCGGGCGCGCGGCGGCGCCCCGGGCCACGAGGACGCGAGCGGCCGGGCGAGACCGTCGACGGTGCCGGTGACGGTCGTCGTGCCCTTCGCACCCGCAGCGGCACCGTCCGCCGGTGTCCCGAGCGAGTCGGGCGCGGTCGCGTCCGCGGACGGCATCCCGTCCGGACCCGACGCCGACACCCCCACCGCGAGCGCGTCGCGCGCGGCGACGTGGGCCGCCCCGGCGCCCAGCACCGCCACGGCGACCACCAGCGCCAGCGCGACGGACGCGCCCCACGACGCCGGCCCTGGCCCGGCTCGTGCCGTACGACCGGTGTGCCGCCCGGACCGCACGCCGGCGGCGGCGAACACGGACAGTGCACCGGCGGCGCACGCGCACGCCACCATGCGTCCCGTCGTCGCGTCCTGCCGGACGACGACGCACGCCGCGAGCCACGCGACGAGCGCGGGCGCCACCAGCCGCAGGTCGACCACGCGGCGCGGCGCCGCACGTTCGCTCGTGGCGACACGCGAACCCCGAGGCGCCGTCAGCCCTGCCGGTGGACGCGGCGCTGCACGGTCACGCGTCGCGACGGCATCCGCACGCGATCTGCGAGGGACCGTCGTGACCGTGGGCGCACGGCGACGGCGGGGGAACCGCGCAGCGTGCGGGTCGCCTGGCGCCGGTTCCGACAGACCCGCGTCGGGGCTCACCGCGTGCGCTCTCACACGCGCACCGAGGAGCGGAGGGTCTCGAGGAGCGCGGGGCCGATGCCGCGGACGTCGGCGAGCTCGTCGACCGTCGTGAACGGGTGCTCCGCACGGTGCTCCACGATGCGTTGCGCGAGGACGGGACCGATCCCCGGGAGCGCGTCGAGCGCGGTGACGTCGGCCGTGTTGAGGTCGACGAGCCCCGCCGGTGCTGAGCCCGCGGCCGACGCGCCTCCCCCGCCTGCTGACGTCGGGAGCGGTGCGGCGGGCTGCTCACCCACCCGCAGCACGACCACCTGCTCGCCGTCGACGACGACGCGTGCCAGGTTCACGGTCGACAGGTCCGCGTCCGCCGCGGCGCCGCCCGCCGCCGCGAGCGCATCGGCGACGCGAGCACCGTCGGGCAGCCCGACGACGCCCGGCGCCGTGACCGCGCCGACCACGTGCACCACGACCGACCCGGCCGACGGTGAGGCCGCGGGGTCAGTCGTGCGCGCGCGGTCTCGTGCGTCCCCGCTCCCCGCCGCCGCGTGAGACGTCGTCGTCACCGCCGGCGCCGGGATCTCGACCGCTGGTCCCGACGCACGGGTCGAGGCACGGACCGCGACCGTCCCCGCCCCGAGCACGACGACGACGGCCGCTGCCGCGGCGACGCGCCACGACACGAGCCATCGGACGTGGGGTGCGTCGCGCCGCCGGTGCGCGAGCGCGTCGTCCTCCTCCCCGAGAGCCGCCGCCGCGCTGCCGTCGAGCGGTGACCGGCCGTGGGACGCGAGGTAGCCGTCGCGGACGAGCCCGAGCGCTCCGCCGACGTCCCAGCCGCCCGGCGCGGGGGCTGCGCCGTCCGGAACCGGCGGCGACGTCGCGCCGCCCGTCGCCCAGCCTTCGCCGCCCGCGTCGAGCGCGCTCGGGCCCGCGTGCGACACGACCGTCACGCCGTGCGCCGCCCAGGCCGCACCGGCCGGGTCGAGCGGGCCAAGGTGGGGCGGTGACGTCGCTGTCGCGCCTGATGCTGCCCAGCCGTCGGCGATCGGGTCGGGCGGGAGGCGGTCCCCCGGCCAGCCGGTCGTGGGGCGCGGCCGGACCGCGCGCGTCGCGGGAGCCCGTCGGGACGGCGAACCGACGGATGCTGCCGTGTACAGGCGCGCCGAGCGGGGCGCCTCGTCGAGACCCGGTCCCCCGTGGGCGGCGACGGGTCGCCCCGAGGTCGGTTCGGCGTCCGGCACGTCATGGCGCTCGTCGTCGCGTGCGGCGGGCGGTACGACGACTCGGAGTCCGCGTGCGGCGCCCGCACGCGTCGGCGTGACGGTCGACCCCGCCGCCGCGTCGCGGCCGGACCGGAGGGGCGCGTCGCGGGACGGTGTCCATCCGGCGGGGGGCCGCCCCGCGACGTCGGCGAGGCGTCGGCGGGGAGCGTCCTCGGGGTTCCTGCGCACGCCGCGACGCTAGGGACGTCGGCCCGGTCCGGGGTACCGCGTCGCCCTGCACGGTGCGACTCACGCCGGCCGCCCGGGCTGTGGACGGCTCACGTGCCGCCGCCGGGCGGGTCCGGCCGCGCGCGACGCGACGCGGCGACGAGCGCCGGTCCGGACCGGTGTCACGGTGCGGGTCGCCGGCACGTCCACGGGTCAGACGCCACGCGTCAGGCGCCAGGCGTCACGCACCAGGCGTCACGCACCAGGCATCAGACCCCAGGCGTCCGACCCCAGGCGTCGGACCCAGGCGTCACGCGTCGGCGACGACGATCGCGAGGAGGCCGGGGCCGACGTGCGCCGCGATCACCGCGCCCGCGTCGCACGTCACGGCGTCGACGACCCGCTGCGCACCCCACACGCGGACCTGCTCGGCGACGGCGCCGGCGAGCTCGGGCTGCTGGAGGTGGTGCACGGCGACGCGTGCCGAGGTGCGTCGTGCGACGTCGGCGACGGCGAGCGCCTCGAGCCGGTCGCGTGCGGCGCGACGGGTCCGCACCTTCTCGACGACGACGACGGACCCGTCGCGGACGGTGAGGATGGGCCGCAGCCCGAGCACGGTGCCGAGCGCGGCGGCGGTCGCGCCGAGCCGGCCGCCGCGGCGCAGGTGGTCGAGCGAGTCCACGAGGAACCAGACCCGGCTGGACGCGGCGACGGCGCGCGCGACGTCCGCGACCTCGGCGCCGCCGGGGGTCGTCGGCCGCGCGAACCTGCCCTGCCACCAGCCGCGCACGCCGCCCGCGACCCGGGCGCCGCGGGCGGCCGACGGCTCCGTCGCGGACGGCGACCGCGCCGCGCGCGCGGCGGCGAGCACCGCGAACCCGAGGGCCATGCCGGCGGTGCCGGAGTCGACGACGTGCACGGGCACGGGCACGGTCGCGGCGGCGACGCGCGCGGCCTGGACGGTCCCGGAGAGGCCGCCCGCGAGGTGCACGGACACGATCTCGCGGGCTCCGGCGGCGACGGCGCGCTCGTACGCGGCGGCGAACGCGGCGGGCGGCGGCTGCGACGTCGTGACGCGGGCGCCGCGGCCGAGCGCGGCGAGGAGCTCGGCAGGGCCGAGGTCGACGCCCTCGGCGTGCCGTTCGCCGTCGACGACGACGTCGAGCGGCACGACCTCGACGCCCCAGGCGGCGGCGTCGGCGGGGGTCAGCGTCGCCGTGGAGTCGGTGACCACGGCGACGTGCGGGCGGGTGCCCGCACGTCGCCCGGTGGTCGCGGTCAGGCCGGCACCACGTTGACGAGGCGCGGCGCGCGCACGATCACGGTGCGGACGTCGCGACCGGCGAGCGCGCGCTGCACGCCCGCGTCGGCCAGGGCGAGCGCGGTGAGCTCGTCGTCGGCGACGTCGGTGCTGACCTCGACGCGGCCGCGCACCTTGCCCTGGACCTGCAGGACGCAGGTGACGGTCTCCTCGACGAGGTGGGCCGGGTCGGCGACCGGGAACGGCTCGTGCGCGAGCGACCGGTCGTGACCGAGCCGCTGCCAGAGCTCCTCGGCGACGTGGGGAGCGACGGGCGCGGTCATGAGCACGAGCGCCTCGACGGCCGCACGCGGGGCGGCGTCGAGCGTGGTGAGGTGGTTGTTCAGCACGATGAGCTTGGCGATCGCGGTGTTGAGGCGCATCGCCTCCATGTCCGCGGTGACGTCGGCGATCGTGCGGTGCAGCACGCGCAGAGTCTCGGTCGACGGCGCGTCGTCCGTCACGACCAGGGCGCCGGTCGTCTCGTCGACGACGTTGCGCCACAGCCGCTGCAGGTAGCGCTGCGACCCGACGACCGCGCGCGTCTCCCACGGGCGCGACAGGTCGAGCGGACCCATCGACATCTCGTACACGCGCAGCGTGTCGGCGCCGTACTCGGCGTACATCTCGTCGGGCGTGACGGCGTTCTTGAGGGACTTGCCCATCTTCCCGTACTCGCGGGTGACGGGCTGACCCTGCCACGTGAAGGCGTCGCCGTCCTCGACGACCTCGTCCGCGGGCACGTAGACGCCGCGCTCGTCGGTGAAGGCCGCCGCCTGGATGTAGCCCTGGTTGAAGAGCTTGTGGAACGGCTCGGCGCTCGACACGTGGCCGAGGTCGAACAGCACCTTGTGCCAGAACCGGGCGTACAGCAGGTGCAGGACGGCGTGCTCGACGCCGCCGACGTACAGGTCGACGCCGCCGACCGAGTCGCCCGGCTGCGCACCGTGGCCGGGGCCCATCCAGTAGCGCTCGAGCTCGGGGTCGACGAGCCGCTCGTCGTTCGTCGGGTCGAGGTAGCGCAGGTAGTACCAGCACGACCCGGCCCAGTTGGGCATGGTGTTGGTGTCGCGGCGGTACTGCTTCGGGCCGTCGCCCAGGTCGAGCGTGAGCGTCACCCACTCGTCGTTGCGGCCCAGCGGCGCCTCGGGAGACGACTGCGCGTCGTCGGGCGCGAAGGTGCGCGGCGCGTAGTCGGGCACCTCGGGCAGCGTGACGGGCAGCGCGTCGGCCGGCAGCGCGACGGGCAGGTCGTGCTCGTCGTAGACGATCGGGAACGGCTCGCCCCAGTAGCGCTGGCGGCTGAAGAGCCAGTCGCGCAGACGGTAGGTGACGGTGCCCTCGCCGATGCCGTGCTGCTCGAGCCACGCGATGATCGCGGCTTTCGCCTCCGGGACCGACAGGCCGTCGAGCGAGATCTCGTCGTTCGACGAGTGGATGATGCTGCCGTCGCCGGTGCGCGCGCCGTCCGGCGTGCCCTCGGGGGCGTCGACGGTGTAGACGACCGGCAGCTCGAACGCCTGCGCGAACGCGAAGTCGCGCTCGTCGCCGCCGGGGACCGCCATGATCGCGCCGGTGCCGTAGCCCATGAGGACGTAGTCGGCGGTGAAGACCGGCAGCAGCTCGCCGTTGACGGGGTTCGCGGCCAGGTGGCCGGTGAAGACGCCCGTCTTGCGGCCCGCGTCGGCCTGACGCTCCACGGCCGTCTTCGCAGCGGACTCCCGGCGGTACGCCGCGACGGCGTCGACCGGCGTGCGGTGGCCGCCGGTCCACGCCGCGTGCGTGCCGTCGGGCCACGTCGACGGGACCTCGTCGAGCAGCGGGTGCTCGGGCGCCACGACGACGAACGTCGCACCGAACAGCGTGTCGGGACGCGTCGTGAAGACCTCGACCTCGCTGCCGCCCTGCACCGCGAACCGCACCTGCGCGCCCTGCGAGCGACCGATCCAGTTGCGCTGCATCGAGCGGACCTTGTCCGGCCAGTCGATGTGCTCGAGGTCGTCCGCGAGGCGGTCGGCGTACGCGGTGATCCGCATGTTCCACTGGCGCAGGTTCCGCTGGAACACCGGGAAGTTGCCGCGCTCGGAACGCCCGTCGGCCGTGACCTCCTCGTTGGCCAGCACCGTGCCCAGCCCCGGGCACCAGTTGACCGGCGTCTCCGAGACGTAGGCGAGGCGCTGGGAGTCGACGACGCGGCGACGCGTCACCTCGTCGAGGTCGGCCCACGTCGCGCCGTCGGCGACGCCGTCGACGCCCGCGGGCAGCGCGCGCCCGGCCTCGTAGGCCGCGACCAGGTCCGCGACCGGACGGGCCGCGCCGCGACCGCCGTCGGGACGCACCGCGTCCTCGTCGTACCAGGACTCGAAGATCTGCAGGAAGATCCACTGCGTCCAGCGGACGTAGTCCGGGTCGATCGTGGCGAACGAGCGGCGCGGGTCGTGCGCGAGGCCCAGCCGGCGCAGCTGGCGCTGCATGATCTCGATGTTCGCCTCGGTCGTCGTGCGCGGGTGCTGACCCGTCTGGACGGCGTACTGCTCGGCCGGCAGGCCGAACGCGTCGAAGCCCAGCGCGTGCAGCACGTTGTCGCCCTGCATGCGGCGGAAGCGCGCGACGACGTCGGTCGCGATGTACCCGAGCGGGTGCCCGACGTGCAGGCCCGCGCCCGAGGGGTACGGGAACATGTCCATGACGAAGAACGGCTTGCTGCCCGGCTGCGCGAGCCGCCCGTCGCCGTCGGTGAGCTCACCCACCGGGTTGGCGGCGAAGAACGTCCCGCGGCGCTGCCACTCGTCCTGCCAGCGGAGCTCGATCTCCTGCGCGAGGGCGGCGGTGTAGCGGAACGGGACCTCGCCCGACGGGCTGGTCGGGGCGGGGGCGGAGGTGTCCTGCGACGTCACCCGAGGAGTTTACCGACGCGCCCGTGACGCCCGCACACACCGGTCACCCCGACGCCGCGGCACGTCGCGCACCGTGCGCGCGCCCGGTGGACGCTCCCGTGGACCTGCGGCGCGACCAGGCCGCTCCTACGATCGCGCCATGGGCGACACCTCGGACGCCGTGCGGCTCGCCGCGGCGGAGGCGGAGGCGGCGAGAGCCGCCGCGGAGGCGGTGCGGCTCGAGGCCGCCGCGGCACGCGCGGAGGCGGAGGCGCGGGCGGCCGAGGTCGCGGCGTTGCGCGCAGCGGCCGGATCGGGCGGAGCGCCGACGACTGCCGTGCCACCCGACGCTGCCGCGAGCGTCGCTCCTGCGACCGACGCTCCCCCAGCCGTCACTCCCCCGGCCGACGCTGCGACGCCCGCCGCTGCCGCCGCTGCGGACGCGCGCGCGTCGGCGCGACCGGCGTCGGACGGGACCGGCCCGGACACGGGCGGGGTGGAGGCCGGCGGCGAGGAGGCGACCGAGCCGGAACGCGTCCGGACCGTGCGCGAGGGGTACACGTTCGCGGGCCCGACGCTCGACCTCGGCGTGCTCGTCGAGGACGGCACCCCGGTGCCGTCGGCGCGGGTCGGGGTGCCGCTCGGGCTGCTCAACCGGCACGCGCTCGTCGCGGGCGCGACGGGCACGGGCAAGACGCGCACGCTCCAGCTGATGGCGGAGCAGCTGTCGTCGGCAGGCGTGCCGACGTTCGTCGCGGACGTGAAGGGCGACCTGACGGGCCTCGTGGTCACGGGTGCGGCGTCGGACCGGCTGACGGAGCGGACGCGCGCGCTGGGGCAGGACTGGTCGCCCGCGTCGTTCCCCGTCGAGCTCTACGCGCTCGGCGGCGTGGGTCAGGGCGTCCCGGTCCGCACGACGGTCACGGACTTCGGGCCGCTGCTGCTGGCCAAGGTGCTCGGCCTCAACGCGACGCAGGAGTCGAGCCTGGGGCTCGTCTTCCACTGGGCGGACCAGCAGGGTCTCGCGCTGCTCGACCTGGCGGACCTGCGGGCAGCCCTGCAGTGGCTGACGTCCGACGACGGGAAGGTGGAGCTCGCGGGGATCGGCGGGCTGTCGAAGGCGACGGCAGGCGTGATCCTCCGCGAGATCGTGGCGCTGCAGGGTCAGGGCGCCGACGCGTTCTTCGGCGAGCCGGCGTTCGAGGTGGAGGACCTGCTGCGGACGGCCGCGGACGGGCGCGGCGTGGTGTCGGCGCTCGAGCTGCCCGGCGTGCAGGACCGGCCGGAGCTGTTCTCGACGTTCCTCATGTGGCTGCTGGCCGAGCTGTTCGAGGTGCTGCCCGAGGTCGGCGACCCCGAGAAGCCGCGGCTGGTGTTCTTCTTCGACGAGGCCCACCTGCTCTTCGCCGACGCCTCCGACGACTTCCTCGCGCAGGTCGTGCGGACGGTCCGGCTGATCCGGTCGAAGGGCGTGGGCATCGTCTTCGTCACGCAGAGCCCCAAGGACGTGCCGCCCGACGTGCTGGGGCAGCTCGGCAGCCGCGTGCAGCACGCGCTGCGGGCGTTCACCCCGGACGACGCGAAGGCGCTGCGCGCGGCGGCGCGCACCTACCCGACCTCGACCTACGACCTCGAGCGCGTCCTGCAGGACCTCGCGACGGGCGAGGCGGTGGTCACGGTGCTCGGCGAGCGCGGCGCCCCGACGCCGGTCGCGTGGACGCGGCTGCTCGCGCCGCGCGCGTCGATGGACGCGGCTCCCGAGGCGACGGTGGCACAGCTGGTCGCCGCGTCCCCGGCCACGGCGCGCTACGGCGCGACGGTCGACCGCGAGTCGGCCGCTGAGCTGCTCACGGCCCGGCTCGAACGCGCCGAGGCGGACCGGGAGGCGGCTCGCGACCGGGCCGAGGCGGAGAAGGAGCAGGCCGCCGCGGAGAAGGAGCGGGCCGCCGCGGAGAAGGAGTTGGCGCGACGCGAGCGGGAGGCCGCCCGGGAGCGTCCGGCGGCCCGCCGGTCCTCGCGGTCGTCGTCGGACCCGCTGGACTCGTTCCTGCGGTCAGCGGGCACTCAGCTCGGGCGTGAGATCACGCGCACGCTCTTCGGCACCCGTCGTCGCCGTCGCTGAGCCGCCCGGGACTGCACCGACGGCGGCCGGCGGCGCGGACCGCCCGACCGTCAGGACGACGAGGAGGCCGAGCGCGGTGAGCCCGGCGCCGACCCAGGCGGGCGCGAGGTAGCCGAGACCGGCCGCGATGACGAGACCGCCGAAGAAGGCCCCCGCCGCGTTGCCGAGGTTGAGCGCGGAGTGGCAGAGGGCCGCGCCGAGCGACGGCGCCGCGGGCGACACGTCCATGAGCCGCGTCTGCAGGGACAGCCCCAGCACCTGCGACGTCACGCCGAGCAGGACGATCGCGGCGACGGCGGGCACGGGGTACGGGCCGACGAGTGCGATCGCGACGAGCACGACGATGGTCGCGACCATGCCGCCCACGACGGTCCCGAGCACGGACCGGTCGGCGAGCCGGCCGCCGACGAGCGTCCCGGCGGTCATGCCGACGCCGTAGAGCGCGAGCACGAGGGGCACGACGGCGACGTCGAGGCCGGTCACCTCGGTGAGCAGCGGCTTGACGTAGGAGTAGACGGCGAACATGCCGCCGAACCCGATCGCGCCCGCGCCGAACGCGACCCAGAGCCGGGAGTTGCGCAGCGCCGCGAGCTCGGTGCGGACGGTCGCGCCCGGCAGCGGCGGCAGTGTGGGCGTCCACGCCCGGAGCGCGGCCAGGGTGGCCAGCCCGATGACGCCGACGCCGACGAACGCCCAGCGCCAGCCGACCGCTGTGCCGACGACGGCGCTGAGCGGGACGCCGACGGCGCACGCGACGGTGAGCCCGGTCATCATCGCGGCGACCGCGCGTCCGCGGCGCTCCGGGCCGACGACCGCGGTGCCCATCACGGCACCGACGCCGAAGAACGCGCCGTGCGGGAGGCCGGCGACGAACCGGGCGAGGACGAGCGTCTCGGCCGTCGGCGCGAACGCCGACAGCACGTTGCCGACGGTGAACGCGACCATGAGGACCAGGAGGAGGCGGCGCCGGTCCGCGCGGGCGCCGAGGGCCGCGAGGACGGGCGCGCCGACGACGACGCCGAGCGCGTACGCGGTGATCGCGTGGCCCGCGGTCGGGATCGAGACGCCCAGGTCGGCGGCGATCTCGGGGAGCAGGCCCATCGTCGCGAACTCGGTCGTGCCGATGCCGAAGCCCCCGAGCGCGAGCGCGAGCAGCGCGAGACGGGTGCGCGCAGGGGTCAGAACCACGGCGGTCCTCCGAACGAATCGATTCGACACAGGGGCGGAGTCACACCGTCGTCAGCTCCGGGATGTGGCACGAGCCTACGTCACCGGCCGCTCCGCAGGGCTGCGGCGCACGTCGGGTGCGTCGCGCCGGCGGCCCCCGCGCAGCGCCCGTCCTCGGTGGCTGCGCACCTGCCGGCGCTCGTCAGCCCTGCGGCACCAGCCAGATCGCGCGTGCCGCGACCTCGCCCAGGTCGACGCCGCCCGCGTCGGGCCCCTCGCCCGCGCGCACCGACACGACCCCGGCGACCGTGCGCCGCTCGACGACCTCGACCGGCGCGTCGAGCACGAGCCCGACCGACTCGACGTAGCGCAGCAGCTCGGGGTCGGCGTCGGAGATGCGCGCGACGGCCCACCGGCCGGGCTCCGCCTCCCACAGCACGCGCGCCTCGAGCGTCTCGAGCGAGCCGTCGGGGCCCGGGATCGGGTCGCCGTGCGGGTCGCGCCGGGGGTGGCCCAGCTGCGCGTCGATCCGCTCGACGAACAGGTCCGAGACCGCGTGCTCGAGCACCTCGGCCTCGTCGTGCACCTCGTCCCAGCCGTAGCCGAGCACCTCGACCAGGAACGTCTCGACCAGGCGGTGGCGGCGCACCATCGCGAGCGCGTGCCGGCGGCCCTCGGCGGTGAGCTCGACGGCCCCGTAGGGCTGGTGCGTGAGGTAGCCCGCGTCGGCGAGGCGGCGCACCGTCTCCGACACCGTCGAGGCGCCCACGCCGAGGCGCGCGGCGAGCATCTTGGTCGTGACGGGCTGCGTCGACCACTCCTGCGCCGACCACACCACCTTGAGGTAGTCCTGCGTCACCGCGGTCAACGGGGGCGTCGGCTGGCTGCTCACGGCGACCAGCGTAGGGCGCGCGCCGGGCGCGCCCGTGCCGTCACCACCCGTCGACGCTCCAGTGCCACGCCTCGCTCGGCAGGTTCTTCAGCCCGTACGCGGGCGCGTGGTCGACGAGCCACCGGTACGCGTCCGTGCCGTGCTGGACGACGCCCCCGCCCACCGTGAAGTCGAGCGCGAGCCCGCGCTCGTGCCGTGACGTCCCGGGCGGCGCGGTCGGCGGGTAGCAGACGCCCGAGGCGCTGCAGTTCTGCGCACGCAGCGCGATCTGCTGCTCGCCGCTGCGCCAGCCCCACGCGTGCAGGTCGATCCCCTCGGCGCGCGCGGCGAGCATGAGCTCGTCGACCGCGGCGGCGAGGCACGGGTGCACCCGGACGCCGGTGGACGTCACGACCGTGTCCGACTGCGGGACGGGTGCGTCGACGGCGGTGCAGTCGGTCGCGAGCTCGGCGCGCCGGACGAGCAGCTCGGCGGGCACGTCGACGCGCCACAGCTCCTGACCCGTCGCCGCGAGCAGCAGCACCGCGCCGTCCTCGAGCCGCACCGACGACCCCGGGCCGCCGCTCGTGCCCGTCGACCACAGCAGGGTGCCGTCCGCGGCGGACAGCACGAGGTTCCCGTCGTCCTGGACGACGAGCCTCGCCCCCGGGTCGGTCGCCGCGGGCGCGGACCATACCGGGCGGCCGTCGTAGCTGAGCGCGAGCGTGGCCTCGTCGAGCCGCAGCCGCAGCCGCCCGTCCGACGACCCGAGCTCCTGCCCGGTGGCCAGGGGGGCGCCCGCGGCGAGCTGCGACGGCCCGATCGCGGTCTGCGACGACCACAGCGGCGTGCCGTCCGGGTCCCACAGCACGACGTCGCCGTCGTCCTGGACGACGAGCGTCGCGCCCGGGTGCCCAGCGGTCCGGGTCCGCCACGGACGCCGGCCGTCGGTGTCGGTCACGACGAGGTTGCCGTCCTCGCGCAGGACGAGCGACGAGCCCGGCTCGTGCGTGCCGGCGGACCACCGGGTCGACGCGTCCGGTCCGAGCAGCACGACGTCGCCGTCGTCGAGCACCTGGAGCGTGTGCCGGCCGTCGGGCGACGTCAGGGCGTCCCCCGGGTGGAGCTCGCCACCGGGCAGCAGGATCGACGGCAGCACGGCCGTGCCGGACTCCCACGCGACCGAGCCGTCGGGCGCCTCGACGACGACGTCGCCGTCGTCCCGCACGACGAACGCGGCCCCGGCGGTCCCCGCCGTGCCGGTGCTCCACACCGTCGAGCCGTCGGGCGCGACCAGCACGACGTCGCCCTCGGGGGTCACGGTGAGGCGCGCCCCGGGTGTCGCGGTGCCGGCCGTCCAGCGGGGTACGCCCTCGGCGTCGTAGAGGCCCAGGTCGCCGTCGGGCTGGACGACGAGCGTCTGCGTCCCGTCGGCCGACACGAGCCCCTGCCCCGGGTCGAGGGCCTCCCCCGCGAGCAACCGGTCCTGACCCGACGCGGCACCGGCGGGCACCGCGCCCACCAGCACCGACGCGACGACCGCGAGCACGACCGCGACGACGGCCGCCGCCCGACGGCCCCGGGTCCGCGCCGGCGCACGGTCCACCTGTCCTCCCACGCCTTCCCCCCTCAGCGCACGTTCGGCTGGTGCGAGGGGAGGCGGTGTGCCACGACCATGGCCCCACTCGCGTGCCCCCACCCTAAGTGACGCCGGTCACATCGGAGAAGGGTGATTCGTCCCTCCGCGGGGCGACGGCGTCGGCGCCGGGACGGGCCACTGCAGCCACGGGCTGACGGACGCCGACGCGTCGGGGCGGACCTGCACGAGCCGGTAGTCGACGATCCGGCGCCGGTCCGGGTCCCAGCGCAGCACGGTCATCTCGGCCGTCCCGTTGAGCGGTCCGACCGTCGGCTGCCCGAGCGTCGCGCCCGCGGTGCTCGAGCTCACGTACTGCACGCCCTCCCCCACCACGGCCGGGCCGACACGCTTGTGCAGGTGCCCCGAGACCTGCGCCGGGACGCACCCGTCGGTCAGCGCCGGCGTGCCGACGCGCGGCGTGTGGATGAGCAGCAGGTCCACGCCGTCCTCGTCGTCGCACGCGGTCTGCGCGAGCCGTTCCGCCATGTCCTGCGGCGACTCGTCGGTCGCGGACGTGCCCGAGCCGATGCGCGTCTGCGCGGGGTCGTGGTCGCCGAGGATGCGCACGCCGTCGACCTCGACGACCGACCCGTCGAGCACGCGCGCACCGCTGCGCGCGTACACCGCCGACGTCTCCGCCGAGTCGTGGTTGCCGGGCGACGTGACGAGCTCGACGCCGTCCGGGACGGCGCGCGCGAACGTCGTCACGCAGTACTGCTCGACCCCGGTCCCGTTCATCGTGGTGTCGCCCGCGTCGAGCAGGACGTCCGCACCGGACCGCTCGACGACGGTCGCGATGAGGGGCGCCATCCCGACGTTGCAGTGCAGGTCCGAGACGACGACGAGGACGACGGGTTCGGGCTCGTCGTCGTCCGTGTCCGCGGAGGACGTCGGGCTCGCGGTGAGCGGGTCGCGCGCCTCCTGGGCGTCGATCACCGGCTGCGTCGCGTCCCACGCCGCGTCGAGGGCCGTGCCGGCGCGCGCGTAGAACGCCTGGTTCTCGCGGTAGGCGTCGACGACGTACCCGCCGTAGGTGTCGATGACACCGCCCAGGCGGCCCGTCACGCGCGCGCCCTCCAGCGGGGTGTCGTCGAAGACCGCCGACGCGGGTCGCGACGCGTCGGGCTGGTCCCGCTCGCCGACGCTCGCCGTGAGGACCGTGCCCGCCACCACGACGGCCACCGCACCGCCCGCGATCGCGCGCCGGTGCGGGCGCAGCGCGGCGACGAGCTCACCTCGACGCGCCGGTCCGAGCATCCATCGACCGAGCCACCACAGGGCTGTGAGCAGCGCGAACGTGAGCGCCGCCCGACCGAGCGCGTCCGCGACGAGCGCCCGCGCGACGTCCTCGAGCGCCGCCTGCGGGGCCGAGAAGAACGCGAGGTAGCTGCGCAGGTCGCCGTTGAGCGCCTGCAGCGTCGTCGCCTGGTCGAGCTCGGTGACCGCCGCCGGGATCTCCTGCACCGTGACGCGCACGCCCAGCGTGAGGGGCAGCGGCGAGTCGATCTGCAGAGTCCCGACGGGTCCCAGGTCGATCGTCACCGTGTCGTCGGTCGTCACGTCGTAGCGCGCCTCGTGCGGGCCGAGGCTCAGCTCGACGGACGCGGTCGTGACCCCCACCACGAGCGCGACGAGCGCCCCGGCCGCCGCGACCGCGACCCGCCGCCACGTGCGCGGGGACGGGCGGCGCAGGCCGCGCCACCACGAGCTGCGCGCACCCGTGCCGTCCGGCGTCTCGTCGGGTGCGGTGCTCATCGCGTCCGAGCCTAGACTCGGCCGGGTGCGTCGTCGCGGCTACGTCCTGACGTCCGACTGGCGCGTGGGCGCCCCGCTCGCGCGGTGCTGGGACGTGCTCGCCGACCCCGCCCTCACGTGGCCCGTGTGGTGGCCGCACCTGCGCACGCGCGACGTGCGGCCCGTCGACGGGCTCGTCGGGAGCTCCGCGACGCTGCTGTTCCGGACGCCGCTCGGCTACGCGCTGCGGGTCGGGCTGGTCGTCGAGTCCGCGCAGCCGCAGCGCCGCGTGCTCGTACGCGCGTCGGGCGACCTCGAGGGGCACGGCGACGTCGTGCTCGAGGCGCTCGCACCCGACCGCACGCGGATCGGCGTCGTGTGGGACGTGCGCACGACGCGCGCGTGGATGAACGCGACCGCTCCCCTGCTGGGGCGCGTCTTCACGGCGTCGCACGCCCGCGTCATGCGCCTCGGCGAGCGCGGCCTCGACCGCCACCTCGCCGCGACCGCGCCGGTCGCCGACCCGGCGCGCGACGTCACTGGTACGTGACGAGGTCCGGCACCGGCTGCACGCCGTAGGTCTGCGCCGGGTCGAGCATCGGCTTGTCCTCGTCGACGAAGTTCTTCCAGCCCCAGTGCACCGTGGGCGCACCGGCACGGAGCGTCGCCCACGTGCCGGCCTTCGCGGGCTGCGAGCCCTGCCCGTCGACGTGGATGACCGTGGCGAGCTCGTCGTGCGTCGTGTCCAGCCCCTCACGGCCGCTGATCATGCGCAGGCTGAACTGGTGCAGCACGAGCATCTTCTGCGGGAGCGCGCGCTCCCGGGTCAGGCCCGCGAGCCACGCGCTGACCGCGTTGACCTCGTCGATCCCGACCGACCCGATCTGGCGCAGGTGCACCTGGTCGGGCGCGAGCCGCCACTCCGGGTCGAGCGCGAGTCCCACGTACGGCAGCGCGAGCAGGTCGGTGTAGCGCTGCGCCTGCGTGACGAAGTCCGTCCGCCCCGGCTGCAGGTCGAGGATCACGAGCTGACCCGCCGCACCCGCGGCCTCGACCAGCGGGCGCAGCTCGTCGACCGACCGTTCCTGCGAGTAGTTGCCGTCCGGACCGGGCCCCGCCGACGCGATCGTCGCGATGACCTCGACCGCCGGCACCACCGTGTCGCCCGTCAGCGGGCGGTACGCGTCCGCCTGGCCCTGCGCACGCGCGACCGTCGCGGGCACGTCCTGCTCGCCGAGCACCCCGAGCGCGGCCGTCCCGGGCGTCCCGTACAGCGCGACGTACCGCTTGCCGGGCTGCCCCGGCACCGCCGGGAACACGAGCTGGCCGCCGCCCGGCAGCTCGACGCCCGTCGAGGCCGTCGCGACGCGTGCCGCGAGGCGGTCGGGTGCCCCGAACCCGTCCCCGAGCGCGACGACGTGCGCCGGCCGGCGCTGCGCGAACGCCTGGACCGTGCCCGCGAGCGCGCGCGGGTCGCCGCCGGGCACGTCGACGGCCTCGACGCCCATGACCGCGGCGTTCGCGACCGCGACCGGCAGCGCGCCTGTCACGCCCGTGAGCAGGACCGTCGACTCGACGGGAGCCGGCGGCGCGGTCCGCGGCAACGCCCCCGCGCCCGTCCCGCTCGGCGACGCGCTCGCGCGCGTGCCGCGCGACGCCGACGGGCTCGCGGCGGTCGGCGTCGCGTCGGCGGAGGGCGAGGTCGCGGGCGCGGGTGACGCGCCGTCCGCCCGGACGACCGTCACGCCGTCAGGGACCGGTGCGGTCGCCCCGACCGCCACGGCCCAGCGCGTGCCGAGACGCTCGAGCTCGGCCGCGAGGACGTCGGGCGGCACGCCCGGACCACCGAGCAGCACGGGCGCCCCGAGCCGCGCGCCCTCCCGGATCGCGGCGTCCTGCGCGGCCGGGTCGGCGGCGTCCGCGAGGACGACGACGGGTGCGCGCGCGACGAGCGTCCGGACCACCTCGAGCGCGGCCGTCTCCGCCGACGCCGCGGGCAGCACGGTCGCGGGGAGCGTCGGCTGGACCGCCTCCGCGGCGAGCGGGGACGCCGACGGCGACGGGGTCGCGCTCGCGCTCGTCGTGGGGTCCGGCCGGCCGTCGTCGGCCGTGCAGGCGCCGAGCCCGAGGCACGCGGCGGCGGCGACGAGCGCGGCGGTCCGGTGGTGGACGGGCCGGCGGGTCTGCCGGCGGATCGGCTGGCGCGGCTGACGGATCGGCACGGTCCTCCCTCGACGGTCGGCGCCCCACTGTACGGGGGCGGCTCGTGCGCCCGCCCCTCGGGGGCGTGCTCGGGGAGCGGTGGTGGAGGGGCCGACGCGGCCGTCGGCGGACCGCCCGACCGCGCGGCGACCAGCGGGCGGACCGGGCTTCCGGCCGGCCCGGGGGGAGCGCTACGGTCGGCGGCGACAGAAGCCCCCGGGGAGCGCAGGAGCGCTGAGAGTGCGGCCGGACACCACGTCCCACCCGCAGACCCGTGGAACCTGACCTGGTTCGCACCAGCGTAGGGAGCAGGGCACTCGTCGCCGACGGCCGCGTCGGCGACCGGCGTCCGTCGGGCTCGACGCGACGCCTCGTCGCGCCACCCGGACGGTCGTCGGTCGTGCGCCGTCGCGCGGCCTCGTGCTGCTCGCCGGGGGTCCGCCACCGCACCGGAGGACCACCATGAGCACCCCCGTCACCGCACCCGACCGACGCGCGGCCGCGACCGCCGCCGAGCTCGGCGTCGGCGCCCGCTTCTCCCTGCACCCCGCGTCCGACGACGCCGTGCGCGTGATCCTCGACGCGCTCGCGCACGCCGACCGCGACCGCGTCACCGTGACCACCGACGACGTGTCGACGCTCGTGCGCGGCACCGAGCACGACGTCGTCCGCTACGTCCACGACGTGCTCGCCGCCGCGGGCCGGGACGGCACGCACGTCGCCGCGCACGTCCAGCTGTCCCGCGGCTGCCCGGGCGAGGTCGCGTGCGCGCTGCCCGACGACGTCGTGCTGTCGGCCGTCGCACCGCCCGACCTGCCGCCCACGGGCCTGCGAGCCGCGGCGCACTGGGCGCTCTACCCGCTCGACGACGGCACGCCCGGGCACCCCGGCGACCACATGCGGGCGATCGAGCAGGCGATCGCGGTCGCACGTGCCCGTGCCGCCGTGTCCGCGTCGCACTTCGTCACCCGGCTCGACGGGGACCTCGCCGACGTCCTCGGGGCCGTCGCCGACGCGTGGCTCGCCGCCGCCCGGCACGTGCGGCACGTCGTCGCGCACGTCACGATCACGCTGCACTCGCCGTCGTGGGCGGGCGAGGCGGCGGGCGACGCGGCCGGGGTCGACCGATGAGCGCCGCCCGCGCACGCGTCACGCTCGCCGAGCTCGTCCTGCTCGCGGTCCTCGCCGTCGTCTTCGGGTTCCTCTACTGGGCGCTCGTGCAGGCGTGGGGCGCGCTCCAGCTCGCGATGGGGCCGTTCGGCGACCTCGCCCAGCACGTGCTCATCGGCGGCTGGATGGTCGCGGCACCGCTCGCGGTCTACGTCGTGCGCAAGCCCGGGGTCGGGATCGTCGTCGAGCTCGTCGCGGCGTTCGTCGAGGTCGCGTTCCTCGCGTCGCCCGTCGGACCGACGCTGCTCGTCGTCGGGCTCGTGCAGGGCGCGGGTGCCGAGGCGGCCTTCGCGCTCACCCGGTACCGCCGCTACGGGTGGGGCGTCTTCGCGCTGTCCGGGGTCCTCGCGGGGCTCGCAAGCACCGCGCTCGGCGTCGTGCGGTTCGGGTGGCTCGGGCAGGACTGGTTCGCGTGGCGGCTCGGGCTGCAGGTCGTGAGCGGGCTCGTGCTGTGCGGGCTGCTCGCGCGTGTGATCGGCGACGCGCTCGCGCGGACCGGGGTGCTCGACAACACGGCGCTCGGCCGCGCACGACGCGGCCGGACCGCGACGGGCCCGTCGGAGGCGTCGGTCGAGCCGGCCGGACCCGACGACGCGGAGGCCCAGGTCGACGAGCGGACCGGCGCGCGGTGATCCGGGCGCGCGGGCTCACCGTCCGCTATCCCGACGCACCGCGCGCGGTCCTCGACGGTGTCGACCTCGAGGTCCGCCCGGGCGAGCACGTGCTGCTGCTCGGCGGCTCGGGCGGCGGCAAGAGCACGCTGCTGCGCGTGCTCGCCGGTGTCGTGCCGCGCGTGGTCGACGCCGACGTGTCCGGCGCGGTCGAGGTCGCGGGCGTCCACCTGCCCGCGGACCAGGTCCCGCCGTCGACCGGCTACCTCACGCAGGACCCGGCCGACCAGCTGGTGCTGCCGACCGTCCGCGACGAGGTCGCGTTCGGGCTGGAGAACCGCGCGGTGCCGGCCGCGGAGATCCCGCCACGGGTCGAGGCCGCGCTCCGTGCGGTCGGTGCCGCGCACCTCGTCGACCGGCGCACCGCGGAGCTGTCGGGCGGCGAGGGACAGCGCGTCGGGCTCGCCGCGACGCTCGTCACCGCGCCGGACGTGCTGCTGCTCGACGAGCCGACCGCGCTGCTCGACCCGGCGGCGGCCCGCGGTGTCGCGGCGGCGGTCGCGGTGGCCCGGACGCCGTACCGCGCGAGCGTGCTCGTCGAGCACCGCCTCGACGAGCTGGGCGTCCTGCCGGGGCGGACCGTGGTCCTCGACGCGGGCGGGCGCGTGGCGGCGGACGGCCCGACCGCGGGCGTCCTCGTCGAGCAGGCGTCCCACCTCGCCGGCCTCGGGCTCGCGCTCCCGCTGCGGGCCGAGCTGCGGGCGGCGGGGGTCGGGTCGCTCGACGAGCTCGCCGGGCGCGACGTCCGGCGGACGGCCGTCGCCGCACCTCTGGGGGCACCGGCGGCGCACGTCGTGCTGCGGGCGCGCGACCTGCGCGTGCGCCGTGACGGGCGCGACGTCCTGCACGGCGTCGACCTCGACGTGCGGGCGGGCCGTGTCACCGCGGTCGTCGGCCCCAACGGGTCGGGCAAGAGCACGCTGCTGCTCGCCCTCGCCGGGCTGCTCCCGGCGGCGGGCGGCGTCCGCAGCGGGACCGTCGGGTCGGTCTTCCAGCGGCCCGAGCACCAGCTGCTCGCGCGCACGGTGCGCGACGAGGTCGCGTGGGGACCCCGTCGCGCACGGCGCACCGACGTCGACGCGCTCGTCGCGGCCGCGCTCGGCCGGTACGCGCTCGACGGCCTCGCCGACCACGACCCGTTCCGGCTGTCGGGGGGCCAGCAGCGGCGACTGTCGCTCGCCGCCTCTGCGGTGTGCGGGCACGACGTGCTGCTCGCGGACGAGCCGACCTTCGGCCAGGACCGGCGCACGTCGCTGGCCTGCGGCGACGCCCTGCGCGCGCTCGCCGACGAGGGACGTGGCGTCGTCGTGGTGACGCACGACCTGCGCCTCGTCGCCGAGCTCGCCGACGACGTCGTCGTCCTGCGTGCGGGTCACGTCGCCGGTCGCGGCGCGACGGACGACGTGCTCGCCGACGTCCGCCTGCTCGGCGCGACCGGGCTCGTCCTGCCGCCCGTCGTCGCCGCAGCCGTCGCCACGGGTCGGCCGGTCCGGGCCGTGCTCGGCGCGCTGCGGTCGGCCGTCAGGACAGCGACGGGTGCGGAGGCGTCCCGACGCCCGGAGGGGCGGCGGGCCGTCCCCGCCGGGGCCGTGGGGGGCACGCCGTCGCGACACCCGGCCGGTGCGCCGTGAACGGGCCCGGGCTCGGCCGCGGGCTCCCGCACGACTCGGTGCTGCACCGGCGGAACCCGACCGTCAAGCTCGCGGTGTCGTTCGCCGTCGCACTGGTGCTGCTCGTGCCGGTCGACCCCTGGACCCCGGCGGTCCTGCTCGTCCTCGCGCTCCCCGCGGCGACGCTCGCGGGCCGACTCGGCGCGCGGACCGTGCTGCGCGCGCTCGCGCTCTTCACGCCGTTCGCGCTGTCGCTGCTCGCCGTCAACGCGGTCACGCGGCCGGGCGCCGTGCTCGCGCACGTCGGGGGGCTCGAGGTGACGACGACCGGTCTGACGGTCGGCGGCGCGCTCGCGCTGCGCACGCTGCTCGTCGGGCTGCTGTCCGTGGCCTTCACGCTCACGACCGACGCGGGGCGCCTCATGACGAGCCTGCACCAGCACGCACGGCTCGGGCCGCGGGCGACGTTCGCGGTGCTCGCGGGCTACCGCGTCCTCGAGCAGCTGCCCGAGCGGTGGGAGACGGTGCGCCGCGCGCAGGCCGTGCGCGAGCCCGCACGGCGGCCCGGGGCACGGCTGCCGTCGGACCCCGCCTCGCTGGCGCGCGCAGCGTTCACGGTCCTCGTCGTGTCGCTCCGGCAGGGCGAGCGGCTCGCGATCGCCCTCGAGCAGCGCGGCCTCGGTGCCGGGCCGCGGACCGTGGCGCGTCCGGTGCCGCTCGACCGGCGCGACCTCGTGCTCGCCGTGGTGGTCCTGGGGGCGGTCGGCGTGGTCCTCCTCGCGTCGTGGCGGTCCGGCGTGCTGCGGACGTGGTCGACGGTCGGCTGACGCGGGGGCTGCCGCGGTCCGTCGGCGCGCCGGTCCGCCCACCCCGGGCTCGCCGGGCGGTGCCGGGAGGCGGGTGCGAGGCTCGACGCATGGCGCACGACGAGGTCGAGACCGCGTTCGAGGTCGCTCCCGGCACCCCGCTGCCCGGCCTGGACGGGCTTCCGGGCGTCGCGCGCGTCGACCGTCGGGAGCCGCAGCGCCTCGTCGCGACCTACTGGGACTCCCCGCGCCTCGACCTCGCACGGGCCGGCGTGTCGCTGCGGCGCCGCACCGGCGGGCACGACGAGGGCTGGCACCTCAAGGTGCCGCTCGCCGGCGACGGTCCGGACGGTCGCCGGCGCGCGGAGCACCGCGCGGACGTCGCGCCCGCCACCCCGCCCGACGAGCTCGTCGCGCTGGTCCGGTCACGGCTGCGCGACACCGACCCCGTCCCGGTCGTCGAGCTCGTCACGACGCGCACGACCTCGCTGCTGCTCGGCGAGGACGGCACGGTGCTCGCGGAGGTCGCGGACGACGTCGTCGAGGCGCGCGCACCGCACGCACCAGACGCGGGCGCACCGGGCGACAGCGGCACGAGCGCCGCCGCCGACGCCGGCGGGCTCACGCGGTGGCGCGAGTGGGAGGTCGAGCTCGCCGCGGGCGACGACGCGCTGCTCGCGGCGGCCGGGACGGCACTGGCGGAGGCGGGCGGTGCTCCGCGTGCGGCGTCGAAGCTCCAGCGGGCGCTCGGCAGCGCGGTCCCGGTGCCCGCGTCGCGGGAGCCGGCCGACGCGACGGCGGTCGAGGCCGTGCGGGCGGGGGTGGCGCGCGACGTGGAGCGGCTGCTCGCCGCGGAGACGGGGGTGCGGCTCGGCGACGACGAGGCCGTGCACGACGCACGCGTCGCGGTGCGCCGGCTGCGCGCGACGCTCGGTGTCTTCCGCCCCGTCGTCGACCGGGCCGTGACCGAGCCCGTGCGCGACGAGCTGCAGCAGGTCGGGCGGGTGCTGGGCGCCGCACGGGACCCGCACGTCGAGCAGACCGCGCTCGTCGGGCGCCTCGTCGACGAGCCCGTCGAGCTCGTGCTCGGCCCCGTCGAGCGCCGCGTCGTCGACGACCGGTCCGCTGCGCGCGACGCAGCCCTCGCGCGCGCCGTCGCGCTGCTCGACTCGCCGGAGCACCTGCGGCTGCTCGCCACGCTCGACGCGTGGGCGACGACGCTGCCGCGCGGACCGCGCGCCGCCGACGACGCCGAGGACGTGCTGCCGCGGCGGGTGGCGCGTGCGTGGCGCCGGCTCGAACGGCGGGCGGAGGAGGCCGAGCGCCTGGCGGTCGACGCACGCGACCCGGCGCGGCACGAGGTCCGCAAGGCCGCCCGCCGCGCGCGGTACGCGGCCACGACGGCGGCCCTCGTGGTCGGGCGGCCGGCACGGCGCAGCGCGTCACGCGCGCACGACGTCCAGGACGTGCTCGGGCGCCAGCAGGACACCGTGGTACGGCGCGAGACGCTGCGCCGGCTCGGCGTGCAGGCGCACCTCGACGGGGACAACGCGTTCACGTTCGGGCGGCTGCACGCCCTGGAGCAGGCGGCGGCACAGTCCGCGGAGCGCGACGCCCTGCGGGCGATCCGCCGGGCGCTCGCGCCGAAGCACCGCGCCTGGACGACCTGAGCGCGCACCACGACGGCAGCGCGCACTCCGGTGACAGCATCGCGCACTCCACGGACGGCAGCGCAGGCGGCCGCCCGTCGGAGCAGCCGCCCGCGCGGGCCGGGCGGGACGTCAGGCCGCGGCGCTCACCCGGACCACGTTGCGCCACGGGTCCTCGAACAGCAGCGTCGCGCCGTCGTCGACGGGACGCGTGCCGGCGTACGCGACGCGCTCGGCGAGCGCGCCGAGGTCGTCGGCGGTGGGCACGACGATCCGCACCTCGCCGAGACCGAGCGCGGACGCCCGCGGGCCCGCACCGGCGCTGTTCCACGTGTTCATCGCGAGGTGGTGGTGGTACCCGCCGGCGGACACGAACAGCGCGCCGTGCCACTCGGCGGTGACGTCGAAGCCGAGCGCGTCGACGTAGAACGCGCGGGCGGACGGCACGTCGCCGACCTGCAGGTGGACGTGCCCGACGACCGCGTCGCCCTCGGGCCGCCGGTCGAGGTCCTGCGCGAGGTGGTCGCGGACGAAGCCGTTCGGGTCGAGCCGCAGGGAGTCCATCACGACCCGCCCGTCGGCGTCGTGCCGCCACTGGTCGCGGCTGCGGTCCCAGTAGAGCTCGACGCCGTTGCCCTCGGGGTCGGTGAGGTAGAAGGCGAGCGAGACGAGGTGGTCGGCGGAGCCGACGTAGGTCTCGGGGGCGCGCTGCGCCACGGACGCGAGCGTCGCGGCGAGGCCCGCACGGTCGTCGAACAGGAGCGCGGTGTGGAAGAGGCCGGCCGAGCCGCGCTGCGCGGGCGGGAGGTCGGGCGTGTGCCGCAGGACGACGAGCGCCGTGGTGCCGCGGCCCAGGGTCACGACGTCGGGGCGCGCGTCGCCGAACCGCTCGCCGGGGTCGGGCAGCACGTCGAGGCCGATCGCGTCGCGGTAGTACCGCAGCTGGCGGTCGAGGTCGCCGACGAGCAGCGTCACGGCGTCCATGCCCGTGCCGGCGGCGATGGAGTCGTGCGGGGCGCGGGCGACGCTCCGGACGGCGGCACCCTGGCCGGGGGTGGGAGCGGTGGGCATCGGGGACCTCCAGGGGTTGGGCTCTCCTCCGTACAATAGTTGATGATTCAACTTTGTTCCCGGACCGCACCGCCGGTCCACCCCGTCGAGGTCAGTCCGTCTCGCCCGGGAGGTGGTTGTGGCCGAGTCCGGTCAGGAACCGCGGCCCGGTCGCGAGCAGCTCCGCGCGCCACTCCCTGGCCCACTCCCCGAACGGCCGCCGCGCCAGCCCGTCGTTCGCGAAGCGCGCGTCGGTCGTGACCTCGGTCGTGCAGAACTCCGGCACGACGAGGTCCGTGACCGGCCCGCCGCGCTCCACCTCCGCGACGACGAGCGGCGCGTTCCCGCCGGCGAACACGTCGATGACCCAGCCGTCCGCCCCGAGCCACGCCGAGTGCCGCAGCTTCGCGACGCGCGCCGGGGCCCGCCGGACGATCTCCACCGCGACCAGCGGGTCCAGCTCGCGCTCGGCCTCGTAGCGCGTGCCCTCGACCATCGGGCCCTTGACGGTGATCGCGCAGAAGTCGACCGCGTCGAGGTGCGCCTCGAGCACCGCGAGCTCGTCGGCGTGCGGGTCGATGCCCTCGATCCCCGAGGCCTGCGCGCGCACCCGCACCGCGAACCCGTCCTCCGCGAGCAGGTAGCTCTGCACGATGAGGGTCGGAGTCTCCTCGAGCAGCTCCGTGGGCAGCCGGTCGACGAAGAACCGGCGCTCGAACTCGAAGTCGCCGTAGCCCGTGTCGCTCATCGGCCCGACCGCCCCGTGCGGGACCCCGTGGTGTGCATCCCCCGAGCGTAGCCAGCGGGAACACCGCGGCACGGGAGGCCGGCGCGACGCCCCCCACCGTCGCACCCCGGCGCGCGGCGCGGTGGACGTCACAGGCACGTCGGGCCCGGTGTGTGAGACCCTGGTGACATCCCCGGGCAGCGCGACACCCGCGCGCCCCGCGTCGTGGAGACCCCCGGTCGAACCTGCGGCGGCTCCGACGACCCTCCCCGAGAGGCCCCCACCTGTGACCACTTTCGCCGATCTCGGCGTGCCCGCCGTGCTCGTCCGCGCCCTCGCGGACGACGGCATCACCAGCCCGTTCCCCATCCAGACCGCCACGCTGCGCGACTCGCTCGCCGGCACCGACGTCCTCGGCCGCGGCCGCACCGGCTCCGGCAAGACGCTCGCGTTCGCGATCCCCGTCGTCGCGCGCACCGCCGCCGCCGGGCGCCGCACCGCGCCGTCCCGGCCCCGCGCGCTCGTCCTCGCCCCGACCCGCGAGCTCGCGAGCCAGATCGACGCGACGATCGCCCCCCTCGCCGCCGCCGCGGGCCTGAGCACCACCGTCGTGTTCGGCGGCGTCGCCCAGTCCCGCCAGGTCACCGCGCTCCAGCGCGGCGCCGACATCCTCGTCGCGTGCCCCGGCCGCCTCGAGGACCTGCTCCGGCAGGGCCTGGTGTCGCTCGACGACGTCGCGGTCACCGTCCTCGACGAGGCCGACCACATGGCCGACCTCGGCTTCCTGCCCGTCGTCAAGCGTCTGCTCGACCGCACGCCGCGCACCGGCCAGCGCCTGCTGTTCTCCGCGACGCTGGACAACGGCGTCGACGTGCTCGTCAAGCGCTACCTCACCAAGCCCGTCGAGCACGCCGTCGACACCGCGCAGTCCCCCGTCGCCGCGATGACGCACCACCTGCTCGAGGTCGCCGACGCCGACAGCAAGAAGGCCGTCGTGCGCGCGCTCGCGTCCGGCACGGGCCGCCGCGTGCTCTTCATGCGCACCAAGCACCAGGCCAAGAAGCTCGCGAAGCAGCTCACGGCCGACGGCATCCCGTCCGTCGACCTGCACGGCAACCTCGGTCAGGGCGCGCGCGAGCGCAACCTCGAGGCGTTCTCGTCCGGCGCCGTCCGCGTCCTCGTGGCGACGGACATCGCCGCGCGCGGCATCCACGTCGACGACGTCGGCCTCGTCGTGCACGTCGACCCGCCCGCCGAGCACAAGGCGTACCTGCACCGCTCCGGCCGCACCGCGCGCGCCGGCGCCGGCGGCGACGTCGTGACGCTCGTGCTCCCCGAGCAGCGTGCCGACGTCCGCGCCCTCACGCGGGCCGCCAAGATCACGGCGCAGCCGCGACCCGTCGCCCTCGGCGACGCGCACCTCGCCGCGCTCGTCGGTGAGGTCGCGGCCCCGGTCGCCCCCGCCCCCGCCGCTCCGGCCACCTCCTCGCGCGCGTCGCAGGGCGGCGGCTCGCGCGGGTCCGGTGGGCGCGGCGGCGCCGGGCGGGGCGCCGGCTCGTCGGCCCGTGGCGGCTCGGCCGCCGGCCCGTCGAACGGCGCCCGGAGCGGCGGTGGCTCGCGTGCCGCGGGCGGCGGTCGTGCCGGGGGCGCCGGTCGCACCGCTGACGGCGGACGCCCCAGCGGCTCCGGGCGCACGGGCGGCACGCGCGCCGCGGCGAGCGGCACGTCCAGCACCCTGCGCTACAGCTCCGGCGGCCCGACGCCGTCGACCGCACCGGCCGACACCTCCGCCGGTGCGGCGGGCGCGGGGCGGCGCGGCCGTCGCGGTGGCCGTGGCCGTGCGGGTCGTCCCGCGGGCGCTCCGTCGGGCGGCTGAGCCCACCGGTGCGTCGCGTCGACCCCCGGTCGGCGTGACGCACCGCGACGTCCGCCGCACGGGTCGTCCTCGGCTCGGCGCGCAACCCCGCGCTCGCCGCGGCGACCCCGCGGGGCCGCTCGGGCGGCGACGCGCCCGGACGGCAGGCGACGGCTCTGAGGGTCGTCACCTGGCGCGCGGCTCTGGCGGACGGCACGCGGCGCGGCCCATGATGGCCACGAACGCCCCCGAACCGACCGGAGCGACGATGGCACCCGCACCCGTGCACGTCCCGACCTGCGCGGCCGCGACCGCGCCCGACCGCTGATGGCGATCGTCTCCCGCGGGTTCCGCGGACGACGCGAGGCCGACCCACGACTGCCACCCGGCCAGTACCTCGAGCGCGGATTCCCGGTGCTGTCCGCCGGGCCGACCCCGCGGACCGACCTGTCGACGTGGACGTTCTCGATCGGCGGCGCCGCCGGGCCGCGCGCCACGTGGTCGTGGGCGGAGCTCACGGCGCTCCCGGCGGACGACGTCGTGGTCGACATCCACTGCGTCACCAAGTGGACGAAGCTCGACACGTCGTGGCGCGGGGTGTCGCTCGACCGCCTGCTCGACGCGGTCGAGGTCGCAGACGACGAGCAGTACGCGCTCGCGCACTGCGACGGGGGCTACACGACGAACGTCCCGCTCGCCGACCTGCGCGGCGGACGTGCGTGGATCGCGTACCAGTACGACGGTGCCCCGCTCCCGCCCGAGCACGGCGGGCCCGCGCGGCTGCTGATCCCGCACCTGTACTTCTGGAAGTCCGCGAAGTGGATCCGACGCGTCGACCTGCTCACCGACGACCAGTGGGGCTTCTGGGAGAAGCTCGGCTACCACCAGTACGGGGACCCGTGGAAGGAGCAGCGGTATTGGGGCGACTGAACGCGGAGCCGGACGACGAGGCCGCACCGGTCTCCCCCGACGACGCCCCGTACCGCCTGTCCTGGCGGGTCGCCACCCTCGTCGCCACGCACCGCGAGACCCCGACCGCGACGACCCTCGAGCTCGACGTGCCCGGCTGGCGCGGCGCGATGGCCGGTCAGCACGTCGACGTGCGGCTGACCGCGGAGGACGGCTACTCGACCCAGCGCTCGTACTCGCTCGCGTCCCCGGGCACGCTCGGGCTCCCCGCGGGCGCGGACGTCGACGGCAGCCCGGAGCGCATCGCGCTGACCGTGCAGGTCGTCGAGGACGGCGAGGTGTCCCCGTACCTCACGCAGGACCTCGTGGCCGGCGACCAGATCGAGCTGCGCGGGCCGATCGGCAACTGGTTCGTGTGGCACGCGACCGACCCGCACCCCGTACAGCTCGTCGCGGGCGGCTCGGGGCTCGTGCCGCTCATGTCGATGCTGCGCACGCGCCGTCGGGCCGGCTCGCGCGCACCCTTCCGGCTCGTGGTCTCGGTCCGGACACCGCTCGACGCGATCTACGCCGACGAGCTCGCGACCTTCGACGACGTCGAGGTCACACGGGTCTGGACGCGCCGCGGGCCGCCCGGCTGGGCCGGACGCGTCGGGCGCGTCGACGCCGAGCTCCTGGCGCAGGTGTGCGTCCCGCCCGACGAGCGCCCGCACGTCTACGTGTGCGGCCCGACACCGTTCGTCGAGACGGTCGCGGACCTGCTCGTCGACCTGGGCCACGACCCCGAGCGCATCCGCACCGAGCGGTTCGGCCCGACCGGGTCGTGACGCCACGGTCGTGACTGCAGGCGCGTGAGCGGTTCGGCGTGCGCGCGTCGGACTGGGTGGCGCGGCGGGACAGCCGTGACGCTGACGACCGGTCCCTAGGCGGTCGCGACGACCGGCGGGAGCTCGGCGGGCAGGCCGCACGCGGTGAGGTGGTCGACGCCGAACCAGACGACGACGCGCTGGACACCCGCGGTGCCGACGTCGAGCACGGCGAGCTGGAACGCGCGGTGCACGCCGTCCGGGTCGAGCAGGTACACGCCGAACGCAGGCTGCCCGTTGACCGCGGCAGGCAGGAGCCGCAGGGCGCCGGGACCCTTCGCCGGGCACCACGTGCCGATGAGCGCCGCGACGTCGGCGCGCCCGCGGTACCACTCGGGGTAGGGCGGCATCTCCCACACGACGTCCTCGGCCATGAGGGCGACGATCCCGCCGATGTCGTACGACTCGAACGCCCGCACGTACGCGTCGAGCAGCCGGCGCCGCCGCTCGTCGTCGAGCGCGCCCGCGTCGTCGGGGTCGAGCTTCGCGACGTGCGCGCGAGCCCGCTGGAGCGTGGAGTTCACGCCCGCGACGGTGAGGTCGAGCGCGTCCGCGACCTCCGCGGCGCTCCACTGCAGCACGTCGCGCAGCACGAGCACGGCGCGCTGCTGCGCGGTGAGGTGCTGGAGCGCGGCGACGAACGCGAGCCGCACGCTGTCGCGCGTCACGACGTCCGCGGCCGGGTCGCTCGGGGAGCCGGACCACACGACGGTGTCGGGCAGCGGCTCGAGCCAGGAGACGGCGTGCTCCTCGCGCGGCTCGTTCGCGGGGTCCGCCGCGGGCGCGCCGAGGCCGGTCGGCAGCGGCCGGCGGGACCGGCCCTCGAGGTGCGTGAGGCACGTGTTCGTCGTGATGCGGTACATCCACGTCCGCACCGACGAGCGGCCCTCGAACCGGTCGAACGCGCGCCACGCGCGCAGGTAGGCGTCCTGCAGGACGTCCTCGGCGTCGTGCAGCGAACCGGTCATGCGGTAGCAGTGCGCCAGCAGCTCGCGGCGCAGCGGCTCCACGAGCGTCTCGAAGTCGTGCTCGGTGGTCGTCAGCGTCACCCCTCGACGGTAGCGAGCACCACCGACAGCCCGCGACCCCGGGTGCCAGACTGCCCCGCATGCCGCACTCCCCTGCCGACGAGCCCGCACCGCCCGCTCCCGTGTCCGACGCCGCCCGCGCGCCGGGCGCCGCGGACGAGCACTACGCGGCCGGCGACCACCTCGGCCACCGCACGCTCCTGGTGGCCGCCGCGTACGTCGTCCTGCGCCGCGGCGACGAGGTGCTCCTCCAGCTGCGTCGGGGCACGGGCTACCGCGACGGGCACTGGGCGGTGCTGGCCGGCCACGTCGACCCGGGCGAGTCGGTGCACGAGGCGGCGGTCCGCGAGGCTGCCGAGGAGGCCGGCGTCACCGTGCGCGTCGAGGACCTGCGCCCCCTCACGACGCTGCACCGGTTCGAGCGCGGCGGCCCGGTCGTCGAGCAGCGCGTCGACGTGTTCTTCGAGGCCCGCACGTGGACCGGCGACCCGTCGCGCCGCGAGGAGGACAAGGCCGAGGACCTCGCCTGGTTCCGGCTCGCCGACCTCCCGGAGCCCGTCGTGCCGCACGAGCGCCTCGTCCTCGACGCGCTCGCCCGCGGCGAGGACCCGCCGCGCGTCGTCTCGCTCCCGAGCTGACACGACGACGCCCCATGGTCGTCTCGACCACGGGGCGTCGTCGCAGGTCCGGGTCACGCCCGGACGACGCGCGTGTCAGCCGGTGTTCTGCACGCCCGCCGCGACACCGTTGACGGTGAGCAGCAGCAGGCGGCGCAGGTCGTCGGCCTGCTCGGTCGCGTCGCCGGTGCGCAGCCCGCGCAGCGCACGGAGCTGGAGCAGCGACAGCGCGTCGACGTACGGGCTGCGGAGCTGGACGGCGCGGCCGAGGATCCGGCGGCGCGACAGCACGGCGTCGCTGTCGGTGATGGCCAGGACCGAGCGGCGCGTGAGCACCATCTCGGACAGGACCTTGTCGGCCAGGTCGGGGCGGTCGCCGAGCGCGAGGTAGCGGGCGGCGATGCGCTCGTCGGTCTTCGCGAGCGACATCTCGACGTTGTCGATCATCGTCGTGAACAGCGGCCACTGCGCGTACGCGGCGCGCAGCTCGTCGAGGTCGCCGACGGCGTCGAGCGCCGTGCCGAGCCCGTACCAGCCGGCGAGGTTGATGCGCGCCTGCGACCACGAGAACACCCACGGGATCGCGCGCAGGTCGTCGAGCGACGACACCGACAGGCCGCGACGTGCGGGGCGCGAGCCGATCGGCAGCAGGCCGACCTCCTCGAGCGGGGTGACCTCGGCGAACCACTGCGGGAAGCCCTCGGCCTTCACGAGCTCGTGGAACCGCGTGCGGGACGCGACGTCGAGCTGCTTCGCGAGGTCCGCGAACCGCTCGGAGGCGGCGGCGTTGCGCTGCTCGACCGACGGCGTGCTCGCGAGGAGCGTCGCGGCGACGACCTGCTCGATGTGCCGCGCGGCGATGACCGGGTCGCCGTAGCGGGCGAAGATGACCTCGCCCTGCTCGGTGAGCTTGAACCGGCCGTCGACCGAGCCCGGGGGCTGGGCCAGCACCGCGCGGTTGGCGGGGCCGCCGCCGCGCCCGAGCGCGCCGCCGCGACCGTGGAAGAGCGTGAGCACGATGTCGTGCTTGCGGGCCCACTCGGTGATCCGCTGCTGCGCGGTGTCGAGCGCGAGCGTCGCGGAGACCGGGCCGACGTCCTTCGAGGAGTCGGAGTAGCCGAGCATGACCTCGACGCGGCGCCCGTTCTCCGCGAGGCGCTTCTGCACCTGCGGGATCGCGAGCGCGCCCTCGAGGATGTCGACGCTCGCCTCGAGGTCCGCGAAGGTCTCGAAGAGCGGGATCGCGTCGATCACCGGGACGTCGTCGGGCCCGCCGTACGCGAGCTCGGCGAGGCGGTAGACGGCCGCGAGGTGCTCGGCGGACTGCGTGAACGACACGATGTAGCGGCGCGCGGCCGCGATGCCGAAGCGGCGCTGGACGGTGCCGAGCGCGCGGAACGTGTCGAGCACCTCGAGCGTGCGCAGCTCGAGGGTGCCGTCGACGCCGTTCGCCTCGATGTCCGCGAGCGCCGACTCGTGCACCTGCGAGTGCTGGCGCACCTCGAGCTCGGCGAGGTGGAAGCCGAAGGTCTGGACCTGCCACAGCAGGCGCTGGAGGTCGCCGTACGCCGAGCGGGACGCGCCGGCCTCGACGAGCGAGCGCTGCACGACGAGCAGGTCGGCCTCGAGCTCCTGGGGCGAGCCGTAGGCGAGGTCGGCGTCCCGGCGACGGGTCGCGGCGATGCGCTCGGCGAGGACGAGCACGACGCGGCGGTGCGGCTCGTTGGGCGCCTCGCCCGCGACGCGCGCGGTGACCTCCTCCGAGAGCAGGCGCTGGCGCTGCCACAGCGCGGCGAGCTCGGCCGACGGCGGCGTCATGTCGGTGCCCAGCGTGAGGCCCGCGGCGGTGCGGACCGCCGACGCCTCGAGCGCGGTGAGCGCGTGCTCCGACGCGAGCGTCGCGGCGGCCCGGGTCACCTCGGCGGTGACGTTCGGGTTGCCGTCGCGGTCGCCGCCGATCCAGGAGCCGAGCCGTGCGAACGGCCGGGCCTCGGGTGCCTGCGTCCCGGCCTCGTCGCCGAGGAGCCAGTCGTCCAGGCGCCGGTAGACCGCGGGCAGGACGTCGGCGAGCGTCGAGTCGAAGACGTTGAGGACCGTGCGGACCTCGTCGAGGACCGTCGGCTTGGCGGCTCGCAGCGGGGCGGTGCGCCACAGCGTCTCGATCTCGGCGAGCAGGCGGCGGTCGTTCTCGGCGATCGACATGCCGCCGCGCGAGCGGATGTCCCGCTCCCCGACGAGCTCGGCGATGCGGCGGATCGAGTTGGACACCGCGCGGCGGCGGGCCTCGGTCGGGTGGGCCGTGAGCACGGGACGGAACTCGAGCCGCTGGACGAGCTCGCGCACCGCGTCGGCGCCGAGCTCCTCGCGCGCACGCTCGACCGCGGCCGGCAGGGAGTCGTCGGGAGCCAGGTCGTTCGGCTCGAGGCTCGCCTCGCGCTCGCGCAGCACGCGGACGCGGTGGTACTCCTCGGCCGTGTTGGCCAGGTGGAAGTAGCAGGTGAACGCGCGGGCGACCTGCTCGGCACGCTCGAGCGACAGGCCGGCGACGAGCGCCTCGGCCTGCTCGAGCGCGTCGCTGTCGGGCTCGTCGTGCGCGCGGATCGCCAGCTCGCGGAGGTGCTCGACGTCGTCGAGCAGGTCCTGGCCGACGGACTCGCGCAGCACCCGGCCGAGGAACTCGCCGAGGACGCGGACGTCGTTCCGCAGCGGCTCGGGGACGTCGTGCCGGGCGAGGCCGCGACGCACGTCGCGCGGGGGAAGCGGTGCAGTCACCGGGCCAAGATAGGCCCCGACCGGCGCTGCGGTCGCCCACGGTCCAGGCGCTGGGCAGCCTCGGCGCCCGTCGCGCGGCCGCGCACGCGGTGTCGTCCAGGGGCGGACGCGGGGGCGCGGACGTGGCAGCATCGGCCTCGTGACCAGCAAGGCCGACGCCGAGCAGCGCCGCAGCGACCTCGCGCGGCTCCGCCGGGTGCGCGACCGGATCGACCGCGAGTACGCGCAGCCGCTCGACGTCGAGGCGCTCGCGCGCGGGGCGCACATGTCGGCGGGTCACCTGAGCCGGCAGTTCAAGGCGGCGTACGGCGAGTCCGTCTACGCGTACCTCATGACGCGGCGGATCGAGCGCGCGATGGCGCTGCTACGGCGCGGCGACCTGACGGTCACGGAGGTCTGCTTCGCGGTCGGCTGCCAGTCGCTCGGCACGTTCTCGACGCGCTTCACCGAGCTCGTGGGCGTGCCGCCGAGCGTGTACCGCGGGTCGGCCGAGCACAGCACCGCGGGCATGCCGTCGTGCGTCGCGAAGCAGGTGACGCGACCGGTCAGGAATCGAGAAGCGACGCCGTCGGAGCCGCACCTAGCGTGACCGGCATGGACATCACGATCGCGAACACGTTCCTCCCCCACGACGACCCCGACACCGCGCTCGCGTTCTACCGCGACGTGCTGGGCTTCGAGGTCCGCAACGACGTCGGCTACGGCGACATGCGCTGGATCACGGTCGGTCCCGCCGGGCAGCCGGGCACGTCGATCGTCCTCTACCCGCCGGCGGCCGACCCGGGCGTCACCGACGACGAGAAGCGGACCATCACCGAGATGATGGCGAAGGGCACGTACGCGACGCTCGTGCTCGCCACGCCGGACCTCGACGCGACGTTCGACGCGCTCCAGGCCGCGGGCGCCGAGGTCGTCCAGGAGCCGACGGACCAGCCGTACGGCATCCGCGACGCGGCGTTCCGCGACCCGGCCGGCAACCAGCTCCGCTTCAACCAGGTCGGCTGACCGTCCGACCTCCCGGGCCTCGCACGGCCCGCCCGCATCCGAGCACCCACCCCCGGCGACCCGCCCGCAGCACCCCTGCGCGCGGGTCGCCCGTGCGCGTCGGACCCGGCTGGTTAGATCGGTCCCGACCCCCCTCGCGTCCCCAGGGAGATCCCATGAGCACCGCCACGAGCACCGCACCGGCCGCGTCGCACGTCGCGGACAGCCACGACCTCATCCGCGTGCAGGGCGCGCGGGAGAACAACCTCAAGGACGTCAGCCTCGAGATCCCGAAGCGACGCCTGACGGTGTTCACCGGCGTCTCGGGGTCGGGCAAGTCGTCGCTGGTCTTCGCGACGATCGCCGCCGAGTCGCAGCGCATGATCAACGAGACGTACAGCGCGTTCGTGCAGGGCTTCATGCCGTCGCTCGCGCGCCCGGAGGTCGACCGGCTCGAGGGCCTGACGACCGCGATCATCGTCGACCAGGAGCGCATGGGCTCGAACCCGCGCTCGACGGTCGGCACCGCGACGGACGCGAACGCGATGCTCCGCATCCTGTTCAGCCGGCTCGGGCAGCCGCACATCGGGTCGCCGAACGCGTTCTCGTTCAACGTGCCGTCCGTCAAGGGCAGCGGCGCGATCACCGTCCAGAAGGGCGACCGGACGAAGGCCGAGAAGGCCGAGTTCTCCATGCTGGGCGGCATGTGCCCGCGGTGCGAGGGCATGGGGTCGGTGACCGACTTCGACCGGACCGCGCTGTACGACGACAGCAAGTCGCTCAACGAGGGCGCGCTGACCGTGCCGGGCTACACGATGGACGGCTGGTACGGGCGCATCTTCCGCGGCAGCGGCTTCTTCGACCCGGACAAGCCGATCAAGGACTACGGGAAGCGCGAGCTCGACGACCTGCTCTACAAGGAGCCGACCAAGATCAAGGTCGAGGGCATCAACATCACCTACGAAGGCCTGATCCCCAAGATCCAGAAGTCGCTGCTGTCCAAGGACGTCGACGCGATGCAGCCGCACGTCCGCGCGTTCGTCGAGAAGGCCGTGACGTTCCAGACGTGCCCCGAGTGCGAGGGGACGCGCCTCGCGGCCGAGGCCCGGTCGTCGCGGATCGCGGGCAAGAACATCGCCGACGTGTGCGCGATGCAGATCAGCGACCTCGCGCAGTGGGTGCGCGGGCTCGACGAGCCGACCGTCGCGCCGCTGCTCGCGGGCCTGCAGCACCTGCTCGACTCGTTCACCGAGATCGGCCTCGGGTACCTGTCGCTCGACCGGCCCGCGGGCACGCTGTCGGGCGGCGAGGCGCAGCGCACCAAGATGATCCGGCACCTCGGGTCGTCGCTCACCGACGTCACGTACGTGTTCGACGAGCCGACCATCGGGCTGCACCCGCACGACATCCAGCGCATGAACGACCTGCTGCTCCAGCTGCGCGACAAGGGCAACACGGTGCTCGTCGTCGAGCACAAGCCCGAGGCGATCGCGATCGCGGACCCCGTCGTCGACCTGGGGCCGGGGGCCGGCACCGGCGGCGGGACGATCTGCTTCGAGGGCACGGTCGAGGGCCTGCGCGCGAGCACCACGATCACGGGTCGGCACCTCGACGACCGCGCGACCCTCAAGGCGGACCTCCGCCCGACGCAGGGCGCGCTCGAGATCCGCGGCGCGTCGACTCACAACCTCCGCGACGTCGACGTCGACGTGCCCCTCGGCGTGCTGTGCGTGGTCACGGGCGTCGCCGGGTCGGGCAAGAGCTCGCTCATCCACGGGTCGGTCGCGAAGCGCGACGACGTCGTCGTCATCGACCAGGGCGCGATCCGCGGCTCGCGGCGCAGCAACCCCGCGACCTACACCGGCCTGCTCGACCCGATCCGCAAGGCGTTCGCGAAGGCCAACGGGGTCAAGCCCGCGCTGTTCAGCTCCAACTCCGAGGGCGCGTGCCCGACCTGCAACGGTGCGGGCGTGATCTACACGGACCTCGGCGTCATGGCGACGGTCGAGTCGACGTGCGAGGAGTGCGAGGGCCGCCGCTTCCAGGCGAGCGTGCTCGAGTACACGCTCGGCGGGAAGAACATCGCCGAGGTCCTGGCGATGCCCGTGACCGAGGCCGAGGAGTTCTTCGGCGCGGGCGACGCGCGCACGCCCGCCGCGCACGCCATCCTCGACCGGCTCACCGACGTCGGCCTCGGCTACCTCACGCTCGGCCAGCCGCTCACGACGCTGTCGGGCGGCGAGCGGCAGCGGCTCAAGCTCGCGACGCAGATGGGCGAGAAGGGCGGCATCTACGTCCTCGACGAGCCGACGACGGGCCTCCACCTCGCCGACGTCGCGCAGCTGCTCGGCCTGCTCGACCGGCTCGTCGACTCCGGGAAGTCCGTGATCGTCATCGAGCACCACCAGGCCGTGATGGCGCACGCCGACTGGATCATCGACCTCGGCCCCGGCGCGGGCCACGACGGCGGTCGGGTCGTCTTCGAGGGCACCCCGGCCGACCTGGTCGCGGACCGCTCGACGCTCACGGGGCAGCACCTCGCGACGTACGTCGGCGCCTGACTTCACCGTCACGACGCCCCGCGGGGCGAGCGGTCCGCGTCAGGCCTGCGGCTCGCGGCCCGGCGGCTGGCCGGGCGGGGTCGGCTCGGCGACGGGGACGAGGCGTGCGTGACGGTCGGGGCGTCGGCGCTCACCGTGACGTCCTCGTCGTCGTCGCCGTTCACGTGCCGCAAGGTGGCGCGCGTGCCGTCGACGAGGCGGTAGGTCACCGTCGTCGTGGCGGGCGTCGACCTCGAGCAGGTCGGGGGCGGAACGGTGCGACCGGACGACGCGGGTCGACGGGCGGAGCCCGTGGCACGGCGGACCGTCGCCCGACGGTGCGCGGACCCGGCCCGGCGCAGCACCGGGGCCGCCCACGCGTCGTGCCGCATGGACGGCCCCGGCCGGGCCCGCGGGGCGGGTCAGGCCGCGAGCGCACCCGTCATCAGGGCGACCGCCTCGCTCGGCGAGTGCGTCTCCGGGGTGATGACCGCCGCCCGGCGGCCGAGCCGCTGGACGTGGATCCGGTCCGCCACCTCGAAGACGTGCGGCATGTTGTGGCTGATGAGGATCACGGGGAGCCCGCGCTCGCGCAGGTCGCGCACGAGCTGGAGCACCTGCGCCGACTCCCGGACGCCGAGCGCGGCGGTCGGCTCGTCGAGGATGACGACCTTCGACCCGAACGCCGCCGCCCGCGCCACGGCGACCGCCTGGCGCTGGCCGCCGGACAGCGTCTCGACCGCCTGCGTGACGTCCTGGAGGGTGCTGATGCCGAGCGCCTTGAGCTGCTGCTCGGACCGCTCGCGCATGCCCGCCGTGTCGAGCATCCGGAACACCGAGCCCAGGACCCCGCTGCGGCGCTGCTCGCGCCCGAGGTAGAGGTTGCTAGCGATGTCGAGCGCCGGGGAGACCGCGAGGTTCTGGTAGACCGTCTCGATGCCCGCGGCGCGCGCCTCCTGCGGCCCGTGGAACGTCACGGGTCGCCCCTCGAGGAGCAGCTGGCCCTGGTCCGGGGTGTGCGCGCCGGACAGGCACTTGACCAGGGTGGACTTGCCGGCGCCGTTGTCGCCGATGATCGCGAGCACCTCGCCCGGGTAGAGCTCGAGGTCGACGCCGTCGAGGCCGACGACCCGCCCGAACGTCTTGACGAGGCCCGTCGCCTGCAGCACGGGCGTCCGTGCGCTGTCCTGCGTCATCACGCACGCTCCTTCCGGATCCACTGGTCGACCGCGACCGCGACGATGACGAGCACGCCGACGGCGAGCGTCTGGTAGAGCACGTCGACGCCCGCGAGCGACAGCCCGTTGCGGAACACGCCGACGATGAGCGCGCCGAGCAGGCTGCCCCACACCGCGCCGCGGCCGCCGAACAGGCTCGTGCCGCCGATGACGACCGCGGTGATCGAGTCGAGGTTCGCCTCGGCCGCCGCGTTCGGGCTCGCGGCGTTGATGCGGCCGACGAGGATCCAGCCCGCGAGCGCGAACAGCCCGCCCGCGGTGACGTAGACGCTGAGCAGCACGCGTGGCACGCGGATGCCCGCGAGCGCGGCCGACTCCTTGTCGTCGCCGACCGCGTAGACGTGCCGGCCCCACGCGGTGCGGCCGAGCGCGTACGCGACGACCGCGTACATGGCGAGCATGACGAGCACGCCGACGGTGACGCGCACGCCGCCGACGGTGAACGCCTCGCCGGTCCAGGTGAGCAGCGACGGCAGCTCGCCGCCGCGGACGGTCGCGCCCTTCGAGTAGAGCAGCGTGAGCGCGAGGAACACGTTGAGCGTGCCGAGCGTGACGATGAACGGCGGCAGCTTGAGCCGGGTCACGAGCAGGCCGTTGACGGCACCGGCGGCGAGCCCGACGGCGAGGCCGACCCCGAGCGCGACAGGACCGGGCAGGCCGTTCGTGACGGCGGTCTGGGCCATGACCATCGAGGACAGGACCATGATCGCGCCGACGGACAGGTCGATCCCCGCGGTGAGGATGATGAGCGTCTGGCCGACGGCGAGCGCGCCGACCACCGCGACCTGCTGGGTGACGAGCGACAGGTTCTCGGGCCGCAGGAAGCGGTCGTTGAGCAGCCCGAAGACGACGACGGACAGCGCGAGCACGAGGGCCGGGCTGAGGGCGGGGTGCCGGTGCAGGACCGACTGGATGCGGCTGGTGGCGGACTGCCGACGCAGGAACTCGTCGGCGACGTGCGGCTGGGGGGCGGCGGGCGCGGGTGCGGCCGACGGCGGGACGGTACGTGAGGTCACGACTCCTCCTCCGGGTGCGGGATCGGCGGACGGCGACGACCGGGTGCGGGGCCCGGTCGCCGCCCGGGGCTCAGCCCCAGCAGATCTCCTTCGCGTCGGCGGACGTGATGCTCTCGACGCCCTCGGCCGGCTCGTCGGTCACGAGCGCGACGCCGGTGTCGAAGAAGTCGAGCCCGTCGGTGGTCTCGGGCTTCTCACCGGTGCGGGCGAGCTGCGCGATCGCCTGGACGCCCTCCTCGGCCATGCGCACCGGGTACTGCTGCGAGGTCGCGTCGAGGATGCCCTTCTCGACGTACCCGACGCCGGCGCAGCCGCCGTCGACCGAGACGAGGAGCACGTCCTCGGGGGACTTCCCGGCGCTCTCGAGCACCTGCGAGGCGCCGTACGCGGCGGGCTCGTTGATCGTGTAGACGACGTTGACGTCGGGGTTCTGCGACAGGCAGTTCTCCATCGCGGTCGCGCCGCCGTCCTCCGCGCCGCCGGTCGCCTCGTTGCAGACGATCGTGTAGCTGCCGCCCGAGTAGTCGCCCGTCTTCGCCTCGTCGCCGTTGGCCTGGTCGTCGGCGGTGTCGATCCCCATGCCCTCGAGGAAGCCCTGGTCGCGGGAGTGGTCGACGCTGACGATGCGGTCGTCGAACAGGTCGAGGAGCGCGATGACGGCGTCCTCGCCCCCGAGCGTCGCGGCGGTCCACTCGCCGATGCGGCGGCCCGCGTCGACGTTGTCGGTCGCGAAGGTGATGTCGACCGCGTCCGCGGGCTCGGGCGGGGTGTCGAGCGCGATGACGTAGAGCCCGGCCTCGCGCGCCCGCTCGACGGCGTCGACGACCGCGGGGCCGTTGGGCGTGATGAGGATGCCGTCCTGGCCCTGCGAGATGGCGTTCTCGATGGCCTGGATCTGCGTGTCCTCGTCGCCGTCCTCGCGACCGGCGGCGAGCGTGAGGTCGACGCCCTCGGCGTCGGCGGCCTTCTGCGCGCCTTCCTGCATGGCGACGAAGAACGGGTTGGTCGTGGTCTTGACGATGAGCGAGACGGCGACGTTGTCGTCGCCGTCCGAGCCCGCGGCGGTGGACCCCGAGCCGGACCCCGAGTCGGACGAGCACGCGGTCGATAGGATCCCCGCGACGACGAACGTGCTGGTCGCGAGCGCGATACGGGTCCGGGTCCGGCGCCCTGCCGGGACGAGGACCGAGGAAGGACGTCTGCGTGTGGTGGTCATGGAGCCCCCTCCAACCGTGCGGCCGACTGGCCGCTGACACCGTTGTCATCGGACTGTCTACACAGCGCCTCCGAGGACCGTCAAGCATTCGCGCCCACGCTAGGGTTGGCCGGTGACAACGATGTCTCAACCGGCGGACACCAACGGGTCCCCCCGACGCGCGCGGGCGACCATGCGCGACGTCGCGGAGCGCGCCGGCGTGGGCATCAAGACCGTCTCGCGCGTCGTCAACGGCGAGCCCGGCGTGGCCGCCGCGACGGCCGAGCGCGTCAACCGCGCGGCCCGCGAGCTGCACTTCCAGCCCGACCCCTTCGCGGGCAACCTGCGCCGCAGCGTCCGGCGGACCCAGAGCATCGGGCTCCTGCTGTCGAGCGTCGACAACCCGTACTGCGCAGCCGTGCACCGCGCCGTCGAGGACGTGGCCGAGTCCCGCGGCGTCTCGGTGCTGTCCGCGAGCAGCGACGAGGACCCGCAGCGCGAGCGCGCCCTCGTCGGCACCTTCGTGTCGCGACGCGTGGACGGGCTCATCCTGTCGGCCACCGGCAGCGACCAGTCCTACCTGCGCCCCGAGATGGACGCCGGCACGCCCGTCGTGGCGGTCGACCGGGCCGCGGTCGGCATCGACGTCGACAGCGTCGTCGTCGACAACGTCGCAGGAGCCCGCGGCGCGACCGCGCACCTGCTGCGTCGCGGCCACCGCCGGATCGCGCACCTGGGCGACCTGTCGACGATCGCGACCGCCGCCCAGCGCCTCGACGGGTTCCGTCAAGCCGCCGCGGAGGCGGGTGTCCCGGCGGAGGACCAGCTCGTCGTGCAGGACCTGCACACCGTCGAGCTGGCGTTCGACGCGACGTTCCGGCTGCTGCGCTCGGACGACCCGCCCACGGCGCTGTTCACGAGCCAGAACCTCGTGACGATCGGCGCGATCCGCGCGCTGCGGTCGCTCGGCATGCAGCACGACGTCGCCGTCGTCGGGTTCGACGACTTCGGCCTCGCGGACCTGCTCGACCCCGCCGTCACGGTGGTCGCGCAGGACCCCGTGGCGATCGGTCGGGCGGCCGCCGAGCGCGTGTTCGCCCGCCTGGAGGACCGGTCGCTCCCCCCGACGCGCACCGTGCTCCCGACGCGCCTCGTCGTGCGCGGCTCGGGCGAGATCGCCCCGCGGCGGCACGGCGCGGCGTGAGGCGGACGGCGCCGGTCGCGTCGCGCGAGGCCGTCTGACGCGGACCACCGACACCCCGACGCCACGTCAGCCCAGGCGCCGGACCTCCAGCGACCGCAGGACGGCGCGACCGCCCTCGGCGTAGGCCGCGACACCCTGCGCGTCGGCGTCGGGGAACACCAGGTCGGTGATCGTGACGAGGCCGTCCTGCGCGAACACCTCGACCGACGACCGGTCGACCACGACCGTGAGCCGCACGCGCGCGTCCGCGACCTCGACGGGCGCGGAGTGCACCGCCGGGAACGCGGGGTGCAGGTCGACGACGCCCGACGCCCGCCGGTCGACGAGCACGCGCCCGGTGCGCGCGTCGTACCCGACGACGGTCCGCTGCCCGTCCTTGCTGCGCACGTGCAGGCCCACCTCGTCGGCGGTGCCCACGTCGAGCTCGGCCGTGAGCAGCAGCGCGTCCCCCACCGCACGCGGCAGGGGCACGACGGCGTCGTCCAGCGGCACGTCGCGCACGGTCCACCGCGGCTCGCTCGCGAGGGCCGACGAGTCCGGGGCGGGGACCTGGACGAGCCGGACGCGGCCGTCGACGGTCCGCAGCGAGAGCCGGCGCGGCAGCGTCATGGCCCCGCGCCAGCCTGTCGTCGGGGTCGACGCGGCGTACGTCCAGCTGCTCATCCAGGCGATCGCGACGGCCTCGCCGTCGGGGTGCTCGGCGAACGTCAGGGGCGCGTAGAAGTCGCTCCCGTGGTCCATCCAGTCGTACCGCTCGAGCCGGCGCGGGACGGCCGCGTCGGTCGCGACGACGTGGTCGAGAAGCACGTGCCCCCACGGGCCGGTGGCCGAGTCGACGACACGCAGGCGGGCGTCCCGCCCGACGAGGTCCCGGACGTCCCACGACACCCGGTCGAGCACCTCGGAGCCGGTGCCCGTCGCGCTGCGCACGACCTGCCCGTCGACGAGGAGGTCGACCGACGTCGCCGCGCCGCGCGGCAGCGCCGGCTCGTCGCCCAGCACCACGTGGTCCGCGAGGACGTGCCCCCAGCCGTCCGTCGACGCGTCCACGATCTCGACCCGCGCCTCGCGCCCGCGCAGGTCGCTCACGTCCCACGACGCCCAGTCGAGCGTCCCGCTCTGCGGCCCGGACGTGGACCGCACGACCTGCCCGTCGACGAGCAGCCGGACAGCGGTGTCCGGGTGCGGCCCGCCGCCGACGAGGAAGCTCACGTGGTCGGCGGTGATCGTGAACGGCGGCGACGTCAGCGTGCCCGTCCCGGTGTCGGGCACGGGCACGCACGGGTCCCCGGAGGTGCCGTTGCGGTACGAGCTCGCCAGGCCCGTGCCGAGGTAGCCGGTGACGCCGTCCTGGCACGGCGCGTCGCCGCGCGTCGGGCCGTCACCGAACGCCGTGCCCGTCGCGGTCCACCCCGCGAAGCGGTCGCCCTCGAAGTCGCCCAGCACCGTGCCGGGGGGTGCGCCGCCGTCGCCCGTGCCCGGCTCGTGGGGCGCGTCACCCCCGCCGACGAGCAGCGCGAGGTGGCTGCGCGTGATCCGGAAGGGGGGCGAGGTCAGCGTCCCGACGGACCGGTCGCCGCCGAGGAAGCTGTTGACGACCCGCTCCCCCACGAACCCGGAGACGTGGTTCTGCCCCGGCAGCGTGCCGGGGACGGGGCCCGACCCGAACGCGCCCCCGGTCGTCTCCCAGCCGTCGCCGTAGGTCGGGCCGTCGAACGCCGCGACCACGTCGCCCTCCGGCACGTCGTCGTCGCGCAGGTCGTCGGGCGTGAACGTCGTGCCGTCGAAGTCGCCGACGAAGTACTGCGTGCCGGACCCGCCCGTCGGTGAGCCGGGGTTGAGGCTCACGACGAGGACCCACCGCGTCCGGTCCGGGTCGCCGTCGACCGGCAGCTCGACGAGGTCGGGCATCTCCCACACGCCGCCGACCGCGTGCGCCGGGCCGAAGTCGCTGAGGTGCGTCCAGGACCGCAGGTCGTCGGAGCGGTAGAGCTGAACGACGTGCTCGGTCGCGAGGACGACGAGCATGACCCAGTACCCGCCGTCGGCGTACCAGAGCACCTTGGGGTCGCGGAACTCGCGCGAGCCGATGTCGAGCACGGGGTTGCCCGGGTAGCGGGTCCACGTCGTGCCTCCGTCGGTGCTCGACGCGAGCGACTGGGCCTGCACGTGCGTCGTCGGGTCGTAGCTCGTGTAGACCGCGACGAGCGGGTCGCGCCCGTCGGCGCCGAGACCGCTGGTGTTGCCGTGGTCGACGACGACGGTGCCGGAGAACACGAGCTCGTCGTCGGTCGCGGGGATCGCGACGGGCAGCTCCTCCCAGTGCACGAGGTCGTCGCTGACGGCGTGGCCCCACGAGATCGAGCCCCACACGTCGCCTGCGGGGTTGTGCTGGAAGAACAGGTGGTAGCGACCCTCGTACCAGACCGGGCCGTTGGGATCGTTGACCCAGTGCTCCGCCGGCGCGAAGTGCGCGACCGGCCGGTTGGGGTCGCCGCCCGGGGACTCCCCCGGCACGGGGCACGCGAGGACCGTCGACACCACGACCCCTCCGGCGACTGCGGATAACGTCCGTGCACGCACGCGGCACTCCTCGTCGAGTCCGGGCGGCTCCCCCTCGAACCGTGCGGGCCAGCCTGGCGCGCGACTGACAACGTTGTCAAGCAGACGCGGACGGGTTCAGGACGACTTCGTCCCGGACCCTTGCGACCGCTCCGGGACCGTGCTTCCCTTGGTCCGGTCCGGCAGTCATGGCCGGAATCGACGGGAGTCACGTGGTCGTGACCTCCCGGACCCCAGGTGCGCCACACGCACCTGCGGCGTGCCCTCAACCATGCACGCCGACGCAGCGCTCAGGCGTGTGAGGACAGCGCACGCCGCTCCACCGGTCGGTCGCCCTCCCGACGACCCCACCGCACCGGTGCGCCCGGACGACGGACGCACCGTGTCCCCGGCGCGCCCTCAGACTCCGCGCCGCACCACCGGCACCGTCCGACACCTCGGACGCCGGTCCGTCCGGCCCGACGGGCGACGACGCCCGACGGGACCCGCACGAGGGGAACTCCCATGAACCGCACCATCCGCGGTGCGCTCGCGCTCGCCTTCGCAGCCGCGATGACCGCCGCGCTCGTGACGCCCACCGCCGCCGTCACCGACCCCGACCGCCTGCCCGGTCCGTCGGTGGGCGGCGGGCAGCGCATCGACGCGGTGTTCAGCCCGCGCTCGACGTACCACGCCAACTGGACACGCGCCGACGCGCTCAAGATCGAGCAGGACGCCACCAACACCGCGCCGCTGATCCCGTCCGACTTCCCCGTCATGACCGACCAGGTCTGGATCTGGGACACCTGGCCGCTGACCAACCTGAACATGCAGCCCGTCGCGTACGAGGGGTGGAACATCATCTTCTCGCTCACCGCGCCGCGGGACATCTTCTTCGGCGACCGGCACTGGCAGGCCAAGATCGGCTTCTTCTACTCGCAGGACGCCGAGCACTGGACGTACGGCGGCGACCTCTTCCCCGCCGGCTCGTCCCGCGGCTCACGCGAGTGGGCGGGCTCGACGGTCCTGGCCGACGACGGCACCGTCCACGCGTTCTACACCGCGTCCGGCCACGACGGCGGCGGCATCGACCCGAACGACGCGCTCCAGCGCCTCGCGCACGCGCAGGGCCAGATCCACACCGACGCCGACGGCGTCTGGTTCACCGGGTTCGAGAACCACCAGATCATCGCCCAGGCCGACGGCACGCTCTACCAGACGCTCGAGCAGTCGCAGGCCGGCCCGATCATCTACGCGTTCCGCGACCCGTTCGTGTTCCGCGACCCCACCGACCACCGCGTCTACGCGCTGTTCGAGGGCAACAACGGCGGCGTCGCCGGCTCCCACACCTGCGACCGCTCGGAGATCGGACGGGTTCCGCCAGGCCACGTGACCCCGCCCGACGCCCGCTACTACACCGGCAACATCGGCCTCATGGAGCTGAGGTCCGCCGACTTCACGCAGTGGAAGCTGCTGCCGCCGCTCCTGTCCGCCGAGTGCACCAACCAGCAGACCGAACGACCGCACCTCGTCGTCCAGGACGGGCAGTACTACCTGTGGACCATCAGCCACATGTTCACGTTCGCGCCCGGTCTGACCGAGCCCGGCGAGATCGCGGCCGGACCGGACGGCGTCTACGGCTTCGTCGGCCCCGGCCTGCGCAGCAACTACCGGCCGATGAACGGCAGCGCCCTCGTGCTGGGCAACCCGCCCGAGCAGCCGCTGCAGCAGTACTCGCACTACGTGATGCCGAACCTGCTCGTCGAGAGCTTCATCGACACCGTGCCGACGGGCCCTGGACCGGGCGACGTCGTGTACGGCGGGACGCTCGCACCGACGCTCGAGCTCGAGCTCGACGGGGCGACGTCACGGCTGGCCGGCGAGCTGCCGTACGCCTACGTCCCGGCCGAGGTCGCGGTCCCCTGACCTGACCTGACCTGACCGACCCGCACGGGCCCTCCCCCGTGCACCCACGCAGGAGCCCGGCCCCGCCCAGGGACCGGGCTCCTGCCACGCGTGCCGAGCGACCCGTCAGAGGTCGATCGGCCGCAGGACCAGCGAGATGCCGTGCGCGATCTGGACGTTCCCCGCGTTCAGGTCGAGCTTCGACCGGACCAGGAACGGGTCGAGGTCGCTGCGGTCCTGGTCCTTGAGCTGCACGATCGCGTAGCGCTTCGACCAGACCTTGACCTTGAACGTGCCGCCCTGCGCGGTCGTCAGGGACGCACCGCTCGAGGCGAGCGCGGTCGCCGAGTCGATCGTCGCGCCCGGCACGACGTGGTACAGCAGCACCTGCTCGACGGCGTCGACGCCGACCGCCCCGGCGATCGCCGTGAGGACCTCCTGCTCGCTCCCGTACCAGCGGTGCGTGAGGTCCTTCGCCAGCACCTGGAACGCGCGGTCGTTCGGGATGAACGCGGTGAGCGGGACCGTGCCGTCGGCGAGCACCGCGACCGGGCTGCCCGGCTTCGCGGCCAGGACCGTCGCGACGGCCTGGTCGACGATGTCGAAGTCGTACCAGTTGCGGTCGAACGTGTCGCCGTCGGACGCGAGCACGCTCGCGAGCGACGTCGTGCCGGCAGCGTGGGCCGCGGGCGCGAGCGCGAGGCCGGCGCCCGCCGCGACAGCGGCAGCGCACAGGGCGGAGAGGGTGCGTCGGATCTTCATCGTCGACTCCTGCGTCGTCGAGGTCGGCCCGCGCGGGCCGGACGCCCCGGAGGGGGTGTCACCGGTACTTCCGGTCGACACCCCCTCCTGGATGCACCCGCGCGCGGGCGACCTCAGGCCTGCAGCGGTCCGCGCACGATCGAGTCGCCCGAGTGCGCCGGGTCGCCGTCGAACTGCTCCTCGGAGACGTCGACGACCGAGAACTCGTCGAGGTCGAGGCCCGCGGGCAGGTCGAACCGGCCGGTCGGGCCGTCGAGCGTGCCGAGGCTGACGAGCCCGGACACGTCGGGCTTGAGCAGCCACACCTCGCGGAACCCGTCCCCACCGACCTGACCGGTGAGGTCGACGACCAGCTGCCGCGACCCGTCGGACCGCGTCTCGACCTCGGCCGAGCCCGCGGCGTCCCAGCCGGGCAGCGGCTCGAGGGTCGCCGTCGCGACGACCTGCGGTGCGGGCTCGCGCCCGACCCACCACGTGACGCCCGCCCCGGCGACCACCCCCACGGCGGCCGCCGCGGCGACCCACCGCCACCGGCTGGGGCGCCGGGTGAGCGGGACGACGTCGGCGAGCGGCTGGTCGTCACCGCCGGCACGGCCGGACGGGACGCCGGGGGTCTGCTCGACCGCGGGCGGCGGTGACGGCCGCGACAGGTCGTCGGACGGCACCGGCGCGCGCACCGGGCGGGGAGAGGCGACGCCGGCGTCGGGCCCGGCGGCGAGGCCGAGGTCGGCGGCGATCGCGTCCCACACGCGCGGCGCGGGCGGCACCAGCTCACCGGCGGTCCGGGCCAGGCCCGCGACGTCGGCGAGCGTCCGCACCTCGGCGGTGCACCGCTCGCACGCGTCGACGTGCGCGCGCTCGGCGTCGGACGCACCGTCCTCCCCGAGGGCGAGGAGCGTCAGCACGTCGTCGTCCACGTGCTCGTCATCGAAGCGCACCGTCCACCTCCCATCGGGTCCGGAGCCTGGCCAGGCTGCGCCGCAGGTGGCTCTTCACCGTGCCGAGCGGCAGGTCCAGTCTGGTCGCGATCTGGTCGTGCGTGAGGTCGTCGTAGAACGCGAGCCGCAGGATCGTGCGCTGCGGGTCGCCCAGGCGGTCGAGCTCGTCGGCGATCACCAGCCGGTCGACCACCCGGTCGTCCGCGGAGGCGACCGTCGCGGGCGGCGGGGTCGCAGCGTCGGCGAGCTTGCGGTCGCGGGTCCGGCGCTCGTGCGCGTCGGCGATCGCGTGCCGCGTGATCCCGACGAGCCACGCGGGGAGCCGCGCGCGCGTCGGGTCGAACCGGTGCCGTCCGCGCCACGCCTCGACGAACACCTGCTGCGTGACCTCCTCCGCCTCGGCGGTCGTGCCGAGCGAGCGGAGCGCGAGCGTGTGCACGAGGGTCGACCACCGCACGTAGGCCTCACGGATGGCGTGCTCGTCCCCCGCGGCGAAGTCGCGGCCGAGCTGGTCGACGCCGTCCGGGTCCTCGCCCGCGGCGCGCGCCGGCGACGGCTCGCGTGCACTCACGGGCGGCTCCTCGGGGCGGTGCGTCGGCGTCGGCGGCAGTGTGACCAGCATAGGGATCACCCGGGCTCGGCCGTGACCACGACGTTGTCCGTGTAGTGCCCGACGTCCTGCCGCCAGGCGCCGCCGCACGTCACGAGGACCAGGCGGGGCGACCCGTCGCGCGAGAACCAGTCCTCGAGCGGCGCGGTCTCCTTGGGCACCTTGGTGACGTCGACGACGACGTACGGCTTCACGGCCCCGTCGCTCGTCGTCACCTGGACCTGGGCACCGGGGGTGAGGCGTCGCAGGTCCGCGAACGGCCCGATGCCGCTGAGCCGCGAGTCGACGTGGCCGGCCAGGAGCGTGGTGCCCTCGGCGGACGCCGGGCCGGGACCGAACCGGTACCAGCCCGCACGGTCCGCGTCGGGCGGCACCTCCATCGAGCCGTCGGCCGCGACGCCCACGGCGTCGACCGGCATGTCGAGCGCGAGCTCGGGGACCTGGAGCCGGACCGGCGCGACGACCGCCTCCGGCGGCGGGGCGACCGCGTCCTGCACCGGGACCGGCGGCTGGGGGGACGCGGCCACCGTGGTGCGGACGGACGGAACCGGGTCGGGTCCGGGGTCCGCGGTGCAGCCTGCGACAGCCCCGACCGCCACGCCGAGCGCCACGGCCCGGGACGCCAGGCGCTGCCAGGCGTGACGGTCGGGAGTCCTCATCGGCGGACCGTCACCGCGCGACGGCGGACGGCCGTGGCCGACGCCGCGGCGAGCCCGGCCACCAGCAGGCCAGCGGCCACCCAGGTCCACGCCGGGACCTCAGGGTCGGCCGCGAGGCCCAGCTCCCCCGCCGGCACCCCGCTCGGCGTGCCGTGCAGGCCGTCGATGACCTGCGTCGCGAGCGCGAGCGTCGACGGGGTCGCCGTCCCGTTGCCCCAGGCGTACACGATCGTGTTGGTGCCCTCGGCGACGTTGACGTCGGTCGGGCCCAGCAGGGCGGGCTCGGTCGTGCCGGCGGCCACGACGCTCGCGCTCACCGTGCCGGCGGGAAGGTTCAGGACCTTCTCGTTCGGGTTGGTCAGCCCGGAGATCACGGCGGAGCCACCGGCCAGGACGTCGACCGCGGGTGCGGCGGCCACGTGCCGGACCGTGAGGCGGCCCTGCCCCGCGGCGGTGGTCGACGTGTCGTTGGTGAAGAGCGTGGCCGTCGGGCTGGCCGACGCGTCGAGGTGCGCGACCGCGGTGTACGACGTGTTCCCGGCGAGCGTGAGGTCGACCGGGCCGATCGCCGGCGACGACGCGTCTGCGGCGTCCGCGGCCGTGATCGCGACGGTGTACGTGCCGGGCGCGAGCTCGAGCGGACCTGCGAGCGTGCCGGGCGTGAAGTCGTCGAGCGTCCGCTGGCCGTTGACCCACACGTCCACCGTGAGGCCCGGCACGCCGTGCAGGACGTACAGGGTCGCGTCGCCAGGGGCGGCGCCGGCGGGGGCGGAGGTCAGCATGACGGCAGCGAGGGCGAGACCGGCGGCTCCGGTCGCGGCAAGAGGTCGTGCGCGCATCGTGGTCGTCCTTCCGTGCGGCCCGCCCGGTGGCGGGACTCTCGACCTCTCTTCCGTCGTCGGGACGCGCGCGGATGCATGAAGACGCAACTTTCTTCGCCGACCTCGTCGACCGGGGCGCGCGGCACGGGGCGCGCCCCGGTCGACTGCTCAGCGGGCGCCGAGACCGAACACCTCGGTCGGGCGTCCGACGACGAGGTCGACGACCGCGTCGGCCGCCTCGTCCTCGTCGAGCCGGTGACCCGCGACGAGCCCTGCGAGGAACGTCGCGTCGAGCCGCCGTGCCATGTCGTGCCGCGCGGGGATCGACAGCAGCGCGCGCGTGTCGTCGATGAAGCCGCTGGTCCGGGTCAGCCCGGCGATCTCGGTGACGGCCTCGCGCCAGCGCAGGATCGACGAGGGCGCGTCGAGGAACCACCACGGCGCGCCGACGTACACGGAGGGGTAGAAGCCGGCGAGCGGCGCGAGCTCGCGCGAGAACACGGACTCGTCGAGCGTGAACAGCACGAGGCGGAGGTTCGGGTGCGTGCCGTAGCGCTCGAGCAGCGGGCGCAGCGGGTCCGTGAACGAGCCGGCCAGCGGGATGTCGTGGCCCGTGTCCGGGCCGTAGCGGCCGAGCGTCGGGCGGTGGTGGCCGCGACGGACGCCCGGGTGGAGCGTCGTCGTGAGGCCGTCCTCGGTGGACATGCGCGCCATCTCCAGGAGCATGTGGCGGCGCAGCGCGGCGGCCTCGTCCGCGGTGATCGCGCCGAGGAGCCCGCGCGCGTACAGGCGCTCCGCGTCGGCCGGGTCGAGCGGCTCCGTGCCGACGTCCTCGTGGCTGTGGTCGGCGGAGACGGCGCCGTGGCGGCGGAAGTGCGCGCGACGGTCCTCCATCGCGGCGACCCAGCCGCGGTACGTCGACGTGTCGGTGCTCGCGGCCGTCCCGAGCGCCGCGACCGCGTCGCGCCATCCGGGATCGGCCGCCTCCAGGTGGCGGTCCGGCCGGAACGTCGGCAGCACGCGGCCGGTGAACGTCGGGTCGTCGCGCAGCGCGGCGTGCGCGGCGAGGTCGTCGACCGGGTCGTCGGTCGTCGCGAGCACGTCGATGCGGAACCGGTCGAACAGCGCGCGCGGGCGGTACTCGGGCTGCCGGAGGCGGTCGGCGAGCAGGTCGTACAGCGCGTCAGCCGTGTCCGCGGACGGGCGCAGGTCCGTCCCGAACACGTCGCGGAGCGTCGAGTCGAGCCAGTGGCGGACCGACGTGCCGCGGAAGACGTGCCACCGCGCGCAGAACGCCCGCCAGGCGGCGCGGGCCGCCTGCTCGTCGAGGGGTCCGCGGCCGACGCCGAGCTCGTCGAGCGGGACGCCCGACGCGTGCAGCAGCCGCGTGACGTAGTGGTCGGGCGTGATCAGCAGCGACGTCGGGTCGGCGAACGGCTGGTCGTCGCGCAGCAGGCCGGCCGGGACGTGTCCGTGCGGGGACAGGATCGGCAGGTCGCGGACGAGGCCGTACAGGTCGCGGGCCAGCGCGCGGACGCCGGGGTCGGCGGGGAGCAGGCGGTCGTCGGCGACGGCGCGCGTCGTGGTCGTGGTCGCCACTCAGGCCACCTCCTCGGCCCGGCCGGACGACCACGTGGTGTGGAACGTGCCGCCGGAGTCGGTGCGGCGGTAGGTGTGGGCGCCGAAGAAGTCGCGCTGCGCCTGGATCAGCGCGGCGGGCAGCCGCTCGGCGCGGACCCCGTCGTAGTACGCCAGGGAGGAGGAGAACGCCGGGGTCGGCACGCCGTGCAGGGCGGCACCGGACACGACCCGCCGCCAGGCTTCGACGCCGTTGGCCACGGCGCCGGTGAAGTACTCGTCGGCCAGCAGCAGCGGCAG
>NZ_JAHKSJ010000012.1:0-52732 GCF_019024305.1 Cellulomonas algicola | reverse complement strand
CTCTCGCTACGTCAACAACGGTCGTGGTCAGTACATCTAGGTGGTCGAGGCCCAGCCGAGTCGGGCCGCCACCACGTCTGCCGTCGCCGACGGGAACTCCTCCCAGCCCGGCTCCAGCACGTCCCGCGCCAGCGCGTGCAGCGCCCGCGCGGCCTCCTCGACGGGGGCCGCCAGTGCCGCCGCGAGCCGAGGCGCGATCTGCGGGTAGGCCGCCTCGAACCGACGCGCCGGGTCGATCGCCTCGCGGTCCCGCACCTCCGTCGGGACGCGCGCGCGGATCGCCAGCACCAGATGCTTCACGGCCCACTGGCGCACCATCTCGCCGCCGCTCAGCACCTCCCCGCGCCGGGCCCGACCCACACCGACCATCAGCTTGACCAGGACGAGCGCCGCGTCGTTCGCGGGATCCGGCTGCGGCTCGTCCGCGGCACGTCGACCGGACGACTCGACCAGCGCCGCGAGCGTCCCGTCCTCGTCGATCACGACGTCGTGGTGCACGAGCGTCGCGCCGCCGAGCTCCGCACCCGTGGCCGCCGCGAACTCCATCAGGTGCCCGTCGTCGTAGAGCACTGCGAACCCGATCGCACCCTCGCGCGCGACGGTGACGACCCGCTCCGGGTCCGGCAGCCACGAGCGCACGTCGCGCACCTCCTCGCCCTTCCCGTCCGCCGCGATCACGAAGAAGTCGTGGTCGGACCACTCGTCGCGCCGGGCGGCCTCGGACCGCGCGGCGGAGCCGAGCAGCACGAACCCCACCGCAGCGGGATGCTCGCGGACAGCCTCGACCAGCAGGTCGGTGCGACTCTCAAACGTGCGGTCGGGCATCGGTTCTCCTAGGTGCTGGACGTGCAGGACATCAGAAACGTCGGCCTCGTCCTGACCTGGGAGAGAGCCGTCATCAGGTCGGCCCCCTTCGACGGTCGGGATCAGAAGTCGTGCCAGGTGAAGGCGCGCCACGCGTCGGGCAGGTCGCGCGCGTCCGCCCATCGCGTCGTCCCCGGCGTGACCGAGACGTCGTCCGTCACTCGCCAGTCCGGCTGTCGCGGGAACATCGCCGACGCCTCGGAGACCTCGGCGGGGTCGAGCCACGCCTCGCCGCCGCTGTCGCAGAACAGGACGACGTCACCGGTCGAGGTGACGAGGGGACAGACCAGTCCCTGGTCGTCGTGGGGGCACTCCTTCAGCCACAGCATCGAGACCGCGGTCACCCGTCGTGCCACTCGACCGCGCCCCACGATGCGGGGAGCTGCTCCCGGCGCGCCCATCGGGTCGTGCGGGGCGCGACGGAGACGCCGTCGGCGACTCGCCACGTGGGCGGGTTCGGATCGATCCACGACTTCTCTGAGACCTCGGAAGGATGGAGCCAGACCTCGCTTCCCTCGTCGCACAGCAGAACCACGTGCCCGGACTCGGTGAGCACGGGGCGGATCAAGCCCTGGTCGTAGCCGGGACACCACAGCAGCCAACCCGTCATCGGCTGCTCCGAGAGCAAGGGGGTCGTCGTCGTGTCCCCTGCAGGCGGAGCATCCTCATCGCGATGACCGCGCAGCCCGCGTCCTCGGCGAGGCCAAGCACCTTTCATGGCAAGTCCTCCTCGGATCCCTTGTCGTCGCCTTCGGGGGACGACCGCGACGGCGACGGATCGCGCCGTCGCTGACGCATCCGCCGTTCGTGTGGCTACTCGAGCGCTCTCAGTTCCTCGAGCTGCTCGACGAGGGCGTCGAGGTGGGCGTCAGGTTCGAGCTCGCGTCGTCCGACGTCAGCCGTCGCGTGGAGGAGGTGCAGGACCTCCAGGTGCTCGCGTTCTGTGAAGTCCTCCAAGTTGAGCCAGTTCACGCCCGCCTCCGAGAGCTCGAGCAGGTAGTCCCGGACCCGATCGTGCTCCGTGCGTCGAGCGACAGACTCCAGCGTCCAGAAGAACATGCTCCTGGAGCCGTGCCAGATCGTGTCGTTCAGACCGAAGATCGTCCCACTCATGGTTCTCCTACGAAGAAATAGCGGTTGTCGAGCGGCGCGACGTACGCGCGGATGCGAGCGATCTGCTCAGCACTGAAGCCCGAGACGTCGACCGGTATCAGATCCGCCTTGTCGAGGTGCAGGTCGATCTGCTGGAGGAAGTCGCTCCATTGGCGCTGCGTCTGGAGGAACGCACCGTCCTGACCGCCGACAGCGTCGTACGTCGTTCCGCGAGCGTCGATCCAGTCGTAGCGCTCGTCCTTCCCGGCCCGTTCGAGACGCACTCCTCGTTCCTCCATGATCCGAATCGCCGTCCGGTACTCGACGGGACGCCACCGCTTCGTGCTCGGGTCGTGGCCGAGCGAATGCTCCCACGTGCCGGGTTCAGGTGCGTCGGGCCAGACGCGGGGCTGCGTGGCCGCCGAAGGCCGGGCGGTGCCTGCTCGCCCGAGGACGCCGGCAGCGCGTGTGCCCTTCATCGCGGTCCCGGCGAGGCCGATCGCGCCCGGGACGAAGGTGAAGACGACTGCTCCGGCTGCGCGTGCCGGGTCCTCGGACCAGGTGTCCCACGCCAACAGGGACTTCGCCGCCTCGTAGCGCACGTCCGAGCCGAGCTCGTCGGCCCGGAAGACGTCGGGCATCGAGGCCCAGGTCGTCCGCGCGGTAGCGAGGCTGAACTCCCATGTCCTGGTGTCCAGCCCGTAGTAGCCACTGCTGCCCGTCACGCCGGCCCAGACGCCGTCGACGGCGATGCCGTCCCAGAGGAAGTGCTTGATCTGGACGGCGGCGGACTTGGGACAGGGGTCGTGGCGGCGGACGACGTGGCCCCACGGCTGGTCGTCGGCGGGGAGCGTCGTCGCGCGCGAGAGGTGCAGGCCGTCCGGGGTGCACTCCCGCAGGGCGCTGTCGCCACGCGTGGCGGCGCGGATGCGGAGGGCGCACTGACGGGCTGCCTCGTCGAGCAGCGACTGCTGGACGCCGACGGCGTGCACGAGCCGGGTGTTCTCGTCGACGAGGTCCTGGTCGCCGTCCCAGCGTTCCCTCGCCGCGGCGCGGGTGCGGAAGGAGCGGGCGTCGTCGCGCAGGCCGGAGAGGGTGCGCTGGAGGGGGCGGATCGTCTCGGCGTACTCGCGGACGGCGGACGCCACCTGCGCGAGCGCGTCGGCGTAGCGCGCAGCAGCGGGCTCGACGGGGAGGATGCCGTCGAGCAGGGTGGGCGCCTCGGGGGCCTCGTAGACGGCCGACAGCGCGCGCCAGCGGTCCACGAGGTCGGCGCCGCCCGCGCGCAACGCGCGCGACGAGCCGACGAGGTCGGTGGCGAGCCGTTCGAGGTCGTCGGGCTGGAGGTCGCGGCCGGGGATCGCGTCCGGGTCGATGCCCGCGTACACCGTCACGACGTCCAGCCCCACGTCGTCTGCGCGGCACGCAGGGTCTCGCCGGCCATCTGCTCGTCGCCCGCCTGGTAGAGCGCGGACGCGTCCGAGGCGGCGCTCGCGAGGGCCGCGACGCGTGCGAGGTTCGCGGCGGTCTGGGCGGTGTACGTCTCGACGAACGCGACGAGCTCGGTCGCGACGAGGGCGTCGTGCGTGGCGTCCATGACCTCGACGCACGTGTCGGTCGCCCGCCCGGCGACGGCGGCGAGGTCCGTCGACGCCGTGTCGACGCGCTGGAGGACGCCGACCACGCCCGCGGGGTCGATCCGCCACCCCGTCACCGGGCTCGTCCTCGCGCGGCCGTGGCCGGGAGGTCGGTCGTCGTGCCTCGCGTCGTGCGCATCGCGTCCCCCTGCATGGTCCCGTCGGGCCGACCGTCGTCCCCGTCGAGCGCCGAGCGTGCCCGAGTCGCGCCCCCGCTCGTCGGAGTTGTGCACAGGTCCCCGTCTCACAGGTGGCGCACGGGTGCGCTCCAGTGCCCGTCCGGGTTCGGGGCGTTGTGTGGTCCTCGACGACGAACGACGCGTGAGCCGAGGAGGACACGATGGACGACACGACCCGCACCGGCGGCACGCCTGGCGACGAGACGCCCCGACCGGCGCAGGGCGCGAGCCCCGAGCCGGCGACGGAGGGCACGGCGCCCGACAGGACCGGCACCACGGCCGGGCCCACGGTGCCCGAGACGAGCACCACGCAAGACCGGCCGACGACGGCGGCAGCGTCGCAGCACGCCGCTCCGACGGACGCACCCGCGCCGGAAGCCGCCGCTCCGGTGAGCGCACCCGCGCGGGTGCCGGCCGCACCGGCGAGCGGACCTGCGCCGGTACCCGTCGCGCCCGAGGGTGCACCTACCCCCGTGCCGGTCGCTGCGGGCTACCCGGCCGGGACAGAGGCCGCCCCGGCCGGTCCGTACCCGCCGGGGGCCAGCTTCGGGCCGTTCCGCGCACCGACCGCCGCTGCGCCCGGCGGGCCCCGGACGCCCAAGCCGCCGCTGAGCGTGCGCCGCGGCGCCGCCGCCGGTGTGGTCGCGGGCGCGCTCGCGCTCGGTCTGGTGGTCGGTGGGGGCGCGGCGTGGGGGATCACGAGCGTGCTGGACGGGCACGACCGCACCCGGGTGTCGGACGCCGAGTGGCCGTCGCGGCCGTGGTCCGACGGTGCGCGACCGACGATGCCCGACCTGCCGGACGGCCAGGCGCCGGGTGGTCGCACGGGTCCGGGTGCGAGCGACGACGGCAGCGGCACGGGCACGACGAGCGCGCAGACCGCGACCCCCGCGAGCGACGCGCAGCAGGTCGGCGTCGTGACGATCACCAGCACGCTGGGCTACCAGGGCGGCGAGTCGGCCGGCACCGGCATGGTGCTGACGACGGAGGGGCTCGTCCTGACGAACCACCACGTCGTCGAGGGTGCGACGTCGATCAGCGTCACCGTCGAGTCGACGGGGCAGTCGTACGAGGCGACGGTCGTCGGATACGACGCGTCCGCCGACGTCGCGCTGCTGCAGCTCGCGGACGCCTCGGGGCTGGCGACGGTCACGCTCGACGACGACGGCGGCGTGCAGGTCGGCGACACGGTCACGGCCGTCGGCAACGCCGAGGGCACGGGCGACCTCGTGGCGGCGTCGGGCGAGGTCACCGGCACTGACGAGACCATGACCGCGTCGACGTCCTCGTCGGGCGGCTCCGAGACGCTGAGCGGGCTGCTGGAGTTCTCCGCGGCCGTCGTCGGCGGCGACTCGGGCGGCCCGGTCCTGGACGACGAGGGCGAGGTCGTGGGCATGACGACGGCCGCCTCGGTCGGCGGCACGGCGACGGTCGCGTACGCGGTCGACATCGTCGACGCGGTCGCGGTCGTGCAGCAGATCGAGGCCGGGCACGCGGGCGACGGCGTCGTCCTCGGCTACCCGGCGTTCCTCGGCATCGGCCTCGGCGCCGACGACGGCACGGGCGCACGCGTCGCGGGCGTGCTCGACGGGACCCCCGCGACCACGGCCGGGCTCGCGGCGGGCGACGTCATCACGGCGGTCGACGGGACCGCGGTGACCAGCGCCGACGCGCTCGCCGCGGCGCTCGCGGGCCACGCGCCGGGCGACACGGTCACGCTCACGTGGACGTCCGTCGCGACGGGCACCTCGACCGAGGCCGCGGTCACGCTGGCGCAGGGCCCGGTCGGCTGACCGGGGACGGCCGATGCCGGTCGGCCGGCGCAGAGGACGGGCGGTGCCGCGGGAGGGGACGGCACCGCCCGTCGGCGCGCGCGTCGGACGTCGTCCCTACCCTGGGGCGATGACGACCGACGTCCGCCCCGCGCACGGGCGCTTCGAGGACTTCCGCCTGGTCGTCGGCACGAAGAGCCCGACCGCCGGCGGTTGCTGGTGCACCGCGTACCGCGACTCGTCGGTGCCGAACGACCAGCGTGCGGACTACATGCGGCAGCAGTGCGCGACGGATCCCGGGCCGGGCGTCCTCGCGTACGTCGACGACGAGCCCGCGGGCTGGTGCTCGGTGGCTCCGCGCTCGACGTACAGGCGGCTCATGCGCTCGCGGACGATCCCGTTCGTCGACGACCGCGACCCGTGGAGCGTCGTCTGCTTCGTCGTCCGGCCGCCGTTCCGCAAGCGCGGCCTGATGCACGTCCTGCTCGCCGGTGCGGTGGACCACGCGCGGGCGCACGGCGCAGAGGTCGTCGAGGGCTACCCGATCGAGGCCGGGGGCAGCCGCGTCGACCTGATCTCCGGGTACGTGGGCAGCGTCGAGCTGTTCGAGGCGGGCGGCTTCGTCGTCGTCGCGCCCACCTCGGGGCGGTCAGGGGGCCGTCCGCGCGTGGTCGTCCGTCGCGAGCTCTGAGTGGGGCGCCGTCACGCCCGGTCGGCGAGCGCCGTCGCCAGGTCCGCACGGGTCCGCACACCGAGCTTCGTGTAGACGTTGCGCAGGTGGTACTCGATCGTCTTCGGGCTGAGGAACAGCGCGGCCGCCGCCTCGCGCGTCGTGCGGCCCGCGGCGAGCGTGCGGGCGACCTGCAGCTCCTGCGGCGTCAGGTGGTCGAGGCCCGTGACGTCGCGACGGTGCGCGGTCGCCCCGGTGGCGCGCAGCTCGGCGACCGCCTGATCGGCCCACGGTGCGGCGCCGAGCGCGTCGAACGTCGTGAGCGCCTCACGCAGGTGCGTGCGCGCGTCGGTCCGCCGACGTGCCCGACGCAGGCGTGACCCGTACGCGAGCTGCGTGCGCGCCGTCTCGAAGACGTCGGGGGTCCGCGCGTGCGCGGCCAGTGCGGCCCCGAACCACGTGTCGACCTCGGCGTCGGCCGCGACCAGCCCGCGGGCGCGTGCCGCCCGCGCGACGGACCACGGCTGCCCCTTCTCCTGCGCGCGGCGCGCGAGGTCGTCCGCGACCGGCACGGCGTCGGCGACGCGGTCCAGACGGACGAGCGCGTCGACCATGTCCGCGGCGGGTGACACGTCGACGTCCCCGAAGCCCAGCTCGACCAGCAGCGCGACAAGCCGCAGGTACGTGTCGAGGGCCTCCTGCGCGTCGCCGGTGCCGAGCGCGAGGTCGCCCAACGCGGCCATCGCCCACGCACGGAAGAAGCCGAGGTGCAGCGAGGTCGCGAGGTCGAGCGCCTCGGCGGCGTGCGCGCGGCACGCGTCGACCGCGCCCTGCCGCGCCTCGAGCCACGCCAGGCCCGCGAGCCCGGCGGCCAGGTCCGACGCCTGCCCGGCCTCGCGCGCGAGCCCCACCCCCTCGGTGTACGTGGCGGCGGCGTCGTTCCAGCGGTCCGTCGTGGCCTGGTCGCGCGCGACGTAGAACAGCAGCATCGGCAGCACGCCCAGGTCGGCGCGGCGGCGCAGGTGCGCGACGACGGTCGGGATGACGGCCCGCGCCGTGCCCTCCTCGCGCAGGTAGAGCGGCCCGATGACGAGCCACGGCGCGAGCGCGGGGTCCTCGAGCAGCGCGGGGTCGTCCGCGACGTGCGCGGTCGCGTCGTGCAGACGGTCGGGGCCGCCCGTCCCGGTGAGGATGTCCGCGACGCCGACGGCCATCGACCCGAGCCACCGCGCGCGGTCCGTGCGCAGGTCCGGCAGCAGGCCCTCGATGCGTCGGCCCGCGTCGGCGGCGGTCGCCATGTCGCCCGCGAACTGCGCCGCGAGGACGCCCTCGGCGAGCAGCGGCACGGCGACGTCGGAGTCCTGCGCGGTCGCCCCGGCCGCGACGAGCACGTCGCGCGCGCGCTCGACGGATCCGGTCCGTGCGGTGACGGCCCCCTCGAGCGCCGCGGCACGGAGCACGAGGTCGGGCGTGCGGGGGAGGGCCGACGACGCCGCGAGCAGGTCGAGCGCGAACTCCGCCTGGCCCGCCCGCCAGGCCGACTCGGCGGCCATGACGAGACGTCGCGCGCGATCGGCGGCGTCGGGGGTCAGCGTGGCCGCACGTTCGAAGCCGGCGGCGGCGACGGCGTGCGCACCACGGTCGCGGGCGGCCGTCGCGGCCGCGTCCAGGACCGCGGCGACGGCCTCGTCGGGCGTCGTGGTGGCCTCGCCGAGGTGCCAGGCCCGTCGGTCCAGGTCACCGGGCGGGACGACCGCGGCGAGCGCGCGGTGCACCTCGCGACGCTCGACGGGCGACGCCTCCGTCCACACCGCCGACCGCACGAGGTCGTGGCGGAACGCGACGCGTCCCGCGTCGACCGTGACCAGCCCGGCCGTCGCCGCGCCGTCGAGGTCGGCGACGTCGACGCCGAGATGCAGGCACGCGGCCGCCGTCGCCACGGGCTCGCCCGCGGCCGCCGACGCGACGAGGAGCGCGGTCCGGGCTGCCGGGGACAGCGCGTCGGCACGGGCCGCGAACGCACGCGCGAGGGACGCCGGGACCGGGATGGGAGCCCCGTCCGGCAGTGCGCCGAGCGTGCTGTCGTCGGGGAGCTCGAGCAACGCGAGCGGGTTGCCGCCCGTCGCGACGAGCAGACGCTCGCGCTCCGGCAGCGGCAGCCGGCGACCGACGCTGCGCAGCAGCGCGTCCGCGTCCTCGTCCGGGAGCCCCGTGAGGGTCATCGTCGGCAGGCCGGCCTCCATGACGGTCGACGGCTGCCCCGCCCGGATCGCGAGCAGGACGACGGCGGGGTCCGCGGTGAGGCGGCGCGCCGCGAACGTGAGCGCGTGCGCGGTCGGTGCGTCGAGGAGGTGCGCGTCGTCGACCACGAGCGCGAGTGGCGCGTCCTCCGCGGCCCGGCTCAGCAGACCGAGGACCCCCGCGCCGACGGCGAACCGCTCGCTCGCCGACCCGGGCCGCAGCGCGAGCGCCGCCCCGAGCGCGTCCGCCTGCGGCGCGGGCAGCCCGTCGAGGTGGTCGAGCACCGGGCGCAGCAGCTGCAGCAGGCCGCCGAACGGGACGTCGCGCTCGCCGACGACGCCCTGCGCGCGCAGCGTGGTCATGCCGTGCGCGGCCGCGTCGTCGGCGGCGTCGTGCAGCAGCGCCGACTTGCCGATGCCCGCCTCGCCGACCACGACGAGCGTGCCGCCCCGCCCGACGCGCGCGCCGGCCGCCAGGGAGCGGATCACCTGGCGCTCGTGCTCGCGGCCGACCAGCACCGTCCCACTCTAGGGAGACCCCAGGGGGACCCCCTGATGCGACGCGGTCGTGCGCCCCGCAAGTCTCGAACCCGGACATTCCCGTCCACGACGTCTCTCGAACAAGGAGCACCACCGTGACCCTCCAGGCCGACGCGCCGCAGCGCACCATCGACCCCGACAAGCTCATGTCCTTCGTCTTCCGTGCCGTCGACGAGGTCGGCGCCACGCTCAACACCGCGCTCGTCGTCATGGGCGACAAGCTCGGCTACTACCGCACGATGGCCGACGGCGAGCCGATCACCCCCGCGTCGCTCGCGGAGCGCACCGCGACCGCCGAGCCGTACGCGCGCGAGTGGCTGTCGGCGCAGGCCGCCGGCGGCTACGTCGAGTACGACCCGTCGACGCGCCGCTACACCCTGCCCGCCGAGCACGCGGCCGCGCTCGCCGACCCGACCAGCCCCGCGTACCTGCCGGGGTTCTTCCAGCTCGCCGCCGGCACCGTCCGTGACGCGCCGGAGATCCTCACCGCCGCGACCGACGGCGACGGGCTCGGGTGGCACGCGCACAACGCCGACGTGCACCACGGGTGCGAGCGGTTCTTCCGCACGATGTACAACGGGCACCTGCTGAACGAGTGGCTCCCGGCCCTGTCCGGCGTCGTGGAGAAGCTGACCGCCGGGGCGCGCGTCGCCGACGTCGGCTGCGGGCACGGTGCGTCGACGATCCTCATGGCGCAGGCGTTCCCGAGCTCGACGTTCGTCGGGTCCGACTACCACGCGGCGTCCATCGCGGTCGCGCGGGCCCGGGCCGAGGAGGCCGGCGTCGCGGACCGCGTGACGTTCGAGGTCGCGTCGGCCACCGAGTTCACCGGGCAGGGGTTCGACCTCGTCGCGATGTTCGACTGCCTGCACGACATGGGCGACCCCGTCGGCGCCGCGCGGTACGTCCGCCAGGCGCTCGCCGACGACGGCACCTGGATGGTCGTCGAGCCCAAGGCCGGCGACCGCGTCGAGGACAACCTCAACCCCGTCGGCCGCACGTACTACGGCTTCTCGACGCTCCTGTGCACGCCCGCGTCGCTGTCGCAGGACGTCGGCCTCGCGCTCGGCACGCAGGCCGGACCCGCGCGCATCCGCGACGTCGCGACCGCCGGTGGGTTCGGTGGCTCCTTCCGGACCGCTGCTGCGACGCCGTTCAACAACGTGTTCGAGATCCGGCCGTGAGCAGTCCGCGAGCCCCACGCCCGTCGGGTGCGCCCTGGGCCGCGGGTGCGGTCGGTCCGGGGCGAGGGGGTGACCTGGGGGCCGTGGCGGCGCAGACTGCGTCTGTGAGCCACGGCCCCGGGCCACGCCTGGGCACCACCCCAGCCGCGCCGCCGATCCCGACGTCGAGGGCGTCGCGACGCGCGGCGACGTGCGGATCGCCTGGGCCGTCTACGGCGACCACCACGACGCGTCCGTCCCGACCGTGGTGCTCGTGCCGACGTGGTCGATCGTGCCGTCGCGGTTCTGGAAGCTGCAGGTCGGCTACCTCGCCCGGCACTTCCGCGTCGTCACGTTCGACGGGCGGGGGAGCGGCGCGTCGTCGCGACCCGCCGGTGCCGCGGCCTACACCGACACCGAGTACGCGGCCGACCTGCTCGCGGTCCTCGACGCGACGTCGACACCGGCGCCCGTGCTGGTGACGTTGTCGTGCGGTGCCGCATGGGCCGTCCACCACGCCGCCCGGCACCCGTCACGCGTGCGCGGCATCGTCGCGATCGCCCCGTCGTGCGGGCTCGTCGTCGCGACCCCTGGTCGTGACGAGGTGCCCTGGGACCGTCCCCTCGACACGACGCACGGCTGGGCGAAGTACAACAAGCACTACTGGCTCGGCGGCGGGTATGACGACTTCGTCGACTTCTTCTTCCGGCGCATGTTCCCCGAACCGCACTCGACGAAGCAGATCGAGGACTGCGTCGGGTGGGCGCACGAGATCACGCCGTCGGTGCTGGCCGACACGACGGCCGGTCGGCTCGGGTGCGACGGCGCCGTGTGCGAGTCGATCGTGCCGCTCACGCGCGCCGTGACCTGCCCCGTGCTCGTCGTCCACGGGTCGGACGACCGCATCCGTCCTCTCGCGTTCGGCGAGCGGCTCGCCGAGCTCACCAGCGGGTCGCTCGTCATCCTCGACGGTGCCGGCCACGGCCCGCCCGCCCGCGACCCCGTCAAGACGAACCACCTCATCCGCTCGTTCGTCGAACGCGTCGCCGGCCCCTCCGGCGCACCGCGCGTCGAAGGACCCGTGGTGATCCCGTCCGCGTCGTCCGTCGGGTCGGCAGTCGACGCCGACAGGTCCCGGACAGGCCCCGCCGACGACGGACGCGCCGCGCCGACCCGCGTCGCCGGAGCCGGAGCCGCGGACGCCCTCGTCCGGCGCACCTGGACCCGTGCCCGCAACCGTCGACGTCGCGTGCTCTACCTGTCGTCCCCGATCGGCCTCGGGCACGCCCAGCGTGACGTCGCGATCGCCGCCGCGCTCCGAGAACGGCGTCCTGACATGGAGATCGACTGGCTCGCGCAGCATCCCGTGACCCGCGTCCTGGGCGAGCACGGTGAGCGCGTCCACCCGGCGTCCGCGTGGCTGCGCAACGAGTCCGGGCACGTCGAGCACGAGGCCGGCGAGCACGACCTGCACGCGTTCCAGGCGATTCGGCGCATGGACGAGATCCTCGTGCACAACTTCATGGTGTTCTCCGACGTCGTCGAGGGCGGCGACTACGACCTGGTCGTCGGGGACGAGGCGTGGGACGTCGACTACTTCCTGCACGAGAACCCCGAGCTCAAGCGGTTCGCGTTCGCGTGGATGACGGACTTCGTCGGCTGGCTGCCGATGCCCGACGGAGGAGCGCACGAGGCCGCGCTGACCGCCGACTACAACGCCGAGATGATCGAGCAACGTGCTCGGTTCGCGCGGGTGCGCGACAGGTCGGTGTTCGTCGGCTCGCCCGACGACGTCGTCGACCAGCCCTTCGGCCCGGACCTGCCGTCGATCCGGTCCTGGACCGCGGCGAACTTCTCGTTCGCCGGCTACGTGACGGGCTTCGACCCGGCCGCTGCCGCTGTGGAGGCGCCAGCGGTGCGCGCGGAACTCGGTGTCGGACCCGACGAGTGGCTGTGCGTCGTGACCGTCGGCGGCTCCGGCGTCGGCGGCCCCATGCTGCAGCGCGTGCTCGACGCCGTCCCCGCAGCCCGGTCGTTGGCCCCCGACCTGCGGTTCGTCGTCGTCGCCGGACCGCGCATCGACCCCGCATCGTTCTCCGCACCGGACGGCGCGACCGTGCTCGGCTACGTCCCCGACCTCTACCGCCTGTCCGCCGCGTGCGACGTCGCCGTCGTGCAGGGCGGGCTCACCACCTGCATGGAGCTCACCGCCCTGCGCAAGCCGTTCGTGTACGTCCCGCTCCGCCACCACTTCGAGCAGTCGTTCCACGTCCGCGCCCGCCTCGACCGCTACGAGGCCGGCCGCCACCTGCCCTACGAGGAGGCCGTCGACCCCGACGCCCTGGCGGAGGCCATCGCCAAGGAGGCCGGCCGCGAGGTCGCGTACCGCCCGGTCGAGACCGACGGCGCCGCCCGCGCCGCCGACCTCCTCGCCGACCTCGTCTGACCGACACGACCCGCTCGCAGACGCCTGACCGACGCGCCCTGCTCTCAGACGCCGTTCGGTCCGCGCCGCCCGGCGGCACCGGCGGGACGGCGAGCGTCGGCCCGCGCCCGAGCGACCTCAGCAGTCATCGGGCTTGGGGATGTCGGTGCAGAGGTCGTCGACCAGCCGCGAACGGCGCTCCTCGACGGTGAACGGTGCGCTCGTCGTCGCGGTCGTCGCCGTGCCGTTGACATCGCGCCACACCGTCGTGCCGTCGACCCGGTAGCGGCCCTGCCACGTGGTCGTGAGCGTCACCTGCACCGTGCCGAGCCGCTCGTAGAAGTGGAACGTGTCGTGGTTCGGCCACTCGTGCCCCGGGCTGGTCGTGATCAGGTCGGGGGACCCGTCGCCGAAGTCGTACCGGTAGCTCGCCGGCGTCGCGACGACGTCGACCCCGTACCCGAGCAGATCCGTCCGCAACGTCTGTTCGGCGGGATCGGTCATGACGATCGTCTCCTTGTTGACCAGCACCCACCCCCGATCGGGCTGCAACCGCAGCACGGGCGCCGCCAGCGGCAACCGCCGGAAGTCCGCCGCCGTCATCGTCGGTACGGCATCCTCGGGACACGAGTAGCCCAGCGCCAGCGTCCACTCAGCCGGCCACGGGTCGGTGAACTCGGCCCGCGTCTGCCGCCACAGTGGCAGGACGGGTGGCCCGTCGACGCAGACGGGGACGGGCACCGTGGTGTTCGACGGCCCGCATGCGATCCGGCCGTCCCCATCGCTGTCGCCCTCACCGAACACGTCGTCGGCGTCGCCCATCTCGGCGACAGCCCCGGTCGCCATGTTGCACATCGGGGCTCGCGCGTACCTCGTGGTGGCACGCGCTGGATCGGCGTCGCGCCCTCGTCGGAACTCCTGCTCCGCTCGAAAGGCCGTCATCACGATCGAGTCGTCTTCTGCTTCGTCCGTGATCTCCAGAGCGTGCGACGGAGCGGTCGTCACTCCGACAACCGCCGTCGCGAGCATCGCGACAGTCGCGGCACGCCTCACGCGAGGACCTCGTACGACACACCGCGGATAGACCACGCCCCCGACTCGTGGAGCACGATCGCATCGATCGAGTAGGTGTGGCCCGGATACGTCTTGAGGGTGGTGCCGAACTTGTCTACTTCTGAGGACGGCGCTTCGACGAGAGTGAGCTTGAGGGAGTACCAGTTGCCGAGCACGACTTCGGTTCCGAACTGATCAGAGATCGTGTAGCCGCCGCCAACCGACCGGTCGCCCTTGGACAGAAGTTCCTCGATGGAGCCAGTGATGCTGTTGCAGAACTCGCACTCGGGATGGCTCATGGCCTTCGCTTCGGTGACGTCGCCCGCCTGCTGGGCGTAGGGGAGCAACTGCAACCAGTAGGTGAGGACTGCCTGTGCGGACTCGACAGTCGGCGCCGCGTCGAGTGCCAGAGGTCGAGAGGGTTTCACTCCGTCCGGTAGCGCCGCGATCGTGCCCGGCGTGGTCGGCGTCGGAGCCGCAGCGACACTCGGTGCCCCTGAGGACGTCGCCGACTGGCTAGGGCTCGCGGACGCGTCGCGTCTCGCGTCTTCCTTTGTGCAGCTCGTTACGCCAGCGGCGATCAGTGCGACACCTGCTGCCGCGACGGCCGTGCGTATGCGGCCGTGCCCCCGTGCGCGGTTCGACATGGGGCGAAGGTAGTCGAACCGGACATCTCGGCGACGACCTCATCCGCAGCCCGGGCACCCCAGGTGACGAGTATGGGCAGCAGCCATGCGCCCGGGAATGAGTGCGACGGGGGCGGCGTTTGGGCAGTAGGCTGGACTGTGCCGCTCCGCAGGTGCGCCTCGGGTCGGCAGCTTGAAAACTGAACATGGGGGTGATCGGTTTCGACGGTGATCGTCGAGCCAGGAGAAGCGGGTCGAGGACGCACGGTTATCTCGTCAACGCTCCGTGCAAATCATAGGTGCCGATAACAAGCGCACCGACTTCGCCCTCGCCGCCTGAGCGAGCCTCGAAGTCCGTCGGCCTAAGTACGCTCTCGACTTAGTTCCCGGCGTCATCTAGAGAGCCACTGCTGGTCCTCATCGTCAGTGTGAGGATCGGGACTTCTAGCTGACTGGGCCTGTCCACCTTCTCGTCCGTGGGAGTGGTGGAGGCCGAGAAAATCCATCACGGACTGCACCCGGAGAATCCCTGGTTCCACGTCATCGGACGCGGGTTCGATTCCCGCCACCTCCACGTACCGACGAAGGCCCGCCCTGCTCTGCAGGGCGGGCCTTCGTCGTGCGGCCGGACGACCCCGTGTCAGGCGGGCGTACCGTCGGACAGCCCGCGGCGGAGGGCAAGGACTCTGTGCCGCTGGTTCGCAACGGTCGACGGCATGTCGGCGACGAGCCTGGCGACCGCCTCGTCATCCAGGAGCGCGGCGATCGATCCGGCCTCCTGGTCGAGGAGCTCGGCCATGCCGCGCCCGAGCCGGTGGATCGACGCGAGCTCGGGGTCGAAGTCGTACGACTCCAGGACCGCCACGTCGTCGTACGAGGCGTCGAGGATTGGGCCGCTCGTCTGCCAGTCGAGGATCGTCTGCAGATCGACGGCGTCGCGTCGGGTCTCCAGCCGTCGTTCGGACCACGCGCACAGCTTCAGGACGGTCAGCCCGGCGACGGTGGGGACCAGCACCTCGAGCCCACCGGGGAGCAGCACGGTCTCAGCCTTGGCGTGCGCCTCACGGAGCCCGAGCGCGCTCATGCGCGTCCCGTCACCCCAGTCGAGCACGCGCCCGCGCGTCTCGACCCCGCCGAAGGGGACGACGTCGAGCGGGACACCGGACACGCGGAACCTGTGCCGTGCGCGACCGTCGGGGGTCAGATGCGAGGCCATCGTCCGGAATGCGGCCCAGGACGCGACGGCGACCGCGACGTCGACGTCACGGGTCGCACGTGCGGGCTGCGTGCCGACCGTCGCCGCGGCCAGGATGTCGCGTGCGGTGGCGCCGACGACCATCAGCGGGACGCTGTGGCGGTCAGCGAGCGGCTGGATCTCGGCCAGCACCAGCGCGGCGATCCCGAGGCTAGGTTCGGTCGAGCTCGACAAGTCGATCATCGACAGCCCTGATCCTCTCTGCGTGCTCGCGCTGCCGCGGATCGCCCGACGACACCAGGTCGGCGTAGACGAGCGGTGACGAGACCATGCCCGCGGAGTCGTCCGGCACGCGCCAGAAGCGTCGCCGGAGGCGAACCGGTCCGTCGTCGTCGGGCCGCAGCCGGAAGGCGGCGACGAGTGAAGCAGGTACGGCGTCGACGTAGAAGGTGGCAGTCGCCGGTCGCAGGTGGTCGTCGATGCGGGAGGCCGCCAACTCGCCGCCGAGCTGTGCGCCGTGGCCGAGGAGGGCGTGCTCGAGCGCGTCGGCCCGGCCGGTGTCCGGCAGGGCGAACGAGCCGAGCTCCAACTTGCGTGCCAGGTTCACGGTGTAGGACTCGGCCCAACGGTCGAGGAGCTCACCGGCGCGGTTCAGGGCGGTGTCCTGTCCGGAACCGACGACGTACCCGGCGTCGGACAGTGCGCCGATCACCGAGTGCACGGTGCCGATCGACGCCCCGCTGGCGGCCGCGATCTCACGCACGGGCCGACCGACGAGGTCCTTCCACGCCAGGAGGGCGAAGACCACCTGTGCTCCTGAGCGGGTGAACGCCCTGGATGCCGTGGGGTCCTTGCGCGGCGGAGCGGGCGTCGCGGGCCGTTGCCCGAGCACGTCGAGCGACATCCCGTCCCACGCGAGGCTCACGTTCCCCGCCGCGTCGACGAACGCCACACCGCGCTTGCGCAGCACCTCGGCGGCGGCTGTAGGCACGTAGGGGGCGACGACCAGGACGGGTAAACCCCCGGGGAGCGGCAGGGCGGTGGCGCGCTGACGGTCGACCTGGCCGAGCTTGACGAGGGTCGGGAAGCGCGCGGAGCCGCGTGTGCCGGCGTCGAGCGTGAGGACCGCGTCGAACCGGGCGGGGACGTCGCCCTCGCGCAGCGCGCGGATCTCCCACCGCGCGAGGACGTCGATCGCCGCGTCCAGCAGGCTGTTCACTCTGTGATCGTGTTCATTTCCGGTGAACATGCGTCAAGTTTGAACGACTTCGAACGCCCGTGCAAGGTGCGACCGAGGCCGCTGCCGATCGTCCGGGACGAGCCCCGCGCGTCAGAAGACCTGGCGGAGGTTGGCGCGGGTGAGGTCGAGGAGCTCGTCGCCGCGGCCTGAGAGCAGGGTGCGGAGCGCGTAGAGCGCGAAGCCCTTGGCCTGGTCGAGCTTGACCGACGGCGGGATGGTGAGCTCCTGCCGCTCGGTGACGACGTCGATCAGCGCGGGCCCGTCGTAGGCGAACGCCTCCTTCAGCGCCCCGCGCAGGTCGGCGGACGCGTCGACGCGGAACGCCTTGAGCCCGGCGGCCTCGGCGATCGCGGCGAAGCTCGGGTTCTCGAGGTCGGTGGCGTTGGTGACGAAGCCGGCGGCCTTCATCTCGAGCTCGACGAAGTTGAGGGACGCGTTGTTGAACACGACGACCTTCACGGGCAGACGGTTCTGGGTCAGCGTCAGGAGCTCGCCGAGGAGCATCGCGACGCCGCCGTCACCGGAGAGCGCGACGACCTGACGGCCGGTCGCGGCGGCGGCACCGACGGCCTGGGGGAGCGCGTTGGCCATCGATCCGTGGATGAAGGACCCGATGAGCGAGCGGCGGCCGTTCATGCGCAGGTAGCGGGCGGCCCAGATGACGGGGGAGCCGACGTCGGGGATGAAGACGGCGTCGTCGGCGGCGAGCTCGTCGATCACGCGGGCGACGTACTGCGGGTGCAGCGGCTGCGTGCCCTTGCGCGGGGTGGCGAGGTCGTCGAGCTTGGTGCGCGTCTTGGCGTAGTGCGCGAGGGCCTCGTCGAGGTGCTCGCGGTCGGCCTGCTGCGGGAGCAGGGGGAGGAGCGCGTCGACGGTCTCGGCGACGTCCCCGACGAGGCCCAGGGCGAGCGGCGTGCGGCGGCCGAGGTGCTCGCCGCGCAGGTCGATCTGGAGGACCTTCGCCTTCTCGGGGATGAACGCCCGGTAGGGGAAGTCGGTGCCGAGCATGATCAGCGTGTCGGCGGCCTCCATCGCCTTGTACCCGGAGGCGAAGCCCAGCAGGCCGGTCATGCCGACGTCGTAGGGGTTGTCGTGCTCGACGAACTGCTTGGAGCGCAGGGTGTGCACGACGGGCGCGGCGAGCGTGCCCGCCAGTGCGACGACCTGGTCGTGGGCGTGCTCGGCGCCGGCTCCCGCGAGGATCGTCACGCGCTTGGCGTCGTTCAGGAGCGCGGCCGCCTCGTCGAGCTCGGACGACGACGGCAGCACGCGCGGGCGCGTCGCGCGGACCGGGGTCGCGGTGGTGTCGAGCGCCTCGGACAGGGCGATGTCGCCGGGGATCACGACGACGGCCACGCCGCGCTTCTCGAGCGCGGTCTGGATCGCGGTGCGCAGGATGCGCGGCATCTGGGTGGGCGACGAGACGTACTCGGAGTAGACCGACGCCTCGCGGAACAGCTCCTGCGGGTGCGTCTCCTGGAAGTAGCCGCTGCCGATCTCCTCGGTGGGGATGTGCGCGGCGATCGCCAGGACGGGGACGCGCGAGCGCTGCGCGTCGTAGAGGCCGTTGATGAGGTGCAGGTTGCCCGGGCCGGCGCTGCCGACCGCGACGGCGAGCTCGCCCGTGAGGGCGGCCTCGGCCCCGGCGGCGAACGCGGCGGCTTCCTCGTGGCGCACGTGCACCCAGTCGATGCCGGAGCCGCGCAGCGCGTCCGTGAAGCCGTTGAGCGAGTCCCCGGGGATGCCGTACACGCGCTTCACGCCCGTGGCGACGAGGGTGTCGACGATGTTCTTGGCGACGGTGGTCATGGTCCTTCTCTCGGTGGTGGTGTCGTCGCGGAGGTCAGGACGCGGCGGTGGGTGCGGTGGTCGGCGCGGCGACGGCCGGCCAGACGAGGTCGCAGACCTGGCGGGCGAGGTCGTCGTCGAGCGGGGCGTGGCCCCAGACGAGCCGGTGGTAGACGGGGGCGAACAGCACGTCGACGACGAGCGTGGTGTCGACGTCGGCGCGGACGCCGCCCTGCTGGACGCCGCGCTCCAGGTGGTGCGCCGCGGTCGCGCGGCGTGGTTCGAGCCAGCGCTCGAGCATCGCGACGCCGACGGCCCGGTCGCTCGCGGCCGCCGCGAGGAGCTGGCGGACGAGCTGCCCGGCGGGGGTGTCGCGCAGCAGCGTGACGAGGGCGTCGACCTGGAGCGTCAGCGCCTCGCGGACGGGGAGCGCGTCGTCGAACTCGATGCTCTCGTGGAACCGGTCGAGCAGCCCTTCGGCGAGCACCGCGGCCGGTGACGGCCACCACTTGTAGATCGTCGTCCGGGAGACGCCGGCGCGCGACGCGACCGCGTCGATCGTCGGGACCCGGCCGCCCTCGAGCGCGAGGTCGGTCGCGGCGTCGAGGATCGCGTGCCGGGTCCGCTCGGAGCGGGGGCGTCCGGCGCGCGGTGCCGTCGAATTACTGGACACGTTGTCCACTATAAGCCGGTGTCGTGCGTACGGCGCGCCGACGTGGTCGACGTCACGACACCCCGACGACGGTGCCCCCGGAGCGCCACGTCGGCGCAGGCACGCGGCAGGCACGCGCACCCGCGCCGGACGTGCCAAGGTGCACTCGAGAGCGACGACGACGAGGAGACTTCGATGCCCGACGCACCGGTCCCGTTCGAGGTCCACGAGTCGGGCGCCTACCTGCACGGCACCAAGGCCGACCTGGACGTGGGGTCGTTGGTCGAGACCGGTCGACGGTCGAACTACGGCGTGGGCCGCGCCGCCGGGTTCGTCTACGTCACGCAGACGCTCGACGCCGCGACCTGGGGTGCCGAGCTCGCCGCGGGCGAGGGACGCGGGCGGATCTACGTGGTCGAGCCGACCGGCGCCCTGGAGGACGACCCGAACGTCACCGACCAGCGCTTCCCGGGGAATCCCACGCGGTCGTACCGCACGCGCGAGCCTGTGCGTGTCGTCGGGGAGATCGTCGACTGGGTCGGGCACCCGCCCGAGCAGCTGGCGACCATGCGCGCGCACCTCGACGAGCTCGACCGGCAGGGCGTCGAGGCGATCGAGGACTGACGCCGCACGCCGCGTGACATCGCCCCGGGCGGCCGCAGGTCGGGCCGATGGTCCCGGACCGCGGCACCCCCTGCGTCACTAGCGTCGAGACGACGACTCGGGGTGGAGCGACCATGACCAGCATCAAGGAAGCAGCCGACACGTTCCTGGACTCCCGGCGCATCGCCGTCACGGGCGTCTCCAGGACACCGGAGAGCCACGGCGCGAACGTCGTGTACCGACGCCTGCGGGAGGTCGGGTACGAGGTGTTCGCGGTCAACCCGAACGCGACCAGCGTCGAGGGCGACCCCGCGTACGACACCCTGGGCGCGATCCCGGGCGGCGTCGACGCGGTCGTCGTCGCGACCCGGCCCGAGCACGCCCGGGCGACCGTGCAGGAGGCGATCGACCTCGGCGTCGGGCAGGTGTGGATGCACCGCTCGGTGGACCGCGGCAGCGTCGACGACGACGCCACGCGGCTCGGTCGCGAGCACGGGCTCACCGTCATCGACGGCGGTTGCCCGCTCATGTACGGGCGGGCCGCGGACCGCGGTCACCGCGTGATGTGCCGCCTCATGACGCTCACGCGACGGGTCCCGCGCGAGGTCTGAGCGCAGGTCAGCTGGCGTCGAGGGACAGTCGGACCCCGTCGTCCTGCTCGCCGACGTACAGCGACCAGGTCACGCCGTCGACGACCTTGGTCCAGGTCACCGAGCCGTCCGTCGCGCTCGGGTCCGACCAGCCGGAGTCCTCGGCGCTCGCCGTCAGCGCGGCGACGACGTCGGTCGCCGTGGTGCCGTCCTCGGGCACGAGCGTCTTCGCCGCCTTCGCGACGACGCGCTGGCCGAGCGACGAGCCGCCGTCGCGCGTCACGACGTCCTGCACGGTCGTGCCGGGCACCGCGAGCGTCCACACCGGTTCCGACTGCAGCCGCGCGAGCGTCCCGTCGCCCGACGAGCACGCCACGAGCGCTGCGAGCGCGAGGACGGCGACGACCGTCGCGGTCACGCGGCGCCACGTGGCGTGCACTCAGTCCTCCTGACGACGTGTCCGTCGGGCCGCCGCGGCCGCCCCGAGGACGGTCAGGGCGCCGACGGCCACCGCCAGCATGGCCCAGCGGAGGACCTCGCCGGCGTCGGAGCCCGTCGTGGCGAGCGGAGACGACCCGGACGGCCCAGCGGCCAGCACCTCCGAGTCCGGCTCGGGGCTCGCGGACAGGGCCGGCGGGGCGACGGGGCCGCCCGGCGTCGGCGCGCCCGTCGGAGGAGCGGTCGGCGACACCGGCCCGGACACGGGCCGCACCCCGAAGCCGACGGCCTCGACGCCGGCACCCACGCCGGACAGGACGACCGACTCGAGCGACGTCCCGACGACCGTCCCGCCTGCGGTGCCGGCACCCGACGCCGCGACGGGCGCACCGGACCGGGCCGAGACGGCCCCCGCCGCGCGCAGCACGTACGTGCCGGGCAGCAGGCCGGTGACCGACCACGAGCCGTCGGCGGTGCTGACCGCACCCGCCGTGACGGGTGCCCCGCCGGCGTCGGTCCCCGTGAGGGTCACCGTCACGCCCGCCGCAGGAGCGTCGCCCGCCTCCCGGAGGCCGTCGCCGTCGGCGTCCTCGAACACCACGCCGGAGACCGTCGACGACGCCACCGCTCCCGGGTCGTCGGCCTCGAACACCACGACCTCCGGGTCCGTCTCCAGGACGAACGGCGAGGGGTCGCACGCGTCGCCGACGCCGTCGCCGTCGTGGTCCTCCTGACCCGGGTCGGCCACCGTCGGGCAGACGTCGACGTCCGCAGGCGTCTCGTCGCCGTCGTCCGTGATCGCGAGCGGTGTCGTCGCGATGCTCGCGCGGCCCGCGGAGTCGGTGACCCGGACCGCGAGGTACGCGTCGACGAGCGCGCCGAACGTGTGCTCGAGCGTCGGGGTCGACGTCGTCACGTCGTACGAGCCGTCGCCGTCGAGGTCCCACTCGAACGAGACCAGGTCGCCGGTCGTCGCGTACGAACCGCGTGCGTCCAGGCGCAGCGTGTCGCCGACGCGCGCCACGTACGGTCCCTGGACCCATGCGTACGGCTTGTCCATCGCGGTCGAGATGGTGTCCAGGAGGGTCTCGGCGACGTCGAGCGACGTCGTGGTCGACCCGCCCGTCCCGGCGGCGACGGCCTCGACGCTCGGCGCGAACGCACCCGTGCCCACGTCGATCGGGTAGACCTCGACCGGGTCGACCGCGAGCGCGTTCGCGATCACCGTCGCGGACGTGAGGCCGCTCATCGGCTCAGGGTCGTGCCCGGGCGCGTCGCTGATCGGGATCAGGACCTTCTTGACGCCCGGCCGCCACGGCAGGTCGATCGCGGCCTGCATGCCGGACAGCGCGGTCTCGGGCCAGTCCCCGCCGCCGTCCGCCACCATGCCCGCGAGCGCGGTGCGGATCGCGTCGGGGTCGGACGTGAACGGCAGGTCGACGCGCGCGGCGTAGTCACCGTCCCAGCCGGTGTAGACGGGGTCGTCCCGGAAGGTGACGAGTGCGAACCGGTACGAGCCGGAGCTCGCCGCGAGGTGGTCGACCATGCGCGTCGCGGTGTCCTTCACCGACTGCAGGACCCAGTCCATCGACCCGGTCGTGTCGATCGCGAACACGAGGTCGATGCTCCCCGCCGACGCCGACGGGACGCGCCCCGGGACGCTCGACGACCGCAGCAGCGTCGACTCCTCGTAGTGGCCCTTCGTCGTGGGGTGGTACCACTCGGCCATCGTCACCGAGTCGAACTCGTGGATCCACCGGTCGTCGTTGCGGTTCGTCGCCGACGGGTCGGGCTCGTGCCCCGCGAAGTGCTCCTTGACCGTGTCGACGTAGGACACGAACGGCCTCCCCGCGGCCGTGTTGGCCCGCGCGACGGCGGCCCGCTGCGCCGCGTCACCCTCGTCGCCCAGCGCGCGCACCTCGTGCCCGATGTCGTAGGTGTCGCCGGACACGAACGGCAGCCGGTCGCGCAGGCTGCGCAGCACGAACGAGTCCGTGTTCGACAGGTACGGGTAGGAGAGCAGGACGACCTTCGCGTCCGGACGCATCCGGTCGCGCAGGCGGCCCAGGAGGTCCGTCAGGTCGTCCTCGAGCTGGCCGATCCCGGCGCGCGCGTCCGTGACCTTCTCCCGGCAGTCGCCCGGGTCGCGGAAGCCGACCGCGAAGCACTGCTTCACGATGTCCGCGAAGCCCAGGTCGTTGCCGCCCATCGTGAAGACCACGACGTCGGTGTCCCGGCCGACCGCCTCGATCTGGGCGCGCAGGTACCGCTGGCAGTCCACCGCGAACGTGCCGCGCACCGTGTCCCAGATCGCGACCGAGTACTCGAAGTACTCCTCGTCGACGTACTTCGTCGAGCAGACCTTCGCGGCCTTGGCCGCCGCGAGGCCCTCCTCCTGGGTCCGCCCGATCGTCCCGCCCGGCACGTAGGCCAGGTGCGAGTCCATCTTGCGGTCGCTCAGCACGTTCTGGGACACCGCGCCCGAGCATGCACGCGTCACGAACGTGACGTGGTTGCCCTGGTCCGCCAGCCACTCGCTGTACTCCGCGGCCCAGCTGTCGTGCGACCGGTAGCAGTCCGCCGGCCCGTAGTACGCGCCCGCACCGTTGCCTGCCGAGTACGAGTCGCCGATCTGCACGACCTTGATCGCGTCGCCCGTCGGCGCCGCCTGCGCGGGTGCGAGCCCCACCGCGACCAGGAGCGAGGCCGCGACGGCGGCGAGGGTCACCGCAGCCGTGGCGCGGTGGAGGAGCAGGCGTCGCGGACGCATCGGGGGCCTTTCGCAGGGGAGTGGAGCAGCCGCGACGCTAACGCCCGATCTGTCCGGTTTCGGACGAGACGGGCGATCGTCACCCGTCCGCCGGGGGACATCACCCGCGCGGCCCCGCACCCTGGTGCCGACCTTCCCGGCGCGGGTGTCGGGGCGGCCCCAGGCCCGACCCTCGTCGCGGGGCCTTCCGATGCCGGCCTCCCGGCCGGGCGGCCGATCGCTAGGACGTGGGGGCCAGCTCGCGCCAACGGGCTCGGGCAGAGTCGTGGTGCCGCGCCACGAGGTCCTCGGACGGCAGAAGGCCGTCGGGGACGGAGATCGCCACGTCGTCGAGCGACCGGAGCCGCTCGTGCCTGTCGAGGAGGGCGGGTGCGACGCGCGATCTCCAGGTCGCAGGGTCAAACGTCAGGAGCAGGCGGTCGAAGAGGCGATGGACGTCCGCGCGCAGCAGCAACCCGCCGTCGTCGTCGTGCTCGGGGCGCTCGGCGAACGTGTAAAGGTGCGCCGCGTCGAGCACCGGTTCCGGCTGCGTGCCGGTGACAGCGCAGACCGAGCCGTAGCGGTCCAGCAGGTGTCGACGGAACTGCTGCTGGCCGATCCGGCGCCGGACGACGGCCTCGACGAGACCGCCCTGGATCGCGAGGGGGCCGCGGAGGATCTGCGCGTGCACAGCTCCCTCGCCGGACGACTGGTACTCGAGGAACGCCAGGGTGGAGGACGGGTCGAGTCGCCGGATGGCGTTCTGCTGATCCTTGCCGGTGTAGAGCCCGTCGAGCGAACGCAGCGGTGCCGGTGACTCGAACGGCATCCACCATGCCCCGTAATGAGCGACGTACGCGGTCACGTGTTTCGGGACCACGACCGGTTCGTCGAACGTGTGTCCGCAGTCGTTGCAGCGGAAGCGCGGGAGCGCTTTCGCGCGCTGAGCCAGGCCGGAGCGACCGCACCGCGGGCACCGGAGCATCGGCTTCTCGGCCGCGCGTGTCTCGATGTCGTCGACCGTCCCGAAACCCAGGACCAGCTGACGGTCGCGGACCACCAGGATGTCGCCGACGCGGACCTGCTTGTGGTTCACGACGTTCGAGTCGTAGGCGTAGCTGCGGCCCAGCTCGTCCGCGTACGGCATGCCGAGCAGCTCCTCGGCGGCGTTCGTGAAGCAGCTCCAGGCGGCGCGTTCGGGCGAGGTCACGGCGACCTCCATGTCCCGAGCCGGCTCCCGCGCACGGTCCGAGCTCAGCAGACCCGGGCGCTCCGATCAAGAGCCATGCCCGCTGCTCCACCGGTTGCGGCGTGCCGTAGGCGCCGCTGGCGGGCTCCGCGGCGTCAGACGCGAGGCTCCGGGCGGTTCGGGTCGGTGCGGGTGCCGTTGTCGGTGCGGACGTCCGGGTCGATGCGGTCGGCCTGGCCGAGGCGCTCGTCGAGCTCGGCGCGGGCGTCGGTGGCCTCGCTCGCGCGGGCGCGGGCCTCGTTCTGCATCGCGGCGGCGTCGGCGGCGCGCGCGTCGGCCTCGGCCTGGGCGAGGCGTGCCTGGGCGTCGATGCGCGCGGCCTCGGCCTCGCGGCGCTGGACCTCGACCTGGTGGGCGGCCGCCTCCTCGCGGATCTTCTGGGCGCGGGCGCGGTCGGCCTCGACCTTGCGGGCGCCGCGGCGCCGGCTCAGGACGACGGCGACCACGACCAGGAGCAGGACGGCGACGATCGCGACGATGATCCAGCCGGTGGTGTCCATGGTGGTACCTCCTCGAGGAGACCGGTCCTGGCATTGGACTGCCGTCCGGGTCGGGTCGCAACCGGGGCGAGGCCGACCGCGCGGCGACCGGCTGGACGGCCGCTGGGGGGTGCCGCCGTCCAGCCGGAGCCCGCTCGGCGCTTCGCCCCGGCGGGGCGGCCGCGGTCAGGTGCGGTCGCGGAGCAGCAGGAGCGCCTCGCCCTGGCCCCCGCCGCCGCACAGCGCGACGGCCGCGCGTCCGGAACCGCGGCGGGCGAGCTCGAGGGCGGCGTGGCCGGCGAGGCGGGCTCCGGACGCGCCGATGGGGTGGCCCAGCGCGATCGCGCCGCCGTGCAGGTTGGTGCGTTCGAGCGGGTAGTCGAGGTCGGCCAGGGACTGCGCGACGACCGAGCCGAAGGCCTCGTTGATCTCGACGAGGTCGAGGTGGCCGACGTCCCACCCGGCGCGCTTCACGGCGGCCTCGATCGCCCGTGCGGGCTGGGAGTGCAGCGACGTGTCGGGGCCGGCGACCTGGCCCCACGCGCCGACGGTGCACAGGACCGGCCAGCCGCGGGACTCGGCGACGTCGCGCGCGGCCACGACGACGGCGGCGGCGCCGTCCGTCAGTGGTGACGCGTTGCCGGCGGTGATCGTGCCGTCGGGCGCGAACGCGGGGCGCAGGGCACCGAGGGACTCGATCGTCGTCGTGGGGCGGATGCCCTCGTCGGCGTCGACGGTGACGGGGTCGCCGCGGCGCTGCGGGACGGGGACGGGCACGATCTCCTCCGCGAAGACGCCCGACGTCACCGCGGCGGCGGCGCGAAGGTGGCTCGCGAGCGCGACCTCGTCCTGGGCGAACCGCGTGATGCCGAGCGCCGCGTTGCCACGCTCGGTCGACGCGCCCATGGACTCGCCGTCGAAGGCGTCGGTCAGGCCGTCCCGCGCGAGGGAGTCGACGGCGGTGATGTCGCCGTACGTCCAGCCGCGGCGGGAGCCGGGCAGCAGGTGCGGCGCGAGGCTCATCGACTCCTGGCCGCCCGCGACGACGACGTCGGCCTCGTCGCAGCGGATCAGGCGGGCCGCGTCGATGATCGCGGTGAGGCCCGAGAGGCACACCTTGTTCACGGTGGTCGCCGGGACCGTCCAGGGCAGGCCGGCGAGGTGCGCCGCCTGGCGCGCGGGGTTCTGGCCCGAGCCCGCGAGGACGACCTGGCCCATGAGGACGGCGTCCACGGCGGTCGGGCGGATGCGCGCGCGCTCGACGGCGCCGCGGATGGCGGCCGCGCCGAGCTCGGCCGCGGTCAGGGTGGACTGGGCTCCGCCCAGGCGCGTCATGGGCGTGCGGGCGAACGAGACGAGCACCGCGTCGCGACCGGTCATGTCAGCACCATCTCCCGCACGTCGTCGCTGGTCAGCAGGGGGACCGCGGAGGTCGCGGCCACGACGTCGGACACGCTGACGCCGGGCGCGCACTCGCGCAGCAGCAGGCCGTCCGGGGTCACGTCGAGGACGGCGAGGTCGGTGATGATCCGGTCGACGACGCCCACGCCCGTCAGGGGCAGCGTGCACGACGGCAGGATCTTCGCGGAGCCGTCGCGCGCGACGTGCTCCATGAGGACGACGATCCGGCGGGCGCCGTGCACGAGGTCCATCGCGCCGCCCATGCCCTTGACCATCTTCCCGGGGATCATCCAGTTGGCGATGTCACCGCCCGCGGAGACCTGCATCGCGCCCAGGACCGCGACGTCGACCTTGCCGCCGCGGATCATGCCGAACGACGTCGCCGAGTCGAAGAACGACGCCCCCGGCGAGAGCGTGATGGTCTCCTTGCCGGCGTTGATGAGGTCGGGGTCGACCTCGTCGTCGGTCGGGTAGGGGCCGACGCCGAGCACGCCGTTCTCGGACTGCAGCACGACCTCGACGCCCGGCGGCAGGTGGTTCGGGACGAGCGTCGGCAGGCCGATGCCGAGGTTCACGTAGGCGCCGTCGGGCAGCTCGCGGGCGGCGCGTGCCGCCATCTGCTCACGTGTGAGGGTCACGACGCACCTCCGGCCCGCAGCGTCCGCCGCTCGATGCGCTTGTCCGCGGCCTCGGCCTGCGTGAGCGGGACGACGCGGTCGACGAAGACGCCGGGCAGATGGATCGCGTCGGGGTCGAGCTCACCGACGGGCACCAGGTGCTCGACCTCGGCGATCGCGACGCGACCGGCGGCCGCGCAGAGCGGGTTGAAGTTCCGGGCCGACCGGTGGAAGACGAGGTTGCCCGCGTGGTCGCCTACCGCCGCGCGGACCAGCGCGAAGTCCGCGGTGATCGCCTCCTCGCGCACGTACTCGTGCTCCTCGCCGCGCATCGAGAACCGCTCGACGGGCTTGGGCGGTGACGCGACCGCCACGCCGCCTTCGGCGTCGTACCGCCAGGGCAGACCGCCCTCGGCGACCTGCGTGCCGACACCGGTGCGCGTGTAGAACGCGGCGATGCCGCTGCCGCCCGCGCGCAGCCGCTCGGCGAGCGTGCCCTGCGGGGTCAGCTCGACCTCGAGCTCGCCCGCGAGGTACTGGCGTGCGAACTCCTTGTTCTCGCCGACGTACGACGCGACGACCCGCCGCAGCCGCCGCTCCTGGAGCAGCAGCCCGAGGCCCCAGTCGTCGACGCCGCAATTGTTGCTCACGACCTCGAGGTCCTGCGTGCCGGCGTCGAGCAGCGCGCGGATCAGCACGCTCGGGATGCCGCACAGACCGAACCCGCCGACGGCGAGCGTCGCGCCGTCGGGGATGTCGGCCACCGCGTCGGCGGCCGAGCGGACGACCTTGTCCATCGTGCCCCTTCCCTCCAGAGGTCCCTGCTCCCGGTGCCGTCAGACCATCGCGAGCACCGACGCGGGCCGGGCGAGCACGCGGCCGACGTCGGCCAGGAAGCGCGACGCCTGCTCGCCGTCGACCACGCGGTGGTCGAACGAGACCGTGAGCGTGAGCACGTCGCGCAGCGCGACCGCGCCCTCGTGCTCCCACGGCTGCCGGCGGACCGCCCCCACCGCGACGATCGCCGACTGGCCAGGCACGAGGATCGGCGTGCCGCCGTCGACGCCGAAGACGCCCACGTTCGTGATCGTGAGCGTGCCGCCGGACAGGTCGGCGGGCGTGGTCGTGCCCGCGCGCGCCGACTCGGTCAGGGCGCGCAGCGCGTCGGCGAGGTCCGGCAGGCGCAGCGTGTCGGCCGCGTGGACGACCGGGACGAGCAGCCCGCGCGGCGTCGCGGCCGCGATGCCGAGGCCGACGTGCGCGTGCCGGACGATCTCGCCTGCGGGCTCGTCCCAGCGCGCGTTGAGGTCCGGGTGGTCGCGGACGGCGAGCGTCACGGCCTTGGCGACGAGCGCGAGGAGCGTGACGCGGTGGCCGTCCATCGCCCGGTCCGCGCGCAGGTCCGCGAGCAGCGCGGTCGTCGGCGTCACGTCGACGGTGAGGAACACGGACGCGTGCGGGGCGGTGAACGCGCTCGCGACCATCGCGGCCGCCGTCTGCTTGCGGACGCCCGTGACCGGGACCCGGACGTCGTCGTGCGACGGGGTCGTCGCCGCGCGTGCGGGGGAGGCGACGGCGGCGGACGACGACCGGTCGGGCACCCGCTCCGGCGACGACGTCCTCGCGGCCGTCGGGGGCGCGACCGAGACCGACGGAGTCCCCCGCGGGGGCGTCGTGCCGGTCGGGACGAGCGCGCGCAGGACGTCGTCGCGCGTGATCTGCCCCGACGGGCCTGTGCCCTGGACCCGCTCGAGGTGGACGCCGAGGTCGTGCGCGAGCTTGCGGACGGGCGGGGTCGGGCGCGGGGGAGCGGCGACGGTGCCGCCGGGCTCGCCGGCGACGACGGCGTCCGCCGGGTGCGCGTGCGTCCGGTCGTTGCCGTGGCCGTTCGTCGACGCGTGCGCCGCGAGCCAGGCCGCGGAGCGCGGTCGGCGGTGCGGCCGGGCCGACGCCTCGACGAGCGGGCCGTACCCGACGAGCACCGACGTCCGCTCGGGGACGGCCTGCGCGGCGGGCTCGGCAACCTCCGCCGACTCCGTCGCGGGCGCCCCGATGCGCGCAGCCGTCGCCGGCGCGAGCGGGGCGGTCGACCCGGCGGGGACGACGTCGGCCGCCGTCTCGGGCACGTGCGCCTCGGGCGCGGGGGCCACGTCGGGGGCCGCGTCGGCCGGGGTGGCCGACGGCGACCGGTCGCCGGTCGCGGCGGTGTCGGGTACGGCGATCGTCAGGAGCGGGCCGCCGACGGCGACCGTGGTGCCGGGTTCGACGAGCAGCGCCTCGACCACACCCGCCCACGGTGAGGGCAGCTGCACGAGCGCCTTCGCGGTCTCGACCTCGGCGACGACCTGGTTGAGCGTGACGGTGTCGCCGACGGCGACGAGCCACTCGACGAGGTCGGACTCCGTCAGGCCCTCGCCGAGGTCGGGCAGCGTGACGGTGCGGACCGTCCGGTCGGCGCTCATGACGCGCTCCCGACGGGTGCGGCACCGCGGGCGTGCTCGGCGTCGGCGACGGCGCTCTCGGGTGGCTCGTCGTCCGCCCGCACCGACGGGACGAACCCGCTGAGCGAGTGCGGCCGTCCGAGCACGCGGTCGACCGCGTCGAGGATCCGGTCGAGGTCGGGCAGGAAGTGCTCCTCGACCTTCGCGGGCGGGTAGGGGACGTCGAACCCGGTGACGCGCGCGACGGGGGCGGTGAGCACGTCCCAGCAGCGCTCGGTCACGGACGCGGCGATCTCCGCGCCGAGCCCGCCGCTGCGCTGCGCCTCGTGCGCGACGACGAGCCGCCGGGTGCGTCGGACGGACGCCTCGAGCGTGTCGAGGTCGAGCGGCGAGAGCGACCGCAGGTCGACGACCTCGACGGAGACGCCCTCGTCGCGGGCCGCGAGCGCCGCGTCGCGCGCCGTCAGCACGAGCGGGCCGTACGCGGCGACCGTGACGTCGTCGCCGGGCAGCACGACCCGTGCCCGGTCGAGCGGCAGCGCGTCGTCGAGCGACTCGTCGACGTCGCCCTTGACCCAGTATCGCCGCTTGGGTTCGAGCAGCACGACCGGGTCGTCGCACGCGACCGCCTGGCGCACCATCGCGTACGCGTCCTGCGGTCCGCCGGGGGAGACGACGCGCAGGCCCGGCGTGTGCGCGAAGTACGCCTCGGGCGACTCGGAGTGGTGCTCGACCGCACCGATGCCGCCGCCGAACGGGATGCGCACGGTGATCGGCATGCGCACGGCGCCGCCGGTCCGGTAGTGCAGGCGCGCGACCTGCGTGACGATCTGGTCGAACGCCGGGTACATGAACCCGTCGAACTGGATCTCGACGACGGGCCGGTAGCCGCGGTACGCGAGCCCGACGGCCACGCCCAGGATCCCGGACTCGGCGAGCGGGGTGTCGCGCACGCGGTCGGCGCCGAAGTCGCGCTGCAGCCCGTCGGTCACGCGGAAGACGCCGCCGAGGCGCCCGACGTCCTCGCCCAGCACGACGACGCGGTCGTCGTCGGCGAGCGCCCGGCGCAGCCCGGCGTTCAGCGCCCCGGCCAGCGTCATGGTGCTCATCGGACCGCCTCGTCGTCGAACATCGCGAGATAGGCGGCGTGCTCCTCGCGCTGGCGCCGCAGCGTCGCCGTGGGCTCGACCAGGACGTGGTCGAACAGGCTGAGCGGCGGTGGTGCCTCGAGGCCCAGGCAGCCCTCGCGCATGCGGTGCGCGAACTCCTCGGCCTTCTCCTTGACGTCGTGCGTGCGCTCCTCGGACAGGGCGCCGCGCTGGTGCAGGAGGCGCTCGACGCGCAGGATCGGGTCGCGCTCGGCCCACCTCGCGTGCACGGCGGTGTCGACGTAGCGCGTCGGGTCGTCCGACGTGGTGTGCGGGCCCTGACGGTAGGTGACCGCCTCGACGAACGTCGGGCCGTCGCCGCGGCGGGCGCGGTCGAGCGCGGCGCGCGTGACGGCGAGGACCGCGAGCACGTCGTTGCCGTCGACGCGCACGCTCGGGATCCCGTACCCGGGGGCGCGGTCGGCGAGCGGGCGGGTGGCCACCAGACCGACCGGCTCGGAGATCGCGAACTGGTTGTTCTGGCAGAAGAACACCACCGGGGCGGCGCCGCTCGCGGCGAACACCATCGCCTCGTGCACGTCGCCCTTGCTGGTCGCGCCGTCGCCGAAGTACGTGACCGCCGCCGCGTCCGAGCCGTCCATCCGGCAGCCGAGCGCGTAGCCCGTGGCGTGCACGGCCTGCGACGCGACGACGATCTGCGGCGTCGCCATGTGCAGCGCCCAGGGGTCCCAGCCGGACAGCGTGGTGCCGCGCCAGACGCGCACCAGGTCGGTCGGGTCCGCGCCGCGGCAGTACGCGACGCCGTTCTCGCGGTAGGAGCTGAAGACGAAGTCGTCGGGGCGCATCGCGCGGGCCGAGCCGACCTGCGCGGCCTCCTGGCCGATGAGCGGCGGCCACAGCCCGAGCTGCCCCTGCCGCTGGAGGGCCGTCGCCTCCACGTCGAACCGCCGCACGACGACCATGTCCTCGTACAGCGCGACGAGCGCGTCGTCGTCGACGTCGGCGACCCAGGGGTCGTGGACCGGGTCCTCGACCCGGTCGCCCGTGGTCGTCACGAGCCGGACGAGACCGTCGTCGGCGTCGCTGCCGTCGCCTGCTCGTGGTCGTGCGGGGCCGCTCGAGGACCCCGTCGTCCGCTGCTCCGCACCCTCCCGGGCATGCCCGGCTGACACATCTGAACGCAACATGTTCCGCTCCGTCGTCGGCGGAGCCGTGCTCTTGTGAAGCGGTGGCCCCATTGCCTGATGTCCCGCCAGGCTAGATCCGCAAGGGACCTTTCGCCTATCACCCGCGGTCGGTGCGCGCGCCGCCGGTCAGCCGGACGGGTGGCCGAGCGCGGCGAGCGCCATGCCCTCGAGGAGGGTCCGGGTGCGGGCCGGCGACAGGCCGCGCGCGCTGTGCGGCGTCGAGTTGAGCAGGCCGAACGTCGCCTGGGCACGCAGCCGCAGCTCGGGCCGGTCCGCGGTCGGGGAGAGGCGCGCGAGCACGTCGACCCACGCCTCGACGTAGCGGCGCTGCACCACCCGGACGGCCTCCTGGTCGGGCGCGGCGAGGGCCGCGAGATCGCGGTCCTGCACGCGGATGACGTCGGGTTCGGTGAGCGCGAAGTCGGCGTGGAAGCGGACGAGCGCGCGCAGCGCGTCGACGGGGTCGGGGGTGCGGTCGACGACGTCGCGGCCGCCGTCGAGCAGGCGCTCGCTGGTGCCGGCGAGCAGCGCGAGCAGCACGGCCTGCTTGCTGGGGAAGTGCCGGTAGACGGCAGGGCCGCGGACGCCGACGGCCGCGCCGAGGTCGTCGAGGGACACCCCGTCGAACCCGTGCCGCGCGAACAGGCGCGCGGCGGCGGCGAGGATCGCGTCCCGCCGCTCGGCCTTGGCCCGCCCCCGCGCGGTGGTGGGGGCGTCGTCGTCGACGGCGTGCCCGGACATCCGCCCTCCTGTCGTGGACAAGTCGCTGGTCGAACAGTAGCGTCATTTCAGTTAGCGATCGTTAACTCAAGGAGCGTCGATGGAGACCCTCCGGGCGGCGGCCGACCCGAGCGCCCCCGACCACGCGGCCAACGCCGCCGCGCAGCGTGCGCTCGTCGCCGACCTGCGCGACCGGCTCGCCACCGCGGCGCTCGGCGGTCCGCCCGCGTCGCGCGAGCGGCACGTCGCCCGCGGCAAGCTGCTCACGCGCGAGCGCATCGACGTGCTGCTCGACGAGGGCAGCCCGTTCCTCGAGGTCGCGCCGCTCGCCGCGCACGGCGTGTACGGCGACGACGCGCCCGCCGCCGGGGTCGTCGCGGGGATCGGGCTCGTCGCCGGGCGGCACGTCATGGTCGTCGCCAACGACGCGACCGTGAAGGGCGGCACGTACTACCCGCTCACGGTGAAGAAGCACCTGCGGGCGCAGGAGATCGCGCGCGAGAACCGGCTGCCGTGCGTCTACCTCGTCGACTCCGGCGGCGCGTTCCTGCCCATGCAGGACGAGGTGTTCCCCGACCGCGACCACTTCGGCCGGATCTTCTTCCACCAGGCGCGCATGTCCGCCGAGGGGATCCCGCAGGTCGCGTGCGTGATGGGCTCGTGCACCGCGGGCGGCGCGTACGTGCCGGCGATGTCCGACGAGACCGTCATCGTGCGGGGTCAGGGGACGATCTTCCTCGGCGGGCCGCCGCTCGTCCGGGCCGCGACGGGCGAGGTGGTGACCGCCGAGGAGCTCGGCGGCGGCGAGCTGCACGCCCGCACGTCCGGCGTGACCGATCACCTCGCCGAGGACGACGCGCACGCGCTCACCATCGTGCGCGACATCGTCGCGACCCTGCCGCGACCGACGACGACCGCGTGGGACGTGATCGAGGCGCACCCGCCGGCGGTCGCGCCCGACGACCTGTACGGCGTCGTCCCGACCGACCTGCAGACTCCCTACGACGTGCGCGAGGTGATCGCCCGGCTCGTCGACGGCTCCGCGCTGCACGAGTTCAAGCGCGAGTACGGCCAGACGCTCGTGACCGGGTTCGCACGGCTGCACGGGCACCCCGTCGGGATCGTCGCGAACAACGGCGTGCTGTTCAGCGAGTCCGCGCTCAAGGGCGCGCACTTCGTCGAGCTGTGCGACCAGCGCGGCGTCCCGCTCGTGTTCCTGCAGAACATCTCCGGGTTCATGGTCGGGCGCGACTACGAGGCCGGGGGGATCGCCAAGCACGGCGCGAAGATGGTGACCGCCGTCGCCACGACGCGCGTCCCCAAGCTGACCGTCGTGATCGGCGGGTCGTTCGGAGCCGGGAACTACTCGATGTGCGGGCGCGCGTACTCGCCGCGTTTCCTGTGGATGTGGCCCGGCGCGCGCATCTCCGTCATGGGCGGCGCGCAGGCCGCGTCGGTGCTCGCGACCGTCCGGCGCGACCAGGTCGAGGCTCGCGGCGGCACGTGGGACGCCGCCGACGAGGACGCCTTCCGCGCCACGCTCCGGACGCAGTACGAGACGCAGGGCAGCCCGTACTGGTCGACCGCGCGGCTCTGGGACGACGGCGTGATCGACCCGCTCGACACCCGCCGCGTGCTCGGCATGGCGCTCGACGTGTGCGCGACCGTCCCGCTCGACGCGCCCCGCCCCGCGCTGTTCCGGATGTGACGCCGTGACCACGACCGAACCCTCGGGCGCCACGACCGCGACCGCGTCGACGGCGACGGACCTGTCCAGGACGACGTCCCACCACGCGTCACCGGCGGCTGCCGACGCGGGACCGTCCGCGGCGCCGCTGTTCGGGTCCGTCCTCGTCGCCAACCGTGGGGAGATCGCCTGCCGCGTGATCGCGACGCTGCGACGCCTCGGCATCCGGTCGGTCGCCGTGTACTCCGACGCCGACCGCGACGCGCGGCACGTCGCGCTCGCGGACACCGCCGTCCGGCTCGGACCCGCGGAGCCGCGTGCCAGCTACCTCGACGTCGACGCCGTCGTGCGGGCAGCGCGCGTCGCCGGTGCCGACGCCGTGCACCCCGGGTACGGGTTCCTGTCCGAGAACGCCGAGCTCGCGCGGGCCTGCACGGACGCCGGGATCGTCTTCGTCGGGCCGGGCGTCCGTGCGCTCGACGTCATGGGCGACAAGATCCGCGCCAAGGACCACGTCGCCGCGGCCGGGGTGCCGGTGATCCCGGGCGCCTCGCTCGCCGGGTCGACGGACGACGACGCGCGCGCGGCCGCCGACCGCGTCGGGTACCCGGTGCTCGTCAAGCCGTCCGCCGGGGGTGGCGGGAAGGGCATGACGGTCGTCGAGCGGGCCGAGGACCTCGTCGACGCGCTCGTCGCGGCCCGCCGTGTCGCCGCCGCGGCGTTCGGCGACGACACGCTGCTGATCGAGCGCCTCGTGACGGCGCCGCGGCACATCGAGGTGCAGGTGCTCGCCGACTCCCACGGGCACGTCGTCCACCTCGGTGAGCGCGAGTGCTCGCTGCAGCGGCGGCACCAGAAGGTCGTCGAGGAGGCACCGTCGCCGCTGCTCGACCAGGCCACGCGCGCCCGGATCGGTGCCGCCGCGTGCGACGTCGCCCGCAGCGTCGACTACGTGGGGGCCGGGACCGTCGAGTTCCTCGTCTCGGACGAGGCGCCCACGGAGTTCTTCTTCATGGAGATGAACACGCGGCTCCAGGTCGAGCACCCCGTCACCGAGCTCGTCACCGGGCTCGACCTCGTGGAGCAGCAGCTGCGCGTCGCCGCGGGCGGGCTGCTGACGTTCGCGCAGGACGACGTCCACCTGTCCGGGCACGCGGTCGAGGCGCGCGTCTATGCCGAGGACCCGTCGCGCGACTTCCTGCCGACCACCGGCACGGTCCTGGTCCTCGACGAGCCGTCCGGCGACGGCGTGCGCGTCGACAGCGCGCTGCGGCCCGGGCTGGAGATCGGCACGACGTACGACCCGATGCTCGCCAAGGTCGTCGCGCACGGCGCGGACCGGGCCGAGGCGCTGCGCCGGCTCGACGCGGCCCTCGCCGGGACCGTCGTGCTGGGCGTCCGCACCAACGTCGGGTTCTTGCGCCGCGTGCTCGCCGACCCCGACGTGCGCGCCGGTCGGCTCGACACCGGCCTCCTCGGACGCCTCCTGCCCGGACCGGTCGACGACGACGAACCTGAGCGGCCCGCGGGCGACGTCCGGCCCGACCTGACGGCCTGCGTCGCCGCTGTCCTGTGGCGGCACGCGGTCGGACGTCAGGCGGCGGACCCGCGCCCGCCCGCCGACGCGGACGAGGCCCGAGCCGCTCGCGGGGGAGCGGCGCGCGCGGCCGGACCCTGGCGGTCGGACGGCTGGCGGCTCGCGGGCGCGGGCGCGCGGACCTACGGCGTGGCGACCGACACCGGCGTCCTCGCCGTGACGGTGGCACCGGCGACATCGCCCGGTGACGGCGACACCGAGGCGTCTCCCTCGCCCGCACGTGTCTCCTTCGTCGCCGACGTCACCGTCGACCTCCGCCCGGGTGCGGCCATGGCCGCGGGCGTGGTCCGCGGCGACGCGACGGACGCCGGCACCGGCGCAGGCGCTGGCGCGGGGACGGGCGCAGATGCGGGCCTGGGCTCGAGTGCTGGCGCAGGCGCGGGCGCAGGTACCGGCTCGGCCGACGGCGGCCCGCCGCGGCAGCGCGTGCGGTGCGTCCGGACCGGCCCCGACGCGGCCGACGTCGAGATCGCCGGCGTCGTGCACCCGGTCCGCGTCGCCGTCGCCGGGGACGTCACCTGGGTCGCCGTCGACGGTGCGACGCACGACGTCCGCGTCCGCAGCCGGGCCGAGCAGCTCGCCGACGCGCGCACGGCAGGCCCGGGCGGCGACGGCCCGAGCGCCCCCGAGGTCCGCGCGCCCATGCCCGGCGTCGTCGTCGCCGTCGACGTCGCGACCGGCGACGAGGTCGTCGCCGGTCAGCCCCTGCTCACGATCGAGGCGATGAAGATGGAGCACCGCCTCGCCGCCCCCCGCGACGGCGTCGTCACCCTCACGGTTCGACCGGCCGACCGGGTGCAGCTCGACCACGTGGTCGCGACCGTCACCCCCCACGAAGGGACCGCACCATGAGCCACGACCTCACCCCCGAGCAGCGCAAGCTTCGCGACGAGGTGCGCGACTTCGCCGACCACGTCGTCGCGCCGGCCGCGTACGAGTACGACACGAAGCGCGAGCTGCCGTACGAGATCCTCGCGCAGATGGGGGAGATGGGGCTGTTCGGCCTGCCCTTCCCGAAGGAGCACGGCGGCCAGGGCCGCGACATGTTCGACCTGTGCCTCGCGGTCGAGGAGCTCGGGCGCGTCGACCAGTCGATCGGCGTGACGCTCGAGGCGGGCGTCGGGCTCGGGGCCATGCCCGTCTACCGGTTCGGGACGGACGCGCAGAAGGAGGAGTGGCTGCCGACGCTCACGTCGGGCCGCGGGCTCGCGGCGTTCGGGCTGACGGAGGCCGACGCCGGGTCGGACGCGGCGGGCACGCGCACGACGGCTCGTCTGGAGGGCGGCGAGTGGGTCATCGACGGCAGCAAGCAGTTCATCACCAACTCCGGCTCCGAGATCACGCGGCTCCTGACGATCACGGCGGTGACGGGCGAGCGCACGCGTGACGACGGCACGACCGCGAAGGAGCTGTCGGCGATCCTCGTCCCCGCCGGCACGCCGGGGCTGACGGTCCTGCCCGCCTACGACAAGGTCGGCTGGCACACGTCGGACACCCACCCGCTGCGGTTCGAGGACCTGCGCGTCCCCGAGGAGAACCTGCTCGGGACGCGCGGGCGCGGGTTCGCGCAGTTCATCCAGGCGCTCGACGAGGGTCGCGTCGCGATCGCGGCGCTCTGCACGGGCGCCGCGCAGGGCTGCCTGGAGGAGGCGATGCGGTACGCCCGCAGCCGGAACGTGTTCGGCCACCCCATCGGCGAGAACCAGCACATCGCGTTCAAGCTCGCCCGCATGGAGGCACGCGTGCACGCCGCACGGCTCGCCTGGTACGAGGCCGCGCGGCTGCTCGTCGCGGGCCAGCCGTTCAAGCTCGAGGCGAGTCTCGCGAAGCTGCTCGGCAGCGAGGCGGCGATGGACAACGCGCGCGACGCGACGCAGATCTTCGGCGGGTACGGCGTCCTCAACGAGAACCCGGTCGCGCGGCACTACCGCGACTCGAAGATCCTGGAGATCGGCGAGGGCACGACGGAGGTGCAGCTCATGGTCATCGCGCGCGAGCTCGGGTTCGCCGGCTCGGGGGTGAGCACGCGGTGACCGACGTCGTGCAGCGGGGGCTGTACTACGACGAGCTCGAACCGGGCACCCGCTACCTGCACCGCCCCGGACGCACCCTGACCGAGGCGGACAACGTGCTGTTCAGCACGCTGACGATGAACACGCAGGCGCTGCACCTCGACGCCGCGTGGTCCGCGGACCAGCCGTTCGGGCAGCGGCTCGTCAACTCGATGATGACGCTCGCGGTGCTCGTCGGGGCGTCCGTCACGCAGCTCACGCAGGGCACGATCGTCGCGAACCTCGGGTTCACCGAGGTCCGGTTCCCGCACCCTCTCTTCCACGGCGACACGCTGTACTCCGAGACCGTCGTCGTCGCGAAGCGGCCCTCGACCTCACGGCCTGGCCAGGGCGTCGTCACCCTCGCGCACACCGGCCGCAACCAGGACGGCGCCGTCGTCGCCGAGGCCACCCGGACCGTCCTGTTCTGGACGAAGGAGGCGGCGCCGTGAACCTCGACCCGGGGCGCGGGGGGACCAGAAGCTTCGCGCTCGGCCCGGCGATCCTGTTCTGCCCCGCGGACCGGCCCGACCGGTACGCCAAGGCCGCCGCGCGGGCCGACGCCGTCATCCTCGACCTCGAGGACGCCGTCCTGCCCGACGCCAAGCCCGGAGCCCGTGACGCGCTGCGCGCGACGCCGCTCGACCCCGAGCGCACGATCGTCCGCGTCAACGCGGCCGGCACCCCCGACCTCGTCGAGGACCTGCACGCGCTCGCGGGCACGCCCTACCGGACGCTCATGCTCGCGAAGACGGCCGACCGCGCCGACGTGCGCGAGGTCGCCGCCTTCGACGTGGTCGCGCTGGTGGAGACCGCCCAGGGCGTCGTCGACGCCGACGCCATCGCGGCCGAGGCGAACGTCGTCGCGCTCATGTGGGGCGCCGAGGACCTTGTCGCGTCGCTCGGCGGCACGTCCACCCGGCGACCCGACGGCACGTACCGGGACGTCGCCCGGCACGCCCGCTCGACCGTCCTGCTCGCCGCGGGCGCGCACGGCAAGGCCGCGATCGACGCGGTGCACGTCGACCTCGACGACCTCGACGGCCTCGCCGCGGAGGCCGCCGACGCCGCCGCGAGCGGCTTCACCGGCACGGCCTGCCTGCACCCGCGGCAGGTCGACGTCGTCCGCGCCGCCTACCGCCCGACCGAGGCGCAGGTCGCGTGGGCGCGTGCGGTGCTCACCGCTGCACAGGGCGAGCGAGGAGCGTTCCGCTGGGAGGGCCGCATGGTCGACGCCCCGGTCCTCCGTCACGCCGAGGACGTCCTGCGCCGCGCGCGCCCGTAGCGTCCGGACACTGATCCAGGCGACGACGGCGGGCACCACGACGGCCGTGCCGGCACGACGACGACGTCGTCCCGCACCGGCGATGGCGCACTGCGGCACCCCGGCGACCGCGACCGCGATCACCACCCGCGCCGCCCCGGCGCGCAGCAGACCGACACCGTCGGGCGCGGTCTCATGCGCCGTCGACGGGCTTCGCGGACGCGCCGAGCACGGTCACGCTGCCCGACGACGACACCGCGACCGCGACGATGACGACGGCCCGCACCCGGAGCGCGGTGCGCCACCCGGGCTGGCCGACCAGGTCCGCGACCACGGGGTCGACGAACCGCAGGGGATCGTCCGCCGACATCGAGGAGATCGTGACGTCGGCGTCCAGGGAGAGCACCGCGACGCTGCCGCCCTCCACGGCGAACGTGCGAGAGGCGCCGCCTGGACCGAACGGATCGGCCCGGTCTCCCCACGGGTCGACGGTGACCGACTGCACGACCGCGCCGAGATCCCCGAGCAGAAGGTCGCTGCGCACGTCGTCGAGCGCCCCGAGCTCCGCGATCGGGCCGGTCTCGCCGGTCCGGACGTAGTGCTGCACCGCCGCGAGACCGTCCTGCGCGCGGGCCAGGTCGGCCTCCTGCGGCGCGTGCGGCGCGTCCTGGTCGCCCCGGTGCAGGACGGTGCCCTCCGTGACGGTCGTCTCCGCCAGGACGTGCCAGCCGTCGAGGACGTCGCGCCGCTCGGACAGCCGCAGCAGCGGCGGCGCAGTGGCGTCACCCTCCTTGCGCGTGACCTCGACGTGGAACAGCGGGTAGCGCGCGAACGAGGGGTTGAGCTCCTCGAGCGTCGTCAGCCCGTACGTCGAGCCGTCGACGGGCGTGCCGTCCTGTGCCGCACGCGCGAGCTCCACGCGTGTCTCGAACTGCTGCGCCTCGAGCTCCGGGCCGCTGAGCACCGCCGCCCACGCGGCAGGATCGCCCGCGGCAGCCGCCGCCGCGGCCACGCTGTACGGGTGCGGGCTCGGGTCGGGTGCGTCGCGTTCGGTGTCCGTCACTGCGAGCCGCTCGGGCTCGGACGGACGGATCGCGACGCCTGGTCGTGCGACGCAGCCGGTCACGCTCATGGCGGTCGCGACCGCGACGACCGAGGCGAGACCGGTGACCCGTGACCGCCTCGCGACGTGCGCCGCGGCCGCGATGCGCGAGCGTCCGACGACGCCCCGACCACTCGCGCTGACCTCGTCCGACCCCACCCCGCCCGGCGAGCCCTGCGGACCTCGACGGCGCAGCAGGAAGATCCCGACCGCGACGAGGGCCCCTCCCGTGACGGCCGTCGCGGTGGCGACGAGGAAGGCCGACGCCACCTCCACGCCCACGACGACGTCGAGACGGGCCCCGGGTTCGGCCGCGACCGCGGTGACCGCCACCGGGTCGTCGGTCAGCACGACGTCCAGCTCCCGGGTGCCGGCCCCGCGGTCGTCGGCTGCCCAGAAGGTCGCGGAGGTGAGGTCGCCAGGTGCGTCGTCCATGCGTCCGCGCACCTCACCCGCCGGTCGGCCGTCGGTACCGGCACGGAGAACCACGAAGCGTCGGGTCGTCGAGACGTAGGAGGCGACGTCGACCGGGTGCGCCGCGCCCACGAGGACGTCGCCGCGGTCGGCGTGCGCCTCGACGTGCAAGGTCACCCCGCTGAGCGGGACGAGGTCGTGCGGCACGACGACGGCGCGGACGCCTGCGGGCGCCGCGAGCGGGCGGAGGTCGGCACGGTCGTCCGGTCCGACGACGGCAGCGGCCGCCGTCCCCAGCAGGAGCGGAACCGTCCCGAGGACGAGGCAGAGCAGAGCGATGACACGGCGCATTCGGGCCCCCTTGGAGTGATCGGGGCCAAAGGTAGGGAGCCCGGCGACGGGCCCGTCAGGTTCATCCACAGGCCCCGTCGAGAGCGGGCCGTCGCGCCCGAGACCGGGCCGCGCCGACGCGCGTGCCGGACGTGCTGCAGGTGCCGTCCACCACGCCTACCGTCGGAGAACCCGTGGGGCAGCGGCGGGGGTGAGCACGGACCCGGGGGAGGACCCCATGAGCACCACCGACGAGCAGGGCGACGCAGGACGCGACGACGAGACGCAGGAGCTGGCCGAGGGCGGCGGCGTGGGCGTCGGCTCGGGAGAGCCGAACACGTTCGAGCCCGAGGAGGACCCGGAGGCCCCGGCGGCCGGACCGACCGACTGACAGTCGACGGTCCGCGCGCGCCAACGCCGCACGGACGACGTCGAGACCGACATGGATGCTGTGCGGAGGCCGTGGACGGCAGCCATGTCGGTATCGACCGACGCCCACGAGCGCGACGCCGCCCACGCGCGCCGCGGTCAGCAGGTTCTCAGCACGTAGCCGTCGTCCTCGGGGGTGCGCAGCTCGACGTCGCGCAGGATCGTGGAGACCGGCTGCCGGGGGTCGGCGCACGCGGCCGTCCACGCGTCGACGTCGTACTCCACGTCGATCACCGCCGCGCCGTACACGTCGGTGTAGGCCGCGCACTCGTCGTACCGGCGGCACTCCTCGGCGACCGCGAAGTCGAACCCGGCCTCGTCGCGTCCGCGCGCTCCGAGCTCGGGCGCGTTCTTCTGACCCACCGCGAGTCCCGCGGCGTGCCCGACGATCACCAGACGGGCCGCGAGGTCGAGCGCCCCGTCCATCGTCAGCCGGCCGTCCGAACGGGTCCACGAGTCCAGGTTGTCCAGCTCGACCGCGTCGAAGCCGCGCTGCGCGCACGCGGTCACCTGCGCGCCGACCACCTCCGCGATCGCAGCCCTCTTGGCGGCCGTCGACGTGTCCAGCAGCAGCTCGTCCGGCCAGCCCGGGTCGACGACGGGGTCGCCCGCCGCGTCCTGCAGCACGAGGTCGGGGTGCTGCCCGAGCCACGTGTCGCGTGCGTCGGGCTGGGTCTGGAAGCCGTTGACGTAGCAGCCCGACCACAGCCCCGGCGCGGGGGTGTCGGTCACGTCCCGCACCACCCCGCCGATCCCTGCGGGGGGCGCGTAGCCGCCGCCGAGCTGGTAGTCGACGACCACGCCCGCGGGCGGTCCCGGACGGGGAGCCGTCGCCGGCGGTGCCGCGTCGCTCGGCAGCGGTGCGGCGGAGACCTGCGGGACCGCGGCGGGTGACCGGGTCGTGTCCGAGGGGTCGAGCGCAGGGCCGCGGCTCGCGGGCTCACCGGTGCACGCCGACGTCAGCGTCAGCGCGACCGCCACCAGGACGGCCTTCGCGCGTCCGCTGCCTCGTCTCACCCTCGACGCCCCGCCTCTCCCGCGCGCCGCCTGTCGGTGGGACCCCTGCGACGTCCGTCTGCTCGCCGGTGCACTCTACGGGCGGCCCGGCCTCAGGTCGGGTCTAGGCGGACGCGGTCCCGTCGCGTGCGGGCACGTCGCGGCGGGCCGGGCCGTCGTACCGGCTCAGCGGGCGGATGAGGGAGTTCGACGCGAGCTGCTCCATGACGTGCGCGGTCCACCCGACGACGCGCGCGGCGGCGAACAGCGGCGTGAACGTGGGGGTGTCGAACCCCATGAGGTGGTAGGCCGGGCCGGTGGGGTAGTCGAGGTTCGGCAGGATGCCGGTGCGCGCCGTCATGGCGTCCTCGAGCGCGACGTACAGGTCGAGCAGGTCCTGCCGGTCGTAGTGCGCGACGAGCTGCTCGAGCCAGCGCCGCATGGTGGGGACGCGGGAGTCGCCGTGCTTGTAGACGCGGTGCCCGAACCCCATGACCTTGCGCTTGGCGGCCATCTCCTCGTCGAGCCACGACGCGGCGCGTGACGCGGAGCCGATCTCGGCGAACGTCGCCATGACGGCCTCGTTCGCGCCGCCGTGCAGCGGGCCCTTGAGCGCGCCGACGGCGCCCGTGACGGCGGAGTGCAGGTCGGACAGGGTCGAGGCGATGACGCGCGCGGTGAACGTGGACGCGTTGAAGGAGTGCTCGGCGTAGAGGACGAGCGACACCTCGAACGCCTTGACGACGACGGGGTCGGGGACCTCGCCGAACGTCATCCAGAAGATGTTCTGGGCGAAGGGCAGGTCGTCGCGCGCGGGGATCGGCTCCTGGCCGCGGCGCCGGCGCTGGTCGATCGCGACGACCGCGGGCAGCTGCGCGAGCAGCTGGACCGACTTGGCGAGGTTCGCCTCGGGCGACGGGTCCTCGGCGCGCGGGTGGTGCGCGCCGATGACGCTCACGGCGGTGCGGACGACGTCCATCGGGTGGCACGTCGTGGGCAGCGCGAGCACGGCCTCGACGACGGGCTCGGGGAGCGTGCGCTGCGACCGGCCGCGGCCCTGGAAGGCGGCGAGCTCGTCGGCGTTCGGGAGCTCGCCGTGCCAGAGCAGGTAGGCGACCTCCTCGAAGAGGCAGCGTTCGGCGAGCTGGTCGACGGGGTAGCCGCGGTACAGCAGCGAGTTGCTGTCGGGGTCGACGGACGAGATCGCGGTCGTGTCCACGACCACGCCCGCGAGCCCCTTGTGGATCTCGGTCATGCACAGCCTCCATCGCCGTTGACGGAAATTGCACGGACGCCCGGTGCGCGGGCGCTACAGCCTGAAGTTGAACACGCCCTCGTCGAACCGGTTGTACGAGGAGTAGTCGAGCAGGTCGTACAGCTCGGCCCGCGTCTGCATGCGGTCGAGCACCCCTTCCTGCGTGCCGGTCGCGAGGATCTCGTCGAGGCCGGCGACCGCGGCGCCCATCGCGAGCCGCAGCAGCGTGACGGGGTAGATGACGATGTTCATGCCGAGGTCGTCGAGCTCGTGGGCGGTGAGCAGCTTCCCCTTGCCGAACTCGGTCATGTTGGCGAGCAGCGGGACGTCGAGCGCGTCGCGGAACGCCGCGAACTCGTCGGGGCTCGTGAGCGCCTCGGGGAAGACCGCGTCGGCACCGGCGTCGACGAGCGCGTGCGCGCGGTCGATCGCGGCGTCCAGCCCGGCGACGGCACGTGCGTCGGTGCGGGCGACCACGAGGAAGTTCGGGTCGCGACGGCCGTCGACCGCGGCGCGGATGCGGCGCAGCGCGGTCTCCTCGTCGACGACGTCCTTGCCGTCGAGGTGCCCGCACCGCTTGGGGTTGACCTGGTCCTCGATGTGGCAGCCGGCGAGGCCCGCGTCCTCCAGGCCCTGGACCGTGCGCGCGACGTTCATCGGCTCGCCGAAGCCCGTGTCGGCGTCGACGAGCGACGGCAGGTTGCTCTGCCGCGCGATCTGACCCGCCCGCAGCGTCACCTCGCTCGCCGTCGTCAGGCCGATGTCCGGCAGCCCCAGGTCCGCCGAGATCACGGCTCCGGACACGTAGACCCCGTCGAACCCCTTGGACTCGATGAGCCGGGCCGACAGCGGGTTGAACGCTCCCGGCAGACGCAGCAGCCGCCCCGACCCGAGGGCCTCGCGCAGGGCGACGCGCTTCTCCGCCGCGGTCGTCGTCGCGTACAGCATCAGAAGAGTCCTCCCGGGGAACGGACGGCGTCGAGGACCGCGGCGGGTGCGACGAGCGTGAGGCCCGCGAGCTCGTCGGGCCCCAGGGACGGCAGGCGCTGCGCGACGTCGAGGAACCGTTCCACCTCGGCCTCGCCCAGCACGTCGGTCGCGAGCGTGCGGAACTTCTCGACGTACTGCGGGCGTGCGAACGGGCGCGCGCCGAGCGGGTGCGCGTCGGCGACGGCGATCTCCTCGACGACCACCTCGCCGCTGGTCGTCGTGATCTCCAGACGCCCGCCGAACGCCTTCTGCGCGGGGTCGGTCGAGTGGTAGCGCGCCGTCCACGCGGGGTCCTCGGTCGTCGTGATCTTGCGCCACAGCTCCACGGTGTCCGGGCGGGCCGCGCGCGACGGCGCGTACGAGTCGACGTGGTGCCAGCGCCCGTCCTGCAGCGCCACCGCGACGATGTACGGGATCGAGTGGTCCAGCGTCTCGCGCGACGCGGTCGGGTCGTACTTCTGCGGGTCGTTCGCGCCGGACCCGATGACGTGGTGGGTGTGGTGCGAGGTGTGGAGCACGATCGACGCGACGTTCGCCGGGTCCGCCAGGTCGGGGCGCTCCCGGTGCAGCCGGCGGGCCAGGTCGATGAGCGCCTGCGACTGGTACTCCGCCGAGTGCTCCTTGGTGTACGTGTCGAGGATCGCCGTCTTCGGCTCGCCCGGGCCCGGCAGCGGCACGTCATACGACGCGTCCGGACCGTCGAGCATCCATGCGACGACGCCGTCCTCGCCCTCGTAGATCGGGCTCGGCGCGCCCTCGCCGCGCATCGCCCGGTCGACGGCCTCGATCGCGACCTTGCCCGCGAACGCGGGCGCGTACGCCTTCCACGACGAGATCTCGCCCTTGCGGGACTGCCGCGTCGCGGTCGTCGTGTGCAGCGCCTGCCCGACGGCCTGGAACGTGACGTCGGGCGCGAGGCCCAGCAGCGTGCCGAGGCCAGCGGCCACCGACGGGCCGAGGTGCGCGACGTGGTCGATCTTGTGCGCGTGCAGGCTGATCGCCCGCACCAGGTCCACCTGGATCTCGTACCCCGTGGCGATCGCGCGCACGAGGTCCGCGCCGGACCGGCCGACGTGCTGCGCGACCGCGACGAGCGGCGGGATGTTGTCGGCCGGGTGCGAGTAGTCCGCCGCCAGGAACGTGTCGTGGTAGTCGAGCTCGCGCACCGCGACACCGTTGGCCCACGCGGCCCACTCCGGGGAGACGCGCACGTCGGGCGCCAGGCCGGAGACGGTCGACCCGTGCCGCGCCGACGACGCGGCGTGCGGGTGCGCGACGGCCTGCGCGCGCGCGGCGACGACGGGCGAGCGGGTGAGGGACGCGGCGGTCACGGCGGCGTTGTCGATCACGCGGTTGACGACCATGTCGACGACGTCGTCGGGCACCGGGACCGGGTCTGCGGCGACCTCCGCGATCGCCCACGCGAGCTGGTCGGTGCGCGCCAGGCGGTCGGCGCTCGGGTGCACGCGCAGGTGGTGTGTGCGGGGCAACGTGCCTCCGTCCCTCGTCGGGCGTGCCGCGGCCCGTAGGCCACGACGACGCCGACCGCTGCGGTGCGGTCGGCCACGACGAGGCTATCCGGCGGGACGGCGCACGGCCCGCTGCCGACCCGGAGCGACCCGTCGTCCGGGTGACGTCGACCCGGGCCCGGCCACGCTGTCGGACGCGCGACCTAGACTCCGCGCCGTGCCCACCCGAGCGTTCGCGACCGCCTCCCACCTGGGCGAGGACGGGCTGACGCTCGGTCTCGCGCCCGCGCTCACACCCGCCGGCGTCGTCGACGACCCGAGCTTCTTCCACGGCTTCGCGACGCACCCGCAGGTGCTCGCGCGCGGGCTCCTCACGCTCGCCGACGTCACCGCGACCCGGTACTTCCAGTACACGCCGTCGACGCTGCGCGACCCGGTGCTCACGGCCCACGGCGACCGCCTGCGCGCCGAGTGCTTCTCGGCGTGCAACAGCGTCTACGCGCGCCTCGACCTGCTGCCCGACGGGTTCGACTCCGGGGAGGTCGGCCACGGCACGACGAACGTCGACATCGGGCTCGAGACGCGCACCGCCCTGTCGCGCGTCGGCCGCGGGCGCCTGCTGCACCTCGACGTCGGGCGCGACGGGCTCACCGTGTCGAGCCCCGAGGCGACCGCCGTCGAGCGGCCGGTCGAGATGCCCGGGCGGTGGGTGCGCGCGTTCGGGAACGTGGCCGAGCTGCACCACGGTGTGCCGCACGCGTTCGCCGTCGGCGCAGTGCCCGCGCGGGCGTTCGTCGCGGCCCTCCCCGCGGCGACCAGCGCGGCGCGCACGGGCTGGCTCGTCGCCGACCGGGCCGGCGTGCGGGTGTCCGCGCGGCCCGTGCACGGCGGCGTGCTCGTGTCCGGGCTGCACCGGCTGAGCGCCGTCAAGCGGCTCCTGCCGCACGTCACGGGCATGACTGTGCACGGCGACGCGGATCCTGGGCCGGTCGTCGTGGCGTTCGACGTGCCCGGCGCACGCCTCGTGCTCGGGCTGACCGACGAGGCGTGGCGCGGGCACTCGGGCGAGGGGTCGCTGCTCACCGCGCTCGCGGGGGAGACGGTCGCCGAGGACGCGGACCTCGTGAGCGCGCTGCTCGCGTTCGAGCCGGTGATCGAGATCCCGCGGCTGGCCCGCGAGGCCAGGCTCGCCGAGCCGCGCGTCCGCGCCGCGCTCGCCGTGCTGGCCGCCGACGGGCGCGTCGGGTGGGACACGCACGACGAGGCGTGGTTCCACCGCGAGCTCCCGCACGACCCCGACCGCGTCGAGAAGGACAACCCGCGGCTCGTCGCGGCACGCCGCCTGGTCGCCGACGGCGGCGTCGCGCCCGCCGCCGACGGGTGGACGGTGCGCAGCCGGAGCGGCGGTCCGGACCACCGCGTCGCCGTCGGCGGCCGGTGCACCTGCCCCTGGTTCCTCGCGCACGGCACCGGCCGCGGGCCGTGCGCGCACGTCCTCGCCGTCCAGATCGCCTCGGAGGCCCCCGCATGACGCTCACGACCCGCCAGGCCGCCGCGATCGAGGTCTTCCGCTCGCTCGGGTGGGCGACCGCGTCCGTCGAGGACGTCGAGCAGCTGCCGCTCGGGACCCCGGAGGAGCAGCGCGTGGCGCGCGACGGGCTCGCGTCGGGCGAGTGGGGCGAGTTCGGGCGGACGAGCGAGAACACCTGGGGCTGGATCCCCTGGACGGACGTCGACCAGGGGATGCTCCGCCTGTTCGCGGTGCGCGTCGGCGTCGACGCACGCCGGGCCGCCCGGCTGCTGGTCTCGGCGCCCGGCGGGGACGAGCTGCTGACGCGTCTGGTGTCGGCGCGGGGCGACGCGTACGCGGCGCGGTTCGTCGAGGCGGCCGACCGCGCGGGCCGTGCGTGGGAGCACAGCACGAGCGCGCTCGGCGGGGTCACCGTGCGGCTCGTCGACCGGAACGACCTGCCCGTGCCGCACAGCGTCGAGTACCTCAAGGACTGGGCGGTGCACGCGTCGATCGTGCTCACCGGCGTCGGTGAGCTGGTCCGCGCGGAGCGTGAGCCGTGCGGCGCGGACGTGGTCGAGCGGCGGTTCGCCGAGCACGTGCGCGCCGCCGTGGCCGTCGGGGTGCCGGCGACGGGCCCGTTCGGCGGCGTGCCCGCGGCGGGGGTCGCGCGCGGGTGGCTCGACCGCGCGGAGGCCGTCGAGCTCGTGCTGACGGCGCTCGACGCCGCGCAGCGTCCGGGGGACCGCAAGGCGTGGACGCAGGTGCTGACGGGGCCGCTCGCGCTGACCGACGACGAGCTCGTGGCGCACGCCGACGTGCTGGTCGGGGTGCTCGCGCGCGGCGACGGACCGGTGGTCGAGGCGTTCGCGCCGCGGCTGATCGCGCGCGCCGGCGACGACGTGCTCGGCGACGTCCTCGCCGTCACGCTGCCCGTGCGGACGAAGAAGGTGGTGCTCGCGCTCCTCACGGCCGCGGCCGCGCGACCGCGACCCGGCGGCGACGTCGTCGAGGGCGTCGCGCCGCTCGTCCGGCAGCATGTCGCGGGGAACGACCGCCCCCTCGCCCGCGCGGCCCAGGCGCTCGCCGACGCGTGGGGGATCGCGGACGGGCCGGCCGAGCCCGAGGACGACGCTCCCTCGATCGGGCTCTGGCAGGCGACGCCGCCCGTGTGGGAGGTGCCGAGGTTCGCGGTCGGCGAGGCCTCGGCCGCGGCGCTCACCGACGCGGCGGCGGCGCTCACGGGCCGTCCCGAGGGTGTCGTGGACCTCGAGGTCGAGCGGCTCCTCGCGCTCGCCACCGCCGTCGCGGCGACCGACCGCGAGGCCGCGCGCTCGGCGCTCGGCGGAGTCAGGCCGTCGTGGGTGGGCGGGCTGCGCTGCGTCCCCGCGTGGGTGCGCGGCGAGGACTCCGACCTGCTCGACCGCCGTGGCGGGTCGGACGGCTGGGGGAGGGTCGTCTGGGACCCGTGCGACGCGCGCGAGGCGTCCGTGGTGCGCCGGCTCGGCGAGGTCCCGGTGCTGCTCTCGACACCGACGTGGGTGGACCTGCGCATCGACCCGTCGGACCTGGTCGACCGCCTCACCACCTACGCGGCCGTGGGTGCGGTGGCGAGCGAGGCCGACCTCTTCCTCGCCCTCACGCGGACGGACGGTGCGCTCGTCACCGACGACGTGCTCGCCGCGCTCGAGACACTCCCGGTGCCGGTCGTGCTCCAGGACGGCAAGCCCGCGGCGTTCACGGCGGGACCCGCCGCGCGCGCCTACCTGACCGACCCGGTGCGCGAGCCGGCGCTCGCGGTCGAGGGCTCGTGGCGGCACTGGGCGCCGCAGCCGCTCGCGCTGCCGGAGTCGTTGCGCGCCTTCCCGCCCCGGCTCCGCGACGCGAGCTCCTACGACCGCGTCGGTCCCGAGGTCTTCCCCGCCTGGGGCGACGCCGCGGCGACCGGGCTGTCGTCGTCCGAGTCGGCCGACGTCGGGCTGCGGCTGCGGCAGGCCGCCCGACGTGCCACCCCGTTGACGCCGGGCCTGGCCGTGAACCTCGTCGGCGCACAGCGAGGCTTCCACGCGGAGGCGACGGCCGACGGCTCAGCGGCCGTGCGGGAGGCGTGGGAGCGCGGGCTGCTGCGCCCCGGCGTCGCGGACGTGCGGCTGCTGGACTGGACCGAGACGCCGTCGAACCTGGCGGCCCTGGCGCGCGCGTGCGCCGAGCTCGCCGGCGAAGGCCTGCTGAGCGTCGTGTGGCCGGTCCTCGACGACGTGCTGGCCGTGTCGCTGCGGTCGTCGCGGCTGCTCGTGGGCACGTCCGAGGTCGCCGGGACGATGCGCGCGCTCGCGCCGGCGGTGCTCGCGGCCGTCGCGCGCGGGGACGCCGACGCCACGGTGCTCGGCGTGCCGGGCACCCGCGCGCTCGCGGCCCGGTCGGGGTCCTCCCGGGCGGTGGTCGCCGCGCGCGCCGTCGTGGACCTCCTGCCGGCGCCGGCGAGCGTCGAGGGGACGACCGGTCCCGCCGAGCTGGTCGTGCTCGACGAGCCGCCGGGCCGGGCGTTCGACGAGGTGTGGGCCCCCGGGGCAGGGACGCTCCTTGCCGTGGTCGACGGTGCGACGCTCACGACGACGTGGGTCGCGCGGACTGGGTCCAGCCGGATGCTCGCGGTCGACATCGACCTGCCGGGCGACCCCGCCGGGCCGTACCGCGTCGCGAAGACCTGGTTCTACGACCTCGAGCGCGAGGGGCAGTGCGCAGCGGTGTCGGCCGCCGGGCAGGCGTCAGCGTCGGGGTCGGGCACGCACGACGCGTGGCTGCACTGGGACGAGTCCGCGGGACGGCTCGTCGCGATGCCGCACCGCGACTGGCTGGCAGGGCGCGACCGGCCCGTGGAGCGCGGGGGCGCGCCGGTGCCGCCTCTGACGACGTCGATGGTCGCCGTGGTGCTCGCGTCGATGTGCCACGACGACCCGCCGCGGTACCACGTCCGGGAGATCGTCGGCGAGGGTGTCGTCGGCTCCGCCGCGGTGACGGTCGCGATGCGGGCGCTCCTGCCGCATGCCGACTTCAGCCCCGCGCGCGTCGTCCGGCTGATGGAAGACGATCCGACGACGCTCCCCGTGCTGTGGCCTGTGCTGGTCGAGTCGGTCCGCTACGCGGCGTCGGTCGAGGCGCCTCCCCCTCGGTGGCTGAACCGGGTCCTGGACGTGGCGCTCGTGCACGCCGCGCACCTGCGGGAGGCCGCGCGTCGTGGGCTGCTGCCTGCGGAGGCGGCGGCCTGGCCGGGCCTGGCGGACGTCGCCGCCCGCAGGGGTGGGGCCGCGCCGGGCAAGGCGCGCGACCTGCTCGCGCGCGTGCTGCCCGCCTGACGCGACGCCCGGCGCCGGCGCGACCTCCGCCGCTCGACGGCACGGTGCCGGCGTCGGACTCGACGCTGCGCTCTCCGCGTCGGCGGTCGTGGTCCGGCGCCCCGCCGGCCGCGCCACCCGACGTGCAGCGGATGCGCGACGGATAGATCCGGCCCAGCATGGGCGCTTCGGGTCCGAGGACGGGCCCGGCTCATCCGAGGACGACGAGGTTCGAGGGGGCACCATGCGCACGCACGCACGACGGTGGATGGCGACAGGCGGGGCGGCCGCGATCGCGGCGGGCCTGACGACCGGGGGGCTCGTCACGAGCGGCCTCACGACGGGCGACCAGGACGTCACGGGCGGTGATCGCGGCGGCTCCTCCCGCACGGCGAAGAACGTCGTGCTGATCGTCGGCGACGGCCTCAGCATCGCGGCGCGCGAGGCGATCCGGCTCAGCACGGTCGGCAAGGACGGCGAGACCGCGATGGACTCGCTGCGCTACGCGGGGTGGACGCACACGGACTCGCTGGACCCCGACGAGGCGGTCACGGACTCGGCCGCCGCGGCGAGCGCGTTCGCGACCGGCGTCCGCACGTACAACGGCGCGGTCAGCGTCGACGTGGACGGCAACCCCGTCCGCACCCTGCTCGAGCACGCCAAGTCGCTGCGGAAGTCGACGGGCGTCGTCACGACCGCCCAGGTCACCGACGCGACGCCCGCCGCGTTCGGCGCGCACGTCCCGGACCGCGGCGACCAGACCGAGATCGCCCGGCAGCTGATCGAGGAGTCGCGGCCCGACGTCATCCTCGGCGGGGGCGAGGACTGGTGGTACCCCGCGGGCGACGAGGGCGCGTACCCCGACGACCCCGCCGACCCGCGGCCCGAGGTGAGCCGCAGCGACCAGGGCAACCTCGTCGAGCGCGCGCAGGCGTCGGGCTACGCGTACGTGACGACCGCCGACGAGCTCGCCGCGACGCGCGCCCCGCGGATCCTCGGGCTGTTCGCCAACGAGGAGATGTTCGAGCAGGCGCCCGAGGGGCAGGGCGACGAGTACGCCCCCGTCGTGCCGCTCGTCGACATGACCCGCAAGGCGCTCGACGTGCTCTCGCGCGACCGGCAGGGCTTCTTCCTCATGGTCGAGGAGGAGGGCGTCGACGAGATGTCGCACGCCAACAACGCGGGCCTCACGCTCGAGGCCGGGCAGGCGCTCGACGAGACGGTCGCGGTCGTGCACGCGTTCGCGAAGCGGCACCCGGGCACGCTCGTCGTGGTCGTCGGCGACCACGAGACCGGCGGGCTGGCCATCGAGAACGTCGACGCGGACGACGAGAGCGGCGACCCCGCGAGCACGTCGGCCGAGGTGCTGCAGAGCCTCGAGGACGGGCCATTCCCCGTCGCCGGGACGGACCTGCAGTTCACGGTCGACTGGACGACGAGCGGTCACACCGGTGGCGCGACGCCGCTGACGGCGGAGGGACCGAGCGCCGAGCGGCTCGCACGGTCGCAGCCGAACACCGACGTCTTCGTCGTCCTGCGCGACGCGATGGGCGGCCGGCGGTAGGGGCTGACCCCCTCGGCCGC
>NZ_JAHKSJ010000011.1:0-206516 GCF_019024305.1 Cellulomonas algicola | reverse complement strand
GCGGCGAGGTCGTCGGGGAGGCCGTCGGTGAGAACGTGCTGCGCGAGGGCGGGGTCGGGGGTCGCGGGGCCGGGGGCGCGCCCGAGGGCGGGCGGGGGGGGGGGGGGGGGGGCCCCGGCCCCCCCCGGCCCCCGACGGTCTAGGACCTTGGACCGCCGGGCGGGGTCGGGGCCGGACCTACCGTCCCCGCATGGCCGATCCCCGGGGCTTCCTCACCACGCGCGTGCGCGAGCTGCCGCCCGACCGGCCGGTGGCGGTGCGCATCCTCGACTGGGACGAGGTGCACCGCCACCCCGTCGGCGACGCGGCCTTCCTGGAGACGCTGCGACGCCAGGCGGGGCGGTGCATGGACTGCGGTGTGCCGTTCTGCCACCACGCGTGCCCGCTCGGGAACGTCATGCCCGAGTGGAACGACCTCACGTGGCGCGGGCAGTGGCAGGACGCGAGCGACCGTCTGCACCTGACGAACAACTTCCCCGAGATGACGGGCCGGCTGTGCCCGGCGCCGTGCGAGTCGGCGTGCGTGCTCGGCATCCACGAGCCGCCCGTGACGATCCGCCACGTCGAGCTCTCGATCGCGGAGGAGGCGTTCGACCGCGGTCTCGTGGTGCCCGAGGTGCCGGGCCGCATGACCGAGTGCGCGGTCGCGGTCGTCGGCTCCGGGCCCGCCGGGCTCGCGGCCGCGCAGCAGCTCACCCGCGCGGGCCACCACGTCACCGTCTTCGAGCGTGCGGACGCGCCCGGCGGGCTGCTGCGGTACGGCATCCCCGAGCACAAGCTGCCCGCCGCCGTCGTCGAGCGTCGCCTCGACGTCATGCGCGCCGAGGGCACGGTGTTCCGGTGCGGCGTCCACGTGGGCCGTGACGTCACGGGCGACGAGCTGCGCCGCCGGTTCGACGCGGTGCTCGTCACGACCGGCTCGACCGTCCCGCGCGACCTGCCGGTGCCGGGCCGCGGCCTGGCCGGCGTCATGCCCGCGATGGACTACCTCGTGCCCGCCAACCACGCGGCCGTCGGCTCGCCCGTGCCCGGGGCACCCGTCGCGACAGGGCTCGACGTGGTGGTCGTCGGCGGCGGCGACACCGGCGCGGACTGCGTGGGCACCGCCGTGCGGCAGGGCGCACGGTCGATCGTGCAGCTCGAGATCCTGGCGCAGCCGCCCGAGGCGCGTCCGGACGACCAGCCCTGGCCGACGTACCCGACGGTGTTCAAGGTCTCGACGTCGCACGAGGAGGGCGGCGAGCGCCGGTTCGCGGTGTCGACGCTCGGGCTCGACGGCGACGACGGCCGAGTCACGGGCGTCCGTGTCGTCGACGTCGAGCGGGTCGACGGCCGGTTCGTCGCCGTCCCGGGCACCGAGCAGGTCCTGCCGGCGCAGCTCGTCGTCCTCGCGCTCGGCTTCACCGGGCCGGAGCGCGGCGGGCTCGCCGAGCAGCTCGGGCTGGCCGTCGACGCCCGGGGCGCGTTCGCAAGGGCCGACGACTTCTCGACGCCGACGCCCGGCGTCTTCGTCGCGGGCGACTGCGGCCGAGGGCAGTCCCTGGTGGTGTGGGCGATCGCGGAGGGTCGTGCGGCGGCCGCCGCCGTCGACACCCACCTCGTCGGCCGCACGACGCTGCCCGCGCCGGTCCGGGCGAGCAGCGTCGCGATGCGGGCCTGACGGCGGCGCGGCGATGTGCCGTGGAGCGCCGCTCGCACGCCCTGGGGCACGTCACGCCCGCGTCAGCACCTCCCGCAGCCGCGCCGCGAACGCCTCGGGCTGCCCGGCGTACCCGTGCTCGCCGCCGAGGAACCCGCCGTGGTGGCTCGGGAACAGCGTGAGGTCCTGACCGAGCAGCGCGGCCAGCGCCTCGGTCGCACGGAACGTCAGGAGGTCGCGGCTCTCCTCGCCGGCGGCGACGACGACACGGGTCGGGCTCGCGACGACCGCGTCGACGTCCGGACGGAACGCGGTCACCGGGTCCGACACGCCCGACAGCAGCGGGTCGCCACGCGTGCCGTCGTCCTCCGTCGGCAGGCCGAACTGCGCGGGGTCGACGGGCTCCTGCGCGAACCGGTCCGGGAACGGGCCCTGCCACGACGAGACGAGCATGAAGGTCGCCATGCCGGCGCCCCAGCCGCGCTCGGCGTACACCTCGGCGACGCGCCTGCCCGCGGCCCGGGCGTTCTCGGCGTCGGGCAGCAGCTCGACGAGCGGCGGCTCGTGGGCCACGAACGTGCGGACGTCGTGCGGGTGCGCGGCGACGAGCGCGAGGCCCGTGATCGCGCCGCCGCTCGACCCGAACAGGTCGACGGGGCCGCCGCCCAGCGCCTCGACCAGCGCGTGCACGTCCTCCGCCTGCACGGCGGGGTCGTTGACCGCGGAGCCGTCGTGACGCACGCTGCGGCCGAGCCCGCGCGGGTCGTACGTCACGACGGTCCGCTCGGTCAGGAGGCCGGCGAGCGTCGTGAAGCCGCTCGCGTCCATCGGCTGCCCGATCAGCACCAGCGGCGGCTCGCCGTCCGTGGTGGGCAGCGGGCCGTGCACGTCGTAGGTGAGGGTCGCGCCCGGCACGTCGAGCGTGCGGGTGTCGGTCGTGGTGGTCATGGTGCGCTCCTGTCGCCGAGGGTCGTCGTCGCTCGTCGTCGGCTGCGGACGGGCTCGTCGTGCTGACCGGCCGCACGCCCGGGACTCATCGGGCCCATCGTGGACCCGGCGGCGAGCGCGGCGCGCGCGGGTGCGGGTGCGCGACCGGTGCCGCGTGTCGGTGGTCCGTGGGAGCGTCTCAGGGAGTCGCCGCGGACCGTCCGCCGGCGCCGTCGCCAGGAGGTCGCATGTCGAGCCCGCTCGCCGACGCGCTGTCGGCACAGGTCCAGGGTCCCGTGCTCGTCCCCGGTGCCGCGGGGTACGACGACGAGGTCGCCGCATTCAACCTCTCGGTCCCCATCCGGCCCGACGTGGTCGTGGGTGCGACCGGCGTGGACGACGTCGTCACGGCCGTGCGGCTCGCGCGCGAGCACCGCGTCCCGCTGCGCGTCCAGGCGACCGGGCACGGCGCCGAGCGGCCGCTGACGTCGGGCGTCCTCGTCACGACCCGTCGTCTCGACGACGTGGTCGTCGACGCCGCGACGCGCACCGCGACCGTCGGTGCCGGGGTCCGCTGGGCCGCCGTCGTCGAGCGCACCGCGGAGCACGGGCTCGTCCCCGTCGTCGGCCCGTCGTCGAACGTCGGCGTCGTCGGCTTCCTGCTCGGCGGCGGGCTCGGCCCGCTCGCGCGCAGCCACGGGTTCGGGTCGGACCGGCTGGTGTCCGCGACGGTCGTGACGGGGACGGGCGAGGTGGTCGAGGCCGACGACGGCGAGCACGCCGACCTGCTGTGGGCGCTGCGCGGCGGCAACGCCGTGCCCGGTGTCGTGGTGGCCGTCCGGATCGCGCTCGTCGAGGTCCCCGACCTGTACGCGGGGTCCGTCGTGTTCGACACCCCGCACGTCGCGACCGCGCTGCGCGGCTGGCTCGAGTGGACCGCCGGCGCCGACGACCTCACGACGACGAGCGCCGCGGTGGTCCGGATGCCCCCGATCGACGTGGTGCCCGAGCCGCTGCGCGGGCGCACGGTCCTCTCGGTGCGCTTCGCCCGGCCGGGGTCCGCCGAGGACGGCGAGCGCGCCGCCGCCCCGCTCCGCGCGCTCGCTCCCGCCCTGCTCGACGGCCTCGGCCCCCTCCCGGCGCGCGACTCCGACCGGATCCACGGTGACCCGACCACACCCGCGCCCGTCTGGACGGGTGGTGCTGGGCTCGCGCACGTGCGCGACGGGTTCGTCGACGCCTGGCTCGACGCCGTCGGCCCGGACGCGGACCAGCCGTTCGTCGCGGTCGAGCTGCGGCACGTCGCCGCGCCCGTGTCCGCGTCGGCAGCACGGACGACCGGTCAGGACGCGGTCGCCGGCCGGGACGCCGCGTTCACGCTCGGGCTCGTGACGGTGGGCCCGGAGGCCGCCGGCGTCGGCCCGGGTGCGGCCGAGCGCGTGCTGTCCGCCGTCGCACCGTGGCTGGCCGACGAGGCGAACCCCAACATGAGCGGAGGGCTCCCGGGACGGTGGCGGCCCGACGTCGCGGCGCGCCTCGACGCGGTCCGGCGCCGGTACGACCCCGACGACCTCCTCGGGTCGCACGCGCCAGAGCCCGTCGGCGTGGGCTGACGGGCGTCAGGGGGCTCCGTGCGGCCGGGGGGTCGCCGGTCGCTGCGGTGGGGCGAGAGGCGGAACGGGCGTCCCCGGCTCGTCGGGCAGGTGCAGCGGTTCGATCGCGACCGGGTCCCACGTCCGCACCGTCTCGGTGACCCAGAAGACGATGAAGAGCACGATCTCCCACCACTCGACGACGAGGATCGCCTCGTCGACGCCTGCACGCTCCAGCGCAGGCCACAGCACCAGCCCGGCGACCATGAGCGCGGCGACGGTGAGGTAGATCCTGCGGTAGCGCCGGTCCGACGCGGCGTCGGTCGCGGGCCACCCGTGGCTCAGCACCGCGAGCGCCAGGCTCACGATGAGCACGATCGCCGCCGCGCCGTGCAGCCACGCGAAGGTCGTGCCCGGCTGCACGAGGCGGACGACCAGCAGCGCGACGACCGCCAGCCCGAGGACCGTCATGAGCCAGAACACCCAGCCGCCGTCACGGGCCGTGCGCGCGGCGTGCATGGTCGCGCGGGTCGTCCGCCACTCCACGAGGACGACCGCCGCCGACACCAGCAGCAGTGACGTCAGCACGATCCGTGCGGGCAGCGCGGCCTGCGTCCGGGCAGCGCCGTCGAGCCGCTCGAGCTCGGCGGTGAGGCTGTTCGGCACGAACGCGACGACCAGCGCGAGGAACCCCGCCCAGTTGAGCGTGTAGTCCTCGACCGCGGGGAAACCGCGGTAGGCGACCAGGCAGACCGCGATGCCGGCGAGCATCGCGACGAACACGTCGCGCAGGTCGCCGTCGTAGTAGTCGCTGATCGACCGCTCGACGCGTCCGCCCGTCACCCACACGAGGAACGACGACACGAGCAGCAGCACCGGCAGCGCGACGAGCGTGATGCGCAGCAGGCGGTACGTCGCCCGGGCGAGCGGGTCGGTGCTCGCGGTGCCGACGTGCGTGGGGCCGCCCACGCGCGACCGGGGCGCGGTGGCCGTCGCGCCACGGTCCGCGGCGTCCGTCGTTCCGGTTCCTGCGGGATCGGACATGTCGCGAGCGTCCTGCCGTCGTCGTCCGAGGTCAAACGCAGGAGGCGACGCGGGGGAGCGGCGTCGGCGGCGGGCGTCGGGCACTCCTCGACCGTCCTGCGGCGGACGGGTGGCGTCGTGACGCGCCTCTCACGTGCGGCTCCGCCCGGTCGATGCGCAGGACGTGACCGCCGAGGGGTCCCGACCGCTCCCGCGCGACGTGCCGACGTCGCCGAGCGGTCGCGTGCCCCGGTGGCTCCTCGACGAGCGCGCGGCCCGTGCGCGTCAGGCGGGCCCACGCGCCACGACGCTCGACGGGTCGACGTCCCTGCTGCCGTCGCAGCCGGGGGCACCCGCCGTCGAGTCGATCACCGAGCCTCGCACCCCGGCCGCCGTCGAGCCCGGCACCCAGGTCGCCGCCGGCTCCGGTACCCCTGCCGGCGCGGTCCCGGCGCCCGCCGTCGGGCGAGCGGCGCGGCCGGACGACCGGCGCACGCGTCGCCGCGCAGGCAGCCCGGTCCCGAGCACGCTCGCGCTCGGGGTCGTCCTGGGGCTCGCCGCGACGACGTTCGGACCCGGCCTGCTCCACGACGCGCAACGCGTCCTCGCCCCGGTGGTGCACGGCTCCCCGTGGCTCGACGCCGCCGTCGGCGGGCTGGTGCGCGCCCCCGTGGTCCCGCCCGCGGGCCTCGAGGAGTCCGGTGACCCGATCGGTCAGCCGCCGTCGCTCGCGCAGGTCAGCCGCTCGTACGCGTACCTGCAGACGCAGGCCGACGGCCGGACCCCGGTCGCCTGGAGCCCGTGCCGTCCCGTCCACTACGTCGTCCGGCCCGACGGCGAGCCGCCCGGCGGTCGCGCGGTGATCGACGAGGCCGCTGCGCGCCTGAGCCGGGCGACGGGCCTGGTGATCGTCGCGGACGGCGAGACCGACGAGCAGCCGTCGGAGGATCGCGCGCCCTACCAGCCGGACCGGTACGGCGACCGGTGGGCGCCCGTCCTCGTGAGCTGGTCGGACGAGTCCGAGGACGCGCGGCTCGCAGGTGGTGTCGCGGGCGTCGCCGGACCGGTCGCGCTCGAGGCCGACGGTCGGCCGAGCGTCGCCGTGTCGGGCAGCGTGTCGCTCGACGCCGCGCAGCTCGGCGCGATGCTCGAGGAGCCCGACGGGCACGCCATGGCGCGCGCGGTCGCGATGCACGAGCTCGCGCACGTCGTCGGGCTCGGCCACGTCGACGACCCGACCCAGCTCATGGCGCCCAGCACGGACCCGTCGGTCACGGACTTCCAGGCCGGCGACCTCACGGGTCTCGCGCTGCTCGGCAGCGGCCCCTGCGCGCCCTGGCTCTGACGTCAGCGCGCGAACTCTGACCGGGGGCCGTGCCGCACCGAGCGGACCGCCGCCCGATCGGGGCACCGTGCCGCACCGAGCGGACCGCGGCTCGACCGGGACGTCGTGCCGCACCGCGCGCACGCGCGAGCGCCGCGAGCCCTCCCCCCGGGAGCCGCGCGGCGCTCGCCGTGTGCGTCAGGCGGAGCGACGCTCCGCCGCGGTGCGCACCCCCACGGGAAGTCGCAGGTACTGCTTCTCGCTGCCGGTCACGGCCACGACGTGGGCCGAGCGCTCGGCCTCCTCGCCGCCGTCGACCGTCACCGCGGCCACGTACATCGGCGCCAGCACGCTCTGCGCACGCCGCCGCCCGAGGCTCAGGTAGCCGAACGCGAACAGCTGCGGCTCGATCCGCACGTCCTCCTCGCGCCCCTCGAGGAGACGCGACAGACGGGCGGCGACCTCGGACGCCGCGTCCTCGGGGCGGCGTGAGACCGCCTTGTCGAGCGTCGCGCCGCTCCCGTCGCCCGCGAACCGGCGCAGCGTGAGCGTGAGCGACGACAGCCGGCCCGAGCCGGTCACCTCGACGCTTCCCGACGCCCGCCCGAGCACGGGCAGGTCGCGGACGGCGTGCCGGTACGCGCCGACGGCGCGCGTGAGCACAGGCTCGCTGACCTTCCCCTCGCGGTCGGCACCGGCCGCCTTGAGCTTCCAGAGCCGCTCGAACGTGAGCGTGTCCTCACGGTCGACGAGCGACGCGAGCCCGAGCCGCGCGACCTGGTCGTCCACGTAGCCGCCGAGCTTCTCGTCCGGGAGCACCTCGTCGAACAGGTCGTCGAGCGGGTCGACGCCCGCGTGCAGCGTCAGCGCGCCCGACGCGTGGAACGTCACGGCACGCCCGCCGTCCTCACCTCGGTACACGGAGCGGTCGGCCAGGCGGAGACCGCCCTGCGACGCGTCGAGCGGGATGCCCGCCGCCTCCGCCAGGCCGGCGAACAGCTGCTCGTTGCGGCGCACGAACGCCTCCGGGCCGGGCGTCGCCAGCTCGACGACCTCGGTCACGTCGGGCACGTCGCCGACCAGGCCCGTCAGGCGCTCGGTCAGGTCCTTCGTCGTGGTCATGTCCTTCTCCCTCTCAGCCCTCGGCCCAGCGCCACAGCAGGCAGCCCTGCTGGGACGGGGACAGGTCGGGGGACACCGAGCCGTGGCCCCACAGGTGGTCGCGGTTGTGCGGGCTCAGCGACCAGATGACGTTGCCGCCGTTCCACGTCTGCGACGTCGCCGGCCCGACGACGACCGGGTGGTTGTCGACCCACCAGTCGGAGACGCCGTCGATCCACGCCGACGACACGGTGTCGCCGTCGGTGAGGTTGCTCGCGACGTCCTCGCCGCACTCGTCGGTGGTGATGCCGTCCCACATCTCCTCCCACGCCCCGCAGTACAGGTGCAGGCGGTTGAAGATGTTCCACAGCCCCGTGAGGGTGCCGAGCGGCGCGGTGTCGCACGAGTAGGCCATGACCCACTCCGCGTTCCAGTCCTCGCCGAGCTCCCACGTGCCCGAGAACGTGCGCCACTGGTCGCGCGGCACGTCGTACAGCAGCCGGGCCTGGCCGTCCGCCGTGTGGTTGCCGTGCGTCTCGATCCAGAACAGGTCGACGTCGTCGACCCACGTGCGGTCGTCACCGCCGCCGCTCGTGTCCTGGATGTCGTTCTCCCACACGTCCTGCTCGGACCAGTACCAGGCGCGCGTGTGGCCCGCGCTGCGGAGCTCGTCGTCGAACCCGTTGCTGCGGTTGAACGTGTAGGTGAGGTCCGCGGCGGTGGAGACGCCGTTCGCCCGTGCGTTGCCGAAGTGCCGGATGGCCTCCACCCCGAACGTCGCTGCCATGAGATGCCCCCTGTCGTCGAGCGTGCGTTCGGGAGGCAGGAGCGGTCCTGCTCCAGGGCGATACGGGGACGGCCGGGTGATCCGGTCGGTAGGCGCTTGCCTGTGACGTCCGCCTCACCGACGGGTCCGTGGTGGGTACAGGGAACAGTCGGGGGCGACGGTCGGTTGCGCACTGTGGTCGCAGTCGAGCGGCCGCCTCCTCCGAGCCTGGAGCTGCCGCGCGTGAGCCTGCACCTGACCGAGCGCCGTGCCGTCGACCTGCGTCGGGTCGCCAGCGCGCTCTGTCGGCCTCCGCATCGCCCCGCCGGTCGCTGACCCGGCACCTCGGACCCGCACGGGTCCCTGACGGTCCGGCGCCGCTCCCGCAGCCCTGACCTCGGCCGACCGGCCGGTCACGCCCCGCCGGTCACCGCCACGTCGCTCGTCGACCTGGCTCCGTCCCCCCGACGCGTCCCTCACGGACCTCCCTCGCGGCGCGCCCGCGCCCCGGAAAGGCCTCACCCCGTGTCTGACACCACCACGACGCAGCCCCAGCGCCGGCTGCGGTTCCCCTCCTTCACCGTCCAGGTCCTGCTCGGCCTCGGCCTCGGCGTGCTCCTCGGCTGGATCGCGCTGCAGATGGGCGAGACGCCCTCCGGCGAGCCCAACTGGCTGACGACCACGCTCGACACGATCGGGTCCTCGTTCGTCACGCTGCTCAAGGCGATCGTCCCGCCGCTCGTGTTCCTCGCGATCGTCACCTCGATCGCGAACCTCGAGCGCGTCACCAACGCCGCACGCCTCGCCTGGCAGACCCTGCTGTGGTTCGCCATCACCGCCGCGATCTCCGTGGGCGTCGGCATCGGCCTCGGCCTGCTGCTCCAGCCCGGCGCGCGCTCGACCCTCAGCCCCGAGGACGGCTTCGAGGCCGGCGCGAGCGGCTCCTGGCTCGACTTCCTCAAGGGCCTCATCCCCGGCAACTGGCTGGGGATCGGCGCCGGCACGCAGGTCACCACGGGTGCCGACGGCGCCGTCGAGGCCAGCACCTCGGTGTCGTTCAACGTCCTGCAGATCGTCGTCGTCGCGCTCGTCGTCGGCATCGCCGCGCTGCGCACCGGCAAGGCCGCGCAGCCGTTCCTCGCGTTCAACCGCTCCGCGCTCGCCGTCGTGCAGAAGGTGCTGTGGTGGGTCATCCGCCTCGCGCCGCTCGGCACGCTCGGCCTCATCGGCAAGGCCGTCGCGACCTACGGGTGGGACCTGCTCGCGCCGCTCGGCACCTACGCCGCCGCGATCTACCTCGGCCTCGCCGTCGTCCTGCTGGTCGTCTACCCGGTGATCCTGCGCACCAACGGCCTGGGCATCGGCGCGTTCTTCCGCGGCGCGTGGCCGGCCATCCAGCTCGCGTTCGTGTCGCGCTCGTCCGTCGGGACGCTGCCCGTCACGCAGCGCGTCGTCGAGCGGAACCTCGGCGTGCCGCGCTCCTACGCGTCGTTCGCCGTGCCGCTCGCCGCCACGACCAAGATGGACGGCTGCGCCTCGATCTACCCCGCGATCTCCGCGATCTTCGTCGCGCAGATCTTCGGCGTGGACCTGTCGGTCACCGACTACGTCCTCATCGCGTTCGTGTCCGTGGTCGGGTCCGCCGCGACCGCGGGCCTCACCGGTGCCGTCGTCATGCTGACCCTCACGCTGTCGACGCTCGGCCTGCCGCTCGCCGGCGTCGGCCTGCTGCTCGCGATCGACCCGATCCTCGACATGGGCCGCACCGCGGTCAACGTCGCGGGTCAGGCGCTCGTGCCCACGATCGTCGCCAAGCGCGAAGGCATCCTCGACCTCGACCGGTACGCCTCCGCGTCGACGTCGAACCTGCTCGCCGACGACGTCGACGAGGCCACCCCGGCCGACGACGAGGTCCGCGACGCGACCGTCGTGCCCGCCCCGCGGGAGCCCGTCACCGCGTCCTGACGGTCGTCCGCACCACGCCCGGTCGTCCTCCCGCTCCGGAGGCCGGCCGGGCGTCGTCGTCGGCGCGTCGGGCCGCATCGACGGCCGGGGCGCATCACCCGGTGCCACCTCCGCGGACGCCGTCGCACCTGCGGCCGAGGACCACCGGTGGGCGGGCACGTCGGGCACGCCCACCGCGTCGCCGCCGCTCGCAACACCCGCGACACACACGCGCGCGACGATGGGGCGGCACCGACGGTCCGCGCCCCCGCGGACCCGAACGACCGTGGGCCGCCGCCCGCCGAGAGGAGCCCGATGTGCCGGCCACCGTCCTGACGATCGACGTCGACCACCCGCTGCGACCCGACGTGCTGGCGCTGCTCGAGGAGCACCTCGCGGACATGTACGCGACGTCGCCCGCCGAGTCCGTCCACGCGCTCGACCCTGCCGCACTGGCCGACCCGGCCGTCACGTTCTGGACCGCCCGCGACAGTGGCGGGGCACTGCTCGGGACCGTCGCGCTCAAGGCCCTCGACGGTGCGACGGGCGAGCTCAAGTCGATGCGCACCGCGCCTGCGGCCCGCGGGCAGGGCGTCGGCGCTGCCCTGCTGGACCACGTGCTGGCGCAGGCGACGTTCCGTGGCTACCGGAGCGTCCTGCTCGAGACCGGTACCCAGGAGTACTTCGCGGCGGCTCGTCGCCTGTACGCCCGCGCGGACTTCGTCGAGTGCCCGCCGTTCGCCGACTACGTGCCCGACCCGCACAGCGTCTTCCTGCGCCGGGACCTCGGCCTCGCGTAGCGGGACCGGCCCTGGCCAGAGCGCGTGCCGCAGGCCGCTCGCGTGCCGGACCGGGGACTGGCTGGAGCGCCTGCCGCAGTCCGCTCGCGTGCCGGACCGGGGACTGGCTGGAGCGTCTGCCGCACTCCGCTCGCGTGCCGCACCGGGGACTGGCTGGAGCGCCTGCCCGCACTCCGCTCGCGTGACCCACGGGGACCGGCTAGAGCGCGTGCCGCAGGCCGCTCGCGCGCCGGACCGGGCGCTCGACCGCGGCGCGCACCGCGGCCTCCGAGCCGATGACGTGCACGGAGTCCCGCGCGCGCGTCACCGCCGTGTACAGCAGCTCGCGCGTCAGCAGGGGTGACGTCGCAGGCGGCAGGAGCACCGTGACGCGCGTGAACTGGCTGCCCTGCCCACGATGCACGGTCATCGCGTGGACCGTCTGGACGGCAGGCAGGCGGTGCGGTCGCACCAGGTGCGGCCGCTCTGCGTCGCCGAACGCGACGACGACCGCCGCGTCGGACTCGTCGGACCCCTCACCGCCGAGGTCGCGGACGACCACGCCGGTGTCGCCGTTCGACAGGCCGCTCGTCGCGTCGTTCTCCGTCACGAGCAACGGCCGCCCCGGCGGCCACGGGCCGTCGTCGGGTCGTCCGCCGGTCACGCCCTCGACCCAGGCCTCCGCCTGCGCCGCCCAGTGCGCGACACCCGCGGGCCCTTCGCGGTGCGCGAGCAGCAGGCGGTGTCGGCCGAGCGCGCGGAGGGCCCCGGTGGCGTCCCCGTCACGTGCGGCCGCGACGAGCGCCGCACCCGCGTCCTCGAGGTCGCGCCGCAGCCCTGCGAGCTCGTGCGGCGACGCGACGTCGCCCGCCGTCTCGGTGAGGTGCACGTGCGTGCCGCCCGCGCGCAGCAGCGCGAGCGTCCGGTCGGCGTCGCCCTCCCGGATCGCGGCGGCCAGCCCGCCGAGCTCGTGCCCGAACCGGTGGGTGCGGGTGAGCCGTACGACCGCCCGGCCGTGCAGCGCCTCCACGAGGTCGCCGAGGACCGCGCCCGCCTCGACGCTCGCGAGCTGGTCGGGGTCGCCGACGAGCACCAGCCGGGCCTCGGGCCGCAGCGCCTCGACGAGCCGCGCCATGAGGGGCAGCGAGACCATCGACGACTCGTCGACCACGACGACGTCGTAGGGCAGACGTCGCGTCCGGTCGTGCCGGAACCGGGTCGAGCTGCCGGGCCGGCGCCCGAGCAGACGGTGCAGCGTCGACGCGGCGAGCGTGCCGACGCGGTCCCGGTCGGCGTCGGGAAGCCCCGCCACCTCGGCGTTCACCGACTCATGGAGACGTGACGCGGCCTTGCCCGTGGGTGCCGCGAGCGCGACCCGCAGGTCCGGACCGGCCACGACCTGGAGCGCGGCGACGAGCCGGGCGACCGTCGTCGTCTTCCCCGTCCCCGGACCTCCGGTGAGCACGGTGAGCAGCGAGCCGGACGCCACCCGGACGGCCTCGCGCTGCTGCTCGTCGGCGTCGTCGGGGAACAGTCGCCGCACGACGTCGTCGAGCGACGACAGGTCGACCGGGAGCGTCGCGCGGACGCGCGCCTCGACCTCGCGGCGCACGGCGAGCTCGTCGCGCCAGTACCGGTCGAGGTACACGCGGTCGTCGACGAGCCGCACGGGGCGGTCGTCCGGGCCGTGCGGGCCGTCCGCGACGAGCGGGCTGCGCCGGACCGCCGCACGCCACCCGTCCGCACCGTCGAGCGCGGGCCACGGCAGGTCCGCACCGACGTCCGGGTCGCGGTCGCCCAGGTCCGCCGCGACCGCTGCCGGGGCCGACGTCAGGTCGACGCACACCGAGCCCGACCGCACCGACGCGACCGCCAGCGCGACCGCGAGGTGCACGCGCTCGTCTGGCTCGCCGCCGATCGCACCGAGCCGACGGGCGACGTGCACGTCCGCCGACACCAAGGCACCTGCCGCGACGAACGGCGCGAGCAGACCGTCGACGCGCCACGGCACGCGCGGGTCCGGGTCGCCGTCCCACGCCGGGGCGCTCACGACGCCCCTCGCCTCCCCGCTGCTCGTGCTCATGACGCCCCTGCGCCCGGTCCGTGCGCGTCGGACGTGCGTGCGTACGACGCCGTGGTCTGCGACACCGTGCTCTCCGACGGCGTGCTCGGCGACGCCGTGCCGTGCGGCGTCGGGCCGTGGGCCAGCAGGTCCGAGAGAGCGACGACGAGCGCCGGCGGGGGACGCCACGACATGACGCCGGTCGGGACGCCGTCGACGACCGGGGTGCTCGCGCCGACCATGCCGCGGACGAACAGGTACAGCCCACCCCCGAGGTGCCGGTCGGGGGAGTAGCCGGGCAGCCGCCACCGCAGGTAGCGGTGCAGCGCGACCGAGTACAGGAGCAGCTGGAGCGGATAGTGCGAGTCGGTCATCGCGCGGACCAGCGCCTCCGGCCGGTAGTGCCACGTCGTCAGCGGCTCGTCGTGCGGCGCGAGGCGGTTCGTCTTGTAGTCGACGACCAGGTACCGGTGCCCGTCCCCGTCCGGCACGCGCAGGACGGCGTCGACACTGCCCGTGAGGTAGCCGCGCAGCCGCGTCGCGGCGAGGTCGCCGTCGAGCCGGTCGGCGTAGCCGGCGAACGGGTCGTCGGACGGCAGGTGCCGACGCAGGAGGTCCGCGACGTCGCGGAGCGAGCCTGCGGGACGACCCTCGGCCGCCTCACGGACGCGCCGGTCCGCGGCCTCCCCCGCGGGGTCGGTGGGCTGGTCGCCGCCGGCGAGGGGGAGCTCGAACTCGAGCTCGGCGAGCCGGTCGGCGGGAGCCACGTCGGCCAGGGTGCGACCGCCCGCGAGCGGCCCGAGCGGCGTGTGCAGCGCCGGCAGGAGCGCGTCGGCGAGCACCTCGGGCGCGACACCGAGCGGGGTGGCGAGCCCGGTCGCGCGGCAGGCCTCCACGACCTCGGCGCGCAGGTCGGCGGCGTGCGTGTCGACGTGCTCGAGGACGGCGTGCGTCAGGGTGCCGAACGCCGTCCCACCCGGCAGGTCCGCCATGGTCGACGGCACGCCGCGCAGCGCGGCGTCGAGGTCGAGCGTGCCGGCGGCGACGGCGGCGGCCGTGTCGTCGTCCGGCTCGTCCTGGATCCCCGGGTTCTCGGGCTCGTCACCGACGCCGGCGTGGTGCGCGTGGGCCGTCAGCCCCGAGTAGGACGTGCGGCGCCACCCGAGGTCGACCTCGCGGCCCAGCACGGCGACCCCGAGGTCGGCGGCGGGCGGCAGGGTGGGGCGCCATCGCACGGCGTCCGGCGCGCGGTCGACGACCTCGTGCACGAGCGTCCCGTCGGACGCGTCCGCGAGGGCGGCGAAACGCGCGCCCGCAGCCGCGTCGTTCGGCACGGTGACCCGCGCCGCGGGCGTGCCGTGCGCGTCCCGGGGTGCGAGCAGCAGGCGGCTGAGGGCGGACGTCGAGGAGTTGGCGCTCGGCGCCCACCACACGACCACCTGGGAGTGCGCGCGCGTGAGCGCGACGTACGCGAGCCTCAGGTCCTCGCCGCACTCGTCGGCCTCGTGCCGGGCGAGGGCCTCGGAGTAGCCGGGGCTGCCCGGGCCGCCGACGTGGAGCACGCCCTCGTCGTCCTGGTGGAACCGCAGGATCTCCGGCGAGCGGGGCGACCACCGGTTCCACGCGAACGGCACGAGCACGACGGGGAACTGCAGGCCCTTGCTCGCGTGCACGGTGATGACCTGCACGGCCGCCGAGTCGGTCTCGAGCCGGCGGCTGCGCTCCTCGGCGTAGTCGACGGCGGCCTCGTCGATGCGTGCCCTCAGCCACTCGGTGAGGGCCGACGCGCCGAGCCCGCCCTCGAGCGCGGCCTCGTGCAGGGCCTCGGCGACGTGCCGCAGGTCCGTGAGCCGTCGCTCGCCGTCGGGTCCGCGCAGCAGCCGTTCGCGCAGCCCGGCCGCGGCGGTGGCCTCCAGGAGCGCCGCGACACCGTGCTCGTCGAGCACGTGCGCCCACCCGCGCACGAGGTCCGCGAGCGCGTCGAGGTCGTCGTCGCTCGCGAGCGCGAGCCGCGTGGCCTCCCAGCCGACGAACGGCGTGAGCGCCGCGGCGGCGACCGTGCGGCTGTCCGCCAGGCGGGTCAGCGCGGTGAGGAGGGTGAGCCAGTCGGTCGCCGACGCGCTGCCGAACACGCTGGCCAGCCCGGAGATGACCGCGGGGACGCCCGCACCGACGACCGCGCCGTGCACCGCGAGCGCCTCGGCGTTGGTGCGCACGAGGACCGCGACGTCGGCCGGCCGGACGGGGCGCGCCGGGAGGTCCGGGCCGTCGGTGAGCCGCGTGCGCTCGAGCGTCCGCACGACCTGCGCGGCGACGTCCCGGTAGACGAGCTCGCGCACCTTGCCGACCGCCGGCTGCTTGCCGGGCGTCGCGCCCACCGCGTCGCGCGTGACCTGCCGCAGCACGACGGGCGGTCCGCCCTCGAGCCGTCGTCCGGTGCGGGCCGCCGTCACCGGGTGCACGACGATGCGCGGGTCGCCCAGCGCCGCACCGCGCAGGATCGGCGCGAGACCGTCGATCACCGGTCCGTCGGTCCGCCAGTTGCGCCCCAGCGTCTGGGCGTCGCCGGTCTGCGCCGCGCGCAGGTAGGTCGCGACGTCGGCGCCGCGGAACGCGTAGATCGCCTGCTTCGGGTCGCCGATGAGGACGAGCGTGCGGCTGCCGTGGAAGGCGAGCCGCAGGATGTCCCACTGCACCGGGTCGGTGTCCTGGAACTCGTCGACCATCACCACGCGGTAGCGCCCCCGCACCCGCTCGACGGCGGCCGGGCCGGTCACGGGGTGCGCGAGCGCGTCGCGCAGGAGCACGAGCAGGTCGTCGTAGTCGACGACACGTCGCGCGCGCTTGCGGCGGCCGAGCTCGTCGCGGACGGCGCGCGCGAGGCCGTACCGGTGCTGGGCGGCGGAGCCGGGGGAGGCGTCGTCGGGCTGGAGCGTCGCCGCGTGGTCGCTGACCGCGGCCCGGGCCACGGTCCGCGCCGTGGCGACGTCGAGCACCGCGCTCTCGGCGCCCGCGTACTTGCGCAGGTAGAGGTCGTGGACGACCTCTGCCTCGAGGTCGGCGACGTCGGGCAGCAGCGTCGCGTCGTGGTCGACGTCGCCCACCGTGCCGAGCACCGCGAGCATCTGCTGGCAGAAGCCGTGCGTGGTCGTGATGGTCGCGGCGTCGACCTCCGACAGGGCGCGGGTAAGCCGGGACCGCCGCAGCGCGAGCTCGGCGGTGTCGGTCGTCGCGAGGTGCCGCACGACCTCGTCGCCCGACGCGGCCGCCGCGGGGTCGCGCAGCGCGCGCTCGACCTCCACGAGCCGCCCACGCACCCGGTCGCGGAGCTCGGCCGTCGCGGCCCGGCCGAACGTCACGAGCATGAGCTCGGGGAGCCGGGCGACGCCCTCGGCGACGTACCGCGCGGCGAGCGACGCGATCGTCGTCGTCTTGCCGGTCCCCGCGCTCGCCTCGAGCACGACGGTCCCGGTCGGCAGCGGGCCGCAGACGTCGAACAGGCGGCTCATGCGACCACCATCGTGATGTTCTCCTGCGTGAGCATCGCGTCCCACAGCGTCCGTGACAGCGCGCCGAACCGCGTCGTGTCGTCGGGCCATCGTGCGACCTCGGCCGCCGACGGCACCCCCGCGATGGTGTCGAGCGTGAAGCCCTCGCCCCAGACGAGCGCGTGCGACGTCTCGGCGACCTCGAAGCCGCCACGCCCGTTGCGGCTGTCGTCGAGCGTGCCGAGCTCCTTGCGTGCAGCGGCGAGCGCGTCGTCGGCGGACTGGTCGGACCAGCGGGCGTGCCCGTACGCGGCGCTCGTCGCGACGGGGAGCGGCAGGGGTTCGCGCAGCGCGGCGTCGGCCAGGTCGGCGAGGTCGGCGAGGATCGACGCGGCCTCCGCGCGACCGGGTGCCCGGAGCTCCGAGACGCGCGCGCCGCCCCCGGGCCCGCGCCCGACGGTCACCGCCGTCAGCCCGGCCGACCCGGACGCGTCGTCCGCTGCCGCCGCGAGCAGCAGCACCCACGCACGCAGCCGGTGCTTCGGTGCGAGCCGCGAGTAGACGGCAGTCAGCAGCACGTCGTCGTGGAACGGGCCGACGGTCCCCGCGAGCGACCGTCCGTCGGGCAGGACGAGGCGCACGTCGCGCGTGCGGGCCTCGCCGACGCGCCACGTGTCGACCGCGTCGAGCAGCGGCCGCACGGAGTCCGCGACGCCCGCGAGCGTCGTCCCGCCGAGCCTCCCGGGCGGCACGTGCCCGCGACGTCGTTCGGCCGCGACCGCGTCGTCGAGCGTGGCCCCGTCCAGGGTGGCCTCGAGCAGCCGACGCCCGACGTCCCAGCGCTCGAGCGGGTCGAGCTCGAGCGGAAGCCGGTCGTCGAGCTGCTCCGTCTCGCGCGGGGGCACGGCGCGCAACCGGCGCCGGACGAACGCGCGGACGGGGTGGGTGAGGATCTCGGCCAGGTCGCCGAGGTCGTCGACGGGCTCGGCGGGTGGCAGCGGCTCCGGCACGAACGGGCCGCGACCGACGCGCTCGCCACGGCCGGCACGTGCCGCGGCGAGGTCGAGGGCGTCGAAGCTGAACGGCGCCGGACGACCGAGCGCGCCCGCGACGAAGTTGCGCTCGTCCACCGTCTGCAGCGGGTGGTGCACGACCAGGTGCGCGCGCGCGTCGCGGCCGTCGCCGAAGTCGACGGCCGCGTCGAGGGCGTCGAGCAGCTCGCCGACCGGCACGGCGGGTGGCCGTGGTGCGCCCGTCCGCTCGTCGGCCCCCGAGTGCAGCACCACCAGGTGCTCGGTCGCGCTCGTCACCGCGTCGAGGAACAGGCGACGGTCCTCGGTGCGCCGGTCGCGCTCGCCGACGAGCGGGTCGCGCGCCAGCAGGTCGTCGCCGTCGCGACCGCTGCCGCGCGGGAACACGCCGTCGTCGATGCCGAGCAGCACGACGACCCGGTGGGGGACCGCGCGCATGGGCTCGAGCGAGCACACGGTCAGCGCACCGGTGCGGAACCCCGCACGGGTGGGTCGGCCGCGCAGGTGCGGCTCGAGCAGCGCGACCAGGTCCGGCAGCCGCAGGTCGCGTGCGTCGCGGTCGGCCGTGAGCCGGACCTCGCCGAGGACGCGCGCGGCCTCCACCTGCTGCCAGCGGTCCTGCGGCGCGACGTCGGTGAGCAGCCGCACCGCGCGCTCGACGGTGTCGAGCCAGGCACCCGCGGGCCGCGTGCCGTCCAGCTCGTGCAGCACGCCGGTGAGCCGGTCGAGCAGCTCGGCGACGCGTCCCACCAGGTCGACGTCGGTGCTGTCGACGTCGTCGACGGGCAGCACCGCGCCGACGTAGCGCTGGTCCTCCTCGGCCATCGTGACGCCGAGCAGCAGCCGGTCGAGTGCGCCCGCCCAGGTGCCCTGCGCCACCGTGCCCAACCGGTAGCGCTCGCGACGCGTCACGTCCTCGCCCCAGCGCACGCCGGCCTGCAGCGCCCACGACCGCAGCCGGTCGAGCGCGACGTCGTCGAGCGTGAACCTGCGTCGCACGGGTTCGAGGCCCGCGAGGTCCACGACGGCGGACGCCGTCACGCGCGATCCGGCGAGCTCCAGCAGCGTCGCGACGAACGTGAGCAGCGGGTTGGCGCGCGCGGGGGCGCGGTCGGCGACGCGGACGCGCAGACCGCGGCCCGGGTGCTCGCCGCCCGGCACCGCCGGGCCGGTGTCGCCGAACGTCGCCGACACGAGCGGGGCGAACGCCTCGACGTCCGGGCACATCACGACGACGTCCCGCGGCTCGAGCGTCGGGTCGTCGGCGAGCAGCCCGAGCACCGCCTCGCGGAGCACCTCGACCTGCCGGTGGCGGCCGTGGCACGCGTGCACCTGCACGGTCCGGTCGTCGGGGTCGACCTGCGCGCGCGGTCCCTCGGCCGCGTCGGCACGGATCCGGGCCTGGAGCGCACCCAGCACGGTCGCGGGCGGTGGGAGCGTGCCATGCAGCGTGACGTCGGGTGCGAGCGGCGCCAGCCGGACCTGGAGCTCGACCGCGTCGCCCGCCATCGACGCGAGCAGCGGGTGCGACGCGACGACGGGCAGCGCGCGCCGGTGCGGGTCGGTCGGCGCGACCTCCGCGACCTCGCGCCACAGCGTGAGCGACGGGTGCGGCAGCCACAGGTGCACGTCACGGTGCCGGGCCAGTGCCGACAGCACCCGCACGTGGGCGTCCGGCAGACGCGTCGCCCCGAGCACCGAGAGCCGTTCCGGCAGGTCGACGAGCGCCGGGTCGGCCGTGAGGGCCGCGAGCGCGTCGTCGAGGCGCTGCGCGGGCGACGGCGCTCCGACGCGCTCGCGCACGAGCCGCCACAGGTGCGCCTGCCACGCCAGGTCGGCCGGCAGCGGCGCACCGGCGCCGTCCTCGTCCCGGCCCTGCGCCCAGGCGCGCACGACGTCGGGCCGCTGCGCGTCGTACGAGGCGAGAAGCCCGGCGAGCCGCTGCGCGAGCCGCAGCCGTCGGCCTTGCCGGACGTCGTCGTGCGGGTCCCCGAGGTGCCCGACGGGTGTCGCGAGCCGGGGGTCGCCGCCCCCGTCGTCGAGGACGCCGAGCACGTGCCACGCGACGCGCTCGGGTGCCCACGGGTCGTCGTCGGGTGACACCCCGAGCACGCGCGCGAGCACGTCGGAGACCGCGCGGGCGGGGGAGGAGAAGCGGACGTTCGCGCAGATGCCGTCCCCCGTCGGTCCCGCGCCGAGCCGGTGCGACAGGCGCTGCGCGACCCACCGCTCCACGCCGCGCGTGGGGACCAGGACGACGTCGGGCGCGAACGGGTCGGGGGGAGCCTGCGCGAGCACCGACGCGAGCGCGTCGACGAGCACGTCGCTGCGCTCGGCGACGTGCACGCGCAGTGCGCCGGCCGTCCAGGTCCCGTCCACGGCCGTCACGCTAGCGTCCGCGCCCGACACCCGCCGATGGTCGACCTGACCTGGGGAGACGACCTCGTGTCGCCGTGCTGTGGACGGCTCAGCCACGGCGGTCTGCCGTCGGGCCGGGGATGCCGGACTTGTCGGGACCGTTCGCTAGCCTCCTGCCTCGTGAGCGAGTGGGTGCCCGGCCAGCACGTCCTGACCCCGCGCGAGGCGGAGGAGATGGCCGCGCACCACATGCGCCAGCTCGGCCACCCCGACGCGAGCGCCAACCCCGGACGCGGCGCCGACGGAGGCCTCGACGTCACCGCCCGTCACGCGCTCGCCCAGGTGAAGTTCCGCGGCGGCCGCGCGGGGCGCCCCGACCTCCAGCGCCTCTACGGCGCCCGCGCCGACCGCACCGACCTCGAGCTGTGGTTCTTCACGGGTCCCGGCTACTCGGACGAGGCGGTCGAGTACGCCGACCGGCACGCCATGGTGCTGTTCACGTTCGACCTGGCCGGCGCGCTCACGCCCGCGAACCACGCGGCCGCGGAGGTCCTCGACCGCGCGACCGCGCTGCTCGCGTCCGGCGGGTCGCCCGACCGCCCACGACCGGCACCCCGCCCCCATGGGCCGGTCGACGACCTGGATTCGCGCCGCGAGCCCGACGACCGGAGCGACCGGTGGTGGGACGGCCCGCAGCATGCGGCGCCCGAGCCCGAGTACGCGGGGTGGCACTGGGTCTCGCCGGGTCGCGCGGTCCGCCGCAACGCCCTGCTCGTCGTCGGGCTGCTCGCGGGGGCGGCGGCCTGGCTGGTCGGGTCGTACCGCGACCGGCTGCACGCGCTCGCGGCCGCCGTCGCGGACCTCACGGGCCGCACGGTCGACGTGGGCGAGCTCTTCGTCTGGTGCAGCGGCGTGGCCCTCGGCGCGGTCGTCCTCTACGTCGTGCAGGTCGCCGTGATGTTCCGGCTGGGCAAGCACCCGCTCAAGGTCCCCGTGCGCGCCCGCCGTCGCGGCCGCACCCGACGCCGTCAGGCCGCCCTCCGCTGACCCGCGTGCCGTCGCGGGCCCGCGACGACGCGTCCCGGTTTCGCCGAACGCACCATCAGACCCGCCTGACCACCTCCGGACGCCCGTGAGGGCGCGTTCGGCGAGGACGTCGGTCGGCGGACGACCGGCCGGCGCCGCGGTCAGCGGCGCAGGGCGCCCGCGCCGCGTGCCAGGAGCCGGCGGACCGCGTCGGCGCGATGGAAGACCCCCGTCACGCCGACGGGTTCGACGGACGTGACCAGCCGCCGCACGCCGCCGGAGCCGAGCTCGAGCGGCGCCGACAGCACGACGGAGCCGGACGCCGAGCGCACGGTGAGAGCGACCCGCGACAGGTCGGACCACGCGTCGAACCCGGGGTCGTCGACCAGCCACCGCACGGCCTCGACCTCGAGAACCTCCCCGTCGACCCGCACGGCACCTCGGTAGACGAACGCGTCCGCGGTCTCCTCGACGCGCCCGTCGGCGAGGAAGGCGCGCTCGCCCCATGGCCCGTACGTGAGCGCCCCGGCGACCGAGGCCCCGCTGACGGGTCCGTCGAGCGGCATGACGACGGTCAGGTCCAGCGCCACCTCGACACCGTCGAGAGTCCCGCGCAGGTGCTCGACGTACCGCGCCGACGGCGGCGGCTCGGTCATGCGCGTGCACGACGCGTCTCGCGGCACCCCGCCCGCCGACCGCCCGGCGAGGTACCGCCGCGCGTCGCGGTAGCCCATCTGCACGAGCGAGTCGGACGAGATGCGGCCCAGGTAGAACTCCGGGTCGAGCGGCAGCGGGTGCTCGGGCTTGACGACGTGCAGGACGAACGACCGCCCGGTCGCGTCGGCGAGCGCGAGGTCGGCGGCCAGCGCCCCGGCGGCGCTCATCTCGATCATGTGGACGTACTGCTCGAGCGGCCCGTCGCCCCACCGGTCGGTGTCGCCGATGCACCAGACCAGCCACACCTCGTCGGCGCCGCGGCGCAGCGCCTCGGTGACGTTGGCGTCGCGGACCCAGACGGCGTCGGTCCAGACGTGCCCGTCGCGCTTCAGCGGCGTGAGGAACAGCGGCAGGGACATGCCGGCGGCGAGGAGCTCGGCGTCGACGTCGGCGGCGTCGACGGCGACGTTCTGCTTGGTGACGAAGTCGACGACGTTGAACGAGCCCTGGAGCGTCGAGGCGCGCACCGCCGCCTCCGAGATGCCCAGTGCCGGGAAGACGCGACGGACGAGCCCGTCGGCGTCCCCGACCGCGGGCAGGTTCCACGGGCCGGTGAGGTACTCGTGCAGCGGGAGCGCGGAGCCGAAGTCGCGCACGTCGACGTCGCGCCAGCGCCGGCACATCTCGACGCCGTCGACGCCCGAGCACAGCATCGCGGCGGTGAGGATGCCGCCGGACGTGCCGTCGACGTGGTCGAAGGTGATGCCGTCCTCCTGGAGCGCGCGGACGACGCCGGCCTGCCACGCGACGCGCATGCCGCCCCCGGCGGCGACGAGCGACCTCATCGCGCACTCCGCAGCGTGCGCAGGTGGACGGCGAGCAGCACGGCCGTGAGCAGGTCGAACGCGGCGACGCCGAGCGCGAGCGGGTCGAACACGCCGCGCACCACGCCGATCGCCACGGCGGCCGACGCCGCGGCCTTCTGGACGGCGGCCCACAGCACGACGTCGGGGTCGTGCCGCGGCCGTGACAAGGTCGTGAGCAGCAGCCCGCCGACGACGACCATGAACATCCCGACGGTCGCGAAGAGCTGTTCCGCGGTCGCGTCCTCGGCCGCGCCGAGCAGGGACAGCACGAACGACGGGACGAGCACCTGCGCGGCGCCGCTCGCGACGGTGACCCAGCCGATCACCACGAGCAGCAGCACGAGCGGGGTCCGCGCCGCGCCCACCGCGGCGCCTCGCGAGGTGCCGGGCGGGCGCGGGCCGGCGTCGGCGGTCACGTCAGCGCCCCGAGCAGGTCGCCGCGCGCGACGACGTACCAGGTGATCGCGACCCAGGTGACCGTCGAGCCGTAGAACCGGATGTCGTTGAGCGTCATCCAGCGGTGCAGCAGGTGCCGCAGCTCGGCGTCGTCGGCGAAGTCACCGCCGCGGATCCGCTTGTTGATCGGGATGATGATGCCCTGCCCGACGAACGTGAGGACGAAGATCCCGACGAGGCAGGCGACGCCGAACCACACCCAGCGGGTGCCCCACTCGGTGACGACCAGGATGATCGCGGCGACGAACATGAGCGGCACGACGCCCGTGAAGAAGGCGGTCGCACGCTTGGTCGGGATGCCGAAGTGCGTGCCCACGTTGTCCCGCGACAGACCCCGCCAGGTCGGGAACAGGAACCACTTGAGCACCCACATCGTCCCGACGTACATCGTCGCGCCGAACAGGAACCACAGCGCCGAGACGAACGTGATCACGTCGCCACCCCCGCGGCGACGCGGCCCTGCACCTCGGGACGCGACCGGTCGGGAGCGGGCGGCCACGTCTCGCCGCGACCGAGCCCGACCACGGACTCGAGCGGCTCGCCGAACCGTCCGGACGCCACGGACGCGTCGACCGAGCCCAGGGTGTCGGACGTGAGGAACCACGCCTCGTAGTGGTCGTCCAGCACGCCGTGCGCGGTCGGCAGCCACGCGGTGAACAGCGGATTCGACCCGATCTGGAGCGCGCGCAGGGGCTGCACGCCCGGTGCGTCGCCGAGCACGATGCGCGCCCGCGCCCCGGGACCGACCGCGACGTCGCCCGTCGCCTCGAAGTAGATCGTCGACCTCATGAGCTGCCCGCGGAACGCGCAGTAGTTCGCGGCGGCGAGCTTGAGCGGCAGCCCCACGGGGGCGGGTCGCTCGATCTCGACGAGCGCGCCGAACTGCCCGTCGAGGGTGTCGTACTGCGCGGAGACCGTGGTGTCGGTGACGACGAAGTCGAGCGACGCCTGGTGCTTGGGCATGCCCCAGATGCCCTTGCCGCCCTTGACGGACACCTCGGTGGAGACGGGCAGGTCGACGACGTACTGGCCGAGCTGCAGCGTCCGCATGAGCGCGAGCGGCAGGAGCGGCGGCGCGGGCCGGGGGCCGTGCGTGACGGCGATCGCGAGCGAGTACTCGATGTACTGCCCGATGTCGGTCGACCGGTAGTTGACGACGGTCGCGACGAGCACGCCGCGGCCGAACCCGAGCGACACGGGGTGCAGCTCGGTCCCGGGCAGGACCGCGCGCGCGGCGGACAGCGAGATCGGGAAGGCGGCCATGAGGACGGGCGAGTCCTCGGACGACACCGGCATCGCGTACGGGATGGTGTCGACGCGCGCGGCCTGACCGGTGAGGCGGCGCTGGCGGCGCGGGACGGGGGACGGGACGCGGGACAGCACCGTCCGCGCGGCCGAGGTCAGCAGGCTCATCGGTGCAGCTCCTCCAGGATGATCGGGTAGGTGTCCCGCCACGCGCGCCGGCCGAAGAACACGTCGAGGTGCCCGTAGCCCGGCAGGACGTGCAGCGTGTCGCCCTTGTCCGGCCGGTGCCGCGCGAAGAACGCGTGGGTCCGGACCTGCGACTCGGGCAGGTAGCACCGGTTGTCGGCGCCTGCGAGGAACGCGAAGCGCGCGTCGGTGCGCGGTGGCCCGGCGACCAGGTCGTCGGGCAGCTCGGGGTGGTCGTGCGCGGGGACGAGGTGCCCGGCGGCGACGGACCGGCCCATCTGCCGGAAGAACGACATGGGCACGTCGGCGAACTCGCCGCTGATCCAGTCGTGCGTCGCGCGGTCGAGGTTCTCGTGCGACCACAGCGCGGGGAAGCCGGAGCCGTAGGTGAACGACACCATCCGGCAGACGATGTTGTCGCACTCGGGGTGCGTGACGCGCACGACGCCGCGCAGCACCTTCGAGAAGTTCCCGTCGGAGCGGTAGCCCCAGGCCGGGTTGAGGTGCGGGGTGAACCGCTCGATCGGGTCGACGAGGTAGCGGATCTTCTGCCGCGACCAGAACGGCAGCACGGGGTGCAGGGACACGGCGTTCGAGACGACGGTGTCGACCGCGGGGACCAGCCCGGCGACCGCCGCCATGGTGAACGACGTCGAGCCCTGGCAGTGCACGATCGCCTTCATCGTCGTCGTGCCGGTCGCGGCGAGGACGTGGTCGACCGCGGCCGGGTGGTCGAAGACCGCGGCGTCGTCGAGCGTCCACGGCATCGGGTCGAGGTCGATCGACCCCCGCCAGTTGAGCATCCACACGTCCCAGCCGTCCTCGAGGAGGACGTCGACGAGGGTGCGCGGAAGCGGCGGCCGGAACAGCTCGGCGCGGACGCCGGAGCCGTGCGCGAGCATGACGGGCCCGCGCCACGGCTCGCGGGGCCCGCGCACGTGGACGAACGTCAGCCGGGTGCCGTCGCGGGCGGTGAACGGCACGAGCTCGGTGCGGTGGTCGGCTCGCGTGACGGTGACGGGTGCTTCCTCGACGCTCATGACATGAACCCCTCCTGCGCGACGACGATCGGGTCCTCCAGCAGCCGGACGGCGGGCGGGCCGTCGGCGGGGACGGGGCGTGATGCGCCGTCCCGGGTGTCGACGTCCCAGCGGCGGCACACCGTGTCGACCACGAGCGGGTAGATCTCGAGCCGCCCGTCGGTGCGCAGGCACAGCCGCAGGAAGCCCTTGTGGTCGGTGACGGCCTGGCCGGACATCTGCCAGCCGGCGACGACGCCCGTGCGGCGCGACAGCAGCAGCAGCGCGAACGCCTGCGTGCCGAGCAGCGCGCCGAGCACGACGACGAACGGGACGACGAGCGTCGCGGTGAGCGCGGGCGACCACGCGGGCCACGGGACGGCGACGGCGGCGACGAGGACGACGAGGGCGGCGACGAGCTGGAGGCCGACACCCGTCGTCGCGGGGACGAGCCGCGCGAGCCGCCCACCCGGCAGGACGGTCGCGAGGACCAGGTGCAGGAGCAGCAGGCCCAGCACCCACGCGGCGGCGGCCAGGGCCGCCTCGGCGACGTCCGCGAACGGTCCGCGCAGCAGCGTCGGCGACCCGCCGCGCAGCACCCCGAGAAGCCCGGCGAGGCAGCCCACGACCAGCAGCTGCACGACCCCCGCGGTCGCGAGCAGCCCCACGTTCCGGCGGCCGGCCCAGTAGGGGCTCAGGGGGTTGGCGATGCGGCGGCGCCACCGACGCGACCGGGCCTGGTCCGGATACGTCGGGCCGACGCGGTCGAACGGCGTGCCGGGGGAGTCCTTGGTCCGCATGCGCGACCCCGGCGGCGGCAGGACGAGGTGGTCGACGAGCTGGTCGGTGTCGCCGAGGTACGCACCCCCGAGGCCGCACGTCACGGCCTGGACGGCACGCGGGTCGACCGCACCGACCCCGCCGGCCCCACCGCTCGCGCCGCCCGGGCCGCCCGGGCCGCCCGGCGCAGCAGCCCCCGGCGCCCGCGACGCGTACCGCGAGTAGAGGTGCTGGTCGCCGCTCAGCCACAGCCGCACGTGTGCGCCCGTGTCCTCGCGCTCGCGCCGCCCGGGCACCTGCCGGTACCGCACCACCTCGCGCTCGAAGAAGTGCAGCTGGTTGAACGCGTCGGGGTCGTGCCCGGCCTTCGCCCACGCGGGTTCGGCCGCGCAGACGACGACCGCGTCACCGGGCCGCAGGTGCGCGGTGACGTGCGTGCGGAAGTAGTCGAGCTGCGGCTCGTCGATGTACTCGTCGAGCTGCGAGTCGAGGCCGAGCAGCCACCAGCCGGGGGCGAGGCGCACCGCGAAGTACGACCGCCGCTGCACGGTCCGCCACGCCCCGACGCTCGCGCCGCACGTGAACACGCGCAGCCAGGCGGTGAGTCCGTCGTACCAGTCGTGGTTGCCGGGGATGGCGAGCAGCGTCGGCTCGGTCGTCGCGTCGAGCGCCGCGCCCGGGCCGGGTGCCGGGAGCGCGGCGCCGTACGGGCCCGTCGTGCGGTGCTCGTACCCGCGCGCGGACGCCGCCGGGTAGACCTCGTCGCCGCCCATGACGAGCACGTGCCCGCGCGGCAGCGCGAGCGGCCCGCCGGGTCCCGCGACCTTCAGCTCGGGCTGCGCGAGCAGCGTCGCGACGGTGTACGTCGCGTCGAACCCGTCGCCCAGGTCGGCGACGAAGTCGAGCCACAGGTCGCCCTCGGGCCGGTGCGCGGGCTCGACGAGCCCGCCGGGCAGCGCGGCCTGCACCTCGCGGCGGTCTCCGTACGCGGTGAACACGGACGCGAGCACGACCTTGAGCGCCGTCCGCGCGAGCTCCGGCGGGTCGAGCCAGCGCACCTGCGGCGACGGGACGAACCCGAGGTCGCTGCTGCGCGGGACGAGGTCGCGACGCCTCATCGGCCGGCCCTCGCGGTGGCGGCCCGCGCCGGGGTGGCGCGACGCCCGGCGAGCCTGTCCGCGACGTACACGTCCCACAGCTCGCCGAGGAACAGCCGGCCGAACTGCGCGAGCGCGGCCGCACCGGCGTCGCCGTCGGTGCGGAACGTCGTGAGCTGCTTGGCCAGGTCGAACGGCTTGATGACGAGCACGCCCGCGCCGATCGTCCCGTCGGGCACCTCGTCGTCGCGCATCCGGTCGAGCACCGCGAGCGCCTGCGCGTGCGTCGTGGCCTCGGGCGGCGCGACGTGGCCGGAGAGGACGCGCACGAACAGGGTCGTGGTGTCGGCCCACACGTCGAGCCCGCGGTCGTCCTCGACCTCCTTCGCCCCGACGAGCGTGAGCGGCGAGCCGGCGGCGTCGCGCAGCCACAGGCGGTAGAGCATGCGGCGTCCGGGCGTGCCGCCGGGGTGGACGAACAGGTTGAACCAGCCGCGCTCGACGTCGAGCCGCCCGCCCAGGACGTTGGACTCGACGAACCCCGTGGCGTCGGCGCGGTGCAGCGGGTCGGCGACGAACGCCTCGATGTCGGGCGCCGTGATCGTGAGGACGAACTGGAGGCGGTCGCCCAGGCTGCGGGCGAGCTCGGCGCCGTGGCGCGGGTCGGTCTGGTCGAGCGTGAACGGCCCGACCATCCGCTCGGTGAAGGCGACCGACGTGGCGCCGGGGGCGCGGGTCGCGAGCGCGCGGGCCGGTGCGGCGATGTGGGTGCGGCGGGGTCGCGACCAGTCCTGCTCGAGCATCCGCGTCGCCGCACGGTCCGCCATCGCCGCGATGGTGAGCGACGGGTTGGCGCCGACCGGCCCGGGCATCGCGGCGCCGTCGACGACGTGCAGCCCCGCGTGCCCGCGGACCTCGCCGTACTCGTCGCACACGCCCTCGCCCACGTGCCGCCCGATGGGGACGCCGCCGAGCGGGTGCACGGTGATGACGCGCTTGGCCCACCACAGCGGGTTGTCCTGGAACCGTGCGCCGAGCTGCTCGCCGACGCGCTCCATCGTCGAGCGGACGTCGTCGAAGTAGGCGCGCGACGTCGACGTCGTCCAGCTCACCGCGAGCCGCCCGTCGTGCAGCGACATCCGTCCGTCGGGCACGTCGCGGCCCATGCCGAGCAGGGGGAGCGACCCCGCGGACAGCCGCCCGTCGCCCAGCAGCGCGGACAGGTCGGCCGACACGTTGGACCGGCCCTGCGCGAGCACGCGGTTGCGCACGACCTGCCACGCGAACGCGGCGGCGCGACGGGCGGTCGAGCGCAGCTGCGCGGTCTCGACGAGCCAGCCGAGGAACCCGGGGAAGCCCGCGTCCTCGACGTAGTAGCCGCGCCCGGTCCAGCCGTCGCCGTCGAGCGCGTCGGGCCGGCGGATCGCGGTCGTGATGACGGGTCCGTTGCCGCCGTCGACCGGCAGCGCCTCGCCGTCGCGCGTGCAGTCGAGCAGCAGCGTCAGCAGGTCGCCGTTGCCGGAGAACCGCGTGCCGAGCGCCGGGCCGAGGCCGGGCAGCGACGCGCGGCTGCGCAGCAGCAGGAACGTCGTGCCGAACGTGCCGGCGCCCAGGATCACGCGACGGGCGACGATCGAGCGTTCCGGCAGCGCGCGGGTGCGGGTGTCCATGTCACCGCGCGCGCCCTCCGGGTGCACGACGTACCGGACGAGGTAGCCGCCGCCGTCGAGCGGCCGCACCGCGCGCACCTCGTGCAGCGTCCGGACGTCGGCGCCGTGGTGCGCCGCGGACGACAGGTACGTGTGGTCGAGCGTGTTCTTCGCGCCGACGTTGCAGCCGATGTCGCACTCGCCGCACAGCGTGCAGGTCCGCCGGAGCGACCCGGCGTGGACCGTGCCGTACTCCGCGGCCGGGAGGTCCAGGCCGGGCGCGGGCGCCTCGTCGGGCCGGGCGAACGTCACCGCGAGCGGCGGCCGGATCGTCGGCATCCCCAGCGCGACCGCTGCCTGCTCGACGGCCCGCGTCTTCGGGGTGTCGTCGTACGGGTAGGGCGTCGCGCCGAGCATCTTCTCGACGACGTCGTAGTGCGGGTCGAGGTCCGCGCGCCTGATCGGCCAGTGCTCGTATCCGCCGCCCGGAAGCGGGGAGTCGTGCACGAACCAGTGCTCGTCCTTGCGCAGCAGCACGTTCGCGTAGATGAGCGAGCCACCGCCGAGCCCGCTCGACACGAGCCCCTCCAGCCCGCGGAACGACCACGCGTCGAACAGCCCGTAGAGCTTCTCGCTGGGGTCCCAGAACGCCCGGCCCATCTGCGCGGGCGTCCGGGCGAAGTCCCCGGGCCCGTAGCGCCGGCCGCGCTCCATGACGACGACCTGCTTGCCCGCCTCCGCGAGCCGCTGCGCCGCGACCGCGGCGCCGAAGCCCGAGCCGACGACCACTGCGTCGACGACCTCGAGGCCGCCGTTCCGGCTGTCCATGACGTCTCCCCGCCCGCGCGCGAACACCGACTGCGCCCCCTGCACGGACAAGAGGTGTGACGTAGGCCACAGATACACGGCACGTAGGCTGGTGGACCGTGCAGTGCCCCTACTACGACGCCGAGCGGTGCACCTCCTGCACGTGGATGGGCCGGCCCTACGGCGACCAGCTCGCCGCCAAGCAGGACCTGTGCGTCGACCTGCTCGCCGCGCACCGCGACCTCGTCTGGCTCGACCCCGTGGCCAGCCCCGAGGAGGGGTTCCGCAACAAGGCCAAGATGGTCGTCGGCGGGACCGTCGACGCCCCGACGCTCGGCATCCTCGACGCGGCCGGCGTCGGCGTGGACCTCCAGGGCTGCGGCCTCTACCCGGCCTCCCTGTCGGTGACCTTCCCGGTGCTGACGGCGTTCGTCACCCTGGCCCGGCTCGAGCCCTACGACGTCCCCGCGCGTCGCGGCGAGCTCAAGCACCTGCTGCTCACCGAGTCGCCCGACGGCGACCTCATGCTGCGGTTCGTGCTGCGCTCGCAGGAGGCGGTGGCCCGCATCCGCAAGCACCTGCCGTGGCTGCGCGCGCAGCTCCCGCGCCTCGTCGTCGCGTCCGTCAACCTGCTGCCCGAGCACAAGGCCGTGCTCGAAGGGGAGCGGGAGATCCTGCTGACGCCGGAGGAGACCCTCCGTATGCGCGTCAACGGCCTCGACCTGCACCTGCGCCCGCAGAGCTTCTTCCAGACGAACACCGACGTCGCCGCCGCGCTCTACCGGCAGGCCGCCGCGTGGGTCGACGACGCCGCGCCGGCGTCCGTGTGGGATCTCTACTGCGGCGTCGGCGGGTTCGCCCTGCACGTCGCCGACGGCGCGCGCGACGTCGTCGGCGTCGAGACGTCCGCCGAGGCCGTCGCGAGCGCGACCCTCACCGCGCGCGACGCGGGCCTGACCCGCACCACGTTCCGCGCCGACGACGCGACCGCCTTCGCGCTCGGCGCGTCACCCGCCGACGTGCCCGACCTCGTCGTCGTCAACCCGCCGCGACGCGGCATCGGCCCCGACCTGGCCGGCTGGCTCGAACGGTCGGGCGTCGGGACGGTCGTCTACTCGTCGTGCAACGCCCGCTCGCTGGCCCGCGACCTCGCCGCCATGCCGTCCCTGCGTCCCGTCCGTGGCCGGGTCCTCGACATGTTCCCCCAGACGACCCACTACGAGGTCGTGACGCTCCTGACCCGCGACGAGCACGCGTAGACCGGCCAGCGCCGGACCGCGACGCGCATCGCGGCGTGCACGTGAGGTCGAGGTGCGAGCCGGGCTCAGTCGTCACGCCGCGCCATGACGTCGTCGAAGGTGATCGTGTGCCGCGTGACCGGCGGGAACGTCGGGAACGCGTCGACGCCGGCGACTGATGCCTCACCAGAGCCCCGTGCGACTCGGCGAGCCGCTGCGCTGATCACCGCGGCATGGGTCGCGAGGAAGGCGTCACGGCGAGCGGCATCGACGCGGCCGACCTCGCGCAGCGCGGTGCCGATCGGGCTCTGCACGAGCGGGTCACGGTCGCCGGCGAGAAGTCCGCAGATCGCGAGGGGGTCGTCGAGGTCCCGCTCACGGATGAGGGCGAAGGACGCGACGACGGCGGCACGGCGGTGCATGACGTCGGGCGACGCGGCGAGCGTGAACAGCGGGTCGCGCGAGCGGCTGCGCAGGTGCAGGCCGACGACTCGTGGCGCCGACCGGTCGACCAGGTCCCACGCGACCATCCGGTCGAGGTGGTCCATCCACACGTCGTAGAGCGCCTGCCGCCCGTCGTCGTCGAGCCGCGGCGCGCGAGCGCGGAAGTCGAGCACCGACACCCCGACCATCCGCGACTCGTACTCGTCGCGCTCCAGCAGCGCGGCGACCTCCGGGAGCGGCAGCGCCCGGTGCTCCTTCGCGACCGCGAACACGGTGCCCATCCGAACCCCGACCACGCTCAGCGGGACGCCGACCATGCGACGGGTCGTCTTCGCGTGCTCCCGCTGGTCCGCGTGGCGGCGCAGCTCGTCGACGACGTCCGTGGCGGTGCGCACCCGCCCACCCTCCCGGCGGCGAGCGCACGGCGTCAACGTGTCGGTGCGGCCTGCGACGATGCCGTCATGACCGACCGGCCGACGTACGAGTTCGACGCGCCGCTGTGGCGGTGGGACGCCCGCAAGACGGACTCGTGGGTCTTCGTCAGCCTGCCGACGGACATCGCCGACGACGTGCTCGAGGTGTCGTCCGGGGTCACGCGCGGGTTCGGGTCGGTGCGGGTCGAGGTGACGCTCGGCGGGTCCGTCTGGCGCACGTCGGTGTTCCCCGACGACAAGGCCAAGACGTACGTGCTGCCGCTCAAGAAGGCGGTCCGTCGGGCGGAGTCGTGCGACGTCGGCGACACCGTGCGGCTGCGGGTCGCGCTGGTGGACGTCGGGAGCGACTGAGCGCCCGCGGCGTCAGCGGGACGGTCGTGTGAAGTCGACCTCGCCGGTGACGGGGGAGCCGGGGGTGCCGTCGGGCTGCTGCGGCACGACGTCGAACCGCAGGGACTCGAACCGCAGGGTGATCGTGTCGACCGGCAGGAAGTCCTCCGCCGTGACCGCGTAGCCCGACACGACGACGTCCTGCAGCCGCCACCGCAGGAACGGGCGTCCGCCGTTCTCCCCGGCCTGCACGACCTCGAGCTCCGCGACGTCGAACCGCTCGTTGCGCGCGCACGCGACCATGAGGCGCGGCGAGGCGACGCTGACGTCGGCGGTCACGACGAGGGGGCTCGCGGTGACACGACCGGAGACCGCGGCGTGCCCACCGGCACCCGCGCCCGAGGTCTCGGACCACGTGAACGACCGCACCTCGATCCACCCCTCGTGGTGGCGGTCGGTGGACCCACCCTCGACCGACTCGATCCGCAGGTACGCGTGCGTGCTCATGGCACCCCTCCCGACGACGCCGTCACCGCCGAGTCTGCACCCGCAGGCCGGGACGCGACGAGGCCCCGGGGCGTGCCACCCCGGGGCCTCGCGCGTGGTCGCGGTCGCGTCAGCCGACGGCGGCGGCGCCCACGTCGGGGTGGTCCGTGAAGAAGCCGTCCATGCCGGCGCGCAGGAAGGTGCGGATCTCGCCCTTCAGGTCGCCGTGCGAGTTCGGGTCGGTGCCGACGCGGAACTGCGTGGGCAGGAACTGGTTCTCGGCCCGGAAGGTCCAGCCGTGGACGGTGAGGCCGGCGCGGTGGGCGTCGCGGATGACCGGCGACGGCGAGAGGAGCGCCCCCAACGCGTCGCGCGGGATCAGCACGTCCTTGCAGGCGCCGATGCCGTCGGCGTAGCGGGCGATGCCGCGCAGGCCCTCGCGGGTGACGAGGTCGGCGTAGGTGCGGGTGTCACCGGCGGCGACGAGGTCCCACGGGGCGCCGGAGCAGTTGATCAGCTGCGCGAGCGGCAGCTTCGTCTGCCGGGAGAGCTCCCTCAGGTTCGACGTCTCGAAGCTCTGGATGATGACGGGCGCGCGCCGGCCGTCGAAGCCGTTGGCGGCGAGCGCCGCGAGCAGCGGCTCCTCGAGCGAGAGGCCGATGCCGTCGAAGTACGTCGGGTGCTTGGTCTCCGGGTAGACGCCGACCGGCTCGCCCGCGCACGTGCGGGAGGTCCGCGCGAGGTCGAGGACCTCGTCGAACGTCGGCACCTGGTAGCGGCCGTCGAACGCGGTGTTGCCCGGGCGGACGGCCGGGATGCGCTCCTTGGCGCGCAGCGTGCGGAGCTCGGCGAGCGTGAAGTCCTCGGTGAACCAGCCCGTGAGGCTGACCCCGTCGATCGTCTTGGTGGTGCGGCGCGACGTGAACTCGGCCCGCGTCGAGACGTCCGTCGTGCTGCCGATCTCGTTCTCGTGCCGGGCGACGAGCACGCCGTCCTTGGTGCTCACGAGGTCGGGCTCGATGTAGTCGGCGCACTGCAGGATCGCCGTCTCGTACGACGCGAGCGTGTGCTCGGGCCGGTAGCCCGACGCGCCGCGGTGACCGACGACGAGCGTGTCGTCGGGCTCGGCGAGGCGCACACCGCGCAGGTCGACGACCACCATCTCGGTCGCGTCGGGGGTGCCGGGGACGCGGGCGGCGTTGCCGGGGTAGTTGTTGTCGTTCGCGAGCAGCAGCCGGTCGCGGCCGAGCGGCACGATCGTCTCGAACGACTGGACCGGGAACGCGAACGTCTCGCCCGTGCCGTAGCCGCCGCCGGCGCTGACGCCCCGCGGGTCCGCGATGCGCAGGGCGTCGAGGATCAGCGTCTTGCGGACGAACCCGTCGCGGTCCGTCGTCGACAGGTCGACCTCGTAGACGCGCTTGATGACGGACGCGGCGCCGTCGAAGTCGTCGCGCTCGACGAGCCAGAGCCGGTCCTTGCCGACCCACTGCGCGTCGCCGATCACGTTCGCCTCGGCGTCGGTCTGGTACTGCCACGTGCGGCCGGTGTACTGCTGCGCGCGGGGGTCGAACTCGTAGACCAACCGGCGGCGCTTGTCGGTGTCGTCGGTGAGCGCACCCTCGACGACCGGGTACAGACGACGGCCGTCGGGCGACGCGGCGAGCGCCTCGAACCCGCGGCTGCTCGCGACGCGCGGGGTCTCGCCGGGCGCGAGGTACGGGTTGGCGGGCGACTTGCCGTCGGGGAACGGCACGGGTGCGGACAGCAGCACGCCGTCGGCGCTGAAGTGCAGCAGGAACGGCCCGAACTCCTCGCCGACCCACAGCGTGCCGTCCTGGGCGCGCTGCACGGACTCGACGTCGAAGTCGGCGCCCGTGAGCAGGCGGTCGGAGCGGGTCAGCGGGAAGTCGATGCGGTGGTCGGGGTCCTGGAACGAGATGTGCCGGCCGACCTGGATCGTCCCCGACCGCCAGTCGGGCGTGACCAGGTACATCCGGAGCAGGAAGTCGGCGGAGTTCGTCCTGCTGCCGAAGCCGTTGTCCGGCAGCCCCCAGAACGAGCCGTCGCCGTTGTCCAGGGCACCGGAGAACCCGGGGATGACCTGACCGGCGAACGGGCCGGTGCGGCCGTTGGCGGGCGTGACGGCCGCACCCGACGACGGGCCGTCGGCGAGGAAGTCCGCGGAGAGCGTGGCGCGGGAGACGAGGGCGGGACCGCGGTCCGCTGACGGGCCGTGGCCCGGGGACCCGCCGGCGGCGGCGGGGAGCGAGGCGGCGACCGTGCCGCCCAGCGCGGCGGAGACGGCGACGAGAGCGAGCGCGACAGCGCGACGGGTTCGCATGACGTCCAGTCGACCGCGTCCGGTTGGCCCCCGCATGTCCGGTCGGTCGACGCCGCGTGACCGCACGGGGAACACCCAGGTCGCGCCTAGGATCCGCAGCATGGACGCCGTCGAGGTCGCCCACCGCCGCCTCCACCGCCAGCACCTGTCGGGCCCGCCGTTGCCCGACCCGCTCGCCGTCGTGCGGCACCTCGTCGCGTCGCAGGCGCAGGAGGTGCCGATGTCGCGCTGGTCGCTCGGCATGCGCAGCGGCACCGACGACGCGACCGTCCGGGCCGCGCTCGACGACGGGCGGATCGTGCGCACGCACGCGCTGCGGGCCACGTGGCACTACCTCGCCGCGGAGGACCTGCGCTGGGTCCAGGCGCTGACCGGCCCGCGCGTCGTGCAGGTCAACCGGTCCGTCGAGCGGCAGGTCGGCATCGACGACGAGGCGGTCGCGCGGACGCACCGCGCCGTCACCACGGCGCTGCGCGGCGGCGAGCACCTCACGCGCGGGGAGCTCGGCGACGTCCTGGCGCGCGCCGGTGTCGAGGCGTCCGGGCTGCGGCTGGCCTACCTGCTCATGCGCCTCGAGCTCGACGCCGTGGTCGCCAGCGGCGCGGTGCGCGGCGCGCAGCAGACGTACGCGCTGGTCGACGGGCGCGTCGCCGAGGGCCCCGACCTGCGGGGAGACGACGCGCTCGCGGAGCTCACCCGGCGGTTCTTCACCGGGCACGGGCCGGCGGCGGAGAAGGACCTGGGGTGGTGGGCCACACTCACGCTCACGCAGGTGCGGCGCGGGATCGCGCTGTGCGAGGGCGAGCTCGTCGAGGACGAGGTCGACGGCGTGCGGCTGTGGTCGGCGCCCGGCCCGGCACCCGCAGCCGACCCCTCGCCGACCGTGCACGTGCTGCAGGGCTACGACGAGTACGGCGTCGCGTATACCGCGAGCCGGTTCGTCACCAACGTCGCCGGGCTGAGCATCGCCCCGCCCGGGTCGAACATGGTGATCGCGCCGCTGCTGGTCGACGGGCAGGTCGTCGGGTGGTGGCGACGGGTCGTCGCGCGCGACGGGGTCGTCGCGCAGCCGCGCCCGGCACGCGCGCTCACGGACCCTGAGCGGGCTGCCGTCGAGACGGCGTTCGCGGCGTACGCGCGGTTCGCCGGCCTGTCCGTGCGCGTCGACTGGGACGCCTGAACCCCGGGCGCGGCGAGCGCCTGCGCGGGCGGGCCACCGCGCCCGTGGCTACCGTCGAACGGGTCGGTCGCCGCCCGTGCGACCCACCGAGGAGGACGCATGGACGTCGCCGACCTGCTCGTCGAGGCCCTGGGCCGCGTCGGACCCGTGCTGCACGGCACGGTCGACGGTCTGCCGCCCGAGGCCCTGACGTACCGGCCCGACCCGGGCGCGAACTCGATCGCGTGGCTCGTGTGGCACGCGGCGCGCGGGCAGGACGCGCAGATCGCGCACGTCGCGGGCGTCGAGCAGGTGTGGACGGCCCGGGGCTGGGCCGAGCGGTTCGGGCTGCCGTTCACCGCCCGGGCGACCGGGTACGGGCAGTCGCCCGACGACGTCGCCGCGGTCGACGTGCCGGGCGACCTGCTGCTCGGCTACTACGACGAGGTCGCCGCGCAGACCGTCGCCTACCTCGAGCGTCTTCAGCCGGACGACCTCGACACGGTCGTCGACGAGTCCTGGGACCCGCCCGTGACGCTCGGCGTCCGGCTCGTCAGCATCGTCGACGACGACGTCCAGCACGCGGGCCAGGCCGCCTACGTGCGCGGTCTCTGGGAGCGCAGCACCGGCGCCTGACGGCGGGTGAGATCCGCCGGCGCACCTTCCCGCGTCGCACGCCGCCCCCTAGCGTGACGAGCGGACGAGGGCACCCGCAGCGGGGAGGTGTGCCGTGGACGATCCCGTGGGCCCGGACGACCTGCTCGTCGTCGACGGGCTCGACGTCGCGACCGGCACGTACCTGACCCCGCCGACCGCGCTCGGCGACCTCGCGGCGGCGCTGCGGGACGCACCCGTGCCGGGTGGCGGTGACGAGCGGCGGCTGCGGCGGCGGAGCCAGGCGGACGAGCGGCACCTCGGGGTGACGGTCGGCTTCGACGCCGACGACCTCGGCTCGGTCGGGTGGGGGATCGTCACCGCGCCCGACGTCGACGCGGCCGTCCTGGCGGCGCTCGAGCCCCTGCTGGCCCGGCGCCGGCAGCAGGCCGGCGACCGGTTCCGGCACCTCGTCGTCGAGGACGGGGAGGACGCCGACACGTTCCTCGTGCGGTACGGCGCGACGCCGACGGTCGTCGACCCGCGCGTCGTGCCGTACTACCTGCTCCTCGTCGGCGGACCGGGCGCGCTGCCGTTCGACCTGCAGTACCAGCTCGGGGTCGCGTACGCGGTCGGCCGTCTGGACCTGCCCGACGCGGCCGCCTACGCCGCGTACGCCGCGTCGGTGCTGGCCGCGGAGGACCGCGACGCGGCTGCCGCCGCCGCACAGCACGGGGCGCGTTCCGCCCGGCTGTTCGGCCCGCGCAACCCCGACGACACGGCGACCGACCTCAGCAGCCGCCTCCTGCTCGCGCCCCTGCTCGACGAGGTCGGCCGGTCGGCGTCGGCGTGGTCGGTCGCGGCGGACGCGGGGGAGCCCGCGACGAAGCAGCGCCTGCGCACGCTGCTGCACGCGCCCGACGGTCCCGACGTGCTGTTCACGGCGAGCCACGGCCTCGGCGGCCCCCAGGCGACGGCGCTGGGGCTCGGCGGCGCGCTCGTGTGCCAGGACTGGCCGGGACCCGTCCAGCAGCGCGGGCCGCTGACCCCCGCCCAGTACCTCGCCGCGACCGACGTCGACGCCGCCGCACCCGTCCGCCCCCGCGTCGTGCTCGCGTTCGCCTGCTACGGCGCGGGCACGCCCCGGTACAGCGACTACCCGGCGGGGCCGGGTGCGACGCTCGTCGAGATCGCTGCCCAGGACGCCACGGCTCCGCTGCCCGCACGGCTGCTCGGCCACCCAGCGGGCGGTGCGCTCGCGTTCGTCGGGCACGTCGACCGCACCTGGTCGTGCGCGTTCCTGTGGCACGGCACGACCGCGCAGACGGGGGCGTTCCGCGGCGCGCTGCTCGGCCTGCTCGACGGGAGGCGCGTCGGCCACGCGCTCGAGGACCTGACCTCGCGGTACGCGTCGCTCGCGACGCTGCTCACGGCCCGGATCGACGCGTCGGAGCGGCTCGGCAAGCCGTTCCCCGACGCCGACCTGGTCGCGCTGTGGACCGCCGTGCACGACGCGCGCGGGCTCGTGGTCCTCGGCGACCCGGCCGTGCGGGCGGCGCCGCCGGGGGCCGGTGGCCTCGTCCCGCTCTGACGGGACGACGGCACCCCGCGCCGACGACGCGCGCGCTCAGCCCGTCTCGACGAGCCGCTGCTCGACCCCGTCCACCAGACCGCGGTCGTCCAGCGGCACCTCGACGACCTGACCGCCCCAGAGCGTGACGACGACGTCGCCCGCGCGCCCCGACACGGTCGCGACGTCGAGCCACGTGCTCGACGGGATCTCCCGCACGACCCGGCCGCGCCGGGCGTCGACGACGTCGATGCCGCGCTCACCGGTCGCCACCACGAGGCCGTCGCTCGTGAAGGCGAGCGTCTGCGGCCGCAGGTGCGGGAGTGGCGTGCTCCACAGGAGCCGTCCGGTCGTCCGGTCGAAGAGCCCGAGCACGCCGGCCTGCGTCGTGACGGCGACCTGCCGCGCGCCGGACCCGACGGCCACGTCGGACGGTGCGTCGCCGCGCGCCAGCGGCATGCGCAGCCGCACCGGGATGCCCCCCGCGGTGGGCAGGATCTCCCCGACCTCCGCGACGGAGGTCGCCGGGTCCGTCGACGCGGCCGCGGCGTAGGCGACCACGGCGGCCGATCCGTCCGGGAGCAGCTCGACGTGCCCGGCGTCCTCGGCCGGCTGGAGGGCGCCCACGGCCGCCCCGGTCGCGACGTCGACGAGCCGCACCTCGCCCGCGACGGCGAGCGCGAGCAGCCCGCCCGCGACGCTCGCGTCGTCCACGAACGGCTGGTCGGGCCCCGACAGCACCTCGTGCAGCAGCGCGCCGGTCGTCGTGTCCCACACGCGCACGGTGCCGTCCGGGTTGACGGTCGCCACGCGGGCGCCCGGCTCGTCGGCGTCGATCGTCCACGGGCTGTCGGGTGCGACGACGGGCGTCGCGGTCGCGATCCCCGTGTCGTCGCTGCGGACGACGGTGCCGTCGGCGCGCACGCCGTAGGCGACCCCCTCCGACACGTCGACGGCCCGCGCGTCCCCGTCGTCGGCGAGCTGCCACACGCCGGTGCGGCCGTCCGACGCGAGCACGAGCGCCTGCCGCGGCGTCGTCTCGTCGGGGAGCACGCCGCTCACGCCCGTGCCCGGCAGGAACGCCGTGCCGTCCCGTGCGCCGGTCGCGACGTCGAAGCGCTGCACGGCGCCCCACGAGGCGGACGCGAGCACGGTCGTCAGGTCGGGGCCGAACACGAAGCCGGTGAGACCGGGGTCGGTCACGGTCGCGGACTTCTCGCCCGTCGCGAGGTCCCACACGACGGCGCCGGAGTCGTCGGACGTGCCGAGCGTCGCGGCGCCGGGCCCGAACCGCAGCTGCTGCACGGCTCCGCCGACCTCCAGGCGCTGCAGGAGGCGGCCCGCCGCGACGTCCCACAGCTGGACGGTGCCGGTGTCGTCTCCCGTGGCGAGCGTCCGGCCGTCCGCGCTGAACGCCGCCGTGAAGGGCCAGGCGGTCGCGGCGTCGGCGTCGCCGGCCTGCGCCGCGGTCGCGTCGAACAGACGGTGCCGGTCGGCCCGCCGGCCGCCGTCGACGGCCCACAGGGTGGCCGACGTGTCAGGTCCCAGCGACACGACCGAGCGGCCGTCGGGTGCGGCGACGACGGTGTGCAGCCCGGCCGGACCCGCCCAGCGTGCGGTGGACCCGTCGGCCCGCTCCCAGACGACGATCGTGCCGTCCTCGAGGCCCGCGACGACGACGGAGCCGTCCGCGCTGACGTCGGCGGCGACGGGCGACTCGCCGTCGAGGAGGGTCGCGGCACGCGCGAACGTGGTGCGCCCGGCGTCGTCGACCTCCCGCGCCCAGACGGTCACGGCGGAGTCGACGGTGACGACCGTCTGCCCGTCGAGCGACTCCACGAGCACGTCGACGGGTCCGTCGGTGTCGAGCAGCGCGACGACGGGCGTCGACGTCGCGGCGAGGTGGAGCAGGTCGCGCGTGTTGGACCCCAGCGGCTCGTCGCCGCTCAGGTCGTCGCGTCCGACGTCGACGGCCGCGCGGGCGGCCTTCTCGGCGTCCTGGTCCAGGTCGGCGAGGGCGGTGAACAGCGTCCGCTCCCGGGCCCGGTCGGCCTTCGCCGTGCCGAGCACGCGTTGCGTCTGGCCGTACAGCCCGATCGCGGCGACCAGGAGCACCGCGAGCGCGAGGACGAGCACCCGCATCCAGAGGCGCCGCCGCCGGTCGCGCCGCCGGTCGGCCTCGAGCGCCTGGGACGCCTCGAGGAACTCGCGCTCGTGCGGCTGCAGCGGCCGGCGCCGGGTGGCGACGTCGGCCGTCGCGGACGCGAGGTGGGACCCGGTGAGCAGCAGGCGGCGCTGCCGCCCGTTCTCGTCCCACAGCGCGGCGGCCTGCTCGAACCCGGTGAGGTGCTGCGCGCGCCAGCGGGCGTTGCTGCGCCGGACGGGCTCGATGAACCGGTCGTGCGAGAGCTCGTACCAGGTCGCCTGCCGCCGGGTCTCGGGGCGGATGAGGTGCTCGAGCTCGCGCAGGATCGGCCCGTCGGCCTCGGCGGTGCCGAGGGGGCCCTCGAGCACCTGGCCGCGCAGCCCCTGCGGCGTGATGAGGCGACGCTCGAACCAGTCCCGGATGACGTCCTCGCGCACGTCGGTGACGCGTGCGGCCTCGGCGACGCGCCGGTCGTAGTAGTCGGCGAGCGCCTGCTCGACAGATCCGCCGGCGACGCCGTCGGCCGTGGTGATCTCCGTGCTGCCGGGGTCGCGTCGCGCCCAGATGGTGGTGCACGCGAGCTGGAGCTGGACGGGCTCGACGTACGCGCCGAGCACGTCGACGGTGCCGTCGAGCCGCTGCGCGCGGACCTGGCGCAGGTCGTCGACGAGCGCGTGCGCCGCCTCGGCGCGGAACTCGACGCCGGCGTCCTGCGCGGGCCGCACGACGGCGTCGAACGCCTCGTCCGCGGTGAGCAGGTCGAGGCGGTACCGGGTGCGCAGCCGCGTCGGCACGGCCCGCAGGTAGGGCTCGAGCCCGGCGAGGTGGTCCTCGCGGATCGCGAACAGGGCCCACAGCCGGTGGGCCCGCAGCGCCTCGCCGACCTGCGCGAAGAACTCCCGCTTGGCGTCCTCGTCGGTCGGGTCGAGGCTGAGGACCTCCTCGAACTGGTCGAAGACGAGCACCTCGTTGCCGGGGATGCCGTCCTGGTCGGGCCGCTGCTCGAGGTACTCGGCGAGCGTCATGTCGCGCAGCCGGTCGAGCGGGACCTGCCGGTCCTCGGGGACGTCGGACTCGAGCGACATGAGCGTGCTCATGAGGTACCGGTTGCGCGGGGGTGGCTGCATGGTCGCGACGTGCGGGGTGTTGACCCGGATCACGGGCAGCACCTCGAGCCCCTCGCGGTTCAGGTCGGGGATCAGGGCGGCGTTGATGAGCGACGACTTGCCCGCGCCGGAGGGGGAGTAGAGCAGCACGATGCGCTCGGCGACGACCAGGTTGAACAGCGTGTCGAGCGCGACGGCGCGCCCGTAGAGGTGCTGCCCGGCCCGGAACGACTGCGGCCCGACGTACGGGTTGCCCGTCTGCACGTCGGGCAGGACGCCCGTCACCGGGACCCCCACTGGTCGTGCAGCTCCTTGACGAACCGTTCGGTGCTGCCCCAGTAGAGGCTGACGCGGGCGCCGTCGCGGAAGTAGCCCTCGAGGTAGGCGCGGGCGCGGGCCGGGTCGCTGGTCGAGCCCTCCTCGGGGTCGACCTGCACCGCGACGTGCGTGTGGTCGTTCGCCGACTTGCCCTCGTAGTTCATGACGCTGCGGTACAGGACGCGGAAGTCCCACTCGTCGAGGCGGAAGCCGACGAACATGAGCGCGGTCCGGGTCAGCGCGCCGCGCACGTGCCGGGGGACCAGCTCGCGGTTCTGGGTGACACCGATGAGGTAGTCGAAGTAGTCGTCCTCGGTGAGCACCAGTGACTCGGGCACCTCCAGGAGTCCGAGCAGGTGGTAGACGAGCGGTCGCTGCACGGTGGGCCGGTACGCGGGCTCGCGCTCGTAGACCGACTCGGGCCAGTCGATGTCGTCGTTCCAGCGGCACAGCTCGACCTCGGGCTGCTTGCCGGCGGCCTCGAGCGCGTTCGCGAGCAGCCGGGTCGGCTGCGTCGTGATGTAGACGGGTGCGGTCAGGTCGGCGAGCACCGAGTACGGCTCGATCGCGCCGCGGTCGCGCAACGCGTGCCAGCCCGCCGCGAGCACGTCCTCGATGGGTGGGCGGCCCGTGCGCAGCAGCTCGGGGATCTCGTCACCGAACCGCTCGATCACCGTGCGGCGCACGTGCTGCTCGAGCTCGGAGCGCGGGAACGACCGGCTCTGGTTGATCGCGAGGTACTGCGCGACCTGCGGGAGGCTCTCGCGGTTGTGCGGCGCCATCGGGAACCGGTACCGGTTCGCCCACGCGCGGGCCACCTCCTGGCGCGACCCCAGCAGCAGGTCGCTGATCCCGGGCCCGATGATCGGCGTGCACTTCTCGTCCTCGATGTCGCGCACGACCGACGGCCACTTCTCGAACAGCCCCTGCGAGCCGCCCGAGTCGTACCACATGCGCCCGCTGCGCAACCGCATGAACAGCGTCGGGACCCACCAGTCGTACCGGTCGCGCACCGCCGCCCGCCCGACCGCGCACGCGCGGTCGACGAGCCCGTCGCTGTCGAGGCTGCGGAAGAACGCGGACGCGAACGTGCCGGCCGTCGCCATGGTGACGTCGCCCTGCATCGCGACGACCGCCGGGACACCCGCCGCGGCGAGCCGCGGACCGAGGGCCGCCAGGACGCCCGCGTCGTCGGACCGCGCGTCCTCGCCCTCGCCCGCGCTGCGGCACGACGCGAGGAACACGAGGCCCGGCGTGCGGGACAGCTCGCCGAGCTGCTGCACGAGGTCGCTGCCGAGCATCGGTGCGCCCGCACCGTCGTCGTCGACGAGCAGCAGCACGGGTTCGTGGTGCTGCAGGTAGCCGTGGCACACCAGGTAGACGATGTCGTACCCGCGCCGGAGCTCCGCGACGACGTGCGCCGCCGTCGGCGTCGCCTCCCCGGGCAGCACGGTGACGGCCATGCCGCCGAGCGCCGTCCGCGCGCGTTCGACCTCCTCCTCGACGTCGAGCGGTGCGAGCGCACCCCGGCCCTGCGGTGCGTACTCGCCGACGTCCGTGGGCGACGCGACCACGACGAGCGCGCGCAGGTCGCCGCGCGAGCGCGGCCGCACCGGGCGCCAGTCGCGGCTGCCGAGGAAGCGCGAGAACAGCACGTTCTCGTCCGTGAGGAGCGTCCGGTCGTCGTCGGGGTCGCGCAGCGTCTCCCAGCGCACGCCGTGCAGCGCCGCGGCCTCGGGTGCCGGGTCGACGACGAGCCGCACGCGCAGCCGCACCCCGTTGCTGGACGCGGTCTGCGCCGCCTGCCGGAACGCGGCGCCGAACCCGCCGCCGAACAGCCCTTTGCCGAGCGCGCGGCCGTACTCCGTCGGGTCGAGGTCGCGCAGCGCGTCGGGGTCGATGTGCGCCACGAAGCCCGCGCTGTCGCCGTCGAGGCGCGCGTCCGCGTCGCTGCGCGGCAGCGTGAGGGCGGGCCAGATGCCGTAGGTGACGTCGTCCTTGCGGTACAGCTGGATCTCGAGATCGGCGTACTCGTCCATCACGGGCCCCCGCGCGGCCAGGTGGTCGGGCCCGGCGACCCCGCCCCCGAAAGGCGCCGGCGTTCACCCTCGAAGGTGCTCCCCGACCGGGCGCAGATACCGGGCACCGGTGGCACGATCGACGCGGGGTCCCGGCCGGGACGCGGGAGGGGGAGCGGGATGGCGCACGTGGCGCGACGCGTGGTCGTGCACGGGGTCGTGCAGGGCGTCGGCTACCGGTGGAGCGCGGCGCGCGAGGCCGCGCGGCTCGGCGTCGCCGGGTGGGTGCGGAACCGGTCCGACGGGGCCGTCGAGGCGGTCGTCGAGGGCGACGCGGAGGCGGTCCACGAGTTCGTCGGCTGGGCGCGGCAGGGGCCGCGCGGGGCGTCCGTGACGTCGGTGGACGTGACCGACGAGGCGCCCGGGCACCGGGTGTCGTTCGAGATCGAGCCATGACGGTCACGTCGACCGCGGGTCGGTGGCCGGAGGTTGCCGGACGCGAGCGGACCGGGCACCACGACGGCGCCCGGTCCCGCTCGGGCGTCAGGGCACGAGGTGCGGCGTGGGCTCCTCGGCCATCGCGCGGAGGAGCTCGATGACGACCGCGGCCGAGCGGTCCGCGGCGTCGTCGACGTGCGTGAGGAAGTCGTCGTTCGCGACGGGCCCGCACAGGTCGGAGATGCCGCGCACGGACAGGAACGGCACGCCGTACAGGTGGCTGGTGTGCGCGAGCGCCGCGGACTCCATGTCGGTCGCGAGCGCGCCCGGGAACGCCGAGCGGATCGCGTCGACGCGAGACGCGTCGATGAACGCGTCGCCCGACAGCACGGTGCCGGACAGGACGCGCAGGTCGACGGTCGCCGCGGTGGCGGCGTCGTGCAGCGCGTGCTCGGCGGCGTAGACCTCGGGCATGCCGGGGACCTGGCCGAGCTCGTAGCCGAACGCGCGCGCGTCCGCGCCCGAGTACACGTACTCCGACCCGACGACGACGTCCCCGACCCGCACCTCGACGCCCACCCCGCCGGCACTGCCCGCGCTCACGAGCGCGCGGGGGTGCGTGGCGTTGATGGCGACGGCCGCGGCGGTCGCGGCGTTGACGAGCCCGATGCCGCTGACGACGAGCAGGACCTGCCGTCCGGCGAGCGTGAGCATGCGGTGCTGCGCGTGGCCCACGCGCGTGACCGGCCCGACGAAGTCGGCACGCGCGACGAACGGTGCCGCCTCGTCGGCCATGGCCGTGACGACGACGGCGTCGACGGCGATCACGCGGTCACCGTGCTCCAGCCGGCGCGCTCCGCGAGGAACCCGCGCGCGGCCTCCTGGGCACCCTCGAGCGTGTGGTTCGCGCCCCACCCGCACTGCACCTCGTTCGCGGCGGGCACCTCGGTCGCCTCGACGACGTCCTCGAGCGTCGACTGCACGAGGCCGAGCACGTCGTCGTAGTCCCACTCGCCCTGGAGGATCAGGTAGAAGCCGGTCTGGCAGCCCATCGGCGAGAAGTCGATCACGCGGTCCGAGTGGTTGCGCGAGTGCTCGGCGAACAGGTGCTCGAGCGAGTGCACGGCCGGCATCTCGAGGTGGCCCTTGTTGGGCTGCGTGAAGCGCACGTCGTACTTCTGGATCACGTCGCCCGCGGGCAGGACCTTCTGGTCCGCGAGGCGGACGTACGGTGCGGCGACGGTGCGGTGGTCGAGGTTGAACGACTCGACGTTCATACGAGGCTGGTTCACGGCACGCTTCCTGTCGGACGATGCGGAGACACCATTGTCAACCGTCCGGGCACCGTGCTGCTTCCGGCGGTCACGGGCGTCCCGCGTCGTGGACGCCCGCGACCGCACCGGGTCAGGACGACACGTCGGCCGTCGTGAAGCGCGCCCACGCGAGCGACGCGAACACCGCGACCCACGCGGCCTGCACCCCGAGCCCGCCGAGCACCACGCCCCAGTCGGGGGAGATGCGCAGCAGCTCGGCGAAGTCGAGCCAGTGGTGCGTGAGCAGGCCGGGCCGGATCGCGTCGAGCGCGGGCAGCGTGTCCAGGACGCCGGACACGATCGCGACGACGACGGTCGCCGCCATCGCCCCGACCGGGACCTCGGTGAGCGTCGAGAAGAACAGCCCGACCGCGACGAGCCCGGTCATCGACAGGCCGACGAACGCGACGATCCCCGCGACGCGCAGCGCACCCGCCGCGAGCGGCACCGTGTCGCCCGAGAGCAGCACGACGTCCCGCAGCCCGAACAGCAGCGCGCCCGCGACGAGCCCGACGACCGCGATCGCGAGCACCGCGGCCGCGACGAACGCGAGCGCCCCGATCGCCTTGACGACGAGCAGGCGGCTACGGCCGACGGGCGTGACGAGCAGGTAGCGCAGCGTGCCCGTCGACGCCTCGCCCGCGACCGCGTCGCCTGACGCGATGCCGACCGTGAGGGGCAGCAGGAACGGCAGGCAGACGAACACCGACGCGACGACGAGGAACAGCCCGTTCTCCGTGACCCGCCCGATGAAGCCGGGTCCCTCGCCCGCCATCGCGGTGTCGCGCGTGAAGAACACGACGAGGCCCAGCAGCAGCGGGACGGCGCCCAGGCCGGACAGCAGCACGAGGTTGCGGCGCCGGCCGAGGACGAGCCGCAGCTCGCTGCGCAGGAGGCGTCCGAACGCGCCGCGGACGGGCCGCAGCGGGGGTGTGGCGGTCGCGACCGCCGCCGTGGCGCCCGCTCCTGCGGGTGCGACGCCCGGTCGCGGGTCAGCGTGCGACATCGAAACCCTCCCCGGTCAGCTCGACGAAGATCTCCTCCAGGCTCGGGTGCCGCACCTCGAACCCGACGAGGTCGACCCCCGCGGCGACGAGCGCCGCCGACACCTTCTCGGGCGCGACGTCGCCGAGCAGCGCGTCGACCTGGATCCCGTCGACGGCGACCTCGTCCAGCCCGAGCGTGTCGAGCACGCGCGCCGCGGCACCGGCCAGACCCGTCGTCGTCGTGACCCGCAGCCGCGACGCCCCGCGCGCCACGAGCACGGACCGGTCGCCCTGCAGGACCATCCGCCCCGCGCGCATGATCCCGACGTGCGTGCACACCTGCTCGATCTCGGCGAGCAGGTGCGACGAGACGAGCACCGTCGTGCCCGCGTCGGCGAGCTCCCGGACCAGGTGGCGGACCTCGCGCGTGCCCTGCGGGTCGAGGCCGTTGGTCGGCTCGTCGAGCACGAGGAGGTCGCGCGGGCGCAGGAGCGCGGCGGCCAGCCCGAGCCGCTGCTTCATGCCCAGCGAGTACTGCCGGTACCGCTTGTCGGCCGCAGCGCCGAGCCCGACGCGGTCGAGCGCCTCCGCGGCGCGGCGGTCGGCGGTCCGCGGGTCGGCGGTCGCGTCGGCGGCCTCGAGCCGGGCCAGGTTGTCCCGCCCGGACAGGTACGGGTGGAACGCAGGCCCCTCGACGAGCGCGCCCACGCGCGGCAGCACCGACGCGGACGCCTCGGGCACGGGGGCGTCGAGCAACCACGCGGAGCCCGCCGTCGGCCGCACGAGTCCCAGCAGCATGCGGATCGTCGTCGTCTTGCCCGACCCGTTGGGCCCGAGGAAGCCGTACACCGCGCCGCGCGGCACGCGCAGCGCCAGGTCGTCGACCGCGACCTGCCCGCCGCGGAACCGCTTCGTCAGCCCCTCCGTGCGCACGGCCAGGGGCCCGGTGTCGTCACCGGACCCCTGACCGACCCGCGCGGGGTCGAGCACGGTCGTGCTCACGCCAGCCCTTGCAGCGTCTCGGGGGACACGGCGCCGACCAGCACCCGGCCGTCGTCGGTGAGCAGGACGCTGAACAGGTCGGAGGTGACCACGCGGCCGCCCGGGACGGGCGTGGCGATCGAGTCGAGCAGGGCCGACGGGTCGATCTCGCCCATGTCCGCCTTGTCCGACGGGTCGCCGCCGAAGTCCTCGAGCAGCGCCTGCGCGCTGTCCGACCCGATCGTCGGCTCGTGCTCCTGCAGCTCGGCGAGCGCCTGCGGGTCGCCCGCCAGTGCGCCGGTCACGTCGACGCCGCTGACCTCGACCACGGTGTCCCAGCCCTCGCCGTGCACCGTGACGCCCTGCGGCAGCGCACCGTCGGTGTGCTCCTGCTGCGCGGCGGCCATCTCGGCGTCCGTCGGCAGCGGCACGACGACCTCGCGGACCTGCGCGCCCGCGGGCGGCGAGAACGTGAGGACGGAGTCGGACGGCGTGGAGAACGACACGTCGGTGAACCCGACCTCGAGCGCGGGCTCGGTGTCGTCCGACGCGCTCCACACCTGCACGCGCAACGGCGTCCACTCGGTCGCGTCGACCGCGACGACGACGCGCCCGACGAGCGTCGTCGTGCTCTTCGGCGTGACGACGAGCTGGTACGCGTCGCGCCCCGCGACCGTCGTCTGGCCGTCGACGGACACCGTCGAGAGCTCCTGAGCGTGCGCGAGTGCCTGCTCGGCGGCGTCCTGCGGCGTGGGCAGGTCGCCCTTGACCGCCGGGCCCTCGGTCGCGAGCTTCTCGAGCGTCGCGGCGTCCGCCGGGTCGACCGTGTAGTGCACGACCTCGTCGTCGTCGCTCGAGTACGTCCATGCCTGCGTGCCGTCGTGCACGACCGAGTACTCGGACGCGGCGCCGAGCAGCGCGACGCGCGAGCGCTGCTCGCCGTCGGACCACAGGCGCAGCGTCGACGAGCCGGACATGAGGTTGACGGGGTCGGCGCTCGCGCCGCCGGGGCCGAACGGCAGCGACGGCAGGCCGAGGCGCGCGGTGTAGACGACCGTGCCGGACAGGGCGGGGGCGTCCTTCTCGACGACCTTCGCGACGAGCTGCTCGGGCGTCACGGGCGGCAGGCCGTCGTCGCCCGCGCTGGCGAACAGCGGCGGGCCCATCACGGCGGCGCCGACGGCGACGGCGGCCACGGCGGGCACCGCCCACCGGGCTCGGGGGGACAGGGACCGGCGTGCCGGGGCCGCCGGTTGCGGGGTGGGCTGTGTCTCGGTCATGAGACCACTGTGCGTCACGGCCCCTGTGGGCATCCTGAGACGCACTCCGTCCGCCGGGCGGCCCCCTGGCGTGCGGCGGGTGGCATGCTGCCGACGTGCGGGTACTCGTGGTGGACGACGAGCGCGGGCTGACGAGCGCGCTGCACCGCGGCCTGTCCGCGGAGGGCTTCGCGGTGGACGTCGCGCACGACGGCGACACCGGACTGCGCATGGCGCTCGACCACGAGTACGACGCGATCGTCCTCGACATCATGCTGCCGCGGCGCAACGGGTACGACGTCGTGACGGCCCTGCGCGCGCAGGACGTCTTCACGCCTGTGCTGCTGCTGTCCGCGAAGGACGGCGAGTACGACGTCGCCGACGGGCTCGACGTCGGCGCCGACGACTACCTGACGAAGCCGTTCGCGTTCGTGGTGCTCGTCGCCCGGTTGCGTGCGTTGCTGCGCCGCCCGCCGCAGGTGCGCCCGGCGGTGCTGACGGTGGGCGACCTGGTGCTCGACCCGTCCGCCCGGACCGTCACGCGGGGTGGTGCGGAGGTGGTCCTGACGGTCCGTGAGCTCGCGCTGCTCGAGTACCTCATGCGGCACGCCGACCGCGTCGTGGGCAAGGTCGAGCTGCGCGACCACGTGTGGGAGGGGACCGGCGAGGACGTCAACGTCGTCGAGGTCTACGTCGGGTACCTGCGCCGCAAGCTCGGCCGCGACACCGTCGCGACGGTCCGCGGTGCCGGGTACCGCGTGGCCGGCTGACGCCGTGGCGGGCCGACGGGTCTGGCGCGGGTCGCTGCGGCTGCGGCTGACCGCGCTCACCGCGGGGCTGCTCATGGTGACGCTCGCCGTCGGGGCGGTCGTGCTCACGTCCGTGCTGTCGGCGGGCCGGGTGTCCGCGCTCGACGAGACCGTGCGCGACCGCGTCGACACCGTCGCCGACCTCGCCGACGCCGACCGCGTGCCCGACCCGCTGCCCGTCGCCGAGCGCGGCGAGATCGCGCAGCTCCTCGACGCCGACGGGCGCGTCCTCGCGACGTCCGCCAACGCGTCCCGCACCCTGCCGCTGCTGCCCACCGACACCCTCGCGGCGCTGCGCCCGCACGGCGACGAGGTGATCGTCTCCACCACGACCGACAGCGGCTACGACCCCGACGCGCGCGTCGCGCTGCGCAACGCGACCTACCGCGGCGAGCCGGTCGTCGCCGTCGCGACCGTGCCGCTCGACGAGGTGCGCGGGCTGGTCGGTGCGCTGCGGCTCGCGCTCGTCGTCGTCGTGCCCGTGCTCACCGCGCTGCTCGCGGCCTCGATCTGGGCCGTCATCGGCCGCGCGCTGCGACCCGTCGACGAGCTGCGCCGGGCCGCCGCCGACGTCGCGCGCACCGGCGGTTCCGGGTCGCTGCCCGTGCCGCCCGTCGACGACGAGCTCGCCGCGCTGGCCCGGACGCTCAACGACATGCTCGACCGCCTCGAGACGAGCGCCGCCCGGCAGCGGTCGTTCGTCGCCGACGCGGCCCACGAGCTCCGGTCGCCGCTCGCGTCGCTGCGCGCGACCCTCGACGTCGCGCGCGCCCACCCCGACGCCTACCCCCAGGCGGAGGTCGTCGCCGACGCCGAGCGCGAGGCGGCGCGTATGCAGTCGCTCGTCGACGACCTGCTGCTCCTGGCACGGGTCGGTTCCGCACCGCTGCGCGCCGAGGACGTCGACCTGGCCGCGCTCGTGGCCGACGTGGTGGACGGCGAGACCGGGGCGACCCCGGCGGTGACGGTCGACGTGCACGGTGCCGGGCACGCGCGCTGCGACGCCGTCGCGACCGGCCGGGTCGTGCGCAACCTCGTCGGCAACGCGCTCCGGCACGCCGCGTCGCGCGTCGTCGTGACCGTCGCCGAGGGGTCGGTCGTGGTCGAGGACGACGGCAGGGGCATCCCGGCCGAGGACCGCGAGCGGGTGTTCGAGCGTTTCGTGCGCCTCGACGACGCCCGCGAGCGTGAGGCGGGCGGCAGCGGCCTGGGCCTGGCCATCGCGCGTGAGATGGCCCGCGAGCAGGGTGGCGACGTCGTCCTGGCCGACGCGGTCCTCGGCGGCCTGCGCGCTGAGGTCCGCCTGCCCGGCTGACGTCCTCGCGCTGCGCCCGGGGCGGGCCGGAGGGCCCACGACAGGGCAGGCCCGGACCGGACGGGGGTCGGCTTCCGCGTCCGGTCCGGGGGCGTGGGGTCAGACGCGCGTCGGGACCGCGTCGTCGACGGGGTTCGCCTGCTGCGGGAGCAGGGCCCCGGTCGTGTCGTCGTCCGCAACCGCGTCGTCGTCCGTGGCGGGCACGCCTTCGGCGTCGCCCGGCGTCGCGTGCGACTCGATCCGCATGCCGTAGAAGGACCGGTGCACGAAGTACGTCGACGCGAGGAAGAAGACCCCGGCGAGCACGAGCACGAGCGCGTGCCGGCCCTGCCCGGACAGCTGCACGGCGAGGTCGACCGCGAGGAGGCCGAAGAGCGTCGTGAACTTGATGACCGGGTTGAGCGCGACGGACGAGGTGTCCTTGAACGGGTCGCCGACGGTGTCGCCGACGACGGTCGCGTCGTGCAGCGGGGTGCCGTTCGCGTGCAGCTCGGTCTCGACGATCTTCTTCGCGTTGTCCCAGGCGCCGCCCGCGTTGGCCATGAAGATCGCCTGGTAGAGGCCGAACAGCGCGATGGAGACGAGGTAGCCGACGAAGAGGTACGGCTCGACGAACGCGAACGCGAGCGTCGCGAAGAACACGCCGAGGAACATCGTGAGCATGCCGCGCTGCGCGTACTGGGTGCAGATCTCGACGACGCGGCGCGAGTCGGCCTCGCTGGCCGCGGCGGTGCCGTCGAGGCGGATGTGCGTGCGGATGAACTCGACGGCGCGGTAGGCGCCGGTGGTGACGGCCTGCGTGGAGGCGCCCGTGAACCAGTAGATGACCGAGCCGCCCGCGACGAGGCCGAGCAGGAACGGCGGGTGCAGCAGCGAGAGGTTCTCGAGGCCCGTCGTGAGCCCGTCGGTGAGGCCCATGATGATCGAGAAGATCATCGTGGTGGCGCCGACGACGGCCGTGCCGATGAGCACGGGCTTGGCGGTCGCCTTGAACGTGTTCCCCGCGCCGTCGTTCTCCTCGAGGAGCTGCTTGGCGTGCTGCCACGCCGGTGCGCCGCCGAGCTCCTCGGACAGCGCGTCCTCGTCGGCCTGCTCGATGCCCGACAGCTCGTAGACGCTCTGCGCGTTGTCGGTGACCGGGCCGTAGGAGTCGACGGCGATGGTCACGGGACCCATGCCCAGGAACCCGAACGCGACGAGCCCGAACGCGAACACCGCGGGCGCGTGCATGACGTCGGCGAGCCCGAGCTCGCTCACCAGGTAGGCGGCGCCCATGAGCACGACGATCGCCATCCCGAGCCAGTAGGCGGAGAAGTTGCCCGCGACGAGGCCGGACAGGATGTTGAGCGACGGGCCGCCCTCGCGGGACGACGCGACGACCTCGCGCGTGTGCCGGCTGCCGGTGCTGGTGAACACCTTGACGAGCTCGGGGATGAGCGCGCCGGCCAGGGTGCCGCAGGAGATGATCGTCGCGAGCTTCCACCACAGGCCCGGGGTGCCGTCGGCGAGGACGAGCCACGTCGTCGCGAACGTCGCGGCGATGCAGACGGCCGACGTCAGCCAGACGAGCGACGTGAGCGGCTTCTCGAAGTCCATGCGCTCGGCACCCGCGTACCGGCGCGACGCCCACAGGTCGTTGACGGTGTAGGACACGCCCGACGCGGCGATCATCACGGCGCGCACGACGAAGATCCAGACGAGCAGCGCGGCCTGGACGCCCGGGTCGGGGACGCCGAGCAGCACGAAGGTCACGAGCGCGACGCCGGTGACGCCGTACGTCTCGAACCCGTCGGCGCTCGGGCCGACGGAGTCGCCCGCGTTGTCGCCCGTGCAGTCGGCGATCACGCCGGGGTTGCGGGCGTCGTCCTCCTTGATCTTGAACGCGATCTTCATGAGGTCGGAGCCGATGTCGGCGATCTTCGTGAAGATGCCGCCCGCGATGCGCAGCGCCGCGGCGCCGAGCGACTCGCCGACCGCGAACCCGATGAAGCACGCGCCCGCGAGGTCGCCGGGCAGGAACAGCAGGATGACCAGCATGATCGCGAGCTCGAGGCTGATGAGCACCATGCCGATCGCCATCCCGGACCGCAGCGGGATCCGGTGCAGCGGCAGGGCGCGCCCCCGCAGCGCGGCGAACGCCGTGCGGGAGTTCGCGTAGGTGTTGACGCGGATGCCGAACCACGCGACCGAGTACGACCCGGCCATGCCGACCAGGCTGAACGCGATGACGACCGCGACGCGCCCCCAGTCGAACCCGACGAGGACGCGGTAGTAGACGACGATCACCGCGGCGATGAAGCCCCACAGCACGAGCAGGAAGCGTCCCTGCTGCACGAGGTACGCCTTGCACGTCGTGTAGATGAGCTCCGACACGGCTCGCATCGACCCGTGCACCGGCAGCCGCTTGAGCTGCGCGACGACGGTCACCCCGAACGCGAGCCCCAGCGCGCACACGACGAGGCCGACGCCGAGCCAGACGCGCCCGGGCAGCCCGGCGATCGTGACGGTCCCGAGATCGGGGAGGGCGAGACCGGCCTCGCCGCCGTGCGGCGTGCCGCCGGTGGTGGCGGCGTCGGCGGAGGTGGTGCCGGCGCACCCGGACAGGAGGGCGACGACGGCGGCGAGCGCGACCCAGCCGGCGGTCGTCGTGGCGGTGCGGGCGCGGCCGGCGGTGCGAGCCGGGGGAGGGGTGTGTCGTGCGGCGGGACGGGCGATGGGACAGGTGGTGGTCGCGCTGTCGCGCGACGGTGTTGTGGACACGGTCTTCCTCGGCTCGTGCGGAAACCCTTTGCTCGTTCTTCGAACGTAGAGCGGTGGGTCTTGGCGCACGTGTGACCAAAGTCTCGGGCGCTCGGCCGTGCGGGGGAGTCTCGGCCCGCGTTGACGGCGTGTCGGTCGTGACACGCCGTCGTCGCAGGTCAGCGGGTGGGTGCGGCCGTCCAGTGCGTGGGACGCGGCACGCGGTCCGGCAGTCGCGTCGTGGCGTCGCCGCGCGCCGCGGCGGCCTGCGGACCCGTGACGAAGAGCGCGTCCGAGAGGTCCGCGCCGCGCAGGTCGGCACCGCGCAGGTCGGCGCCGACGAGGTCCGCGAGCCGCAGGTCCGCACCCCGCAGGTCCGCGCCCATGAGCCACGCGCCGCGCAGGTCGACCGTGCGCAGGTCCGCGTCGCGCAGCCGCGCCCCGACCAGGTCGGCGCGTCGCCGGTCGCGCCGCCGCCCGGGCAGCGACCGCCGTGCCGCACCGCGGACGGCCGCGCTGATCCGCCCGAGCACGTCGACGACGGACCCGTGGAGGTCGTCGACGTCACCTCGGTCGGGTGCGTCGGGCGCGGCGTCGGCGACGGCGCTGACGCGGGCGAGCAGGGCACGGGCCTCGTCCCGCAGCGGTGCGTCGACCGGGCGGTCGACCGCGTCGACGAGGTACCACGCGAGCTCGTGCAACCGGCGCTGCACCCCGAACGCCGTGAACATCCGCCCCGCGACGTCCGGCCCGTCGCGCCAGTCCCGGCCCTCGAACGCGGCCGTCACGTGCTGCCCGGCGCCGAAGCAGTCGAACACCGTGCACCCGGCGAACCCGCGCTCGCGCAGCTGCGCGTGCACGCCGCACCGCAGGTCGTCGCGCAGGTTCCCGCACGGCACCCCACCGGGCTTGTCGAACGCGAAGTCCGCGGACCGCTGGAACGGCAGACCCGCGCAGCACAGGGCCGCGCACCGCGTGCAGTCGGCCCGGAGCTCGAGGACGGTCCGGCCGTCGGGCGTCGCCGCCATCGGCGTCACCTCCCTGTCGTCCGACCGCGCGAGCCTACTCGTGGGCCGGTCGACGGCTCGGTGCGGTCGTGCTGCGGTGGCGTGGCGCAGGTCGCACGATGGGGCAGGAGACCGGTCCACGCGAAGGAGCCGCACCGTGCCCAAGACGAAGCGCAACGGCGACCCGATCCCGGACGAGCTGCCCAGCACCCTGCAGCGCTCGGACGACAAGGCGCAGCGGACGTTCGCGCACGCGCACGACGCCGCGCTCGAGCAGTACGGCGGCGACGAGGAGCGGGCCTACCGCGTCGCGTTCGCCGCGCTCAAGCACACGCACGAGAAGGTCGGCGACAGCTGGCGGCCCAAGGAGGAGTACGGGCCCTCCGACGCGCGCTCCGAGGAGGGCGGGCTCGACAGCGACGCCCCGACCGCCGGCGGCGTCGACGCGAACGCGTCCAAGACGCACCTGTACGAGGTCGCCACCGAGCTCGAGGTTCGCGGGCGCTCGCGCATGACGAAGGCCGAGCTCGTCGACGCGATCCAGCACGAGAACGACCGCCGCTCGCGCGCCGCCCTGCGCTGACGGTGCCCGCTCGCCCGGACGGCCTCCGCACAAGGGTGGAGGCCGGCCCGCCCGACGGCTGACCTGCGCCGTGGGCGCCGCCTCTACGCTGGCGGCATGTCCTCCGTCGTCGTCGCGCCCCCGACGCCCGACGTCTGGCTGCACCCGCGGTGGCGGGGGTGGTCGCGCGCGTGGCGGTACCTCCTCGCCGCGGGTCTCGGCGTCGCGCTGTGGATGGCGCAGGTCGTCGCGCTCGCCATGCCCGAGGCCGTCGGCGAGACCGCGTCGCCGCCGCCCGACGAGGTCGTCGGAGGCGCGATCGTCCTCGACCTCGCGCTCGGCGTCGCCACGCTCGCGCTCCTTCCGCTGCGACGCCGGTACCCGCTCGCGATCGCGGTGGCGGCGACCGCGGCGACCGCCGTGTCCGTGGTGGCCGTCGGGCCGGCGACCTTCGCGATCGTGTCGCTCGCGACGTGGCGCCGCGGCCGCTGGCTCGTCGTCGCCGGCCTCACGTGGCTCGCCGCGACCCTCTACTCGACGTTCGTCCACGTGCCGCGCGTGTGGGCGACCAGCACGTCACCCGTCACGCACCTCACCGACGTCCTCATCGGCGTCCTGGTCCTCGCGGTCACGATCGGCACGGGTCACGGGATCGCGACCCGCCGCGAGCTGGTCGCGTCGCTGCACGCCCGTGCGCAGGCCGCCGAGCGCGAGCAGGCGCTCGCGGCGGAGGTCGCGCGCGAGGCGGAGCGCACCCGCATCGCGCGCGAGATGCACGACGTGCTCGCGCACCGCATCTCGCTCGTCGCGCTGCACGCGGGTGCGCTCGCGTACCGGGACGACCTCTCGCGCGAGCAGGTCGTCGAGACGGCCGGCACGATCGCGGCCGCGGCGCACGCCGCGCTCGCCGAGCTGCGCGACGTGCTCGGCGTCCTGCGGGACCCGTCGCAGCCCGACGCCGTCGAGCGGCCGCAGCCGACGCTCCAGGAGATCCCGGCGCTGGTCGCCGAGGCGCGCGAGGCGGGTGCGGAGGTGAGCCTCGACACGGGTGCCCTCGCGCCCGAGGCGACGCGCGACCTGGCCGCGTCGGTGTCGCGCACGGCCTTCCGCGTCGTGCAGGAGGCCCTGACGAACGCCCGCAAGCACGCCCCGCGCCAGCCCGTCGAGATCGTGCTCGCGGGAGCGCCGGGCGGCGCCCTCGCGGTCGAGGTCCGCAACCGGGCGCTGCTCACCGTCGGCGCCGGGCACCGGCCGGGTGTCGGGCTCGTCGGTCTGACCGAGCGTGCGACGCTCGCGGGCGGCGAGCTCGAGCACGGCTACCAGGCCGACGGCACGTTCGTGGTCCGCGCACGGCTGCCGTGGCCGGCGTGAGCCCGGTCGTCCGGGTCGTCGTGGTCGACGACGACCCGCTCGTGCGCACCGGGCTCGGGCTCATCCTCGGGGGCGCTCCCGACCTCGAGCTCGTGGGCGAGGCGGCCGACGGCCAGCAAGGTGTCGACGTGGTCGTCCGGACCGCGCCCGACGTCGTCCTCATGGACGTCCGGATGCCGCGCATGGACGGGCTCGCCGCGCACCGGCGGCTGCGCGACCTCGGCTCGCGGGCGCGCGTCCTCGTCCTCACGACGTTCGACGCCGACGACCTCGTGCTCACCGCGCTGCGCCAGGGGGCGGCGGGGTTCCTGCTGAAGGACACCCCGCCGGCCGACCTGGTCGCTGCCGTCCGGCGCGTCGCGCAGGGCGAGCCCATGCTGTCGCCGAGCGTGACCTCGCAGCTCATCGCCGCGGTGACCGCCGCCCCCGCCGGCGACCCGCCCCGTGCGCGGGCGCGTGCGCTGCTCGCGACGCTGACCGACCGCGAGCGTGAGGTCGCCGAGGCCGTCGGGGCGGGCATGTCGAACGCCGAGATCGCGCGGGCGCTGCACCTCGGTGTCGCGACCGTGAAGACGCACGTCGGGAACGTCCTCACCAAGCTGGACGCGACGAACCGGGTGCAGATCGCCCGCTGGGTGCACGAGGCGGGGGACGAGCGGGCCTGACGCCTCAGCGCCCGGGACCGACCCGCCAGACCTCGCCGCCGAGGGTCACGACCCAGGCCGTGCCGTGCACGACCTGGAACGACGTCGGCTGGTCGAGACCGTCCGCGACGAGCCGCAGCGCGCCGTGGTGGCCGACGGAGTACAACCGGCCCGTGCCGGGCGCCGCGGGGGAGCCCGCCTCGCCGCCGAGCGGCCAGTCGCCCTGCGCGAGCGCGTACAGCCGGTGCCCGCGGGCCCACTCGACTCCACCATGAGCGGACCGCCCGCCGCGACGGTCGTGGCGCTGGACGCGCGCGGGCCGAACGCGCCGACCTTGCCGTCCTGCGGCAGGTGCGGCAGCGGTCCGGACTCCGCGACGAACACCGTCGACCCCTTGAGGGCCAGACCCGTCGGGACGACGTTCGGCAGCGCCAGCCGCACCGACACGGCGCCGTCGTGGCGCACCTGGTGGAGGCGGTTGTGGTGCCCGTCGGAGACGAGGAACCCGTCGCGGTACGGCTCGAACGCGAACTGCACACCGGTCGGGACGAGGAAGTCGGACGCGGGCGGGTTCGCGGTCGCGAAGGCCCCGATGTCCGCGACCACCGTGCCCTTCGCCGCCGGGACCGACGCTCGTCCTCCCGGGTGGTCGGGATCCACGGCCTCCCGACGGCCCGTCCGCGACGGCCGGACGCGCCTGACGGGCGCCCGACGGTGGTTCGATGACGGGCGTGAGCAAGGCCGTCGAGGACACCAACCGGCGCATGCTGCGCGCCCGCGACGCGATGGACCGCGCGTACGCCGAGCCGCTCGACGTGCCGTCGCTCGCGCGCGTCGCGCACGTGTCGGAGGCGCACTTCATCCGCACGTTCCGCGCGACGTTCGGCGAGACCCCGCACCGCTACCTGCAGCGTCGGCGCGTCGAGCGCGCGATGCTGATGCTGCGCGAGACCGACCGCAGCGTCACCGAGATCTGCCTGGCCGTCGGCTTCACGAGCCTCGGCACGTTCAGCCGCACGTTCCGCGACGTCGTCGGCGAGTCGCCGACCCAGCACCGTGCGCGCGGGCCGCTCGCCATCGCACCGACGTGCTTCACCAAGGCGTGGGTCAGGCCGAGCAGTTTCGGAGAAGCGTCGACCTGACGGCGCTCAGTAGCGTCGGCGGCATGCTGAACTCCATCTCCATCACCCAGATCTACGTGCTCGACCAGGACGAGGCGCTCGACTTCTACGTCGGCAAGCTCGGCTTCGAGATCGGGACCGACCAGGACCTCGGCTTCATGCGCTGGCTCACGGTCCGCGTGCCCGGTGCTCCGGACCGGGAGGTCCTGCTGGAGCGCCCCGGTCCTCCGTCGCTCGACCCGGCGACCGCCGAGCAGGTGCGCGAGCTCGTCGCGAAGGGCGCGACGGGCGGCCACCTGTTCCTCACGACCGACGACGCGCACCAGACGTACGCGACGCTCAAGGAGCGCGGGGTGGAGCTCACCGAGGAGCCGACCGAGCGGCCGTACGGCATCGACTTCGGCCTGCGCGACCCGTTCGGGAACCACGTCCGGATCGCGCAGACGCACCGCTGACGGGCGCCCGGCGCGGGTGAGGGTCCGCGCCGGGCTCGCCGCTCTGCCGTCGAGCCCGGCGGGGTCGCCGGACCGGTGCGGTCAGTCGCCTTCGAGCGCAGGCAGGATCGTCGTCGGGATCATGAACGACAGCGTGATCGACGCGATCGCGCCGACGAACGTCCAGTGGCTCCAGTCGGGACCCTGGAACGACAGCGCGAACAGCACGATCCCCGCCGCGAACAGCAGGAACGCGAAGAACGCGCCGACGACGCGACCTGCGGACTCGGTCCGCTCCTCGTCGCGCGGCGCGATGACCGGATAGCTCATGGGACCCACCTTTCGTCGGGGTCGATCCTGCCCCGTGGCGGGCGGCGTGGCCAACCGCGCGCCGGCCGGGCGTCGCGACGTCAGCGCAGGGACGTCAGCGCAGGGGGAGCGCGCGCGGCGAGCGCGGACCGAACTTGGGGGCGCGACCCGCGAGCGTGGTCTCGATCAGCCGGATGACGCGCTGCCGGTGACCGCGCCACGGCTCGAGGAGCTCGAGCATGCCCGCGTCGTCGGTGCGGCGGCCCGTGAGCGCCCACCCGACGAGGTGCGCGAGGTGGAAGTCGCCGACCGACACCGCGTCGGCGTCGCCGAGCGCGCGGGACGTCGTCTCGGCGACGGTCCACGGCCCGATACCCCGGACGGTGAGGAGCCGTCGTCGCGCCTCGGTGAGCGGCAGGTCGACCGCCTCGTCGAGCCGCCGACCGACCTCGGCCGCGCGGCGGATCGTCGACGAGCGCTGGTCGTCGACGCCGGCCTGCCGCCACTCCCACACGGGCATCTCCCGCCAGACGACCCACGGCGGCGGCACGCGCATCGACGCGGGCACCGGCCCGGGCGCGGGCGTGCCGTGCCGCGTCACGAGCCGTCGCCACGCGGCGCGCGCGTCCGCCCCGACGACGCGCTGCTCGAGGATCCCGGCGACGAGCGCCGCGACCATGTCGCCGCTCGCGCCGATCCCCAGCCCCGGCAGCCCGCGGTGGGCGTCCCGCACGACGGGGTGCAGGGTCGGGTCGAAGCCCGACGGGTCGTCGTGCGCCCCGAGCAGGCGCGGCACGCCCGCGACGGCACGCTCGGCGCCCGGCCCCCACGCGGCGACGTGCACACCGTCGCGGTGCACGGCCAGCCGACGCGTCGCCGGGCCGTCGGGCGTCGCGAGCGCGTGCCACAGCGCGCCGTCCGGCGCGGTCCACCAGCACGGGTCCGCGGCACCCCGACGGTGCGGCGCGACCGTGCGCCGCACGTCGAGCCGACCGTCCGGACGGTAGACGTCGACGAGCACCGGGGCCGTCGCGTCGCCCTCAGGGCCACGCGCGGGGGAGCTCTCGACGGTCACCCGACCAGTGTGCGCCCTTCCGGATGCCGGTCCGGCGTCCGCCGTGCAGGCTGTGCCGGTGGCCATCCGGGTCGGGATCAGCGGCTGGCGCTACGCCCCCTGGCGTGGCGTCTTCTACCCGCGCGGCCTGCCCCAGCGGCTCGAGCTCGCGTACGCGTCGCAGCGGCTGACGAGCATCGAGATCAACGGCTCCTTCTACTCGCTGCAGCGCCCCGAGAGCTACCGCGCGTGGGCCGATCAGACGCCCGACGACTTCCTCTTCTCCGTCAAGGGTCCGCGGTTCGTCACGCACATGCGCAAGCTCGCCGACGTCGAGACGCCCGTCGCGAACTTCCTCGCGAGCGGCGTCCTCGCGCTCGGCGCCAAGCTCGGGCCGGTCCTCTGGCAGCTCCCGCCCAACCTCGGCTTCCACCCCGACCGGCTCGCCGCGTTCTTCGACCTGCTGCCGCGCACGACGGCCGCCGCGGCCGAGATGGCGACGCGGCACGACGAACGGCTCGACGACCGCGCGTGGACGACGACCGACGCCGACCGCCCGCTGCGGCACGTCCTGGAGGTCCGGCACGCGACGTTCGAGACGCCCGACCTCGTCGACCTGCTGCGCGCGCACGACGTCGGCCTGGTCGTCGCCGACACAGCCGGGCGGTGGCCCGTGATCGAGGACGTCACGTCCGACGTCGTCTACGTCCGCCTGCACGGCGACACCGAGCTCTACACGAGCGGCTACGAGGACGACGCCCTCGACCGGTGGGCCGCGAAGATCCGGACCTGGGCAGACGGGGGCGATCCGGCCGACGCGCGACGGCTGCGCGGCGCGGCACCCGCGTCGGACGGCCGCGACGTGTTCGTCTACTTCGACAACGACGTGAAGGTCCGCGCGCCCGTCGACGCGATGGCCCTGTCGGCCCGGCTCGGGCTGCGGACGGAGGTGAGCGCGTGAGCGGCGGCATCGCGGTGGCGACCGAGGGGACGACGCTGCGCATCACCCTGGAGGGCGCGGTCGACCTCGCGGTGCGCGAGTCCGCCGCACCCGTCTGGGCGGCGCTCGCCGCCGGCGACCAGGACGTGGTCCTCGACTGCGCGGACGTGACGTTCGTCGACTCGACGGGGCTGTCGCTCCTGGTCCGCCTCGTCCGCGACGTCACCGAGTCCGGTCGCCGCGTGCGCGTCCACGGCGCCCCGCGTGCGGTGACCGAGATCCTTGCCGTCACGGGCGTCGACGCCTGGATGCGCGCGCAGGGCGTCGAGGGCGTCTAGGCGGTCAGTGGCCGCGGAGGCGTTCGATGAGGCGGCGGTCGCGCTTCGTCGGGCGGCCCGCGCCGCGGTCGCGCTGCCCGGCGACGGCGACGTGCTCCTTGGGCGGGACCGCGGGGGAGCGATCGAGGTAGCACGCGACGGCGACGTCGGCGCCGACCCGCTTCACGATGAGGCGCTGCACGATCACGACGCGCTCGCGGGCGCCCCCGCGCACGTGCACCTCGTCACCGGGCACGACCTGCGTCGCGGGCTTGGCGCGCTCACCGTTGACGCGCACGTGACCGGCCCGGCACGCGGCCCCCGCCGCGGAGCGCGTCGGGAACAGTCGCACCGACCACGTCCACGCGTCGACGCGGGCTCGGGTCACCTCGGGCATGCCCCGACTCTCTCACGGCCGACGCGCCGGGGATCGTCACGACGAAACGCTTCGTCGAAGCGCTCCAACTGGCCCTCGGTGCGCCCGCGCCACCACGCTGCGACGAGGCGGGCCGCAGGTGCTCCGCCGGACGCGCGGGACGTGCCCGTGCGCCGTCCCCACGGGAGGACCACGCATGACGACGACGTTCTCGCGGCGGCTCGCGGGCGCCCTGACCGCCGTGCTGCTGCTGCTCGCCGGCGCGCTCGCGCTGGCCGGGCCGACGCAGGCCGCCGACCCCGTGCGGATCATGCCGCTCGGCGACTCGATCACCGGCAACCCCGGCTGCTGGCGCGCGCTGCTGTGGCAGAAGCTCCAGCAGAACGGGTACACGAACATCGACATGGTCGGCACGCAGGGTCCGCAGGGCTGCGGGATCGCGCACGACGGCGACAACGAGGGCCACGGCGGCTACCTCGTCACGAACGTCGCCGCGCAGGGCCAGCTCGTGCCGTGGCTCGCCGCGACCCGGCCCGACGTCGTCCTCATGCACTTCGGCACGAACGACGTGTGGAGCGCGCGGTCGACGCAGCAGATCCTCGACGCCTACACGACGCTCGTGCAGCAGATGCGGGCCAGCAACCCGCACATGACCGTGCTCGTCGCGCAGATCATCCCGGTCGCGCCGCCGACCTGCGCCGACTGCCCGGGCCGGACCGCCGCGCTCAACGCCGCGATCCCCGCGTGGGCCGCGGGCCTGTCGACCGCGCAGTCGCCGATCGTCGTCGTGGACCAGGCGACCGGGTGGGTGCCGGCGACCGACACCTACGACGGCGTGCACCCCGGCGACGCCGGCATCGTCAAGATGGCCGACCGGTGGTACCCCGCGCTCGCGGCGGTCCTGTCGGGTTCGACGCCGACACCGACGGTCACACCGACCCCGACGGTCACACCGACGCCGACCGTGACACCGACGCCGACCGTGACACCGACGCCCACGCCGACCCCGACCCCGACCCCGACGTCGGGCGGTGCCGCCTGCACCGCGCGCTACACGCTCGCGAGCACGTGGCCCGGGGGCTTCGTGACGAGCGTGCGGGTCACCGCGAACCAGTCGATCGCAGGCTGGAAGGTCGCTGTCACGCTGCCGAACGGCACGGTCGCGAACGCGTGGAGCTCGCAGAGCAGCGTCAGCGGGCAGACGTGGACGTTCACGAACGCCGCGTGGAACGGGACGCTCGCGGCGGGTCAGGCCACCGAGATCGGCTTCCAGGGCACCGGCTCGGGCGAGCCGTCGTCGGTCACCTGCACGGCCACCGTCCGCTGACGACGACGGACGCGGTCGAGCACAACATCAGGGGCGTCTGGCGTGGCCGGAGTGCTCCTGATGTTGTGCTCGACGGACGGGTACGGGCCGCGACCATGCGGGGCGGCCGGTCGTGGGGCGTTCGGGTCGTCCGCGTCAGGCGGTGCGGGTGATCTTCACGTGCCAGGCGTCGGGGCCGTCGACGAGCACCTCGGACTCGATGGGCGCGCGCTCGGCGAGCTGGGCCAGCAGCGGCCGCGGCAGGTGCGGCGCGACGAGGATCAGCGACTTCCCCGGGGCGATCGCCTCGAACGCGCCGAAGACGGTCGCGTGGCGGATGGCGTGCGGGATCGTGCGGACGTCGAGGACGGGGTCGGCCTCGTCGTGACCGCCGCAGCCGCACGTGTGGCCGGCGGGCTCCGCGACGGGGGCGGTGGTGAGGATCTCGACGTTCTCGGCTGCCATGGGGGTCTCCCTCTCGGTGCGGTCGGTGCGGGCCTTGCTGGTCGTGCGTCGTCCGAGGTCGGACGGGGTGGTGCAGGTCGTCGGGGTGGTGCGGCGAAGCGGCTGACCGCGTCGCGCGGACGTCGTCCCGGACGGCCGTCGTCAGCGTGTCATCGGTGCTCGGCCGGAGCCCTGGGACGTTCGGCCCGTTCCCAGCCGGGGCGTGTGACACGCGTCCCACGCTGGGCGTCGCGGGTGCGGTAGACGACGTACGGGCGGACCAGGTAGCCGACGGGCGCGGACAGCACGTGCACGAGCCGCGTGAACGGCCAGATCGCGAACAGGACCATGGCCGAGAGCACGTGCGCCTGGAACATCCCGGGCACGTCGGCCATCAGCGACGCGTCGGGGCGCAGCGACATCAGCCCGCGGATCCACGGCGCGATCGAGCCGCGGTAGTCGTAGCCGCCGCCGAGGACCTGGAACAGGACGGTCGCGGCGGTGCCGCAGAACAGCGTCACCGCGAGGACGACGTACATGACCTTGTCGGAGGTCGTGGTGGCCCGGCGGACGGCGGCGACGACGCGACGCCGGTAGACGAGGATCGCGAGCCCGGCGATCGTCAGCACGGCCGCGATGCTGCCCGCCCACGTCGCGACCAGGTGGTACGCGTGCTCGTGGATGCCCACCGCCTCCAGCCAGGCGCGTGGGACGAGCAGCCCGACGACGTGCCCGCCGATCACCATGAGGATCCCGACGTGGAACATCGGCGACCCGATGCGCAGCAGGCGGCTCTCGTGCACCTGCGACGACCGCGTCGTCCAGCCGAACTGGTCGTGCCGGTACCGCCACACGTGCCCGACCACGAACACGGTCGCGGCGACGTACGGGACCACGACCCACAGCAGCACGGCGGTGGACGTCATGCGGGCACCTCCGTCGGGCGCACGGTCGGGAAGGGGAGCAGGGGCGCGGACAACCCGACGGTCTCGCCGGGCGGGCCGGACGCGACGAGGTCGGCGAACCGCTCGGCGGTCGCGGCGTCGACGGCGGGCAGCGTGCGGCACACCGCGTCGAGCACGTGCGCGTACGGGCTGCGGGCGTCGTGCAGCGCGGACCGCAGGAGCTCGAGGCCCTCGCGGTGCGTGCCGAGCAGCGCGTCGACGACGGGACCGGGAGCCCGTGCGGACAGCTCCAGGACCGCGGGCAGGAAGTCGGGCAGCTCGTCGTCGCTCGCCTCGAACCCGCACGCGCGGTACGCCTCGCGGAACGTCACGAGCGCCATGCCGCGACGGCGCGTGTCGCCCGCCGAGTAGTACGACAGGTAGAGCGCGCAGCGTCGCCGCAGGTCGAACGTCGCGACGTAGTGCCCCTGCTGCTCGGCGAGGTCCATCGCGGCGACGGCGTCGAGGTGCACGCGGAACGCGTGGGCGACACCGTGCGGGAGCCCGGCCACGGTCGAGCGCAGCAGGTCGTGGTGGGCGCGCACGTGCTCGGTCGGGTAGTCGAGCAGCATCGCGGCGGCGAGGTGCGCGACCGCGCGCTCACCGGTCGTGACGCGCACGGGGTCGAGGAACGGCAGCGTGCGGCGGCTCATGCGTGCGCCCCCGTCGGGCCGTCGCCGTAGCCGGGCTGACCCTTCGTGGGTGGGAAGAGTCCCGCGTCGCCCTTGTCGCCGCCCCAGTTCAGCAGGTTGACGCGCGTCGGCCGGTCGGACGCGGACGCCGGAGCCGCCGGGTGGAACGACTCGACGCCCACCGCCGGTCGGGCGAGCGCAGCCGGACGCTCGCCGCGCGCTCGCGGTCCGCCCATGCCGGGACCGCCCGCGCCGTCGAGCGAGCACCCGAGCCCGCCCTCCGCGATCTCGTCGAGCGCCCGGGCCGACTCCGCGTGGGCGGGCGGGACGACGTAGCGGTCCTCGTACTTCGCGATCGCGAGCAGCCGGTACATCGCCTCGACCTCGTCGCCGGTCATGCCGACGGTCGCCGCGATGCGTGGGTCCTGCTCGACGCCGAGGTTGACGTTGCGCATGTGCGCCCGCATCGCCGCGAGGCGGCGCAGGACGGCGGTGACGGGGCGGGTGTCGCCCGCGGTGAACAGCCCGGCGAGGTACTCGACGGGGATGCGCAGCCGGTCGATCGCGGCGAACAGCGTGCGCGCGTCCTCGCCGTCGTTGCCGGAGCCCGACACGACGTCGACGACGGGCGACAGCGGCGGGACGTACCAGACCATCGGCAGCGTCCGGTACTCGGGGTGCAGCGGCAGCGCGACCTCGAACCGTGAGATCAGCGCCCACACGGGCGAGCGCTGCGCGGCGAGGACCCAGTCGTGCGGCACGCCGTCGCGCTCGGCGGCGGCCATCACCGCGGGGTCGGACGGGTCGAGCAGCACCGAGCGCTGTGCGGCGAGGAGCTCGTGCGGGTCCTCGACCGACGCGGCCTGCAGCACACGGTCGGCGTCGTAGAGCACGAGGCCGAGGTAGCGCAGCCGGCCGACGCACGTCTCCGAGCAGACGGTCGGCAGCCCGACCTCGAGGCGCGGGTAGCACAGCGTGCACTTCTCGGCCTTGCCCGTGACGTGGTTGAAGTAGACCTTCTTGTACGGGCAGCCCGACACGCACATGCGCCAGCCGCGGCACGCGTCCTGGTCGACCAGCACGATGCCGTCCTCCGCGCGCTTGTACATCGCGCCCGACGGGCACGACGCGACGCACGACGGGTTGAGGCAGTGCTCGCAGATGCGCGGCAGGTAGAACATGAACGCCTGCTCGAGCTCGGCCTTCACGCGGTCGCTCATCTGCGCCAGGACCGGGTCCTTCTGCATCGTCGCGGCCGACCCGCCGAGGTCGTCGTCCCAGTTCGCCGACCACGTGATCTTCGTGTCCTCGCCGGTCAGCAGGGACTTCGGCCGGGCGACGGGCGTGTGCTCGCCCTGGGGCGCCGAGAGCAGGACGTCGTAGTCGTAGGTCCACGGCTCGTAGTAGTCGCTCACCTCGGGGAGCCGGGGGTTGGCGAAGAGGTGCGACAGCGTGGTGAACCGACCGCCCGAGCGCAGGCGCAGCCGGCCGCGCTTGTTCCGCGTCCAACCGCCGCCCCAGCGGTCCTGGTCCTCGTACGTGCGCGGGTAGCCCTGGCCGGGCCGCGTCTCGACGTTGTTGAACCACACGTACTCGACGCCCGCGCGGTTCGTCCACGCCTGCTTGCAGGTCACCGAGCACGTGTGGCACCCGATGCACTTGTCGAGGTTCATGACCATCGCCATCTGCGCCATGACCTTCACCGCAGCCACCCCCCGCGCGTCCCGACGGAGCCCATCAGTACGTCACCTCCTGCGACCGGCGGCGGATGGTCGTGACCTCGTCGCGCTGGTTGCCCGTCGGACCGAGGTAGTTGAACGCGAACGACAGCTGCGCGTACCCGCCGACCAGGTGGCTCGGCTTGAGCAGCACACGGGTCAGCGAGTTGTGGATGCCACCGCGCAGGCCCGACGTCTCCGACCGGGGCACGTCCACCGTGCGGTCCTTCGCGTGGTACATGAACACCGTCCCGGCGGGCATGCGGTGCGAGACCACCGCGCGCGCGACCACGACGCCGTTGCGGTTGTACGCCTCGACCCACTCGTTGTCGGTGACGCCGATGGTCGCGGCGTCCTGCGGCGACATCCAGATCGTCGGGCCGCCGCGCGACAGCGTGAGCATGTGGAGGTTGTCCTGGTACTCCGAGTGGATGGACCACTTGGAGTGCGGCGTCAGGTAGCGGACGGCGACCTCGGCGTGCCCGTCGGAACCCGGAGCTCCCGACGCGGCGGTCGAGCCCGGGCGCGCGTCGCCGAACAGCCGGTGCAGGTCGAGCGGCGGCCGGTAGACGGGCAGGTTCTCGCCGAGCTCGCTCATCCAGTCGTGGTCGAGGAAGAAGTGCTGGCGGCCCGTGAGCGTGTGCCACGGCTTGAGGTGCTCGACGTTGATCGTGAACGCCGAGTACCGCCGGCCGCCGTGCTCCGACCCCGACCACTCGGGCGACGTCACGACGGGCACGGGCCGCGCCTGCACGTCGGCGAACGTGATCCGTTTGCCCTCGTGGTCGCGGGCCAGCGACGCGAGCTCGGTGCCGGTGCGCTTCTCGACGCGCTCGAAGCCCTGCACCGCGAGCCGGCCGTTCGTCGTGCCGGACAGCGCGAGGATCGCCTCGCACACGTGCTTGGCGTCGTCGAGGCGCGGCTGCCCGGCGGCGACGCCGTCCCGGACGGTGCCGTTGACGCGGCCGAGCTCGGCGACCTCGACGTCGGGGGAGAACGCGACGCCCTTCGTCACCATGCCGGCCTTCGCCGTGAGCGGCCCGAGCGCGGCCCACCGGTCGGCGATCGTCGCGTAGTCGCGCTCGACGACGACGAGCCTCGGCATCGAGACGCCCGGCACGCGGCCCACCGCGTCGGGCACCGCGCCGTGCGGCGTCGCGAGCTCGTCGGGGGTGTCGTGCAGCAGCGGCACGGCGACGAGGTCCTCGCGCGTGCCGAGCCGGTCGGCGGCAAGGTCCTGGAACGCGCGGGCGAGGGTGTGGAAGACGTCGAAGTCCGTGCGCGTCTGCCACGGCGGCGCGATCGCCGGGTTGAACGAGTGCACGTAGGGGTGCATGTCGGTCGTCGACAGGTCGTGCTTCTCGTACCAGGTCGCCGCGGGCAGCACGACGTCGCTGAACAGCGTCGTCGACGTCATCCGGAAGTCGCTCGTGACGAGCAGGTCGAGCTTGCCGCGCGGTGCCTCGTCCCGCCACGTCATCGACTCCGGTCGCCGCCCGGGCTCGGACTCGGGCGCGCGCACCGCGGAGTCCGTGCCGAGCAGGTGCCGCAGGAAGTACTCGTTGCCCTTGCCCGACGAGCCCAGCAGGTTGGCACGCCACACGGTGAGCACGCGCGGGAAGTTCGCGGGGTCGTCGGGGTCCTCGCACGCGTAGCGCAGCCGACCGGCCTCGAGCTCGTCGACCACGTGCTGCGCCGGGTCCACCCCGGCGGCGCGCGCCTCGTCGACGAGGTCCAGCGGGTTGCGGTCGAACGTCGGGTAGGACGGCATCCAGCCGCGCTGCGCGCTCTCCACCAGGCAGTCGGCGGTCGTGCGGCCCGCGAACCGGCCCTCGGCCAGCGGCGACGCGAGCGCGTCGGCGGGCAGCCCGTCGTAGCGCCACTGGTCCGTCGCGAGGTACCAGAACGCGGTGCCGATCATCTGCCGCGGCGGCCGCACCCAGTCGAGCCCGAACGCGTACTGCGCCCAGCCCGTGACGGGTCGGCACTTCTCCTGGCCGACGTAGTGCGCCCAGCCGCCGCCGTTGACGCCCTGGCAGCCGGTCATCGACATGAGCGCGAGGAACGTGCGGTAGATCGTGTCCGAGTGGAACCAGTGGTTGGTGCCCGCGCCCATGAGGATCATCGAGCGGCCGCCCGAGTCCTCGGCGTTCTGCGCGAGCTCGCGCCCGATCCGCGCCGCCGTCGCCGCGGGCACGGACGTGATCTCCTCCTGCCACGCGGGCGTGCCGGGCGTGGACGCGTCGTCGTAGCCGGTCGGCCACTCGCCCGGAAGGCCGTCACGGCCGACGCCGTACTGCGCGAGGAGCAGGTCGAACACGGTCGTGACGACGCGGCCGCCGACCCGCGTCACGGGGACGCCGCGGCGCACGACGCCCGCACCCCCCTGGTGCTCGGCACCCGCCTCGGGGGCGAGGTCGAAGCGGGGGAGGTCGACGGCGACGGCCTCGGGGGCCCCGCCCGCGGCCGCGTCGAGGTCGCGGACGGACAGCACGGGCTCGACCCCGCCGAGGTCGAGGTTCCAGCGGCCCGCCTGCGCGGGGTCGAACCGGCGCCCCAGCGAGCCGTTCGGCACGTGCGGGGTGCCGGCGGCGTCGAGCACGACGGTCATGAACGCGGCGTCCCGGGCAGCGGCGTCGGCACCCGCGGCGTCACCCAGCGCGTCGGCCGTGAGGAACTTGTCCGGCACCCACGCGTCGCCGCGCTGCTTGAGCGTGACGAGGTGCGGCGCGTCGGTGAACGTCTGCAGGTAGTCGACGAACCGCGCGGTGCGCTTCTCGACGAGGAACTCGCGCAGCACGACGTGCCCCATCGCGAACGCGAGCGCGCCGTCCGTGCCCGGGTGCGGGGCCAGCCACTCGTCGGCGAGCTTGGTGTTCGCCGCGTAGTCGGGGGAGACCGCGACGACCTTCTGCCCGCGGTAGCGCGCCTCGGCGAGGAAGTGCGCGTCCGGCGTGCGCGTCACCGGGACGTTGGAGCCCCACATGACGAGGTACGACGCGTTCCACCAGTCCGCGGACTCGGGCACGTCCGTCTGGTCGCCGAACACCTGCGGCGACGCGACGGGCAGGTCGGCGTACCAGTCGTAGAACGACAGCATGGTCCCGCCGAGCATCGAGACGAACCGCGCGCCCGACCCGTGCGACACCATCGACATCGCGGGGATGGGGGAGAAGCCCGCGACGCGGTCCGGTCCGTACTCGGCGATGGTGTGCACGTGCGCGGCCGCGACGATCTCCGACGCCTCGTCCCACGTCGCCCGGACCAGCCCGCCCTTGCCGCGCGCCGACTTGTACGCGCGCGCCGTCTCCGGGTCCGACGTGACCTCCGCCCACGCGGCGACCGGGTCGCCCGTCCGCGCCTTGGCCTCGCGGTACGCCCGCAGCAGCACGCCGCGCACATAGGGATACCGGACGCGCGTCGGCGAGTACGTGTACCAGGAGAACGACGCGCCCCGCGGGCACCCCCGCGGCTCGTACTCGGGGGAGTCCGGGCCGACCGTCGGGTAGTCCGTCTGCTGCGTCTCCCACGTGATGATGCCGTCCTTGACGTACACCTGCCACGAGCACGACCCCGTGCAGTTCACGCCGTGCGTCGACCGCACCACCTTGTCGTGCGACCAGCGGTCCCGGTAGAACGCGTCGCCCTTCCGGCCGCCCTCCAGGAACAGGCTGCGCAGGTCCGGCGACACCGTGCCGGGCCGCAGGCGCGAGCCGAGGCGCAGGAGCGCGTCGACGGCCGGGTGGTCGGTCCCGGGCGGGGACGACGCGGGGGCGGCGGGCTGGTGACGTGCGGGCACGGAGACCTCCGGGGGGAAGAGGGCGGACCGGGTCAGCTGGGGCGCGGGGCGCCGGGACGCGCGTACTGCACCCACGTGAGGGCGGTGCAGGCGGCGAAGTAGACGGCGCACCCGACGAAGAACGCCGTGGGCGACCAGGCGGACAGCGCCATGCCGACGAGGAACGGGCCGAACGCTGCGCACGCGGACGTGAACCCGATGACGCCGCCCGCACGCCGGCGGTCGAAGATCATCGGCATCTGCTTGAACGTGCCCGCGTTGCCGATGCCCGCGAACGTGAAGATCAGCAGCATCCCGGCGAGGAACCAGCCGAACGAGGCCGTGTCCGTCGGGCGCAGGAAGAACAGCGTGAAGACGGTGCTGACGGTCATGCCGAGGCCGGAGACGAGCGTCCACACCGCACCGCCGAACCGGTCGCACAGCGGACCCCACGCGGCGCGCGTGATCGAGCCGAGCAGCGGGCCGAGGAACGCGAACTTCAGCGGGTCGGGCGCGTTCTCGAACCCGCCGAACAGGTTGAGCGTGAGCAGGCCGAGCTGCGCGGCGAACCCGGAGAACGCGCCGAACGTCATGACGTAGATCGCGGTCATGAACCACGTGTGCCTGTCGCGGAAGATGTCCGCCTGCTCGCGGATGTTCGCCGTCACCGGCACGCGCTTGAGGTACAGCGCCGCGAGCCCGATGCCGAGCAGCACCCACGGCACCAGGACGAGGCCCGCGTTGTGCAGCCACAGCTGACCGCCGCCGTCGGCCTTCTGCTGCGGCGTCAGGACGGCCGTGCCGAGCAGGCCGAACCCGATGACCCACGGCACGAGGAACTGGATGAGGCTCACGCCGAAGTTGCCCAGCCCCGCCTGCAGGCCCAGCGCGGTGCCGGCCATCCGCTTCGGGAAGAAGTAGCTCGTCGACGGCATGAACCCGGCGAAAGCTCCGCCTCCCAGGCCCGCCGCGACGGCGAGCAGCAGCAGCACCGCGTACGGCGTGGACGGGTCGCGGACCGCCATCGTCCAGCCCGCCATCGGCAGCAGCATGAGCGTCGCCGTCCCGCCGACCAGCGTGCGCGTCCCCAGCATCGGCGGCAGGAACGTGTACGCCATCCGGAACAGGCCGCCCGCGAGGCCCGGGATCGCGACCAGCCAGTACAGCTGCTCCTTCGACAGGTCGTACCCGATGACGTTGAGCCGGGGCGCGATCGCGCTCACGAGGTACCAGACGCAGAACGCGAGGGTCAGGTTGTACGTCGTGATCCAGAGCGTGCGCCACGCGAGCTTCTTGTCCCACGTGGACTCGTCCTCGGGGTTCCAGTTCGCCAGGTCGGGCGCGAGTGCCGTCGTTGCCGCCATCGGGTCCTCCTCGTGCGTGCGCCGGGGTGTGGCGCCGAGGACCGGTGCCGGTCCCCTCGGCGTGAGCATCGCGGCTCCCCGGCGGGCCGCTCCACCGCGAGTGCCGTGGAAAACCGCCCGGCGCTCAGGTCGTCAGGAGGCGGCGGACCGGAGGGTCAGGACGCAGTGGTGGGGCTCGACGAACGGGTGCAGCTCGGCCGCCTCGACCGGGCCGCCGACGGCGTCGAGCACGCCCTGCGCGAGGCCCAGGTGCACGCTGCACACGATGTCCGGGCGCTCGCGGGCGAGGTCGAGGAACGGGCAGCGCCACAGGTGGAACCGCAACGGCTCGTCCTCGAGGTCGGGGTCGAACCCCAACCGGTCGAGGTGCGCGGTGAGCGCGTCGAGCTGCCGCTGCTCGGGCGGCGCGTCGGGCGACGAGCGCGGCGTCGGCGTGTGCAGCGCGGTCACGGCGCGGGCGGCGAGCTCGCGGCCCGCAGCACGCGCGGTCTCCGGGACGGACTCGACGGGCGTGCCGTAGCCCTGCAGCAGCACGCGGCTCAGCGCGGCGCCCGCGATCGCGTCCTCCAGCCGGCGCGCGGCGACGGGGTCGGTCCGCACGTCCTGCGACGTCACGGCGCGGTAGACGATCCGCGGGCGCCCGCGTGTCGTGCGGACCTCGGGTTCGCGGTGCACGAACCCGTCGAGCACCAGGCGCTGGAGGTGCTCGCGTGCGGTGTTCTCGTGCAGGCCGGTCCGGTCGGCGAGCTCGCCGACCGTCTGCGGGCCGCCGCTCTGCAGCAGGTGCAGCAGGTCGACGCGGCTGCCCGAGCCCAGCGTGCGGGCCGCTGCGGTGCGTCGGGACATGCGCCGATCATCGAGGTGGAGTGACGTGCGCGGCTCGGGACCTCCGTCCCATCCGCAGGCCAGGGGCGCAAATCTACGGTCGAGCCGTGAATACTCCTGGCCTGCGCGGACGGACCGCCCTCATGGTCCCCGTCGCGGTCGCCCTGCTCGCGGGGCTCGACGCCGCGCTCGTCCTGCTCGGGCTCCCGGCACCCGTCACGACGCAGCGGTTGCCCGACGTGCACGGCGCGCTCATGGTGCTCGGCTTCGTCGGTGCGCTCGTCGCGCTCGAGCGCGCGGTCGCCGTCGGTCGGCTGCTCGGCTACGCCGCGCCCGCGCTGCTGGGTCTCGGCGGGCTCCTGCTGCTGTCGCCGCTGCCGCTCGTGGCCGGGCGGGTCGCGCAGCTCGGCGGGGCCGTCGCGCTCGTCGGCCTGTACGGCGCGGTGTGGCGGCGCCAGGCCGCGGCCGCGGTCGCCGTGCAGGGCCTCGGCGCGCTGATGGCGGTCGGCTCGGCCGTGCTGTGGCTCGGCGACGTGCCCGTCCCGCGCCTCGTCCCGTGGTGGGTGGGTTTCCTGGTGCTGACCGTCGCGGGCGAGCGGCTCGAGCTCATGCGCGTCGCGGCACCGCCGCCCGTCGCGGAGCGCGGCGTCGTCGGGGCGTCCCTCGCGTTCCCCGTCGCCGCCGCGCTCGCGCTGCTGTGGCCGTCCGTCGGGTACGCCGCCCTCGGCGTCGTGCTGCTCGTGCTCGTCCTCTTCCTCGTCCGGTACGACGTCGCGCGCCGGACCGTGCGGGCCACCGGGCTGCCGCGGTTCATGGCCGTCGCGATGCTCGCCGGGTACGCCTGGCTCGCGGTCGCGGGCGCGCTGTGGCTCGTCGGCGGCCCGCAGCTCGCCGGACCGGGGTACGACGCGGTGCTGCACGCCGTGTTCCTCGGGTTCGTGATCTCGATGGTCATGGCGCACGCGCCCGTGATCCTGCCCGCCGTGCTGCGCCGCCCGCTGCCGTACCGGCCGCTGATGTACGGACCGCTCGTCGCGCTGCACCTCACGCTCGTGCTGCGGGTCGCCGTCGGGGACGCGCGCGACCTGCCGGTCGTCGTGCAGGTCGGCGGCGTCGGCAACATCCTCGCCGTCCTCGCGTTCCCGGTCGTCGCGGCGCTGTCCGCCCGCGCGGCCCGCCGGCCCCGACCCGGTCCGGCGACCGTCGACGGCCACCCCGACCGCCCCGTCGCCGTCACCGCTGACCCGGCGACGGGGCTCCCGACCACCGCGACCGGTGCGGACGAGATCCCGGGCGACGATCGCGCGCCGTCCCGCCCGCCCGCCGCGAGGCAGCGCGCGCAGGCGGGCGCCCCCGGCCGGCCCGACCCCGCGGAGGTGACCGCGTGACCCGGGCGTCGTGGCACCTGCGGGCCAACGCGCTCGTGGGTGCGTGGCTCGTCGCGGCCGTCGCCGCGACGCTCGTGCACCGGAACGTCCCGGCGGCGCCGTGGCTCATGGTGCACCTGCTGCTCCTCGGCGCCGTGAGCACCGCGATCCTGGTGTGGAGCCAGCACTTCGCCGACACGCTGCTGCGCCGACCTGCGCCCGGCGGCCGCCGCGGCCACACCGCCCGGCTGGCGGCCCACACGCTCGGCGCGGTCCTCGTCGTCGCCGGGCTGCTCGCGTCCGTCTGGGCGCTGGTCGTCGCGGGCGGCGTGCTCGTCGCGGCCGGCGCGGTCGCGCACGTCGTCGTCCTCGCGCGGCAGGGCCGCGGTGCGCTGCCGTCGCGGTTCGGGCCGATGGTCCGGTACTACGTCGCGGCGAGCGCGCTGCTCCCGGTCGGCGTCACGCTGGGCGTGCTCATGGCGCGCGGCGACCTGTCCGACGAGGCGCACGGCCGCGCGTACGTCGCGCACGTCGCGCTCAACCTGCTCGGCTGGGTCGGGCTGACGGTGCTCGGCACGCTCGTCGTGCTGTGGCCGACGGTCCTGCACGCCCGGATCGACGAGCGCGCGGAGAAGGCGGCGCCGCGCGCGCTGCCCGTCGTGCTCGCCGGGCTCGCGGTCGTCGGTGCCGGGTCCGCGACCGGGTGGCGCCCGCTCGTCGGCGTCGGCTGTCTCGTCGTCGTCGCGGGCTGCGCCGTCATCGCGCGGTCCATGGCCGACCAGGCGCGCACGGCCGTCCCCCGCACGTACGCGGCGTGGACCGTCGGGGCCGCGGTGCTGTGGCTCGTGGGCTGCACGCTCGCGTACGGCGTCGTCGTCGCGACCGCGCCGTCGTGGGCCGCTGCGGTCGACGACGTCAAGGTGCTCGTCGCGCCCTTCGCGGTCGGGTTCGCCGCCCAGGTGCTCGTCGGGTCGCTGTCCTACCTGCTGTCCGTCGTCCTCGGCGGCGGCCCGTCGACGGCCCGCGCGACCGCCGCCGAGCTCGACCGCGGCGCGCTCGTCCGGCTGGTGCTGGTCAACGGCGGGCTGCTCGTCTACGTCGCTCCCGTGCCGGCCGCCGTCCGGGTCGTGTGCTCGTTCGTCGTGCTCGGCGCGCTCGCGACGTTCCTCGTGCTCGCCGTGCGGGCTGCGCTCGTCGCCCGACGTGCCGCGCCGCCCTCGCCGGTGTCGCGACCGGGCGCAGGCGCGACGTCCGCCGCGACCGAGCCGCGCCCCACCGACGGTCCGAGCCCTCGCGCTGCCGCGTCGGGGTCCGCCCGGGGTGCGACGCGCACGACGGTCGGGTCACAGCATCACCGGTCCGGCGCTGCGGCTGTCGGTGTCGGGGTGCTCGCGCTCGTCGTCGCGGTCGGTGTGGCCGTCGACCCGCCCGCGGCGGGGATCGGCCTCGTGTCCGCCGCCGGCGCGGACGGCGTCGCGCCCACGGGGCGCACCACGACCGTCCAGGTCGAGGCGCGCGACATGCGCTTCTCGCCCGACCGCATCGAGGTACCCGCCGGCGACCGGCTCGTGATCGAGCTCGTCAACGCGGACGACGACGTGCACGACCTCACGCTCGCGACGGGGGCGACGACGGGGCGGGTCACGCCGGGGCAGTCCGCGACGCTCGACGTCGGCGTGGTCGGGCGGTCCGTCGACGCGTGGTGCGCGGTCGCCGGGCACCGGTACATGGGCATGACGCTCGACGTCGTCGCGGTCGGCGGGCCGGTGACGGCGGACGGGGCGGACGGCGCGCACGGCGAGGGCAGCGGCGTCGACCCGACGGGCACCGCGCACGCCGAGCACCCGGGGCACGGCGCACCGGACGGCACCGCGACAGGCCCGTCGGCGGCGGACGACCTGGACCTGATGGCCGCACCGGACGACGGCTTCGTCGCGCGCGACGCCGCGGCACCGCCGTCGGAGGCCGCCGGCCGCACGCACCGCCGCACGCTCACGGTCCGCGAGGTCGAGCGCGAGGTCGCCCCGGGCGTGACGCAGACGCTGTGGACGTTCGACGGCGCCGCGCCCGGGCCGGTGCTGCGCGGCCAGGTCGGCGACCGGTTCGAGATCACGCTCGTCAACGACGGGTCGATCGGCCACTCGATCGACTTCCACGCGGGCGAGCTCGTGCCGGACGACACCATGCGCACGATCGCACCGGGGACGTCCCTCACGTTCTCCTTCACGGCGACGCGCAGCGGGATCTGGATGTACCACTGCTCGACGATGCCGATGAGCCTGCACATCGCGAACGGCATGTTCGGCGCGGTCGTGATCGACCCGCCGGGGCTGCCGCCGGTCGACCACGAGTACGTCGTCGTGCAGTCGGAGCTCTACCTCGGGCCGCAGGGCGGCGTCGCGGACCCGGCGCGCATCGCGACGCGCGTGCCCGACCTCGTCGTCCTCAACGGCTACGCGCACCAGTACCGCGACCGCCCGCTGGAGGTGACCGCGGGGGAGCGCCTGCGCTTCTGGGTCCTCGACGCGGGACCGAACCTGTCGTCGGCGTTCCACGTCGTCGGGGCGCAGCTCGACACGCTGTACCGCGAGGGCGACTGGGTGCTGCGCGACGGCGGCTCGACGGGCACGGGCGGCGCCCAGGTGCTGTCTCTCGCGCCCGCCGAGGGCGGCTTCGTCGAGCTGACGATCCCGCAGCCCGGCACCTACCCGTTCGTGTCGCACGCGATGAGCGACGCCGAGTCCGGCGCGTCCGGCCGGCTCGTCGTCACCGCCCCCTGACACCCGGCGCCGGCGCACCCCCGGGCCGGCGCCGGGCCCGCCGCCACCCGACCCGAGGCGTCGGGCGGCGGCGACGTACGGTGGACGACATGACCACCAGCACCTCGTCGCCGTCCCCTGCCCAGCGTCCGGACCGCACCGTCGCGATCACCGGTGGCTACGTCGTGCCGGTGTCGGGGCCGCCGGTCGAGGGCGGCACGGTGCTCGTGGTCGACGGCCGGATCGCCGCGGTCGGCGCGGACGTCGAGGTGCCCGAGGGGACGCGCGTGATCGACGCGACCGGGCGCTGGGTCCTGCCCGGGTTCATCGACGGGCACGCGCACGTCGGCCTCCACGAGGAGGGCGAGGGAACCGCCGGCAACGACACCAACGAGATGGTCACGCCCAACACCGCAGGCGTCCGGGCGGTCGACGCCGTGAACATCGAGGACGAGGGCTTCCGCGACGCCCTCGTCGGCGGCATCACGGCGGTCGTCGTGAAGCCCGGTTCGGGCAACCCGATCGGCGGCCAGTCGGTCGCGATGAAGACGTGGGGCGGCCGCACGGTCGACGAGCAGGTGATCTCGGCGTCGGTGAGCGTGAAGTCGGCGCTGGGGGAGAACCCGAAGCGCGTGTACGGCGAGCGCAAGCAGCTCCCGTCGACGCGCCTCGGCACGGCGCTGGTCATCCGCGAGGCGTTCACGAAGGCCCGGCACTACGCGGCCGCGCGGGCCGCGGCGGCGACCAAGGGCGAGCCGTTCGCCGCCGACCTCGCGCTCGAGACCCTGGCGCGCGTGCTCGACGGCGAGCTCGTGTGGGACCAGCACACGCACCGGCACGACGACATCGCGACCGCGCTGCGCCTCGCGGACGAGTTCGGCTACCGGCTGGTCGTGAACCACGGCACCGAGGCGCACAAGATCGCCGACGTGCTCGCGGAGCGCGACGTGCCGGTGATCTTCGGCCCCATGTTCACGAGCCGCTCCAAGGTCGAGCTGCGCGACCGCGCGATCGAGAACCTCGCGGCCATCGCGGCCGCGGGCGTGCGCGTCGCGATCACGACCGACCACCCCGTCGTGCCGATCAACTTCCTCGTGCACCAGGCGACGCTCGCGGTCAAGGAGGGCCTGCCGCGGCAGACCGCGCTCGAGGCGCTCACGACGAACCCCGCGTCGTTCTTCGGGCTCGACGGCCGCGTCGGCGCGCTCGAGCCGGGCCGCGACGGCGACGTGGTCGTGTGGTCGGGCGACCCGCTCGACGTGCACGCCCGCGCGGAGCACGTGCTCATCGACGGCCGCACGGTCTACACGTGGGACGAGGCCGCGCACCGGGGCCGCGTCGTCGAGCGCGCGGAGCGCTTCGCCCGCTGACCGCGGCGACGCCCGCCGGCACGGCCCCGCCTGCGTCGGGCGGGTGACGACGGACCGTCGACGACCGACGGCACCGTCCCGGGAGCGTGGGACGGTGCCGTCGGTGGTGCGGGACGTCAGGCGGGACCGGTCACCGGTCCGCGCCGGGACGGCTCAGCGGTAGGTGATCGACGAAGTCGAGTACCCGCACGCCGCGGACGGCCCGGACGAGACCTTGCTCGGCTCGCCCGAGGTCACCCCCTTGTACTCCTCGCAGATCGCGATCTTCTTCGACGAGTCGTTGATGATCGTGACGCCGCTGATCGTCGCCTTGTCGCCCAGGTTGGAGTTGATCCCGACCAGCGACTTGCCGGGCGCGGTCACCTGCACGTTCTGCACCACGACCGTGCGGGCGTACTGCTTGGAGCAGTTGCCGCACGAGCGGTAGAGCTTGCCGAAGTCGGAGACCTGGACGTTCTTGATGACGAACGTGCCGGGGCCGTTGTGCTGGAAGACCTTGTCCGACGCCGAGCGCGCGCCGCCGCCGTTCACGGTCATGACCTGCGACGACGAGGTGCCCTTGAACGTCGCGGCGTCCTCCTCGACGTCCTCCCACCACACGTTCTCGAGCGTGCACGTGCCGGTGCAGTGGACACCGTCGCCCGCACCCGAGCCGAGGATGACGTTCTTGAGGACGGCACCGTCGGACAGCAGGAACATGGGCGGCTGCGACTCGCTCTGCCCGCCGGACGAGATGCCGTAGTAGCGGACGAGCCCGCCGTCGAGCGTGCCGCTCACGGAGATGGTCGACGAGACCTTCTTCTCGCCCGTCGCCGTCGGCCACGACGGGAACGAGCCGGGGTTGGACGTGGTCGTCGGCTTGGGGGTCGACGTCGCGGTCGCCGTGGGCTTCGGGGTGGACGTCGACGTGGCCGTCGGCTTGGGCGTCGACGTCGCGGTCGGCGTGCTGCCCGAGCCGACCTTCACCAGCTGCCACTGCTGGTGGTACGACTTGCCGTCGGTGAGCTGCACGACGGCCGCACCGGCGGACGTCGAGGCGCCGGCGATCGACACGACCTTGCCCGAGTTCCGGTTGACCAGGCGCACGTAGTCGCTCTGGTCGACGAGCGAGAACTGCTGCGACCAGCTGCTCTGGTCGGTCGCCTGCACGAGCGCGGCGCCGTCGGACGTGCTCGCGGACGCGACGGCCAGCACCTTGCCGGACGCGCGGTTGTGCAGCTCGTAGTAACCGCTGCCGACGGACACGAACTGCCACTGCTGCGAGGCCGCGTCCGTGCGGTTCGCGGTCACGGCCGCGGCACCGTCGGACGTCGAGGCGCCCTGCACGTCGACGACCTTGCCGCTCTTGCGGCTGACGAGCACGTACGTCGCGCTGCCGTCGGGCGTCGCCGCGGAGGCGGCGGGAGCGACGGCGAGGGCGGTCGCGGTGGCGAGCACGCCGGCGACGGCGAGTGCGACGGCCTGGCGGGCGCGGCGCGTGGGACGGGATGTCATGAACGACCTCCGATGGGGGAAAGCGGTTGCTGGGACACCCAACCACCGCAAATCGCCCAGCGGGAGCGCTATGAGACGTTTCTCATGGCTCTACCGGTCCAGACTTTCGATACCGCCCCCGACTGCGTCACGGGCTGTGCCGCGCCCACTTCCGGTGCCGTGCGCACCACTGCTGACCTGGGCGGATATCGCTCACCGTGCGCAGTGGGCGCCGCCCGGCGATCCGGACGGCGCCCACTGGGCAGACGGCGGGGTCAGCCCCGCAGCTCCAGGTACTTCGCGATGAGCGCCTTCGTCGACGGGTCCTGCGCGTCGAGCGCGGACGCGTCGCCCTCGACCGCGGGCGCGATCTCGAGCGCGAGCTTCTTGCCGAGCTCGACGCCCCACTGGTCGAACGAGTCGATGCCCCACACGACGCCCTGCACGAACGTGATGTGCTCGTACAGCGCGATGAGCTGACCCAGCACCGACGGCGTGAGCGACGGCGCGAGGATCGACGTCGTCGGCCGGTTCCCGGAGAACACGCGCGCGGGGACGATGTCCTCAGCGGTGCCCTCGGCGCGCACCTCGTCGGCGGTCTTGCCGAACGCGAGGGCCTTCGTCTGCGCGAAGAAGTTCGCGAGGAACAGCCCGTGCACGTCGGTCTCGCCGTCCTTGAGCGGGTGCGCGGGGTTCGCGACCGCGATGAAGTCCGACGGGATCAGGCGCGTGCCCTGGTGGATGAGCTGGTAGAACGCGTGCTGGCCGTTGGTGCCGGGCTCGCCCCAGAACACCTCGCCGGTCTGCGTCGACACCGGGGTGCCGTCCCAGCGGACCGACTTGCCGTTCGACTCCATCGTCAGCTGCTGCAGGTATGCCGGGAAGCGGTGCAGGTACTGCGCGTAGGGGAGGACCGCGTGCGTGTGCGCGCCGAGGAAGTTGACGTACCAGACGTTGAGCAGACCCATGAGGACGGGCACGTTCTGCGCGAAGGGCGTCGTCGCGACGTGGGTGTCGACGGCGTGGAAGCCCGCGAGGAAGTCGCGGAACGCGTCGGGGCCGATCGCGATCGCGAGCGACGTGCCGATCACGGAGTCGACCGAGTAGCGGCCGCCGACCCAGTCCCAGAACCCGAACGCGTTCGCGGGGTCGATGCCGAACGCTGCGACCTTGTCGAGCGCGGTCGACACCGCCACGAAGTGCTGCGCGACGGCTGCGTTGCGCGCCTCGTCGGTGTCCTCGGTGCCGAGCTCGCGCCACAGCCAGTCGCGCGCCAGTCGCGCGTTCGTCAGCGTCTCGAGCGTCCCGAACGTCTTCGACGCGACGATGAAGAGGGTCGTGCGCGGATCGAGGCCCTTGACCTTCTCGGCCAGGTCGGTCGGGTCGATGTTCGACACGAACCGCACCTCGAGGCCGTCCTGCACGTACGGCTTGAGCGCCTCGTACGCCATGACCGGGCCGAGGTCCGAGCCGCCGATGCCGATGTTGACGACCGTGCGCACCCGCTCGCCGGTGACGCCCGTCCACGCGCCCGACCGCACCCGGTCGGCGAACGCGGACATCTTCGTGAGCTCGGCCTGCACGTCGGCGTCGACGTCCTGCCCGTCGACGACCAGCGCGGGCGACGCACCCGCGGGCCGGCGCAGGGCCGTGTGCAGCACCGCGCGGTCCTCGGTGACGTTGATGTGGTCACCGCGGAGCTGCGCCTGCACCCGGTCGGCGAGCCCGACCTCCTCGGCGAGCCGCACGAGCAGCGCGAGCGTCTCGTCGGTCACGAGGTTCTTCGACAGGTCGACGTGCAGGTCGGCGAGCGGGAACGACAGGCGCTCCGCGCGGGCCGGGTCCGTGGCGAACCAGCCGCGCAGGTCGGCGTGCAGCTCGGCCTCGTGCGCGGACAGGTCCTGCCACGCGCTCGTGCTGGTGGCGTCGATGGGGTGCGAGGACACGGGTCTCCCTCTCGGAGCGGGTGATGGGTGCGCGACCGCGCTGGCCGTCCCAACCTAGCCCGGGCGGCGACCCGCCCGCACAGGACGTCCGTCGGTCCTCGCGCTGGTCCGACCGGGTACCGTCGCGGCCTCCGTCCGGGTGAGCGGGCCGTGCGGCCGGTGGGACGGCCGCGAGGGAACCAGACGGATCGGGCATGATCGCGGGATGCCTCGGACAACCCGGACCCTGCTGGCGCGCCGTCGTGCGACGCTCGCCGCTCTCCTCGTGCTCGCCGCCCCGCTGGCCGCCTGCACGGGCGGGTCGGACCCCGACCCGAGCCCGACGGCCGCGTCCCCGAGCGCGTCGGCGGACGCGGGCGGCACCGGCGGCGACGAGACGACCGTCGCGGAGGCGGAGGCGACGCTCCCGAAGGGCATCGGGACGGTCGACGTCGCGGTGCGCTCGCTCACCCTCGACGGCAACGGCTCGACGATGACGCTGCGCGTGGCCTTCACGCCGCACCTGACGAACGCCGACGACGAGGTCTCGCTGTCGGAGATGAACGACTTCTTCTTCGTGCACCCGGTGCTCCTGGACCGGCAGAACCTCAAGCGCTACTCCGTGGTCGAGGGCGAGGGAGTCCAGGACTGGCTGACCAACGACGACGCCGTCACGCGCGACGGCGAGCCGCTGGAGTCGTGGTTCGTGTACGCGGCGCCCGAGGACGACGTCGACGAGATCACGTTCACGATCGACGAGTGGTCGGTCGAGCTGCCCGCGATCCCGGTGGCGTCGTGAGCACGGTGCACCTCGCCGTCGCGGCGGCCCTCGCGCTCCCGCTGGTGGTCGTCCCCGCGGGGTACGTCGACCGGTCGGACGCCCCCGAGCCGTCGACGGCGAAGATCGAGAAGTCGATCGACCGCTACTCGACCGACGGGTCCGTCGAAGCCGTCGAGCCGCCCCAGCAGGAGGGCACCACGACGGTGCTGACGATCGGGTCGGACGTGCTGTTCGCGTTCGGCAGCGCCGACCTCGACCCCGCCGCGCTGGCCGCCGTCGAGCACCAGGCGCAGCAGGTGCCGCAGGGCGCCGAGGTGTCGGTCGTCGGGCATACCGACTCGCGCGGCGGCGACGCGATCAACCTGCCGCTGTCGAGCGCCCGCGCGGAGGCCGTCGCGGCGGTCCTGCGGTCGTCGCGGCCCGACCTCGTCCTCGCAGTCGGCGGTGCCGGGTCGAGCGAGCCGCTCGCGTCGGAGTACGCCGGCACGACGCCCGACCTGGAGGCGATGGCCCGCAACCGCCGCGTCGAGATGCGCTGGGCGACGGGCTGACGGCCCCTCCGGGCGTGCGACGTAGGGTGAGCCGGTGCACCGGATCCCCACCGCGCTGATCGCCGCGCTCACGCTCGTCGTCGGGTTCGCGGTCGCGCAGGCGACCGACGTGCGGGCGCTCGGCGGGGCGGTGCTCCTGGCCGGGGGCGCATGGTGCGCGGTGCGGTCGTGGCGCCCCGCCGGCCCGGTGCGGACCGTCGCGGTGCTCGTCGTCGCGGCTCTCTGCTTCGTCGTCTCGCACCTGCTCGCACCGCACCTCGGTGCCTGGCCGTCCGTCCTGCTCGTGGCCGTCGTCCTGGCTGCCGTGACCTGGACGCTCGTCGACCGCCCGGCGACGCCGCTGCGCGCGCGGTCCTGACCGCGGGGCGGTCCTGACCTCCGCACCGTCCTGCCCGCCGCGCCGTGCTGACGTTCGACGCCGTCAGCCCAGCGCGTCCGCGGACCAGCCGTTCGACGCCGTCAGCCGAGTGCGTCCCGGACCAGCGGCGCGACGCGCGTGCCGAGCAGCTCGATCGCGTGCATCGACTCGGCGTGCGGCACGCCCGACAGGTCCATCTGGAACGCCTGCCGGTCGTGGTGCAGCACGCCGTGCAGCGCGACGATCCGCTCGGCGACCTCCTCGGGGTGCCCGACGAAGTAGGCGCCGCCGCGCGCGGCCTGCGACTCGAACGCGATCCGGTTGGGCTGCGCGAACCCGCGCTCGGACGCGATCCGGCGCAGGGAGTCGTGCCAGTACGGGTAGAAGAAGTCGCGCGCGGCGCGCGGGTCGTCGGCGACGAAGCCCATGCCGGCGACGGAGACGAACGGCTGCTCGGGGCGCCCGGGCCGCGTCGAGGCGGCGTAGGACTCGCGGTAGAGGTCGACGAGCGGCGCGAACGACGCGGGCTGGCCGCCGATGATCGCGTAGGAGACGGGCAGGCCGAGCGTGCCCGCGCGCGCCGACGAGCGAGGGTTGCCGCCGGTCGCGATCGCGAGGCGCAGGTGCGGGCCGAGCCCGGGCTTGTCGAGCGGGCGGGGCAGCACGAGGGCGTCGTCGAGCGGCGCGCGGAACCGGCCCGTCCAGGTGGTGCGCTCGGCCTCGTCGAGGCGCAGGAGGAGGCCGATCTTCTCGTCGAAGAGCGCGTCGTAGTCGTCGAGGGACGCACCGAACAGCGGGTAGGACTCGATGAACGAGCCGCGTCCGGCGAGCAGCTCGACGCGGCCGCCGGAGTAGAGGTCCATGGTCGAGAACTGCTGGTGCACGCGGACGGGGTCCTCGGTGGACAGCACGGTGACGGCGGAGCCGACGGTGATCCGCGACGTCTGCGCGAGCGCGGCGGCGACCACGGTCGCGGGGGAGGAGATCGCGTAGTCGGGGCGGTGGTGCTCGCCGATGCCGACGTAGTCGAGGCCGACGTCCTCGGCCAGGCGGATGCGCTCGAGGATCTCCCGCAGCCGCTGCGCGGGGGAGACCGTCGCGCCAGACGTCGGGTCGGGGTGAATGTCACCGAACGTGTACAGGCCGAGCTCCATGCGTCGTCCAACGTGGGACGGCGCCGCGGTGTTCCGATCAGCGGCCAGCACGATCGTGGCGTCGTCGCACGTCGGACGGTCTGGACACGCTCCCACCTCGGCAGATGTCGCCCGCGTGTCGCGCAGGACGACCGCGCGTCGGCCGTGTGAACGGTCGGTCACGATGTGGTCACGGTCACAGATGGACACTTGACCGAGATTAGTAAGGACGCTCTACTAACAAACGTGACGACGACCACCACGCCCGGCTCGGCAGCCGGCAGCGGGACCGCCCGGCCCGTCGGACGCGCGCTGCGTCCCACGGCCAAGGCGCTGCCCGAGCACGGTCGCGCGCACAACCGGTCGATGGTGCTCGCGCACCTCTTCCACGTCGGCCCGTCGTCGCGTGCCGACCTCGCGCGGAGCACGGGGCTCACCCGGGTCACCGTCTCGGGCCTCGTCGCGGAGCTCATCGCGGAGGGCCTCGTCGAGGAGCTCGGGGTCCGCGCCGAGGGCAAGGTGGGCAAGCCCGCGACGCTCGTCGGGATGCGCACCGAGGCGTACCAGGTCGTCGCCGTCGACCTGACCGACGACGCCCGCCTCCACGGCGCGGTCATGAACCTCGACGGCTCCGTCGTCGCCCGGCGCTCCGTGCCGCTCGACGGTCGCACGGGGGAGGACGCGGTCCAGCTGCTCGACGCGCTGTGCCGCGACCTGCTCGGTGCCGCGCAGCGGACCGTCATCGGCGTCGGCATCGCGTCGCCCGGTGTCATCGACCCCGCGGGCGTCGTCGTCCAGGCGCCCAACCGGGGCTGGTACGGCGTGCCGCTCGCCGCGCGCCTCACCGACTCGCTCGGCGTCCCCGTGCACGTCGCGAACGACGCCAACACGCGCGCGCTCGCCGAGTTCACGTACGGCGACGCGAGCGGCAAGGGCACGATCGTCGTGACCGTCGGGCAGGGCGTCGGCGCAGGCATCGTCGTCGACGGCGCCCTCGTGCTCGGGCGGCACCACGCCGCGGGCGAGATCGGCCACGTCACGGTCCTCGACGGCGACACCCCCGAGCGGCCCGCGCCGTGCGCGTGCGGCCGCGAGGGCTGCCTCGAGACCGTGCTCTCCGTCCCCGCGCTGCGCCGCCGCACCGCAGGACGCGACCCCCAGGACTCCGACGCCGAGCTGGCGTCGGTCGGACGGCTGCTGGGCATCGCCCTCGCACCCGTCGTCAGCGCGCTCGACCTCGCGGAGGTCCTGCTCTCCGGCCCCTCGGAGCTGCTGGACGGCCCTCTCCGCGAGTCGGCGCTCGCCACCCTCCGCACCCGCACCATGCCTGTCATCGGCGACGGGCTGGCGCTGCGGATGGGCTCACTCGACGAGGACGGGACCCTCGCCGGCGCGACGGTCCTCGTCCTGTCAGGTCAGCTCGGGGTCACGTGACGACCCCGAGCCGACCCGTTGCAGTCGGAATCACCACCCCGGCGACGCCGTTCGGCGCTCGCCTCGCTCACGGGAGGAACCCCAACGTGAAGATGCTACGTTTCGCGGCCGTCGGCGTGGCAGCCGCGCTCACCCTGACGGCGTGCAGCCAGGGTGACGGAGGCTCGGACGACGACGCGACCGGCAACGGCACCCCGGAGCCGGCCACGATCAAGCTGTGGCTCAACGGCACCGACACCGGTGACGCGCTCCGCGAGTACCTCGTGACGACGTTCGAGAAGGAGAACCCCGGCTCGAAGCTCGTCATCGAGGAGCAGGACTGGAGCGGCCTCGTGCCGCGCCTCCAGACCGCGCTCGCCTCCGAGGAGCAGACCCCGGACGTCGTCGAGATCGGCAACACCCAGTCCGCGACGTTCACCTACGCGGGCGCGTTCTCGGACATCAGCGACCTGTACACCGAGGTCGGCGACGCGAAGCTGCTCCAGGGCTTCGTCGACGCGGGCATGGTCGACGGCAAGAACTACGCGCTGCCGTACTACTCGGGCGCCCGTGCCGTGTTCTACAACAAGGACATGTTCGCGGCGGCCGGCGTCGAGGTGCCGACCACCCTCGCCGAGTTCAACGAGACCGCCAAGAAGCTGCAGTCCGACGCGGTCTCCGGCTTCTGGTTCCCCGGCCAGGACTGGTACAACGGCGCGACCTGGCTCTACACCGCGGGAGGCGACTTCGCGGTGCAGGACGGTGACCAGTGGGAGGGCGCGCTGTCCGACCCGAAGTCGGTCGAGGGTCTCGAGCAGGTCGCCGACCTGTTCGCGAACGCGACCAACGCGCCGGCCGACGCCGACTCGAACGAGCCGTGGGTCCCGTTCAACGCGGGCCAGGCCGCGATGTTCTCCGCGCCGACGTGGGCGCGCTGGAGCATCGACCTGCCGCAGTGCAACAAGGGCGTCGACCCCGACGACACCTCCGACGAGGCCAAGGCGCTGCGCGGTGAGCAGCAGGCCTGCAACGAGGAGCACACCGGCATCTTCGCGATGCCCGGCACCACCAAGGGCGAGTTCGCCACGGCCTTCGCGGGTGGTTCCAACATCGCGGTCGCCGCGAAGTCCAAGAACCAGGAGCTCGCGAAGAACCTCATCCGCATCATCTACTCGCCCGAGTTCCAGCAGATGCTCGGCCAGAACGGCCTCATCCCGGGCAACACCGAGTACACGTCGTCGATGGGTGACGACGTCTACGCCCAGGCCGCGGTCTCGGCCGCGATCAACGCCAAGCTGACGCCGGCCGCCGAGAAGTGGGCCGACGTCGAGGGCGACCGCATCCTGGAGGACTTCTTCCAGCAGATCGCCACGGGCACCCCCGTCGAGCAGGCCGCGGCGGACGCGGACAAGCTCCTCGAGGACACGCTCAACTGATCCACCGGCCGGCCGGGCCCCGCGAGGAGCGGACCCGGCCGGCCCCGGTCAGGCGCGGCCGGGCCGCCGGCGCACAGCCCCGGCCCGGCCGCACCCTGCGAAGGAGCACTCCCGCATGGCAGCCACCGCCCTCGCGACGGACGCGCCCGACGCCCCGACCACACCGGTCCGCCGTCGCCGCCCCCAGCTCGGCGTCTACGGACTCCTGGTCCCCGCCGCCGCCGTCATCGCCGTCGCCCTCGGCTACCCCCTCGTCCGGCAGTTCGTCATCTCCTTCCAGGAGTACGGGCTGCGCCAGCAGTTCGGCCAGCCCGCGGAGTGGGTCGGCCTGCAGAACTACACCGACCTGCTGTCCGACCCCTACGTGTGGACGGTCATCGCCCGGTCCATCGCGTTCTGCCTCGTCAACGCCGCCGTCACGATGGTGATCGGCATGGCGCTCGCGGTGCTCATGTCCCGCGTCGGCCGGGCGGCGCGCACCGCGCTGCAGGTCTCGCTGCTCCTCGCCTGGGGCACGCCCGTCCTCGCGTCCATGACGGTGTGGCAGTGGTTGTTCGACACGCAGTACGGCGTCATCAACTGGGTGCTCGTGCACGTCTTCGGGATCGACTCGATGGCCGGCCACTCGTGGATCGTCCAGCCCGCGTCGTTCTACGTCGTCGCGACCGTGATCGTCGTGTGGATGTCGGTGCCGTTCGTCGTGTTCTCCGTCTACGCGGGCCTGCTGCAGGTCCCGGAGGAGACGATGGAGGCCGCGCAGCTCGACGGCGCCTCCGCACGGCAGCGGTTCTGGAGCATCGCGATCCCGATCATGCGGCCCGTCCTGTCGATCGTCCTGCTGCTGCAGGTGATCTGGGACCTCAAGGTGTTCACGCAGATCTACGTCCTGCAGCGCGCCGGTGCGCCCACGCGGGACACCAACCTGCTCGGCACCCTCATCTACTCGTACTCGGACGAGTTCTCGAAGGCCGGTGCGCTGGCCACGATCATGCTCGTCATCACGCTCGCCCTGACCGGGTTCTACATCCGGCAGATGCTCAAGGAGGACGAGCTGTGAGCGCGCTCGCCACGCCCCCCGCCCCGGCACCGCACGGTGTGCCCGACCCCGCCGCGACCGACGCGGTCGCCCGCACGGCGCCCCGGCGACGCGCGTCGTCGGACTCCGGCCGGACGCAGAGCCCGCTCGCGCGGCGCCTGCTCGGCCTCGTCGCGGTGCTCGTCGCGCTCGTCTGGGTGTTCCCCGTCTACTGGATGATCAACAGCGCGTTCCTGCCGCTCAACAAGCTGCAGGCGCCGGACCCGACGTTCCTTCCGCTCGGCGGCACGTGGTCGAACTTCCGCCGGGTCGTGAACGACGACTCGTTCTGGGCGTCGATGCGCGTGTCCCTGTCCGTCGTCGTGATCGTGCTGGTCGCGGCGCTGCTGTTCGCGTTCCTCGCGGCGCTCGCCGTGAGCCGGTTCCGGTTCAAGGGCCGCAAGTCGTTCATCCTCACGATCCTCGTCGTGCAGATGATCCCTGCCGAGGGCCTGTTCATCTCGCAGTACCAGCTGCTCGACGGCTGGAACCTGGTGAACCGCGTCGGCGGCCTCGCGCTCGTCTACACGGCGGCGATCCTGCCGTTCACGATCTGGATGCTGCGCGGCTTCGTCGCGGGCGTGCCGATCGAGCTCGAGGAGGCCGCGATGGTCGACGGGCTGTCCCGCACCGCCGCGTTCTTCCGCATCACGTTCCCGCTCCTGGCCCCCGGCCTGGTCGCCTCCGGCGTCTACGGGTTCCTGCAGGCGTGGAACGAGTACACCCTGGCCCTCGTCGTCATGACCGACCCTGCGCAGCGCACCCTGCCGCTGTGGCTCCAGGGTCTCGTCGAGGCGAACCGGGCGACCGACTGGGGTGTGGTCATGGCCGGTGCGGCGATCATCGCCGTCCCCGTGATCGTGTTCTTCCTGTTCGTGCAGGGGAAGATGACGTCCGGCCTGGTGGCGGGCGCGGTGAAGGGCTGACGTGGACGTGCGGGTGAGGTCCGGCGGCTGGTCCGTCGGGCTGGACATCGGGGGCAGCAAGGTCCTGGGAGTGGTGCTCGACCCGTCGGGCGTCGTCCGGCACCAGGTGAAGGCGGGGACCGTGCGCGGCCTCGACGGCGTGGTCGCGGGTGCGGTCGCGGCGGTCGAGGAGCTCGCGGGGCTCGCGGGCGTGGCAGTCGACGACCTCGTCGGCGTCGGGCTGGGCCTGCCGGGGGTCGTCGACGTGGCCGCGGGCACCGTCGAGCACGCGGTCAACCTCGGCATCGACGAGCGCGTGGCGCTGGCGGCGCTGGTCGCCGACCGCCTGGGGGCCGTCCCCGTGCGGCTGGAGAACGATCTCAACGCCGCCGTCGTGGGCGCGGCGCGGTTCGTCGAGCCGCACGCCGACGGTGCGCAGCACGACCTCGCGTTCCTCGCGCTCGGCACCGGCATGGCGGCCGGGCTGCTGCTCGACGGCCGGCTGCGGCGCGGCTCGCAGGGTGCGGCGGGGGAGATCGGGCACCTGACGTTCGTGCCCGACGGCCTGCCGTGCAAGTGCGGCCAGGTCGGCTGCCTCGAGCAGTACGCGTCGGGCTCCGCGCTCGACGCCGCGTGGCCCAGCCGCTCGGGCGCGCCGGCTCCGGCCGAGGTGTTCGCCGCGGCCGCCGCCGGCGACCCGGTGGCCGTCGCGCTGCGCGACCAGTTCGCCGCGGCGGTCGCCGCCGCGGTCCGGGTGCTCGTGCTCACGTGCGACGTGCGGCACGTCGTCATCGGCGGCGGGGTGAGCGCCGTGGGTGCGCCGCTGCTCGACGCCGTGCGGGACGTGCTCGACGCCGCGGCCGGCACGTCGCCGTTCCTCGCGTCGATGCGGCTCGCGGACCGGGTGACGCTCGCGCCGGAGGGGGTGCCCGTCGGTGCCGTCGGCGCGGCGCTCGTCGGACGCGGGGAGCACGGCGCATGACTCGCCGTGGCGCTGCCGCGGCCCGACAGGAGGACAGCTGATGGAGGTCGTCATCGCCCCCGCGGCGCAGCTCGCGGTCATCGCGGCCGACGCGGTCGAGCGGCTGCTGCGCGCACGTCCGACGGCGGTGCTCGGGCTCGCGACCGGCTCCAGCCCGCTGGCCGTCTACGACGAGCTCGCACGCAGGTACGCCGACGAGGGGCTGTCGTTCGCGCACGCGCGGGCGTTCATGCTCGACGAGTACGTCGGCCTGCCGGCCGACCACCCGGAGCGGTACCGCAACGTCATCGAGAAGGAGATCGCGTCGCGCGTCGACTTCGCCGAGGGCGCGGTGCAGGGGCCGGACGGTCTCGCGGAGGACGTGCCTGCGGCCTGCGCGGCGTACGAGCAGGCGATCGCGGACGCGGGCGGGGTCGACCTGCAGATCCTCGGCATCGGCACCGACGGGCACGTCGCGTTCAACGAGCCGGGCTCGTCGCTCGCGTCGCGGACCCGCATCAAGACGCTCACGCGCCAGACGCGCGAGGACAACGCGCGGTTCTTCGGCGGCGACGTCGACCAGGTCCCGACGCACTGCCTCACGCAGGGGCTCGCGACGATCATGGCGGCCCGGCACCTGGTGCTCCTGGCGACCGGGCGGGGCAAGGCCGAGGCGGTGCACCAGCTCGCCGAGGGTCCGGTCAGCGCGATGTGGCCGGCGACCGTCCTGCAGCACCACCCGCACGTCACGGTGCTCGTCGACGACGCCGCCGCGTCGCGCCTGCAGCTCGCGGACTACTACCGCGAGACGTACGCCGCGAAGCCCGGCTGGCAGGGTCTCTAGGGGCGGTGTCGATCCCGGCGGCGTCGGGGGCGCGACGTAGACTCCTGCGCATGACTGAGCCCCTCCCGCCGACCGGCCCCGCCGACCCGAACGACCCGGGCCAGGGCACGTCGACGAGCGTGCTCGAGCGCCAGGAGACCCACGAGCAGGTCGAGCCGGGCGACCACGAGCGCTTCGCGCACTACGTGCGCAAGGAGAAGATCATGGAGTCCGCGATGAGCGGCAAGCCCGTGATCGCGCTCTGCGGCAAGGTCTGGGTCCCGGGCCGGGACCCGAACAAGTTCCCGGTCTGCCCCGTCTGCAAGGAGATCTACGAGGGGCTGCGCGACCCGCAGGACGGTGAGGGTGCGTCCGGCGACGGCGGCTCCGAGGGCTCGGGCGGGGGTCGTCGCTGGGGCTTCGGCCGCGGCGGCAAGTGAGCGCGGCCGCACGCCCGTCCTCCACCACGTCCCACGCGTCCACGTCGGCGGCCTCCCACCTGCCGCCGGCGTTCCCCGGGCGTGCGCCGTGGGGGACCGCGGGCAAGCTGCGTGCGTGGCAGGCCGAGGCCCTGGACCTGTACCGGGAGCGCTCGCCGCGTGACTTCCTCGCCGTCGCGACGCCCGGGGCGGGCAAGACGACCTTCGCGCTCCGCATCGCGACCGAGCTGCTCGAGGCCCGCGTCGTGCGGCGCGTCACGGTCGTGGCGCCGACCGAGCACCTGAAGAAGCAGTGGGCGGACGCCGCGGCACGCGTCGGGATCCGGCTCGACCCGAACTTCTCGAACGCGCAGGGTCGGCACGGACACGGGTTCGACGGCGTCGCCGTCACGTACGCGCAGGTCGCGTCGAAGCCCGCGCTGCACGCGGCGCGCACGACGGCCGAGCGCACCCTCGTGATCCTCGACGAGGTGCACCACGGCGGCGACGCGCTCTCGTGGGGCGACGCGGTCCGGGAGGCGTTCGAGGACGCGACCAGGCGCCTCGCGCTCACGGGCACGCCGTTCCGGTCCGACACCGCGGCGATCCCGTTCGTGCAGTACGCGCGCGACCACGAGGGGATCCGCCGGAGCGTCGCGGACTACACGTACGGCTACGGCGACGCGCTGCGCGACCACGTCGTGCGGCCCGTGATCTTCCTGTCCTACAGCGGCTCGATGCGCTGGCGGACGCGCGCGGGCGACGAGGTGAGCGCCCGCCTCGGCGAGCCGTTGACCAAGGACATGACCGCGCAGGCGTGGCGGACCGCGCTCGACCCGAACGGCGAGTGGATCCCGAGCGTCCTCGCGGCCGCCGACCGGCGGCTCACCGAGGTGCGTCGGGCGGTGCCGGACGCGGGCGCGATGATCATCGCGACCGACCAGACCGACGCGCGCGCCTACGCGGGCCACCTGGCCCGGCTGACAGGGGAGTCGCCCACGGTCGTGCTGTCCGACGACGACGGCGCGAGCGACCGGATCGACGAGTTCTCCGCGAGCGACTCGCGCTGGCTCGTGGCGGTCCGCATGGTCTCGGAGGGTGTCGACGTGCCGCGCCTGGCGGTCGGCGTCTACGCGACGAGCACCGCGACGCCGCTGTTCTTCGCGCAGGCCGTCGGGCGGTTCGTGCGCGCCCGCAAGCGCGGCGAGACGGCGTCGGTGTTCCTGCCGTCGGTCCCGCAGCTGCTGGGTCTCGCGAGCAGCCTCGAGCTCGAGCGCGACCACGCCCTGGACCGGCCGCAGACGGCCGAGGAGCAGGGTGTCGACTTCAACCCCGAGGACGCGCTGCTCGCGGCCGCGAACGCCGAGCAGAACGGTCCCGACGCGGTCGGGCCGGACGGCAAGCAGGGCACGTTCGAGGCGCTCGAGGCGCAGGCGTCCTTCGACCGCGTGCTGTTCGACGGTGGCGAGTTCGGCACCGAGGCGGCGGTCGGCTCGGACGAGGAGCTCGACTTCCTCGGCCTGCCCGGGCTGCTGGACGCCGACCAGGTGTCGGCGCTGCTGCGGCAGCGGCAGGCGGACCAGCTCAAGGGCAAGCGTCGCCCGGCGGCGTCGGAGCCCGCGCCCGAGATGGACCACCGCAAGCAGGCGGAGCTGCGCAAGGAGCTCGCGCAGCTGGTCGGGGCCTGGTCGCGGCGCAGCGGGCAGCCGCACGGCGCGGTGCACGCCGAGCTCCGTCGGCGGTGCGGCGGGCCGGAGGTCGCGCTCGCGGACCCGGCGCAGCTCACGGCTCGTGTCGCGATGCTGCGCGGCTGGTTCGTCGGCAAGAAGTGACGTCCGTTACGCCTCGGTAGCGTGACCAGACAACCCCCGTCTCACCATGCGAGACGGTGACAAATCCCTCATCTGTGCAGGTCAGAGCCCTGGACGCGCGACCACATAGCAGCGACCGGTGTGCGCGCAACTCGTCCTCTCGGCGTGCGGAGCCGTCACCCGTTCGGCAGCCTCGTCCTCGTGCTTCACGGCGCCGGGTTCCCCCGGACGCTCACGGTGACCACGTAGAAAGGGGTCGCACCATGCCCAGCTGGCTCATCCTCGTCCTCGTCGGAGCGGTTCTCCTCATCCTCGGCTTCGCCGGGGTCGGTGAGTTCCTCCTGTGGATCGGTATCGCCGTCCTGGTCGTCAGCCTGATCCTCGGCCTGGTCGGCCGCGGCCGCGGCCGCGCCCGGATCTGACCGGGCCGCGGCGCGGGTGGCGGGGGCCTAGCCCCCCTGTGCTCCCGCCCCGCGTCCGCGGCCTGGTCCTCGCGCAGCGGTCTGGCTGGACGGTCCCTCAGTCCCGTCCGGCCAGCCGCAGCGTCACGGTCGGCACCGCGGCCTCGTCGGCCGACAGCCGTCGCGCTCCGCGCGGCAGCTCGTCCCGCGAGGCGCGGTGCCGATCCCGTGCCCGGCGCACCCCCTGCGGACCCGTCCACGACAGGTCCACCTCCCCGCCGGTCACGAGCGGCACGTGCAGCGCACGCAGCTCGCCGCCCTCGGGCTCCCACGACGCGACCGCCTGGTCCGGTCCCGTCACCAGCACCTCCTCGACGGCCCGCCCGTCCGGCCCTCGCCGCCGCGCCGCCGTCTTGCGGCCCCCGACGCTCGTCTTCGCCGACGACCTCTTCTCGACCGGGGCGAGCGCACCGTCCCGCCCCTCGCGGGCCACGAGCTTGTAGACCATGCCGCACGTCGGCGCCCCCGAGCCGGTCACGACCGACGTCCCGACGCCGTAGACGTCCACCGGTGCCGCGGCCAGCGCGGCGATCGCGTACTCGTCGAGGTCCGACGTCACCACGATCCGCGTGTCGTGGGCTCCCGCGGCGTCGAGCTGGGCGCGCACCTCCTGCGCGAGCACGCCCAGGTCGCCCGAGTCGAGCCGCACCGCACCCAGACCGGTGCCGGCCGCGGCGAGCGCGAGCTCGACGCCGCGCTTCACGTCGTACGTGTCGACCAGGAGCGTCGTGCCGGGTCCCTGGGCCGCGACCTGCGCCGCGAAGGCGGCCTCCTCGTCGTCGTGCAGCAGCGTGAACGCGTGCGCGGCCGTGCCGATCGTGTCGAGGCCGTAGCGGCGCCCCGCCTCGAGGTTCGACGTGGCCGCGAACCCCGCCACGACCGCGGCCCGGGCCGCCGACACCGCGGCCTCCTCGTGCGCGCGCCGCGCGCCCATCTCCAGCACCGGCCGGTCCACCGCAGCGCTCGTCATGCGAGAGGCCGCCGACGCGACCGCCGAGTCGTAGTTGAGGATCGACAGCGCGAGCGTCTCGAGCAGCACGGCCTCGGCGAACGTCCCCTCGACGACCAGCAGCGGCGACTGCGGGAAGAACACCTCACCCTCCGCGTACCCGCGGACCGACCCCGTGAACCGGTAGTCCGCGAGGAAGGCGAGCGTCGCGTCGTCGACGACGCCCTCGTCGGAGAGCCAGTCGAGCTCGCGCGACGTGAACCTGAACGCGGGCAGCGCCTCGAGCAGCCGGCCCGTGCCGGCGACGACCCCGTACCGGCGGCCGGGCGGCAGCCGGCGCGTGAACACCTCGAACACGCAGCGGCGGTGCGCGGTGCCGTCGGCGAGCGCGGCCTGCAGCATCGTGAGCTCGTAACGGTCGGTGAGCAGCGACGTCACGGGGACGGCGGCGGGCTGCGGGTGCGTCATGCCGCCAACGTAGGACGCCCGGGACCGGGCGGCGCGCCCGGCGCGCACGGGCACCTACAGTGGTCGGGTGCCCGTCCAGACCGCGCCCGACGAACGCGTCGAGGCCGCCGAGCAGGCGGCCGTCGCCGACCCGTGGGTCACCATCGTGTGGAACGACCCCGTCAACCTCATGTCCTACGTGACCTACGTGTTCGAGACGTACTTCGGCCACCCCCACGAGAAGGCCGAGAAGCTCATGCGCCAGGTGCACGAGGAGGGGAGGGCGGTCGTGTCGAGCGGGTCGCTCGAGGGCATGGAGGTCGACGTGCAGGCGATGCACGGGTTCGGCCTGTGGGCGACGCTCCAGCGCAGCGGGGTCTGATGCGCGCGTTCACGGAGAAGCACGGCGCGTTCGTCGCGCGGCTCGACGCCTCGGAGCGCGAGGTCGTCGCGGCGCTCGTCGCGGACGTCGCGCAGCTGCTGGGAGCACCCCGGTTCGACGAGGCCGGACCGGCCGCCGCGCCCGAGGGCCCGCTCCTGCGCACCGAGCGGATCCCGCCGCCGCAGGACCCGGCGGTGCGCCGGCTGCTGCCCGATGCGTCGCAGGACGACCCGGACGTCGCGGCCGAGTTCCGCCGCCTGACCGAGGACGACCTGCGGGCACGCAAGGTCGCACGCCTCGGGGTGATGTGGACGCTGCTGACGACGCCCGGAGACGGCCGGCGGCAGGACCTCCTCACGGTCGCCCCGCAGGACGCCCCCGAGGTCGCGGCGGCCCTCACGGACCTGCGGCTCGTGCTCGCCGAGCGGCTCGACGTGCGGACGGACCACGACGCCGAGCAGCTGTACGACGTGCTGTCCGACGAGGCCGAGGGGCAGGACGTCGACGTCCGGCGCTACCTCGTGTCGCTGTACGGCGCGCTGAGCTGGCTGCAGGAGTCGCTCGTCGGGCTCATGCTCGAGCACGCGCGGCGCGGCGGGGCGTCCGGCCGCTCCGCGCACGAGGGTTAGGCTCTCGCCCGTGAACGACGCCCCCCTCGGCATCTTCGACTCCGGCGTCGGCGGTCTCACGGTGGCGCGGTCCATCCTCGACCAGCTGCCGCACGAGTCCACGCTCTACATCGGCGACACGCTCAACACCCCGTACGGGCCCAAGCCGCTCGCCGCGGTGCGCGCACACGCGCTCGAGGTCATGGACGACCTGGTCGACGCGGGCGTGAAGCTGCTGGTCATCGCGTGCAACACCGCGTCGGCCGCGATGCTCCGGGACGCGCGCGAGCGGTACACGCTGCGCCGCGGGATCCCCGTCGTCGAGGTCATCCTCCCGGCCGCCCGGCGGGCGGTCGCCGCGACGCGGACCGGCCGGATCGGCGTCATCGGCACGCGCGCGACCGTCGAGTCCCGGGCGTACGACGACGCGTTCGCCGTCGCGCCCGGCGTGACGCTCACCACGCAGGCGTGCCCCCGGTTCGTCGAGCTCGTCGAGGCCGGCATCACGTCGGGGCCCGAGGTGCTGGCGGTGGCCCGCGAGTACCTCGCGCCGGTCAAGGAGGCCGGCGTCGACACGCTCGTCCTCGGCTGCACGCACTACCCGCTGCTGACGGGCGCGATCTCGTACGTCATGGGCGACGAGGTCACGCTGGTGTCGAGCGCCGAGGAGACCGCGAAGGACGTGTACCGCACGCTCGTCGCGCACGACCTCGAGCGCGACCCCGCGGCCGGCCCGCCGACGCACCGCTTCCTCGCGACGGGCGACCCCGACTCGTTCCACACGCTCGCGCGCCGCTTCCTCGGACCTGAGGTCGGGTCGGTCGAGTCGCGGATGGCCCTGCGATGAGGCTCGTCGTCGTGGGCTGTGCGGGTTCCTTCCCCGGCCCCGACGCGGCCGCGTCCGGCTACCTGGTGCAGGCCGACGACGCCGACGGGCGCACGTGGACCGTGCTGCTGGACCTCGGCAACGGCGCGCTCGGGCCGCTGCAGCGGTACGGCGACCCGACCCGGATCGACGCGATCGGCCTGTCCCACCTGCACGCGGACCACGTCGCGGACATGGTCGTGCTCAACGTGCTGCGGCGGTACCACCCCGACGGCGCGCTGCCGCCGGTCGACGTGCACGGGCCCGAGGGGACCGCGCAGCGGCTCACGCAGATCGCGGGCGGCGACCCGGCGACCGACGTCGGCGGGCAGTTCACGTTCCACGCGTGGGACCCCGCGGCGCCCGTCGTCGTCGGCCCGCTGACGCTGACGCCCGTGCCCGTCGAGCACCCCGTGCCGGCCTTCGGGGTCCGCGCCGAGGGGCCGTCCGAGGCCGACCCGTCGCGGCGCGTCACCCTCGCGTACACCGGCGACACCGACGCGTGCGCCGGTCTCGACACGCTCGCGGACGGTGTCGACCTGCTGCTCGCCGAGGCGGCGTTCGTCGAGGGGCGCGACGACGCCGTGCGCGGCGTGCACCTCACCGGCCGGCGCGCGGGCGAGGCCGCGTCGCGGGCCGGTGCACGGCAGCTGGTCCTCACGCACATCCCCGCGTGGAACGACCCGCAGGTCGCGGTCGCGGAGGCACGCGCGGCCTACGACGGTCCCGTCGCGCTCGCCCGCCCGGGCGACGTGCACATGCTCTGACGCGACCCCCGCCGGGAACCTCCCGCGGGGCGCGCCCGCACCTGGCACGCTGTGCGCTCATGCGCACCCGTACCGTCCGCACGCCCGTCGGGCCGTCCTTCGACGTGGCCGTCCAGTGGGCGCCACGCTGGGCGCGCGTGTTCCGCCGCGCGCGCCGCCGGCACCGCCGCAGCCGTGAGGGTGCCGACGTCGCCTTCGAGGGCGTCGGCGAGCTCGCAGGCGGGCTCGACGACCTCGGCGGCGTCGTCGTGTGGATCGTCGGGGCGGTCGCGTTCGTCTTCGGTGTGCTGCTCGTCTGGCTCTTCCTCGTGCCCCTGCTGCTCGTCGTGCTCGACCTGCTCGTCGTGGTCGTCGTCCTCACGCTCGCGTTCCTCGGGCGGCTGCTGCTGCGTCGTCCGTGGACCGTCGCCGTCACGCCCGCGGGCGACGACGACACGCCCGTCGCGCTCGCCGACGTCATGGGCTGGAACCGCGCGCTGCGCGTCCGCGACGCCATCGGCGGTCGCCTCGCCGCCGGGGCCTCGCCCGAGCAGGCCGTGCTCGACGCCGCGCTGGGCGACAAGGCGGTGACCGCCCGCGTCGCGGGGGGCGTGGGCCTGCGCGGTTAGGCTCGTCCGCATGACCGCCACCACCCCCGCGCTCCGCGCCGACGGCCGACGCCCCGACGAGCTGCGCCCCGTCACGCTCACCCGCCGCTTCCTCGACGCGGGGGAGGGCAGCGTCCTCGTCGAGTTCGGCGGGACCAAGGTGCTGTGCGTGGCGTCGTTCACGGAGGGTGTGCCGCGCTGGCGCAAGGGCTCGGGCGAGGGCTGGGTGACCGCCGAGTACGCGATGCTGCCGCGCGCCACCACGACGCGGTCGGACCGCGAGTCGGTCAAGGGCCGCGTCGGCGGCCGTACGCAGGAGATCTCGCGCCTCATCGGCCGCTCGCTGCGCGCCGTCGTCGACGTGTCCGCGCTCGGCGAGAACACGATCGTCCTCGACTGCGACGTCCTGCAGGCCGACGGCGGGACCCGCACCGCGGCCATCACGGGCGCGTACGTCGCGCTGGCCGACGCGGTCGCGTGGGCGACGCAGCAGCGCATCGTCAAGCCCGGCCGCACGGTGCTGCGCGACTCGGTCGCCGCCGTCTCCGTCGGCATCGTCGAGGGTGTCCCGGTGCTCGACCTGCCCTACGTCGAGGACGTCCGCGCCGAGACGGACATGAACGTCGTCGTCACCGGCTCGGGGGCGTTCGTCGAGGTGCAGGGCACGGCCGAGCACGCCCCGTTCGACCGTCGCGAGCTCGACGCCCTGCTCGACCTCGCCGTCGCGGGCGGCGCGCAGCTCACCACGCTGCAGCGCCTGGCTCTCGCGTCCGCGCCCGGCGACGGCTCCGCGACGCGTCTCGTCGCGGGCGTGGACGGGGTCGACTCCGTGGCCGTGGCGGACGAGGTGGGCGCGTGACGGTGCCCGTCGGCGCGCGGCTGGTCCTCGCGACGCACAACGCGCACAAGATCGGCGAGCTCCGCGCGATCCTGTCCCCGTCGTTGCCGGGCCTCGACCCCGCCGCGGTCGTGGGTGCGGGCGACGTGGGCGCGCCCGAGCCCGTCGAGGACGGCGTCACGTTCGCGGAGAACGCGCTGCTCAAGGCGCGCGCGCTCGCCGCGTTCACCGGCCTGCCCGCGGTCGCCGACGACTCCGGTCTCGCGGTCGACGTGCTCGGCGGCGCGCCCGGCATCTTCTCCGCGCGCTGGGCCGGTCGGCACGGCGACGACGCCGCGAACCTCGACCTGCTGCTCGCGCAGCTGCGCGACGTGAAGCCCGAGCACCGGGGTGCGCGGTTCGTGTGCGCCGCCGCGCTCGTCACGCCCGACGGGTTCGAGCACGTCGAGACGGGCGCGCTCGTCGGCACGCTCGCGGACGCGCCCCGCGGCGCGCACGGGTTCGGCTACGACCCGGTGCTCGTCCCGCTCGGCGAGGAGCGCACGTGCGCCGAGCTCGACCCGGCCGAGAAGAACGCCATCAGCCATCGCGGTCAGGCGTTCCGCGCGCTCGCGCCGACGCTCGTGCGGGTGCTGGGCGGATGACGCTGCCCGCCCGGCGGGACGCGCACGCGGTGGTCGACCACGTGCACGTCGCCGCCGACGCGGTGACGTTCGGCTACGGGGAGCAGGTCGTCCTCGACGCCGTCGACCTCGTGGTGTCCGCGGGCGACCGCGTCGGGCTCGTCGGGGAGAACGGCGCGGGCAAGACGACGCTGCTGCGGCTGCTCGCGGGCGACTTCGCGCCGCTGTCCGGTGCCGTCCGTCGCGCGGGCACGCTCGCCGTCGTCGAGCAGGAGCTCGACGAGCCCGCCGGGACGACCGTAGGCACCCTCGTCGACCGGGCGCTGCGCGCGGTGCGGGTCGCGTCGGACGAGCTCGAGGCCGCCATCGAGGGCTTCGACCACGAGTCCGGCGACCTGGCCCGCCTCACGGCCGCGATGGCCCGGTACGAGCACCTCGCCGCGTGGGACGCCGACCGGCGCGTCGACGAAGCGCTCACGCGGTTCGGCGCACCGCGCGACCGGGAGCGGCCGCTCGACCGGCTCAGCGTGGGCGAGCGCTACCGGGTCCGGCTCGCGTGCCGGATCGGCGAGCGCGCGGACGTGCTGCTGCTCGACGAGCCGACCAACCACCTCGACGCCGCGGGCGTCGACTACCTCACGGCCCAGCTGCGGGACTGGCCCGGTGCGGTCGTCATCGTCACGCACGACCGTCGGCTGCTCGACGACGTCATGACCGCGATCCTCGACCTCGACCCGTCGATGGACGGCCGCCCCGCGCTGTACGGCGCGACGCGCTACGCGGACTACCGGTTCGCGAAGGACCAGATGCTGCGCCGCTGGCGCGCCCGGTACCGCGCGGAGCGCAAGCGTGCGTTGCAGCTCGCCGTGCGGCTCGACACCGCCTACGAGGGGCTGTCCGACGAGTGGCGCCCGCCCAAGGGCTCGCAGAAGCACCGTCGCGGCACGCGCGCCCGCGTCCACGTGAAGGCAGCGGACCGCCTGATCCAGCGCCTCGAGGCCGACGCGGTCGAGGTGCCCGTGCCGCCACCGGCGCTCGCGTTCCCCGACCTGCCGTCGGTGCCCAAGCCCGTCGCGGGCGACCGCGGGGGCGGCGGCCCGCTGCTCGAGCTGCGCGCGCCCCGCGTCGACGGCGGCCCAGGCGGACGTCCCCGGCTCGACCTGCCCGGGCGACGCATCGAGGTCCCGCCGTGCGGCCGGCTGCTCGTCACCGGTCCGAACGGGTCGGGCAAGTCGACGCTGCTCGCGGCGCTGGCCGGGACGGTCGCGCTCGACCGCGGCGCGCGCGTGCTCGCGCCCGGAGCCCGGCTCGGCGTGCTCGCGCAGGAGGGACCGACCGAGCACGCGGCTCCCGCGGCCGCCGACGGGTCGTCGCCGAGCGCGTTCGACGCGTACGCGCGGCACGCGCTCGACCTGCTCGAGGCCGGTCGGATCGACCCCGAGCAGCTCGTGCCGGTGGCGGCGCTCGGGCTGCTGAGCGAGGCCGACCTCGAACGGCCGCTGCGCGAGCTGTCCGTGGGTCAGCGCCGCCGTTTCGACCTCGCGTGCGCGCTGCTCGCCGCACCGCACCTGCTGATCCTCGACGAGCCCACGAACCACCTGTCCGTCGGTCTGGTCGACGAGGTCACCGACGCGCTGCGGCTCACGTCGGCGGCCGTCGTCGTGGCGACGCACGACCGCCGGATGCGCGCCGACCTCGCCGACTGGCCGGAGCTCACGCTCGGCTGAGGGCGGTCGCGCCGACCGGCGGCGCGCCCGCTGCGTCGTCGCGGACCGTCAGGGCAGGCGGCCGACGTGCGCCATCGCCTGGCGCAGCAGCAGCCCCTGGCCGCCGTTCATCTCGACCTGCACCTGCTCGGCGCACGCCTCCTCGGGCGTGAGCCACGCGAGGTCGATCGCGTCCTGCTGCGGCCGGCAGTCGCCGGACACGGGCACGACGTAGGCGAGCGACACCGCGTGCTGGCGCGGGTCGTGGTAAGGCGTGACGCCCGGCGTCGGGAAGTACTCGGCGACGGTGAACGGCTGCGGCGACGCGGGGATCTGCGGGAGCGCGACGGGCCCGAGGTCCTTCTCGACGTGCCGCACGAGCGCATCGCGCACGCGCTCGTGGTACATGACCCGGCCGCTGACCAGCGCGCGCGACATCACGCCCTCGGGCGTGACGCGCAGCAGCAGCCCGACGGCGACGACGTCGCCCGAGTCGTCGACGCGCACGGGCACGGCGTCGACGTAGAGGATCGGGATCTGCGAGCGGACCTTGGCGATGCGCTCGGGGCTGAGCCAGCCCGCGGGGCGCTCGGGTCCGGGAGGGAACTCGGCGGTGTCGGTCACGGTGCAGTTCTACCCCGAGCCGCGGGTGGTCGCGGCCAGGCGCGCGCGCCCGGGTGGTCGTGGCGGCACCGGGAATATCGGCCGGGGCGTACGCGCTCTAGGTGGCGGACCTGACAACCAGGAGGTGCCACGTGGCGACGACCACGCTGACGGCCGAGACGATCGGCCAGGTCATCAACGAGAACGACATCGTGCTCATCGACTTCTGGGCCGAGTGGTGCGGACCGTGCAAGATGTTCGGCCCCATCTACGAGAAGTCGTCCGAGGAGCACCCCGACGTGGTGTTCGCCAAGGTCGACACCGAGGCCGAGCAGCTCATCGCGGCGCAGCTCCAGATCTCCGCGATCCCGACGATCATGGCGTTCCGCGAGGGCGTGCCGGTGTACCGGCAGTCCGGCGCCCTGCCGGGCCCGCTGCTCGAGAAGGTCGTGGCCGCGGTGAAGGACCTCGACATGGACGAGGTGCGCGAGAAGATCGCGGCCGCCGAGCAGTCGGCGGGCGCCGAGGCCTGACGCCGCCGCACCGGCACGACGACCCCGCACGGTCGTCGTGGCGCTGACGAGCCAGGACGCAGACGACGGCCCGGCCGTGGGGGACCACCCCCGCGGCCGGGCCGTCGTCGTACCCGGCGTGCCGGGGCCCGGAGCCGGGGTTACGGTTTCCTGACACCGCTCTCACACCGAGCGCGTCCAGAGGGGGCCGCGCGGGGAGCGGTGGCGGCGGGTCGCAACGGAGCGGCCGGCCGGTCACGCAGGGGGCTGCCGCACGACGTCGTGCCGCTCACCCCTGCCCAGAGGGGCTGACATGAGCACATCACCACACCGGCGTCGCCCGGGATCACGCGCACTGGTCATGGTCGCCGCCGGCCTGCTCGCCGGCACGGTCGTCGTCGCACCGGCCGCCACTGCGGCCGACACGGTGCCCGTGGGGCGGGGGAGCTACCTGACGTCGCCGCCCGGTCCGACGCCCGAGGGGTGCGACGCCTTGGAGGCGGACCCGCGCGTGTACCTGACGGACGACGCGCCGACCGGTCCGCTGCCGACGAACGACTGGTGGTCCTCGCTGTTGTTCAAGCGGTGGAACTGCACCGCGTCCGAGCCGCTGCACGCCCACCCCGTCTCGTACCAGCCGACGGAGGCTGGTCTCGGGCTCTCGGTGACACGTGACACCGTGGTGTCCGGCACGCCCGGCGGGATCGGCGAGTTCCACTACCCGTACCGCCAGGACGTGCTCGTCGGCGTCTCCGGCCTGCGCGCGCCGGTCGTCGAGGTCGCCGGATGGAGCGACTGGACCGTGACGCCGTCGTGGGAGAGCGGGGGCAAGCGGCTGCGCGCCACGATCGGGCACGGCCTGCCGATCAGCTGGTACCACCTGACCGGCGGCGATGCGGTGCTGACCGCGGCCGCCGACCTGCGCGTCTGGCTGCGCGACGGGTCCACGCTCGGCTTCACGGCGGGCGGCAGCGACTACGTGGCGTACGCACCGAGCGGCGCGTCCTGGACGGTGTCCGGCACGACGCTGACCAGCGGGCTCGCCGGCCAGGGCTTCCTCGCCGTCGCCGCGCTCACGACCGCGGCGGGGTCGACCGACGCGCAGCGCACCGCTCAGGCCCGTGCGCTCGCGCCGTACGCGTTCGACGAGGTGACCGACGCGCGCGTGTCGTGGTCGTACGACGAGACGGCCTCGCGTGTCCGCACGACGTACGCGCTCACGACCGAACCGCTCCAGGGCCGGTCGCGCGGCACGGTCGTCGCGCTGTACCCGCACCAGCAGCGCTACGTCACGGCGACGACGGGCCCGGGCTCGACGGGCACGCTCGGCACCTACGTCTCCCCGCGCGGCGCGATGACGGCGTACACGGGCGCGACGTCGTTCACCACCACGACGCCGTTCACCGGGATCCTCCCCGAGGTGCCCGCGGTCGCCACGTCGACCGGCGCCGCGCGCGACCGGCTCGACGCGCTGCTCGACGAGGCCGCGACCGACGACCTCGGGGTCCTGCGCGCCGACACCTACTGGACCGGCAAGGCGCTCGGGCGGGCCGCCCGCATCGCCGAGATCGCCGACCAGCTCGGCCGCACCGACGTGCGGGACCGCACGCTCCGCGCGATGCGTACGACGCTCACCGACTGGTTCACCGCGACAGGCGGCAAGACCGAGCGTGTGTTCGCCTACGACGCGCGCTGGGGCACGCTCATCGGCTACCCCGCGTCGTACGGGTCCGACACCGAGCTCAACGACCACCACTTCCACTACGGCTACTACGTCGCGGCCGCCGCGACGCTCGCGCGGTTCGACCCGCAGTGGGCGGCCGACTACGGCGGCATGGTCGACGTGCTCGTGCGCGACGCCAACGGCTACGACCGGTCGGAGGAGCGGTTCCCGTTCCTGCGCGACTTCGACCCGTACGCCGGGCACGACTGGGCGTCGGGTCACGGCGCCTTCGCGGCCGGCAACAACCAGGAGTCGAGCTCCGAGGGCATGAACTTCGCCGCGGCGCTCGTCCAGTGGGGCGAGGCCACGGGACGCCAGTCCGTCCGCGAGGCGGGCGCGTACCTCTACGCGACGCAGGCCGCCGCGATCCAGGAGTACTGGTTCGACCGTGCCGAGGCGATCCCCGACGGGTTCGGGCACACCACCGTCGGCATGATCTGGGGCGACGGCGGGGCGTACGCGACGTGGTTCAGCGGCGAGGCGGAGATGATCCAGGGCATCAACACCCTGCCCATCACGGGCGGGCACCTCTACCTCGGGCTGCGTCCCGACGACGTGCGCGCCAACTACGCCGAGCTCGTCCGCGTCAACGGCGGGCCGCCGACCGTCTGGCAGGACATCCTGTGGAGCTACCTCGCGCTCGGCGACGGGCCCGCCGCGCTCCGGGAGCTCCAGGCGAACCCCGGCTACTCGGTCGAGGAGGGCGAGTCCCGCGCGCACACGTTCCACTGGGTCGCCAACCTGGCGGCGCTCGGGACGCTCGACGCGACGGTCCGCGCCGACCACCCGCTGGCCGCGGTGTTCCGCGGGTCGGGCGGCCGGACGTACGTGGCGTCGAACGTCACCGCGACGACGCTGACCGTGCGGTTCTCCGACGGCACGACGCTGCGCGTCCCGGCCGGGCGGACCGTGACGTCGGGTGCGCACACGTGGAGCGGCGGCAACGGGCCGGGTGGTCCGACGACGACGCCCACCCCGACCCCGACGGCCACGCCGACCCCGACACCCACCCCGACGGTCACGCCCACGCCGAAGCCGACGCCGACGCCGACGCCGACGCCGACGGTGCCGCCCTCGGACGCGTCGACGCTCTACCTCGACGGCGACGGCGGGCTCGTGACCAGCCCGGTGACGTCACCGGCGACGGTGACGATCCCGCGCGCCGCGGGCATCGACACCGTGACCGAGCCGGCCGACGCGGTCGTCGCGACGATCGACGGGGTCAGCGGCAGCCCGACGACCGCGGGGACCCGGTTCGACCTCGCGCTCGACGCGGGCGGCGTCGTCGGGAACGGCACGCGCGTGTCGGTCTCGTACGACCTGACGGGCGACGGCACGTGGGACCGGGTCGAGGTCTACCGCTACTTCGCGACCGACCCCGTGCCGGGCGTCGAGCGGTACACCGAGGCCGTCGGGACGGAGCGCGTCACCGGCACGCTGGGGCGGCTGACGAACGGCACGGTGCGCGTCGCGGTGTGGAACGCGATCGGCTCGGGCCCGTCGACGGTGCGCCTCGCCGACTCGGTGGTCCGTCTGCCGCTGCGCGCCGCGAGCTGACGCCGGACGCACCACGGCCCGGCACCGGGATCCTCCCCGGTGCCGGGCCGTCGTCGTGGTGCGGGAGACGGGACTCGAACCCGCACGCCCTCTCGGGCACCAGGACCTAAACCTGGCGTGGCTACCGTTTCACCACTCCCGCGCGCCGAGTGTGGCACACCCGCCGCGCGCGTCCCGGGGGTCGCCGGGCGGGCGCGCGGCCCGGTGCCCCGGTCGGCGGTCGTCAGGCGATCTTCAGGTCCCGGCGCAGCTTCGCGACGTGGCCGGTCGCCTTCACGTTGTACTGCGCGAGCTCGACCTTGCCCTCGGGGTCGACGACGACCGTCGAACGGATCACTCCGGTCACCGTCTTGCCGTAGAGCGACTTCTCGCCCCACGCGCCCCACGCCTCGAGCACGGCCCGCTCGGTGTCCGACGCGAGCGGGAACGTCAGGTGCTCCGCCTCGGCGAACGCCGCGAGCTTGTCGACCGGGTCGGGGGAGACGCCGACGACCTTGTACCCGGCACCCTGCAGCGACGCGAGCGAGTCGCGGAAGTCGCACGCCTGCGTCGTGCAGCCGGGCGTCATCGCGGCCGGGTAGAAGTACACGACGACGTGCTCGCCGCGCAGGTCGGACAGCGTGACGCTGCCGCCGTCCGCGGTGGGCAGCGTGAAGTCGGGGGCGAGGTCGCCGACGGCGAGACGAGGCACGAGGACGCTCCGGTGGTCGCAGGGGAGGCGTCGGCCGGTCGACGCCGCGGTCAGCCTACGTCGCGCGCAGGGTAGCGTCGTGCGGGTGACCGCTCCCGCTCCCGACGCCCGTGCCGGGCTGCCGATCCGCATGCTCAACGACCGCCTCCTCGTGTCCGTCGACGGCGACCCCGCCGAGCGCCGGTCGTCCGCGGGCATCGTCATCCCGGCGACCGCGGCGGTCGGCAAGCGGCTCGCGTGGGCGTCGGTCGTGGCGGTCGGCCAGCACGTGCGCCAGGTCGAGCTGGGAGACCGCGTCCTGTTCGACCCCGAGGACCGCGCCGAGGTCGAGCTGGCGGGCGCGACGTACCTGCTGCTGCGCGAGAAGGACGTGCACGCGGTCGCGACCGACCGTGGCTCCGGTGAGGGCACCGGTCTGTACCTGTGACGATCCTGCGGAACCAGGACACCGACCTTGCACGACGCGGTCCCGTGGTGTGCCATGGAGACAGCCGGACGCCTGACCGAGGAACACCCAGGAGCCCCCGATGAGCGACGACACCCCCGAGACCCTCGCCGTGCCCGACGCCGAGCGTGTCCGCGAGCTGCTCGAGGCGCACGTGCCGCTCACCCTCATCGCCGACCTGACGGCCGCCGAGGCCATGCCGTCGCAGGAGATCCTCGAGAAGGAGGGTCTGCCGGAGGAGGAGTGGTGGCAGCCGGAGAACGGCACCCCGCAGGCGAGCGGGGACGGCCGTTCCTGACGTCGCGTGACGGTCGTCACGCCGGCCGGATCCGATTGGCTTCCCAGGCCGGACGGCTGCTAACGTTCTCAACCGCGCGCCATTAGCTCAATTGGCAGAGCAGCTGACTCTTAATCAGCGGGTTCGGGGTTCGAGTCCCTGATGGCGCACCAGCACGAAGGCCCTTCACCGCACGGTCGGTGAGGGGCCTTCGTCGTGCGGGACGGGTGCGCTCGGGGCCGCTGCGGGTGTGCGGTCGCGCGCCGACTCGACCGGCAGCAGCACGGCCCCGCCGAGGAAGCACACCGCGCCGACGAACGTCCCGGCGTTGACGAGCGCGACGTTCGCCATCTCGTCCGTGCCGTGCAGGTACCGGGCCGCGACGGCGGCGACGCCGAACGCGACCGAGCCGGCCATGTTGAGCGCCGCGATCGTCCACCCGACCGACCGGTCCGGGCGGGGTAGGACGCCCCGGTTGACCTCCGCGTACGCGAACCAGCTCGCGACGAGGAAGCACACGGACCCGAGCACGTCAGGTGCCCACGCGAGCGTCTTGTCGCCCGCGACCGCGAGACCCGTGCGGGTCGCGCTGAACGTGCTGACGTTGAACAGCACCGTGCCGACCAGCTGCACGGCGGACGCCCACAGGTCGATGCGGTCCGCCCGGAAGCCCACGAGCGCCGCGAGCCGGCTGCGTGGTGGCGCGGTCGCGAGGAGGTCCCGCGGTGCGCGCGCCGCCTCGTCGTACTGCAGGTACGCGGCGCTCGTGAAGAACACCGACCCGACCGCGAACGTCCACGCCGTGACGGCCGGTGCGACGGCCTCGACGTACGCCGGCACGGACCCGAGCGCGAAGCACACCGAGCCGATCGCGAAGAGCGCGCCGATCCACCAGCTCCACGCGTCGGCCCCGTGGCGTCTCCCCGTGTCCGCCGGTGCCGGGGCGAGGGCCACGCCGGTCGGGGTCGGGGCCGTGGCAGGGCCCGCGGGACCCGGTGCCGCCGCTGCGCGTGCCCGCAGACCCAGTCCTTTGCGGTGCCGCCGCGACGTCCACTCCACCTCGGCGCCGTCCGGACGCCGCAGGACGGCGTGCGTGACGAACGGACCCGGACCGCGGGTGTCGACCGCGGTCCAGCCGTCCGGCAGGTCGGGCAGCGCCGAGGTGCGCGTCACGCCCGCAGACCGGTGCGGGCCTTCGCGTGCGCGGCGGCCTTGTCGGGTGCGGTCCAGACGTCCGGCTTGGGGGCGGGACGGGCGGTGGGCTGCTCGGCGGCGAGCGACTCCCAGGCGTGGTCGAGGTCGCGCAGGAGCATCTCGATCATCGTCCGGCTGAGGTCGAGCCGGACGACGACGCGCATGAGGTGCACGTCCTGCGCGTCGGCCGGGAGGCTGTAGGCGGGCACGATCCAGCCGTTCTCCCGCAGCCGGGCGGACAGGTGGTAGACGTCGAAGCCCGGGTCGTCCTTGAGGCGGAACGTCACGACCGGCTCGGCGAGCCCCGGGTTGAGGATCTCGAACCGGCCCGAGGCCTTGAGCGCCTCGTTGAGGTGGCGCGCGTTGGCCAGCATGGTCTCGACGATCGCGGTGTACCCGTCCCGGCCGAGCCGCAGGAAGTTGTACATCTGCGCCTGGATCATCGCGGACCCGCGCGAGAAGTTGAACGTGTACGTCGGCTGCGCCCCGCCCAGGTAGTTGACGCTGAACACCAGGTCCTCGGGCAGCCGCGACGCGTCGCGGAAGATCAGCCAGCCGACGCCGGGGTACACGAGCCCGTACTTGTGCCCCGACGCGTTGATCGACGCCACCTGCTCGAGGCGGAAGTCCCACCGCAGGTCCGGCTCGGCGAACGGGGCCACGAACGCACCGCTCGCGCCGTCGACGTGCAGGGGGATGTCCCAGCCCCGCTCGGCCTTGATCCGCACGAGCAGGTCGTTGATCTCCTCGATCGGGTCGGCCTCGCCGATGTGCGTCGTCCCCAGCACCGCACCCACCGCGATGGTGTTCTCGTCGACCTGAGCCTCGACGTCCGCCGCGCTCAGCACGTAGCGGTCGGACCGCATGGGGATCTTGCGCATCTCGACGTCGAAGTAGTTGGCGAACTTGTCCCACACGACGTGCGTCTCGGCGCCGAACACCACGTTCGGCCGGTCCGTGGGACGGCCCGCCGCGAGCTGCCGGTGCCGCCAGGCGCGCTTGTGGGCGAGCAGCCCGAGCATGATCGCCTCGGACGACCCGATCGTCGCGACACCCACGACCTTCGCCGGGTCCGGCGCGTGGAAGAGGTCGCCCAGCATGTGCACGCAGGCCTCCTCGACGAGCGACGCCGCCGGGTACTCCTCGTGGTCGATGTGGTTCTTGCGCAGCGAGTCGTGGATGAGCTGCTCGGCCTGCGGCTCCATCCACGTGGTGACGAACGACGCGAGGTTGAGCGTCTCGCGCCCGTCGAGCATGAGCCCCGTGTGCAGGAGCTCGTAGACCTCGTCGGAGCCGAGGCCGTGCTCGGGGAACCTGGACCTGTCGAACTGCTCGCGGAAGCTCGGTCGCCCGTGGATCGGTCCGAGCGCACCACTACCCTGGGATGTCTCGCTCACGTCGCCCCTCCGTCGTCGACGCCGGGAGCTCACGGCTGGTTGCCGTCTCCGGCGGACCCTCGGTGCGAACGTAGCAGCGCGGTCCGGACGAAAGCACCCAGGACGGACACGCCGACGACCCCGCAACCTGCGGACGGGGCCGCGGGCCGCCACGATGGGGCGATGCCGAGTCAGCAGGAGTTCGACGTCGTGGTGGTGGGCGGCGGCGCGGTCGGCGAGAACGTCGCCGACCGCGCGAGCCGCACCGGGTTGAGCGTGGCGCTCGTGGAGCACGCGCTCGTCGGGGGCGAGTGCTCCTACTGGGCGTGCATGCCGTCCAAGGTGCTGCTGCGCGCGGGCGCGGTCCTCGCAGCGGCGCGTGGCGTGCCCGGCGCGAAGGACGCCGTCGCGGACGCCACGGTGGACGCCGCAGCGGTGCTCGCCCGGCGCGACGAGATCGTGCACCACTGGGACGACTCCAGCCAGGTGTCCTGGGTCGAGTCGGTCGGGCTCACGCTGCTGCGCGGCCACGCGCGGCTCACCGGTCCGCGCACCCTGCTCGTCTCGGGCGAGACCGAGACCGAGGTACGCGCGCGGCACGCGGTCGTGCTCGCGACCGGGTCGGAGCCCGTCGTGCCCGACGTCCCCGGGCTGGCCGATGCGGGATTCTGGACGAGCCGCGAGGCGACCGCCGCCCGCGAGGTCCCGGCGCGGCTCGCGGTGCTCGGCGGCGGTGTCGTCGGCGTCGAGATGGCGCGCGCCTACGCGGACCTCGGCTCCGAGGTGACGATCGTCGTGCGGGGCGGCCGGCTGCTCGGCAACGCCGAGCCGTTCGCGGGCGAGGCCGTGGCCGACGACCTGCGCGCCGCCGGCGTGCGCGTCCTGCTGCACGCCGAGACGACGGCGGTCCGGCGCGACGACGGCGGCGTGCACCTCGAGATCGGCGCGGCCTCGGGCGGCCCGCACCCCGACGCGAGCGTCGTGCACGCGTCCGAGGTGCTCGTCGCGACCGGGCGCCGACCCCGCACCGGGCAGCTCGGTCTCGAGACCGTCGGCCTCACGCCCGGGGAGCAGCTGCACGTCGACGACGCGCTGCAGGTCGTCGGCGTCGACGACGGCTGGCTGTTCGCGGCGGGCGACGTGACCGGCCGCACCGCGACCACGCACCAGGGCAAGTACGACGCGCGGGTCGTGGGCGACGTCGTCGCCGCGCGCTTCCACCCGGACGGCGCCGACGCGGACGGCGGACCGCGCGCCGAACGGGACGCCGCGCCGTGGACCCGCTACCGCGCGACGGCCGACGTAGCCGCCGTCCCGCAGGTCGTGTTCAGCCGGCCCGAGGTCGCGTGGGTCGGCCGCACGGAGGCGCAGGCGCGCCGCGACGGGATCGACGTGCGGGTCCTGCGGTACGACCTCGCGGATGTCGCGGGTGCGTCGGTCGCCTCCGCGGACTACCCGGGCGCCGCGCAGCTCGTCGTCGACCAGGCGCGCGGCGTGGTCGTGGGCGCGACGTTCGTAGGCCCCGACGCCGCGGAGATGCTGCACGCCGCGACGATCGCCGTCGTCGGCGAGGTCCCGCTCGACCGCCTGTGGCACGCCGTGCCGTCGTACCCGACGGTCTCCGAGGTGTGGCTGCGGCTCCTCGAGGCCGCGGGCCTCTGACGAGGCGGTCGCACCCGACGACGGTCCGACGACGACGGCCGCGCGACGACGGTCCGACGACGACGGCCGCGCCACGACGGCCCCGCGACGATGCCCGCGCGGCGACGGTCATGCGACGACGGCCCCGTCGGCGGCGGGCTGAGCCGCTCGCCGACAGGGCCGTCGTCGCGTGGGTCGTGCGGGATCAGTCGGTCGCGAGCGAGCCGTCGCTCGACAGCACGAGGCCGATCGCCGCGTCACCCTGGCGCACCGCGGCGCCGATCAGGCCGAAGTCGTACGACTTGAACTCGCCGATCTCCATGCCGTACGTCTCCTCGAGACCCGGCTGGCAGAACGGGCGCTCGGGGCACTCGGGCGGGCCGGCGAGGACGAGCCCGCCGCACGCCTCGGCGAGCTCGCTCAGCGTGGTGACCTCGTGCTCGTCGGCGAAGGCCTTCGTCACGGCGAACGCGTTCTGGTCCTGCGCGGCCGACGGCTTGCCGACGGCCAGGCCCGACTGCTCCGCGAGGGGAGTGAGCGCTGCGACGGTCTCGTCGACGTCGTCGCTCGACACCGACGGTGCGTCGGCACCGTTGACCTTGGCGTTGAGGAAGTCGGCGAGGGTCGCCGCGTACTCGGGCACCGTCGACAGCGTGCCGTCGACGAGCGCCGGCAGGTACGTGTCGCGGTTGCCGATCGTGCGGACCTCGACCTGGTAGCCGGCGGACCGCAGCACCTCGCCGTAGATCTCGGCGAGGGTCGCGCTCTCGGAGAAGTTCGCGGCGCCCACGACGAGGGACTGGCCCGCGCCCGCGGACGCGTCGCTCGCGGCGAGGCCCTCGTCGGCGACGAACTCCTTCGCGACCTCGCTCGACGTGCGGCGGTCGATGTCGACCGCCTTGTTGAGGTCGATGAGCTTGTCGGTGTCGAGCGCGGCGGACACGCTGTCGAGCAGCTCGATCACCGCGGGGCTCTGCTGCGCCACGCCCGCGTTGACCGCGGGGATCACGTTGTCGGCGTTCTGCAGGCCCTGGTCGTCCTCGAGGACGACGAGCTGCTCACCCGCGACGGGGTCGCAGACGGCCTTGCCGGAGGTCCCCGACGACGTGGGGTCGGCCTCGCCGCCCCCTGAGCCGGGCGTGCCGCACGCGCCGAGCACGAGCACGGCGGTGGCGAGGATCGCGAGACGGGCGGGACGGGTCGTGCGCATGGCGGTCTCCTGACGTCTGTTGACGACGGTCACGGGTGGGTGCCCCCGCTGGTCGAGGGTGCGGAGCGGGTCATCTCGAGGGGGCTGGTTCATTGGACAGGTCGGGGGTGGCGGCGGCAAGCGGGGCAGCGGGACCGTGGTCCGCGTCACGTGGTCGTCCGCGTCGGGTCCGGGTCGGCCGTGCGGCGCGGTCGCGGGACCGCAGGCCGGCGGGCGTGACCGCGCGCTGCGCGAGCGCGAGCAGCCCCTCGGCGACGAGGCACAGCGCCGCGACGAGCAGCCCGCCCGCGAGCACCTGCCCGTAGCGCTGCGTGCCGAACCCGGTGACGACGATCGTGCCGAGGCTCCGCCCGCCCACGAGCGCCGCGAGCGGCACGGTCGCGAGCACCTGGACGGCCCCGGTGCGGACGCCTGCGGCGAGGAGCGGCACGGCGAGCGGGAGCTCCACGGCCCAGAGCCGCCGCGTGCCCGACATGCCGACCCCGCGCGCGGCGTCCCGGACGCCCGGGTCGACCTCGCCGAGGCCCGTGACGGCACCGGACAGCAGGGGCGGCACCGCGAACACCGCGCACGCGATGACCGTCGCGGGGTTGCCGAACAGGCCGCTCGCGGCGAGCAGCGTGAGCAGGGCGAGCGTCGGCAGCGCGCGCGTGGTGTTCGCGACGACCACGCCGACGGTCGCGCCGCGCCCGCGGTGCCCGAGCCACAGCCCCACGGGGAGCGCGACGACCGCTGCGAGGAGCACCGCCTGCACCGACACCACGACGTGCGCCCACGTGAGCGCGAGCACGCCGTTGCGGCCCGTCCAGTTGAGCGGGTCGTTGAGCCAGGCGAACGCCTCGGCCAGGATCTCCACGCGTCGCCCCCTCAGACCGGCCGTGCCGTGCGCGCCCACGGCGTGACGAGCCGCCCCACGCCGGCCAGGACGAGGTCGCACACGAGGGCCAGCAGCAGGCACAGCACCGTCGCCGTCATGATCTCGGCGTGGTAGTTGGAGCGGAAGCCCCGGAACATCAGCTGCCCGAGCCCGCCGTAGCCGACGACGACCCCGACGGTCACGAGCGCGACGGTCGTGACCGTCGCCAGCCGCAGGCCCGCGACGATGCTGGGCAGCGCGTTCGGCAGCTCGACGGTCAGCAGCAGCCGCGCCCGCCCGTAGCCCATGCCCCGCGCGGCGTCACGCACCGCGGGGTCGACGCCCTCGAGCCCGACGACGACGTTGCGCGTGAGCACGAGCAGCGCGTACACGACGAGCCCGATGAGGACGGTCGTGCGCTCGATGCCCGTGTAGGGCGCGAGGACCGCGAACAGCGCGAGCGAGGGGATCGTGTAGAGCACGCCCGCGACGCCGAGCACCGGACCCGCCCAGCGTGGGCGCACGTGCGCCCACGCACCCAGGGGGAGCGCGACGAGAGAGGCGAGGACGACAGCCTGGACGGTGAGGGACGCGTGCTGCCCGAGCGCACCGAGGACGTCGTCGGCGTTGCGCTGCAGGTACTCCCACGAGAACCACGGGTTGTCGGGCTGTGCTGCTGACAGCATCCGCCGACGGTAACCGCCACCACCGACAGGCGCACCCGGCGTCCGGTGCGCGACCGCTGCGCCGACCTGTGCCGACCTGCGCCGACGCCCGGGGGAGGCGGGCGTCGGACCTGGGCAGTAGCGTCCGGGGGGTGGTCCAGCCCGCCATCGCGTTCGAGCACGTGCGCAAGGAGTACCCCGCCGCCCACGGCCGCGGCGGTGCCGCCGTCGACGACCTCTCCCTCGACGTCCGGCCGGGGGAGGTGCTGGTCCTGGTCGGACCGAGCGGCTGCGGCAAGTCGACGACGCTGCGGATGGCCAACCGGCTCGTCGAGCCGACGTCGGGGCGCATCCTGCTCGAGGGCGACGACGTCACGCACGCCGACCCCGTCGCCCTGCGGCGGCGCATCGGCTACGTGATCCAGGACGTCGGCCTGTTCCCGCACCGCACCGTCGCGCAGAACGTCGCGACCGTCCCGCGCCTGCTCGGCTGGGACCGCCGCCGCACCGCGGCCCGCGTCGACGAGCTGCTCGCCCTGGTCGGCCTCGACCCGGCGAAGTACGCGCGCCGTTACCCGCACGAGCTCTCGGGCGGCGAGCGGCAGCGGATCGGCGTGGCGCGTGCGCTCGCGACCGACCCGCCCGTGCTGCTCATGGACGAGCCGTTCGGCGCGGTCGACCCCGTCGGTCGTCGCCGCCTCCAGACCGAGTTCGCACGCATCCAGCGCGAGGTCGGCACGACGGTGATGCTCGTCACGCACGACATCGACGAGGCGGTCAGGATGGGCGACCGCGTCGCCGTGCTGTCCGCGGGTGCGCACGTCGAGCAGCTCGCGTCGCCCCTCGACGTCGTCGCGCGGCCCGCGACCGACGCCGTGGCGGACCTCGTCGGACGCGGCCGGCTGGCCCGGCTGCTGGCCCTGGGCACGCTCGCGCAGGCGGACCTCGACGCGCCTCCGGTCGACCCCCCGGGCGGGGTCGACCCAGCCCGGCTCACGAAGGACGCCACCAGGGGCGCCGGACGCGGTGCGTCGGTCGCGGTCGGCGACGAGCTCGGCGACGTGCTCGCGACGATCCTGGCCACCCCCGACGCCGGGGCCGAGAGCCGCGTGCCGGTGCGGGACGGCGACCGCGTGGTCGGGTCGGCGTCCGTCGCGACGGTCCTGCGCGCCCTGCGGCGGGTCACGGACGAGGCTCCCGCCGACGAGACCGGCACCGACCGCGTGCCGGACGGGTCCGCCGACGCGGCGACGGGTGGCGACCCCGTCGGTACGCTGCCGACGTGACCACGCCCACGACAGCCCGGCTCGCCATCGCGACCTGCTCCGCGCTCCCGGACCTGGACCCCGACGACCAGCCGCTGCGCGAGGCGCTGCTCGCGCGAGGCGTCGCGACCGACGTCGTCGTCTGGGACGACCCGACGGTCGACTGGTCCACCTACTCGCACGTGCTGATCCGCTCCACGTGGGACTACACCGAGCGGCCGCGTCTGTTCACCGAGTGGACGCGCCGCGTCGGCCGGTCGAGCGTGCTGCTCAACCCCGCCGACGTCGTCGTCTGGAACATCGACAAGACGTACCTGCGCGACCTCGAGCAGCGCGGCCTGCCGATCGTCCCGACGATCTGGCTCGACCCCGAGCGCAACTTCGACGCCCGCGCGATCCACACCCGGTTCCCGGCCTTCGGCGACTTCGTCGTCAAGCCCACCGTGAGCGCCGGCTCGCGCGACACCGGCCGCTACCAGGCCGACGAGACGCCGTCCCGCGCGCTCGCCATCCGGCACGCCAAGAACCTGCTCGGCGTCGGGCGGCACGTGATGATCCAGCGCTACCTCAAGCAGGTCGACACCGTCGGCGAGACGGCGCTGGTGTACGTCGACGGTCGGTTCAGCCACGCGGTCCGCAAGGGTGCGCTGCTCGAGGGCCCGTACCGCGAGGGCGACACCGACGGCGTGCTGTACCGCCGCGAGGTCATGTCGGCGCGCGAGGCGAGCGACGCCGAGCGCGAGCTCGGGGACGGCGTGGTCGCGGCGCTGGGGGAGATCTTCCCGGAGCACGGCAACCCGCTGCTGTACGCGCGCGTCGACCTCATCCCCGACGACGCGGGCCGGCCCGTGGTGCTCGAGGTCGAGCTGACCGAGCCGTCGTTCTTCTTCGGCTACGCGCCCGGGTCGGTCGACGTGTTCGCCGACGCGCTGGTCCGCCGGCTCTGAATCGGGTTCCGGACCACCCTCCGGCACCCGGTACACTTCTCGTCGGCCCTGACGTTCGCGTCGGGACCGGTCCGTGGGTACCACCACCTGCGGGCGGATCGTGGTGGCTATAGCTCAGGTGGTAGAGCACCTGGTTGTGGTCCAGGGGGTCGCGGGTTCAAGTCCCGTTAGCCACCCCAAGCACGAAGGGCGTCGACGGTTCCCGTCGGCGTCCTTCGTCGTTCCCGGCGGCAGCCCACCCGCACACCCGTCGGGCGCGCGGGTGCCCCCGTCAGCCGTCGGTGGTCGCGCCCTTGACCGACGTGGCGACGACCTGCGCGGCGATCTGCCGGGCCGTCGCGGAGTCGGGTCCCGGCTGCGCCGGGAGGAGGGCCGCGCGGTAGTAGCGGAGCTCGTCGATCGACTCGAGGATGTCGGCGAGCGCCCGGTGCCCGCCGTTCTTGCGCGGCGACGCGAAGTACACGCGCGGGTACCAGCGGCGTGCGAGCTCCTTGATCGACGACACGTCGATGACGCGGTAGTGCAGGTGCGCGACCAGCTCGGGCATGTCGCGGTCGAGGAACGTCTTGTCGGTGCCGACCGAGTTGCCCGCGAGGGGCGCCTTCGACGGCTCGGGCACCCACGTGCGCACGTAGTCGAGCACCTGCGCCTGCGCGTCCTCGAGCGTCGTGCCCGCCGCGAGCTCGTCGAGCAGGCCGGACGTCGTGTGCATCGCGCGCACGAAGTCGTTCATCTGCGCGAGCGCCGCGTCGGGCGGCCGGACGACGACGTCCACGCCACCACCGAGGACCCGCAGCTCGGAGTCCGTCACGACGGCGGCGACCTCGACGAGCGCGTCGGCGCCGAGGTCGAGCCCCGTCATCTCGCAGTCGATCCAGACGATGCGCTCGGCGCTCTCGTGCCCGTTGGAGGTCGTGGCGGGGGACGTCGCGGGGGTCGGCGTGCTGGTCACCCGGCCAGCCTACGGGGGGAGGGCCGCCGACCGGCGAACCCGCGCGACGCGGGCGCCCGCGTCAGCGGCGGGTGGCGTCGCCCGGGTGCGGCGGCGGGACGGTCGAGGCGAGCGCCCCGGCGACGAGCACGAGCACGGCGACGCCGCCGACGCACCACCACGTCGTCGTCCAGCCGACTCCCGTCCAGCGGAGCACCGCGAGCGTCGCGGCACCCGCGCCGGCGGCGATGAGGAGCCGTTCGAGCCACCGGACCAGGAACGCCCGCACGCGCGCGCCGCGCGTCGGCCGGGCGGGTCCGTCGCCCGTCGTGTGCCGCCCCATCAGCGCGCCTCGCAGGTGCGGTGGCGGGCGGCGGCGGGCGGCATGGCGCACATGGTGGCACGACCGACCGGTGCGGGAGGCCACCGTCCTCCGCCAGGGTGAGGGGTCCCCCGCGGTCGCCGGCGCAGGGGCGGAAGCCGGCCGACGACGTCCGCTGGAGAGGATCCCTCCGCCTCCGCACCGGCGTGAGGGCCGCAGGGTCCGGGACATGACCGAGGCCGGCACCCCGGGTGGGGCACCGGCCTCGGTGCGGCGGCGTCAGCGGGCGACGGCGCCGGAGTAGCTGCCGGCGAACAGGCCGGCGAGGAGCAGGGGAAGCGCGACGCGCTCGGTATGCGGCGGACGCCTCGTGGCGTCGGACGCGTGTCTCTCGGCGGTGACGCGGGCACGCGCTCGGGCGATCGTCGCCTCCTCGAGGCGGCGGGCGTTCTCCTGGCGGGCGAGCTCGTGGGTCATGGTGGGGTGCACGGTGGGCTCCTCGGGCGCGACGACGGGACCGTCGCCGGTGGGTGGGTGTGGGTCACGTGGGCATGACGAAGCCGGGCCCTGATGGCCCGGTCGTCGGTGGATCAAGGACACCGAACCACGGCCCAGATACGCATGTCACACGGTTTTCTCGCGGGGTCCGCGCCCGTCCTGACGGGCCGTGCGGAGCGCTCCGACGCGCTCGCAGGACCTCGACGGTGGTCGTCCGCGCGCTCACGCGCATGCTCGTCGAGCTGACGTGCATCGAGCGGGGCGGCGTGACCCTCGGGACGCGGTCCCCCCTGCGCTGAGCGTGGACGCGGGACGGCGGACGTCGCGACCCTGTGGCGCCCCCGGCAGGACTCGAACCTGCAACCGACGGATTAGAAGGCCGTTGCTCTATCCGTTGAGCTACGGGGGCCAGCGGGGTCTCAGCCTAGTGTTCACGCCGCCCCACGAGCGTCCCGGCCGACTCCCGGAGGGCGCCGCACGAGGGCTGCACAACCCGCATCCGGTCAGGATCGGGGCACGCCTCACAGCGTGGCGCGTTTGTCCAGGTCAGATCGCGCCACGACAATGAGCGCGTGAGCGCGCAGCCCGGCACCGTCCCCGCGCCGCCGGCGCAGGGGTCGCACGCGGCGCCGCCCAGCCGTGCGCGGCACGCGGCGAGCGACCCGCGCGAGGTCCTCGCGCGTCCCCTCGCGGCGACCTCGCTGCTCGACGCCGTCAAGGACCTGCGCCGCGACGTCGAGCGCACCGGCTTCCCGCTGGACCTCGACGGCACCGCGTCGGCGCGGGCGTCGCGCGCCCGGCTGGTCGACCAGCTGGCCGAGCACCTGGTGCCGCGCCTGACGGAGCTGTCCGCGCCCGCGGTCGTCGTCGTGTCCGGCTCGACCGGTGCCGGCAAGTCGACGCTCGTGAACTCGCTCGTCGGGCGCGAGGTCAGCGAGGCCGGCGTGCTGCGCCCCACGACGCGTCGGCCGGTCCTCGTGCACCACCCGCTCGACCACGAGCTGCTGTCGCACCACCCCGTGCTCGAACTCGTCGAGGTCGTCGCCGACGAGGCAGTGCCGCGCGGCATCGCCCTGCTCGACGCGCCCGACCTGGACTCGGTGCTCGACTCGAACCGCGAGCAGGCGCACCGGCTGCTCGAGGCCGCTGACCTGTGGCTCTTCGTCACGACCGCCGCCCGGTACGGCGACGCGCTGCCGTGGCGGGTCCTGGAGGCGGCCGTCGAGCGCGGCACGTCGATCGCGATGGTGCTCAACCGCGTCCCGCCCGCGTCGCTGCCGACCGTGCGCGGCGACCTGCTCGACCGGCTGCGCACGCACGGGCTCGAGGGGTCGCCGCTGTTCGTCGTCCCGGACCTCGGGCCGCACGAGGGGCTGCTGTCGCCCGGCGTCGTCGCGCCCGTGCAGCGCTGGCTCATGATGCTCGCGGGGCCCGACCGGGCGCGGACCGTCGTCGGGCGCACGCTGCGCGGGTCGCTCTCCGCGCTGCGGCCCTGGGTCGACGAGCTCGCCGAGGCCGTCCAGGCGCAGTCCGACGCCGCCGCGCGGATCGCCCGCACGCTCGACGACGCGCTCGACGCGCCGACCCGCCAGGCGGTCGCGTCGCTGCGGCAGGGTGCCGTCGCGGACGGTGCGGTGCGCGCCCGCTGGGCCGAGCTGACCGCGGACGGGGCGCCGCTCGCGTCCGTGCTGCGCGCGTCGGGCCGCGTCTCCGGGTCGTCGCGCGAGGGCCGCGCACGCGCGGCCGCCGTCGGGCCGCTCGTCGAGGACCTCATGCGGTCCGCCGCCGCCGTGCTGGGCGCGGCGGGCGCGCACGCGCAGGAGGTGCTGCACGAGACGCTGACCGGCCCGGACGCCCCTGCGGGCGGGCCGTCGGTCGACGCCGCGTGGGACGTGCAGGCCGACCGGCCCGTGCGGCTGCGCAGCGCCGAGCTCACCGCTCGCGCGTGGACCGCGCAGGGCCCCCGTGCGCTGCGCGCCGCGCTCGCGGTCCCTCCGCCGACCAGCGACGCGGACGGGCGCCCGCGCAGGCCGCGGGACGTCGCGGCCGAGGGGCGCCGTCGGCAGAAGGCCGAGAAGGCGCTCGGCACCGAGGGGCTCGCCGCGCTCGCGCTCGCGGGCGCTGCCGGCGTCGACGAGGCGACCGAGCTGCTCGTCGACCTCCTCGGTGCCGCGGGGCACAAGGTCGTCGCCGACCTGCGCGACGACGTGGAGTCGCGTGTCGAGGCGCAGGTCGCGCTCGAGCGCGCATCGGTCGGCAAGGTGCTCGCCGACCCCGACCTCGCCGAGGACGCGGCCTCGCTGCTGCGCCTGCGGCTGGCCGTGCTGAAGGGACTGACGTGACGACCGAGGGGACCCGGAGCCACGCCGTGCACCGGCACGTGCTGGACGCGGCGCTGCACGGCGACGAGACCGTCCGGCTGGAGGAGCGCGTCGGTGCGCTCGACCAGGCGCTCGTCGTCGGCGGGGCGCGGCTCGAGCCGCCCGTCGTGGCGCGCGTCGGGCAGACCATCGACCGTGTGCGCGAGCGGCTCGAGCTCGGCGTCGACCACGCCGTCGTCGCGCTCGTCGGGGGCACCGGGTCCGGGAAGTCGAGCATGTTCAACGCGGTGTGCGGGCTGCCGCTCGCCGACGTGGGCGTCAAGCGCCCGACGACGTCCGACGTGACCGCGTGCGTCTGGGCGACGGACGGCGGCGCGCTGCTCGACTGGCTCGGCGTCCGGCCCGACCGCCGCACGGTGCGCGAGAGCCTGCTCGACGGCGAGAGCGAGGCCGCGCTGCGCGGGCTCGTGCTGCTCGACCTGCCCGACCACGACTCGATCGCGCCCGAGCACCGCGAGGTCGTCGACCGGCTGCTGCCGCAGGCCGACCTGCTCGTCTGGGTCGTCGACCCGCAGAAGTACGCGGACGACGCGCTGCACTCCGGCTACCTGCGCCGGCTCGTCGGGCACGAGGCGTCGATGCTCGTCGTCCTCAACCAGGTCGACACCGTGCCGCCCGAGGTCCGCCCCGAGCTCGTCGCGGACGTCGCGCGGCTGCTCGAGGAGGACGGGCTCACCGGCGTCCCGGTGCTGGCCGCGTCGGCGCGGACGCACGAGGGCGTGCCCGCCCTGCGCGCCCGGCTCGCGACCACCGTCGAGGGCCGCTCGGCGGCCGCACGACGTGCGGGTGCGGAGGTCAACGACGCCGCGACGGCCCTCGGGAGCCAGGTCGCCGACCGGGAGCCCGCACCGGCGTCGCTCGCGCTCGGAGGGATCGTCGACACGCTCGCCGACGCGGCCGGTCTGCCCGCGGTGGCCGGTGCGGTGGCCGCGGTCGTGCGCGGCGGGGCGTCGGCGTCGCCGTCGTTCGGGCCGGTCCAGGAGGACTCGGTCGCGCTCGCCCGGTCCGACTGGCTCGCGGCGTCGACCGCGGGGCTGCCGCGGTCGTGGAAGCAGGACGTCGCCACCCGGGTCGCGACGACCGCCGAGCTGCGGCTCGCGGTGACCGACGCGCTCGCGCAGGTCACCGTGGTCGCGCGACGCTCGGTCGCCGCCGCGTGGCTGCTCGGGCTGGGCGTCGTGCTCGCCGCGGCCGCGGTGACGGTCGGGTCGGTGGCCCTCGGGTCCGGGTTCGCGAGCGTGCGCGCCAACCCGTGGGCGCCCGTCGTGGCGCTCGTGCTCCTCGCGGCGGCGGTGCTCGCGGTGGTCGCGTCGTTCTCGACGCGCCGGGCCGCCGCGCGGCGACGTGCGTCGCGCGTCCTGAAGGACGGGCGTGCGGCGCTCGAGCGGGTGGCGCGCGGGCGGCTGGCCGACCCGACGCGGGCCGTGCTCGACGAGCACCGGTCGGTGCGCGAGCTCGTGGACGCGGCGCGCTCCTGACACGCCCTCGGGCCTGCCCCTGACGCACGCCCGGCGGTCGACCCGTGGTGCGGTGCGCAGCCCGTTCCGCGCGTGTCGATGCTCCCCATGAGCCGTCCACAGCCCGCCCAGGACGGCGTCGTCCCACCGGTTCGAGCCGCGCCCGGTCGGCACGGCCTGCGCGCGACAGACGCTGACCGCACACGCCCCGCACCGGCGGGGCCGCGGCACAGGAGACCAGCATGAGCACGCACTCCCTCGACCTGACGCTCGTCGGGTGGGTCGGCAGCGACGTCCGGCACTTCAACGGCCCCGGCACGGTGCCGTTCACGTCGTTCCGCATGGCCAGCACGCGACGGTGGTTCGACCGGCGCGAGGGCGCCTGGCGCGACGGCCGGACCGAGTGGTTCACCGTGAAGATCTGGCGGTCCGGCGCGCTGAACGTCGCCGAGTCGCTCCGCAAGGGCGACCCGGTCGTCGTGCACGGGCGCCTGTCGACCGAGGAGTGGCAGGCCGACGACGGCCCGCGCACGTCGCTCGTCGTCGAGGCGAGCGCGGTCGGTCACGACCTCACGTTCGGCACGTCGCGGTTCGCGCGGACCGTGAGCACGGGCGCCGACGCGGCCGACGGCGAGGTGGGCACGGACGCGGACGACGCGACCCGCGCGCCTGTCGACGTCACGGGGTTCGTGGAGGCCGGCGACGACCTCGTCCCCGGCGAGCACGTCGACGACGAGGGCCCCGGCGTGGTGTCCGGGCGCGTCGACGGGCCGCTCGCTCCGGTCGTCGTGGCCTGATCGCCTAGGCTGGGGGACCGCAACGACGACGCGGCCGGGCCGCCGGGTGCCCGACACCCCGAGCGGCCCGCCGACGTCGTCCACCATCCACGACACCGAGGCGGACGACAGGCCAGTGGCTGAGTTCATCTACTCCATGTACAAGGCGCGCAAGGCGCACGGCGACAAGGTCATCCTCGACGACGTCTCCCTGAACTTCCTGCCCGGCGCGAAGATCGGCGTCGTCGGCCCCAACGGCGCCGGCAAGTCGACGATCCTCAAGATCATGGCCGGGCTCGACCAGCCGTCGAACGGCGAGGCGCGCCTGAGCCCGGGCTACACGGTCGGGATCCTCCAGCAGGAGCCGCCCCTCAACGAGGACAAGACCGTCCTCGGCAACGTCGAGGAGGGCGTCGGCGAGATCAAGGGCAAGCTCGACCGCTACAACGAGATCTCGGCCCTCATGGCCGACCCCGACGCGGACTTCGACGCGCTCCTCGCCGAGATGGGCCAGCTGCAGGAGGCCATCGACGCCGCCGACGCGTGGGACCTCGACGCGCAGCTCGAGCAGGCCATGGACGCGCTGCGCTGCCCGCCGCCGGACGCCGACGTCAAGGTGCTCTCCGGTGGTGAGCGCCGCCGCGTCGCGCTCTGCAAGCTCCTCCTCGAGAAGCCCGACCTGCTGCTCCTCGACGAGCCCACCAACCACCTCGACGCCGAGAGCGTGCTCTGGCTCGAGCAGCACCTCAAGGACTACCCGGGCGCGATCCTCGCGGTCACGCACGACCGGTACTTCCTCGACCACGTCGCGGAGTGGATCTGCGAGGTCGACCGCGGGCGCCTCTACCCGTACGAGGGCAACTACTCCACCTACCTGGAGAAGAAGCAGGAGCGTCTCGCGATCCAGGGCAAGAAGGACGCCAAGCTCGCCAAGCGCCTCAAGGACGAGCTCGAGTGGGTCCGGTCCAACGCGAAGGGTCGCCAGACCAAGTCGAAGTCGCGTCTGGCGCGCTACGAGGAGATGGCCGCCGAGGCGGACCGCACCCGGAAGCTCGACTTCGAGGAGATCCAGATCCCGCCGGGCCCGCGCCTGGGCTCGATCGTCCTCGAGGCGAAGGACCTGGAGAAGGGCTTCGACGGTCGCACCCTCATCGACGGGCTGTCGTTCACGCTGCCGCGCAACGGCATCGTCGGCGTCATCGGCCCGAACGGCGTCGGCAAGACGACCCTGTTCAAGACGATCGTCGGGCTCGAGCCGCTCGACGGCGGCGACCTGAAGATCGGCGAGACCGTGTCGATCTCCTACGTCGACCAGTCGCGCGGCGGCATCGACCCGAAGAAGACGCTGTGGGAGGTCGTCTCCGACGGCCTCGACTTCCTCAAGGTCGGCAACGTCGAGATGCCCTCGCGCGCGTACGTCGCGGCGTTCGGGTTCAAGGGCCCGGACCAGCAGAAGCCCGCGGGCGTCCTGTCGGGTGGTGAGCGCAACCGCCTCAACCTCGCGCTCACGCTCAAGCAGGGCGGCAACCTGCTGCTGCTCGACGAGCCGACCAACGACCTCGACGTCGAGACGCTCGGCTCGCTCGAGAACGCGCTGCTCGAGTTCCCCGGCTGCGCGGTCGTCGTGTCGCACGACCGGTGGTTCCTCGACCGCGTCGCGACGCACATCCTCGCCTACGAGGGCACCGAGGAGGACCCGACGAACTGGTACTGGTTCGAGGGGAACTTCGCGTCCTACGAGGAGAACAAGGTCGCCCGCCTGGGCGCCGACGCGGCGCGCCCGCACCGGGTGACGTACCGCAAGCTGCGGCGCGACTGACCTGCCTGCGACGACGGGCCGTGCGGAGCGATCCGCGCGGCCCGTCGTCGTTCGTGGCCCCGAGCGCCGTCACCGGCTCGGCCGGCACCGCACGTGCCCCGCTCGTGCGGCCGGCGCCGTCGGCGCGCGGTGCGCGACGCGACGAGGCAGGCTGGGGCGGCACGGCCGACCTGCGGGTGCGGAGCGGCCGACCGGACGGACGACGGAAGGACGGCGCGTGACGACGAGCGAGACCCCGGGCCTCGTCGACGCGCTCGTGGGCCTGCGCGACGCGCTCGACGTGGTGTCGCTGCCGTTCGCGACGCCCGTCGCAGCCCCCGCCGCGGCGGAGCGGCGGCGGCTGCTGGACCAGCTCGACGACCACCTGCTGCCGCGCGTGCGTGACCCCGAGGCCGCGACGCTCGTCGTCGTCGGCGGCTCGACGGGCGCGGGCAAGTCCACGCTGCTCAACTCGCTGCTCGGCGAGCACGTGAGCACGGCGGGCGTGCTGCGGCCGACGACGCGCAGCCCCGTGCTCGTGCACCACCCCGACGACGCGCCCGACGTCGACGCGGCACGCGTGCTGCCGGGCCTCGCCCGGCTGCGCGAGCACACCGGCGGCACCGAGGCGACCCGCGAGCGGCGTCGCGGCGACCCGGGCACGGACGGTCGCGCGCTGCGCACCGTCGCCTCGGCGACGCTCCCGCGCGGGCTCGCGCTCGTGGACGCGCCCGACGTCGACTCGGTCGAGGAGGCGAACCGTGACCTCGCCGGTCAGCTGCTGCGCGCCGCCGACGCCTGGCTGTTCGTCACGACCGCCGCACGTTACGCCGACGCGGTCCCGTGGGAGCTGCTCACCGAGGCGCAGCGCCGCCGCACGCACCTGGCGATCGTGCTCGACCGGGTCGACGCGGGCACGGAGGACGCCGTGACCGCCGACCTGCGTCGCATGCTCGCGGAGCGCGGGCTGGGCGGTGCCGAGGTGCTCGTGGTCCGGGAGAGCACGCTGGCGGACGGGCTGCTGCCCGAGGCGGAGATCGCCGGTGTCGCGGACTGGCTCATGGCGCTCGCGCTCGACCCCGACGTGCGGGCGCGGGCGGTCGCCGCGACGCGCGACGGCGCCGTGCTCGACGTGGCCGTGCGCGCCCGGGTGGTCGCGGACGCGGCCGACGACCAGCGCGTCGCGGCCGACCGGCTGCGCGACGCCGTCGCCGCCGCCTACGACGCCGCGCGCGTCCGGGTCGCCGAGCAGACGTCCGACGGCACGATGCTGCGCGGCGAGGTGCTCGCGCGGTGGCAGGACGTCGTCGGGACCGGTGAGTGGTTCCGACGTCTCGAGGCGGGCGTGTCACGGGTCCGCGACCGCGTCGTCGGCGCGATGACCGGGCGCCGGGCGGCCGACCCGGGGCTCGCGCAGGCTGTCGGGCACGGCGTGACGGCGCTGGTCGTCGACGCCGCGGAGGACGCGGCCGCGCGCGCCCACGCCGACTGGCACCACGACCCCGCGGGCCAGCCGCTGCTGCACGGGCTCGCGCTGTCGCGCGCGTCGGCCGACCTGCGCGTGCGGGCCGAGGAGCAGGTGCGCGCCTGGCAGGACGACGTGCTCGACCTCGTGCGCGGCGAGGGCGCCGAGAAGCGGGCGACCGCGCGCGCGGTCTCCTTCGGCGTCAACGGGCTCGGTGCGGCCCTCATGGTCGCGGTGTTCGCGTCGACCGGCGGGCTCACGGGTGCGGAGGTCGGCATCGTCGGCGGTACGGCGCTGCTCGCGCAGCGGCTCCTCGAGGCCGTCTTCGGCGACGAGGCCGTGCGGCGGCTCACGCGCACCGCGCACGAGCGGCTCGACGCGCGCGTCGCGCGGCTGCTCGACGCCGAGGCGTCGCGGTTCACGTCGGCGCTCGAGACGCTCGCGGCGGGCGTCGTCGACGGCGGGGCGCTGCGCGCCCGCGCGTCGCTCGTCGAGGTCGCGGCGCGCACGACGTCCGGCGACGGGCTCGGCGCGCGCACGACGTCCGGCAGCGAGAAGCACGCACGGGGCGGAGCGGCGGACACCAAGGCGTCGACGTCCGGGCGCGGTGGCGGACGCCTGCGCGGGTCCGGGGTGGTGGGCCGACCGCCTGTCGGCTCCCACGCGGACGTGGGCGCCACGACCGCGGACGACGGGGCGCCGGGCCGACCGGAAGCGGGCGGTCTGCGCGGATGGTGGGCGCGCGTGCGCGGGGGAGGTCGCGCGTGAGCCCCGCGGACGTCGACCCCGCGTCGCGGCTCCTCGCGCTCGAGCAGGCGGTGGCGCTCGCGGCGGGGCGCGTGGACCCGCAGGTCGAGTCGTCGGCGGCCGAGGTCCTCGGCCGGGCGCGCGAGCGGCTCGCGCTCTCGGGCGAGTACACGGTCGTGGCGCTCGCAGGCGCGACCGGCTCGGGGAAGTCGTCGCTGTTCAACGCGCTCGTCGGTGCCGAGATCGCCCGCCCGGGCGTGACGCGTCCGACGACGGGCCGCCCCTTGGCCGTGGTGCTGCCGCCGCCCGGGCCGGCCGCGACAGCCGGGTCCGGACCGGCGAGGACGACCGCGTCCGGACCCGACGACCTGCTCGACTGGCTCGAGGTGCACGACCGCGTCGTCGTCGGGGGCGAGAGCCCGGACGCGGCCGGCGCCGCCGTCGTGAAGGCGCGGGGGAGGGCAGGCGGGCTCGGCACCCTCGGGACGCTCGTCCGGCGGCGTCCGCGCGCGGTCGACGGACCGCCCGACCTGCCGACGGGCGCCGTGCTGCTCGACCTGCCCGACCACGACTCGGTCGTCGATGAGCACCGGGAGGTCGCCGAGCGTCTCTACGCGCGCGCCGACCTGCTCGTCTGGGTCGTCGACCCGCAGAAGTACGCCGACGCCGCGCTGCACGTGCGCTACCTGCGCCCGATGGCGGGGCATTCCCCGGTCCTGCTGCTCGCGCTCAACCAGGTCGACCGGCTGACGCCGCGCGAGGTCACCGAGGTCGTGGCGGACGTCCGGCGGATCGCCGCGCAGGACGGGCTGCGGGACGTCACGGTGCTGCCCGTGAGCGCGGTGACGGGCGAGGGCGTCGACGCGCTGCGCGACCATCTCGCCGACGCCGCACGCCGCCGTCGGGCCGCCACCCAGCGCGTCGTCGCGGACGTCCGGGCCGCGGGCGCCGCGCTGCGCGAGGCCTGCGGCAGCGCACGGGACGCCTCGTCGGCGGGGGACCGGGCCGCGCCCCGCCTGGTCGGCGCGCTCGAGGTCGCCGCGGGCGTCCCGCTCGTCGTCGACGCGACCCGGCGGTCCACGGTCCGGCAGGCGCGCGCGGTGACCGGCTGGCCGGTCACGCGGTGGGTCGGTCGGCTGCGTGCCGACCCCCTGCGGCGGCTGGGGCTGGGGCGCCCGCCGGCGCTCGACGCGCTCACCGGCCGCGCCACGCCCGCGACGAGCCCTGCCATGCACGAGGAGGAGGCGGCGTCGCGCCGCTCGTCGATGCCGCGCCCCGCCACCACCGCCGGCGCGCAGGTCTCGATCGCCGTCCGCGACTTCCTGGACGCGGCGACGACCGGCGCCCCGGACGCGTGGACGCTCGCCGCCCGCGCGGCCGTCGCGCGCGACGCGATCCCCGACGCGCTGGACCGCGCCGTCGTCGCGTCGGCGCCCGCGGGTGCGCGCGACCCACGCTGGTGGCGCGCCGTCGGGGTCGTCCAGTGGGTGCTGCTCGCGGTCGCGATCGCGGGCGCGGCATGGCTCGCGGCGCTCGCCGGGCTGGCCTACCTGCGGCTGCCCGAGCCTCCCACTCCGACGTGGGGCGAGATCCCGTGGCCGACCGTGCTCACCGTCGGGGGTCTGCTGCTCGGCGTGCTCCTCGCGCTCGTGTCGCGCGTCCTCGCGGGCGTGGGGGCGCGGCGACGTGCCGCGCGGGTCCGGCGACGGCTGCGGTCGGGCGTCGAGGACGTCGCGCGGGACCTGGTCGTGCGCCCGGTGACCGACGAGCTGGGCGCGTGGGCCGCGTGCGCCGCCGCCGCCGAGCGGGCCGCGGCGTGACGCACGCCCGCTCGGCGGGCTCGTAGGATCGCTGGTCGGCGAAGGAGGTCGTGTGGCTCGGCTCGAGGTCCCCGTGCAGCTGCGCTGGTCCGACATGGACGCGTACGCGCACGTCAACAACGTGGAGATGCTGCGCCTGCTCGAGGAGGCGCGGATCGAGGCGTTCTGGCGCCACCCCGAGGCGCAGGACGGCACACGACCGGACGCGACGTGGCCGACGGCGGTGCTCGACGCGGGCCCCGGCGCGCAGACGTCGACGCTCGTCGCGCGGCAGGAGATCGAGTACCTCGTCCCGCTCGGGTACCGGCGCTCGCCCGTGGTCGTCGAGATGTGGCTCGGTCACCTCGGCGGTGCGAGCCTCGACGTCTGCTACGAGGTGCGCGACCGCCCGGCCGCCGACCCGACGAGCACCGTGTACGCGCGTGCGACGACGACGCTCGTGCTCGTCGACTCCGCGACCGGGCGCCCGCGACGGCTCGGCGACGTCGAGCGCGCGGCGTGGCAGAAGTACGTCGAGGCGCCCGTGCGGCACCGGCGCCGTCCGGAGGCCTGACCGGGCCACGAGGTCGACGCGTCCGCACGCGCGAGCCCGGTCACGCCCGGTCCGGGTCCCACACCGTCGAGGCGCGCGGCGGCTCGCACACCCGGCTCAGAGCGCCGCGCGTCCCGGGCGAGCCGCCCGCCAGCGCCGCAGGTGACGGCGCGACGGGGCGTCGTCGGGGCGGTGCAGGTCGATCGTGCGCAGCCCGCGCCGGACGCGCCCCCACAGCCCGCGCCAGTCGCGCAGCGGGCGTGCCGAGATGCCCACCACGAGCGTGGGGTCGTGCCGGATCGTCCCGACGTCGCCCACGTGGTAGCTGAGGTCGACGTCGTCGTGCAGGTCCTGGCGCGTCCGGTGGACGTCGTGCGCGACGTGCTCCCACACCGTCCGGCGCATCGCGAAGTTCGAGCCGAAGAGCGGCGGGTGCGCGAGCGCGCCGCCCATGAGGACGCGGTACGCGCGCATGTAGAGCACGTCGCCGAGGACCCGCAGCAGCCGCGACGGCCCGACGAACCGCCCGGGCCCTGTGACCGCCGCGAGCTCCGGGTCGGCGTCGAACGCCGCGGCCAGGTGCTCGACCCAGTCGGGCGGCGGCACGCTGTCGGCGTCGCAGCGGGCGATGACGTCACCGACGGCCGCGTCGTAGCCGGTCGCGGCCGCGGCCCAGATGCCCGTCGTGGCCTCGTGCAGGCACGTCGCGCCGTACCGCCGCGCGACGTCCGCGGTGTCGTCGCGCGAGGCGTTGTCCACGACGACGACCTGGACGGGGGCGACGGTCTGCGCGGCCAGCGCCGTGAGGCACCGGTCGAGCAGCGTCGCGTCGTCGCGCGAGGGGACGACCACGGAGACGGTCGGCAGGGTCATGCGCCCGCCGCCGCGTCCGAGCGGGTGGTGCCCGCACCGGGCGAGCCGGCGCCGGTCCGGTCTCGGTCACGACGGACCCGCGACCGGTCCGTCCGCGCCTGCTCGGCGCGCTCGGCCGCACGGGCCATGTTGCGCTGCATGCCGCCGAACACGACGCCGTGGAACGGCGCGACGGACCACCAGTAGAGCTGCCCCAGCAGCCCGCGCGGGTGGAACAGCGCACGCTGCGCGAAGACGGCGGGCGGGCGCAGCCACCGCGCGTCGTCGCCGGGTCGCACGACGCTGCCCGGGTCGTCGCCGGCCGGTGCGCCACCACCGCGGAGGTCGTCGGTGACGTCGCCGTTCGCGCCGGGCTTCGCGTCGGCGTCCGGGTCCGGCTCCGCCCTGCCGCTCCCGACGGCGTCGTCGTCCGTCTCCACCCGGAGCTCGAGCCACGCGAGCCCGGGGACGCGCATCTCGGCGCGCAGGCGCAGGAGCCGCCCGGGCTCGACCTCCTCGACGCGCCAGAAGTCCACGGCGTCGTCGACGAGCAGCCGCCACGGGTCCCTCCGTCCGCGTCGCAGGCCCGGGCCGCCGACCAGCCGGTCGCCGAGCCCGCGGACGCGCCACGCGAGCGGCCACGAGTACCACCCGTTCTCGCCGCCGACGGACTCCAGGACGCGCCACAGCGCGGCCGGCGATGCGTCGACGGTCACACGCCGTTCGTCGACGTAGAGCGAGCCGCCCGCCCAGCCCGGGTCCGACGGCAGCGGGTCGCTCGGAGTCCCCGGCGCCGACGCCGACGACCACCGGGTCGAGACGGCCGCGTCGTGCACGCGCCGCAGCGCGAGCCGCACCGCGCGGTCGAAGCCGACGAGCCCGTCGGGCGGGTCGGGCACCCAGCGGGCGATGTCGTGCTCGTCGCACACGACCTCGTGCACGAGCGACTCGACGAGCGGACGCGCGAGCCCGCCCGGCACGGGCGTGACGAGCGAGACCCAGAGGCTCGACAGCCGCGGCGTGAGGACGCCGACGCCCACGATCACCCGTCGCGGCAGCCCGGCGGCGGCGGCGTAGCGCTGCATCATGTCGCGGTACGTGAGGACGTCGGGACCGCCGATGTCGAACCCGCGGCTCACCTCGGGCGGCATCGCCGCGGCACCGACGAGGTAGCGCAGCACGTCGCGGATCGCGATGGGCTGGATGCGGTTCTCGACCCAGCGCGGCACCGTCATCGCGGGCAGGCGCTCGGTGAGGTAGCGCATCATCTCGAACGACGCCGAGCCGGACCCGAGGATGACGGCGGCCCGCAGCACGGTCGTCGGGACGCCCGACGCGAGCAGGATCTCGCCGACCTCGGTGCGCGACGCGAGGTGCGGCGACAGGTCCTCGCCCTCGGGGTAGAGGCCGCCGAGGTAGACGATCCGGCGCACGCCGGCCTCACGCGCCGCACGCGCGAACGTGAGCGCGGTCGTCCGGTCGCGCGACTCGAACGTCCGGCCCGACCCGAGCGAGTGGATGAGGTAGTACGCGACCTCGACGCCCTCGAGCGCCGCACGGGTCTGCTCGAGGTCCGACGCGTCCGCCTCGACGGCCTCGACCTCGCCGACCCACGGGCGCCCGCGCAGCCGCTGCGGTGACCGCGCGAGCGCGCGCACCCGATAGCCGGCCGACAGCAGCTCGGGGACGAGGCGTCCGCCCACGTAGCCGGTCACGCCGGTGACGGCGACGAGCGGGGCGTCGGGGCGCGGGCGCCCGTCCGGCCCGGGACCCGGCACGAGGCCCGGCAGCGTGGCGGCGACGGGCTCGGGCGCGAGGGCGGCGTCGTCGGCGCCCGGCGCGTCGGCCACCATCGCGCCGTCCGACGGCGGGGCGGGAGGCGGTCCTGCGGCGCTGGGGGTCATCCGGGAAGTCTCCGTGGGGTGCGGCCGCGCCGCACGTCGGACGGGACGCGGACGCGCGTGCGGCGAGCCGTGACGGTCACGACGACAGCATCCGCAGCGTCTCGCGCTCCGCGACGCGCTGGGACCGCGTGGGCCGGATCGTCTCGCCGCGCTCCCACAGGTCGACGACGCGCGGGTCGATGTACGACGCCCGGCACACCGCGGGCGTGTTGCCCAGCTCGTCCGCGACGTCCTTCACGACCTGCGTCACGACCTTGCGGCGCGCGCGGTCGCTGCGCGGCGCCGGCCCCACGGCCGCGAGCCCGCGCGCCGCGAGGACCGTCGCGTGCCACGTCCGGAAGTCCTTCGCCGACGCGTCGTCCCCGAGCCGCAGCTTGACGTACTGGCCGACGTCGGCGCTCGTCACGTCGTGCCAGCCGCCGTCGTCGTCCTGCCACGCGAGCAGGTCCTCCATGTCGTCGCGCCGCCGCACGAGCGTCCGCACGAGCGTCGCGACCACGTCGTCCTCGACGACCGTGTCCCGCACCTGCCCCGACTTCGCGGGGAAGTGCAGGTGGACGCGCCCCTCATCGGAGCCGGGCTCGGGCGGCAGGACGCGGACGTGGTCCTTGCGGAGCGTCGCGAGCCCGTACGAGCCGTGCTTCGCGGCGTAGCCCTCGCCCCCGACCCGCAGGTACGCGAGGTCGAGCAGCCGGAACGCGAGCGCGAGCGCCTTCTGCTTCGGCATGCCCGGCAGCTCGAGGTCGCGCTCGACGTGCTTGCGTGCCGTCGGCAGCCGGCGGGCGACGTCGAGCACGTGGTCGTGCTTGAGCCGGTCGCGCCGCAGCCGCCACTGCGCGTGGTACAGGTACTGGCGGCGTTCGGCGTCGTCGAGCCCGGCCGCCTGGATGTGGCCGTTGGGCCACGGGCTGATCCACACGTCGCGCCACGCGGGCGGGATCGCGAGCCCGGTGATCCGCTCGAGGTGCTCGACCTCCGTGATCCGCACGCGCTGCACGTCGAGGTAGACGAACCCCTTGCCCGCGCGGCGGCGGGTCCAGCCGGGGGCGTCGATGCGGACGCGGCGGAGGCGAGCCATGCCGGGAGTGTCACCCGGCGACGGCCGTCCCGCGCGGCGAGCGACCGTCGCGTGCCCGGTCGGCGCAGCACGCCCCGGGCTCGTCGACCGCCGGCTCAGTCCGGGAAGCGGACCATCCCCTCCTGCGCGATGGACGCGACGAGCGTGCCGTCGCGCGTGAACACGCGCGCGGCACCCAGGCCGCGGCCGCCCTGCGCGCTCGGGGACGTCTGCACGTACAGCAGCCAGTCGTCGACGCGCGCGTCCCGGTGCCACCACATCGCGTGGTCCAGGCTCGCGATCGACATTCCGGGCGTCACCCACGAGCGTCCCGACCGGCGCAGCACGGGCTCGAGCATGACCTGGTCGCACGCGTACGCGAGCAGCGCGCGGTGCAGCAGCCGGTCGTCCGGCAGCGGGTCGCGCGCCCGGAACCACACCTGCTGACGACCCGTGACCTCGGCGGCGCGGCCCAGGTAGATCGAGCCGTCGACGTGCCGCACGTCGAACGCCGACTCCTGCGCCCAGAACTTCGCCGCGGGGTGGTCGATCGTCCCCAGCAGGTCGAGCGCCGACGGCACGTCCTCGGGTGCGGGGACGCCGTCCGGCATCTCGTCCGCGTAGTCGACACCGTCCTGCTCCGTCTGGAAGGACGCGATGAGCGACAGGATCGGGGCGCCGCCCTGCAGCGCGTGCGTCCGGCGGGCCGTGAACGACCGCCCGTCCCGGAGCCGCTCGACCGCGAACGAGATCGGCTCCGTCACGACGCCCGCACGGAGGAAGTACCCGTGCAACGAGTGCGGCAGCCGGTCGGCGTCGACCGTGCGACCCGCCGCGAGCAGCGCCTGCGCGAGCACCTGGCCGCCGAACACGCGCCCGTTCGGCTGGGGGAGGCTGTGCCCGGAGAACTGGTCCGGGACCGTCGGGTCGGGTGCCAGGTCCAGCGCGTCCAGGACGGCGGCGGTGGGGGAGACGGGCGCGTCGCTCATGCTCCGAAGCGTGCCACGGCCAGGGCTGCGGTGTTGTCGGTCGGACTGAGGCTGCGCTCCGCTGCGGGCGCGTGCCGCCGGCGCGGCCCGCACCCTCCGCAGCGCTCCGCCTCAGTTCCGGTTCCTGTGGTCGGTCTTAGGCGGCGCGCCGCTGCGGGCGCGTGCCGCCCGCGCGGCCCGCACCCACCGCGGCGCTCCGCCTCCGTTCCGGTTCCGGTGGTCGGACTGAGGCGGCGCTCCGCTGCGGGCGCGTGGCGCCGGCGCGGCCCGCACCCTCCGCTGCGCTCCGCCTCAGTTCCGGTTCCTGTGGTCGGACTGAGGCTGCGCTCCGCTGCGGGCGCGTGCCGCCGGCGCGGCCCGCACCCTCCGCTGCGCTCCGCCTCAGTCCTCGAAGGTGTTGAGCAGCGAGTGCGCCGCACGCTCCAGGTAGTCCCACAGCTCGGCCTTGTGCAGGGGGGCCAGGTCGAGCGTGTCGACCGCGGCGCGCATGTGGCGCAGCCAGCGGTCGCGCGCGTCGGGGTTGACCTTGAACGGGGCGTGCCGCATGCGCAGGCGCGGGTGGCCGCGCTGCTCGCCGTACGTCGTCGGGCCGCCCCAGTACTGCTCGAGGAACATCGTCAGCCGCTCGGCGGCGGGGCCGAGGTCCTCCTCGGGGTACATCGCGCGCAGCACGGGGTCGTCGGCGACGCCGCGGTAGAACTCGTCGACGAGCCGCACGAACGTCTCGTGCCCGCCGACGGCCGCGTAGAACGAGTCGGGTCTCACGCCGACCATCCTCACACGCACGCGCGGACGTCGAGACGAGGCGTCGGTCACCTCGTCCGGACGCGGGGACCGCGTCGCGCCCGCCTCAGAGCCCGAGCTCCGCGAGCACCGGCAGCCCCGCCCGGACGACCTCCTGCGCGTCGGTCGCGGTCGACGCGGCGAGCGCGAGGGTCGCGAGGCGGCGGCACTCGTCGAGCGGGGTCGCGGCGAGCACGGCGGCGACGTCGGGGAGCGCGCGCGGCGTCATCGACAGCGACGCGACCCCGAGCCCGACGAGCACGACGGCGAGCGCGGGCACCGCGGCGGCCTCGCCGCAGACGCCGACGGGACGGCCCTGCTGGGCGCCGCCGCGGCACGTCGCCGCGACGAGCTGGAGCACGGCGGGCTGCCACGCGTACGACAGGTGCGCGACGGCACCGAGCACGCGGTCGGCGGCCATCGTGTACTGCGTGAGGTCGTTGGTGCCGATGCTCGCGAACGACGCGTGCGCGAGGATCGGGCCGGCGAGCAGCGCGGCGCTCGGCACCTCGACCATGACGCCGGCCGTCTCCAGCCCGTGCCGCGCGCACGCGGCGACGAACTCCTGGGCCTCGTCGACGGTCGCGACCATGGGGGCCATGACCCAGACGGTCGCCGACTCGGCCGCGGCCGCACGCGCGATCGCGGTGAGCTGGTCCTCGAGGACCTCGGGGTGCGCGACGGACGTGCGCAGGCCCCGCACGCCGAGCGCGGGGTTCGCCTCGGCGTCACCGGCGAGGAAGGGCAGCGGCTTGTCGGCGCCCGCGTCGAGCGTGCGGACGACGACCTTGCGCCCGGGGAAGGCGGCGAGGACCTGCCGGTAGGCGGCGACCTGCTCGTCCAGGCCGGGGGCTTCGTCGTGGTCGAGGAACACGAACTCGGTGCGGAACAGCCCGACACCCTCGGCGCCCTGCGCGGCGGCGTCGAGCGCGTCCTGCGGGCTGCCGACGTTCGCGAGCAGCTCGACGCGGTGCCCGTCGGCGGTGCGGCCATGGCCGTCGAACGTGCGGACCTGCGCGGCGAGCGCGCGGGCGGCGGCGACCTGCGCCTCGTCGGGCGCGACGGTCACCGTCCCCGCGCCGCCGTCCACGAGGACCTCGTCGCCCTCGCCGACCGTGGTCTCGATGCCGCGCGCGGCGACCACGCACGGGATGCCGCGTGCGCGGGCGAGGATCGCGGTGTGCGACGTCGGCCCGCCCGCGCCCGTGACGATGCCGAGCACCTGGGCGGGGTCGAGGGTCGCCACGAGCGCGGGGGCGATGTCGGTCGCCACGAGGACGTACGCGTGCGCACGCTCGGGCAGGCCCGGCGCGGGGCGGCCCGTGAGGTCGGCGACGAGCCGGTCGCGCACGTCCTCGATGTCGCGCACGCGCTCGGCGAACAGGCCGCCGAGGGCCGCGAACTGCTCGGCGACCGCGTCGGCGGCCTCCCACACCGCGCGCTCGGGCACGAGCCGGTCGGTGAGCACGCGCTGCTCGGCGTCGGCGACGAGCGTGGGGTCGGCGGCGATCGCCGCGGTGGCGTGCAGCAGGTCGGCGCTCTCGCCCTCGGCGCGCGTCGCGGCCGCGTCGAGCGCGGCCTGCACCCGGGCGGACGCCTCCCCGACGCGCGCGGCCTGCGCCGCGTAGTCGCTGCCGGGCGGGAGGCGGCGTCCCGAGGGCGGTTCGGCGACGGGCTCGGGCAGGAAGGCCGCGGGCCCGACGGCACGGCCGGGGCCCACCCCGATGCCGGTGACGACGGTGGGCGGGTGGGGGCTCACGGTGCTGCGACCTCCTCGTCGACGTTGCAGGGCAGTCTCATCCGTCGGGGCGCCCGATGGCCAGCGGACACGCACCAGCCCCGCGGCCGGAGCGGGGTTAGGCTTGACGACGCGCGCCGACCGGCCGGCGCCGATGACCTGGGGAGTTCCATGAGCAAGGCAGAGCAGATCCTCGCTGCGCTGGGCGGCGACGGGAACGTCGTCGACCTGGAGCCGTGCATCACGCGGCTGCGCGTGGAGGTCAGCGACGCCCACCTGGTCGACGAGACGGCTCTCAAGGCCAGCGGCGCGTTCGGCGTCGTGCGGTCGGGCCACATCGTCCAGGTGATCGTCGGCCCCGAGGCCGACAACCTGGCAGCGGAGCTCGAGTCGCTGCGCTGACCTGTCGACCTTCCCGGCCGGACCGCTCCTGCGGCCCGGCCGGTGGCGTTCCCGGGGTCGGACGCCGGCACCGGGTCACCGGGCGGACGCGGACCGACGCACCCGGTGAGCGTGACCGTCAGGCGGAGTCGCCCGGCGGTGCCGCGCGGCGCGCGTCGCGCTGGTCCACGGCGTCGTGGACGGGAGTGTCGTGCGGGTCGCGCGGGGGCGGCGCGTCCTGCGTCTCCTCGTCCTGCGGCCCGGTGGCGTGGTCCGGGTCGTCCTGACCCTCGTCGGGCTCGGCCGCCTGCGCGGACGGCTCGATGCCCGCGAGCTCGTCGCGGTGGGCCTTGAGCAGGTCGCGCTGACCGGCGAGCGGGACCCCGGCACGCTCGAGCACGTCGCGCGTCGCGGTCCTCAGCGCGCGCGCCACGTCCCACTGCATCGCCGGTGACGTGCGGACCTTGAGCCGCAGGGTGATCGCGTCGGCGCTGAGCCGCTCGATGCCCGTGATCGACGGCGTGCCCTGCAGGTGCGCGCCGAGCGCCGGGTCGGCCTCGACGCGCGCCGCGGCCTCGCGCAGCAGCGTGCGCACCTCGTCGAGGTCCGCGAAGTAGTCGACGTCGATCTCGACGACGGCGGTCGCCCAGCCCTGCGTCTTGTTGCCGACGCGCAGCATCGTGCCGTTGGGGACGTACCAGAGGGTTCCGTCCGAGTCGCGGATCTTGGTGACGCGCAGCGTCACGGCCTCGACGGTGCCCGTCGCGGGACCCACGTCGACCACGTCGCCCACGCCGTACTGGTCCTCGAGCAGCATGAACAGACCCGTGAGGAAGTCCTTCACGAGGCTCTGCGCGCCGAAGCCGAGGGCGACGCCGACGATGCCTGCCGACGCGATGAACGGCGCGATGTTGACGCCGAGCTCCGCGAGGATCAGCAGGACCATGATCGTCCCGACGACGACCGTGGCGGTCGACCGCAGGACAGAGCCCAGCGTGCGGGCGCGCTGCGCGCGGCGGGCGGTCGCGAGCGGGTCGGCGGCCCGCAGCAGGGTGCGGGCGACGTCGGAGTCGCCGAGCGGGCGCATGACGCCGCGCTGGAACCACGGGGTGCCGTCGGCGACGTGGTCGGTCACACCGCGGATCGCGCGCCGGAGCAGCACGAGGGTGATGCTGCCGACGGCGACGATGATGAGGATCCGCAGCGGCAGCCCGAGGAACCACTCGAGCCACGCGTTGGGCGACGTCTTGTCGTCCGGCAGCAGCTCCGGGTCCGACGATGACGGGCTGGGCGTGGGCGCCGCGGCGAGCGCGAGCGCGCGGCTCATCGGGTGGCCCCCGTGCGGTCGGCGACGAACTGCAGCTGCTCGACGGTCAGCGCGACCGAGCGTGACAGCGCGCGGGCACCGTGCCCCACGCCGGTCTCCCGGCGCACGAGGACGGGCGACCGGTCGACGTCGGCGCTCGTCGCGGCCTGGAGCGCGGCGGCGAGCTTGCGGGCGTGCAGCGGGTCGACGCGCGTGTCGCCCTCGAACACGGTGAACAGCGTCGCCGGGTAGGCGGTGCCGTCGACGACGCGGTGGTAGGGCGAGTACCCGAGCAGCCAGCCGAGCTCGACGGGGTCGTCGGCGTCGCCGTACTCCTCGGTCCACGTCACGCCGAGCCCGAACCGCTGGTAGCGCACCATGTCGAGCAGGGGAGCGGAGCAGACGACGGCCGCGAACAGGTCGGGACGCTGCGTGAGCGCGGCGCCGACGAGCAGACCGCCGTTGGACCCGCCCCAGCACGCGAGCCGGTCGGGGGTCGTCCACCCGCCCGCGACGAGGTGCTCCGCGACGGCGTGGAAGTCGTCGAACACGTTCTGCTTGTGTGCGCGCATGCCCGACCGGTGCCAGTCCTCGCCCTCCTCGCCGCCGCCGCGCAGGTTCGCGACGACGTACACGCCGCCGGCCTCGACCCAGGCGAGCGTCGCCGCGGAGTAGGCCGGGTCGAGCGAGATCTGGAACCCGCCGTAGCCGTAGAGGATCGTCGGCGCGGGTGCGAGCGGGCGTCCGTCGGCGTCGAGCGCGTCGGTCCGGGCGAGCACGAACGCGCGCACGACCGTCCCGTCGGCGCTCGTGACCTCGACCTGCTGCGCCCTCACGGGTGGCACGTCCGCGACGGTCCCGGGCGGGGCGGCCCACAACGACGTCGTGCGGGTCGTCGCGTCGAAGCGCCGGACGCTCGGCACGGTCGTGTGGTCGGTGTACGAGAACCACACGTCACCGCCGCCGTCGGGCCGCGTGACCAGCCCGGACACCGACCCCAGGCCGGGCAGGTCGACCGCCCCCTGCAGCGCACCCGTCGTCGGGTCGTGCAGCGTCACCTCGGACACCGTGTGGCGGCGCCAGGACGCGACGAGCAGCGTCGGCGTGCGGTCGTCGCCGCCCCCGTCGGTGAACGCGACGTCCTCCAGGACCGCGGTCCCGTCCTCCGCGAGCAGCGTGCGCCAGTGCGGCACCCCGGGGCTCGTCGGGTCGGTCACCGCGACCCGGCCGCGCGGCGCGTCGAGGTCGGTGTGCACGTACAACCGCCCGTCGCGACCGACCCACGCGCCCGTCTGCGCGTCGAGCCCGACGGCGACCTCGACGAACGACGGCGCCTCGACGCCCCCTGCGGCGGTGAGGTCGGCGATCCAGACGTCGGTCCGCGGAGCCGTGCCCGCCGACGCGGACACGATGAGCCACCGGCCGTCGCGGGACACCGACACCCCGTAGTAGTTCGTCAGGTCGAGGCCCTCGCCGAACACCTGCACGTCGGTGTCGGGCGACGTCCCGACCCGGTGGAGCCAGACCCGCCTGTGGTACTGCTGCTCGTCGGCCGGCACCAGGTCGGGTGCGAGCCGGCGCACGTAGAAGAACGCCTCACCGCCGGGCAGCCACGCCACGGGGGAGTAGCGGGCGCGGTCGACGGGACCGTCGACGAGCTCGCCCGTCGTCACGTCGAGCACGTGCAGCACGCTCTCCTCGGTGCCGCCGTGCGACACCTGGTACGCGAGCAGGCGGCCCTCCTTCGACGGCTGCCACGAGTCGAGCGTCGTCGTGCCCGCCGGGTCGAGCGCGACGGGGTCGATCAGCACGCGCTCGCGACGGCCACCCTCCGCCTCCAGGTCCGGGTCCGGCTCGGAGACCAGCACGACGGCGTGCTCCTGCTCGCCGGTGCGCCGCACGAAGAAGTACCGGTCGCCGCGCCAGGCCGGAGCGCCGACGACGCCCGCACCGAGCAGCTCGCGCAGCCGGGTCGTGAGCCGCTCCGCGGACCAGGGGCCGTCGCCGACCCGGGCCGTGAGCCCCTGGCGGTAGTCGGCGTACCGCTCGTCCTGCGCCTGCGACCACGTGCGGGTCGCGTCGTCGTCGGCGTCCTCGAGCCAGCGGTACGGGTCGGCGACACGGTGACCGTGCAGGTCCTCGACGAGATCCAGGCGGTGGGCGGACGGGTAGGGGCGCAGTGCAGGGGCCGTCATGGTCCGCAAGGCTACGACGCGCTCCTGACCGCCCGCGTCCGGTGCCCGCAGGCGTCGGCCGGCGCTCACGACACCCGGGTGCACCGGCGTCGCCGCTGGTCGGCGCGCCCTCTCGTCCTGCGTTCCGCGGGGGGCCTCTGGCAGGATCGGTGCGTGGCCGACGACCAGCAGACCCCCTCCGACGCGCTCCTGCGCCTCGCGGCCGCCTACGACATCACCCCCGACTACTGGGGGTTCGACGGGCAGCACAAGATCGCGTCGGCCGCGACCCTGCAGGGCGTCCTCAAGGCGCTCGGGGTCGACGCGTCGTCGCCGGAACGGATCGAGCTCGCGCTCGCGCACCGCGAGGACCAGCCGTGGCGGCGCACGCTCCCGCCGGTCGTCGTCGTCCGGGAGGGCCGCCAGGCGCACGTGCCCGTGCACGTGACGCACGAGGACGCCGTCGACGTCTGGCTCGAGCTCGACCCGGAGGTCGGCGGCGGTCGACGCGAGGTCACGCAGGCCGACGTGCCCGTGCCGCCCCGCTCGGTCGACGGCCGGCTCGTGGGACGTGCCACGTTCACCCTGCCCGCGGACCTGCCGCTCGGCTGGCACGAGATCCACGCCGAGGGCCCGAGCGCGAACGCCCGCAGCGCCGTCGTCGTGACCCCGGACCGGCTGGAGCTGCCCGACACGCTCGACGAGGGACGCGCGTGGGGCTTCATGGCGCAGCTCTACTCGGTGCGCTCACGCCGGTCGTGGGGTGTGGGCGACCTGGTCGACCTCGCTGACCTCGGCGCGATGACGGCCCGCCGCGGCGCCGACTTCCTGCTCATCAACCCGCTGCACGCCGCCGAGCCGCAGGTCCCGCTCACGCCGTCGCCCTACCTGCCGACCACCCGGCGGTTCGTCAACCCGCTGTACCTCCGCGTCGAGGAGGTGCCGGAGGCCGCGTACCTGTCGGCCGCCGACCGGACGCTCGTCGAGTGGGCGGGCGAGCAGGCCATCGCGCTCGACACCGACCCGGGCCCGATCGACCGCGACGCGGCCTGGACGGCCAAGCGCGCCGCGCTCGAGGTGGTCTTCGCGTTCGAGCGGTCCGCCGCGCGCCAGGCGGCCTTCGACGCCTTCGTCGAGGAGCAGGGTCCGGGGCTCGACACGTTCGCGCTGTGGTGCGCGCTCGCGGAGAAGCACGGGCCCGACCTGCGCACGTGGCCCACCGAGCTGCTCGACCCGGGCTCCGACGCGGTGGCCGCCGCGGGCGTCGAGCTCGCCGAGCGCGTGACCTTCCACCGCTGGCTGCAGTGGGTCGCCGACGAGCAGCTGTCCGACGCGCACCGCGCGGCGCTCGACAACGGGATGACGATCGGGATCATGCACGACCTCGCCGTCGGCGTGCACCCGCAGGGCGCCGACGTGTGGTCCCTCGGCGAGGTGCTCGCGCGAGGCGCGAGCGTCGGTGCGCCGCCCGACATGTACAACCAGCAGGGCCAGAACTGGTCGCAGCCGCCGTGGCAGCCCGACGCCCTCGCCCGCGCCGCCTACCGGCCCTACCGCGACATGCTCCGCACCGTGCTGCGGCACGCGGGCGCGATCCGCATCGACCACGTGCTCGGCCTGTTCCGCCTGTGGTGGGTGCCCGAGGGCGCGGCGACGCCGTCCGAGGGCGCCTACGTCCGGTACGACCACGAGGCGCTCGTCGGCATCCTCGCGCTCGAGGCCTATCGCGCCGGCGCGATCGTCATCGGCGAGGACCTCGGCGTCGTCGAGCCGTGGGTGCGCGACTACCTGTCCGAGCGCGGCATCCTCGGCACGTCGGTGCTGTGGTTCGAGCGGGACATGAACGGCGACCCGCTCGCGCCCGAGGACTACCGCCAGCTCGTCCTCGCGACCGTCACGACGCACGACCTGCCCCCGACCGCCGGCTACCTCGCGGGCGAGCACGTCGCGATCCGCGAGCGCCTCGGTCTGCTCACCGAACCCGTCGCGACCGTCCGGGCCGCGGCCGCCGCCGAGCGTGACCGCATGCTCGCCGCGCTGCGTGCGCGCGACCTGCTCGGGGACGACCCGTCCGAGCGCGAGATCGTCGAGGCGCTGCACCGGTACGTCCTCGCGACGCCGTCCGTGCTGGTCGGGGTGTCGCTCGCCGACGCCGTGGGGGAGCGCCGCGCGCAGAACCAGCCCGGCACGGACCAGGAGTACCCGAACTGGAAGGTGCCGCTCGCGGACAGCGGGGGACAGGTGGTCCTGGTCGACGACCTGTTCACCAACGCGCGCCTGCACTCGCTCGCGCAGGTGCTCAACGAGGGTCGCTGGTCGATCACCCCCTGACCGTGGCCGCGGCCGCGTGGGAGCATCGGCGGATGCCCGAACCGGTCCTCCGCCGCCTGCGTGTCGTGGGCAACACCGGCTCCGGCAAGACGACGCTCGCGCGCGCGGCCGCCGCCCGCCTGGGGGTCGGTCACCTCGAGCTCGACGCGGTGTTCTGGGCCGAGGAGTGGACGAAGCGCGACCTTCCCGAGGCGCACGCGATCGTCCGGCACTTCCTCGCCTCGCCCGAGGCGCGCGACGGCTGGGTCGCCGACGGCAACTGGAACTCGCACCGGCAGGGGCTGCTGGACGACGCCGACGCGCTGGTCTGGCTCGACTACCCGCGCCGTGTCGTCTTGCGGCGCGTCGTCGCCCGGACGCTGCGGCGCGGGCTGCTGCGGCAGGAGCTGTGGCACGGCAACCGGGAGCGGCTGCGCAACCTGCTGCGCCGGGACCCCGAGGAGAACGTCGTGCTGTGGTCGTGGACGCAGCACGCCCGGTACCGCACCCAGTACGGGGCGCTGCACGACGCGGGCGACGTCGCGATGATCCGCCTGCGGCACCCGCGCGAGGCCCAGCGTTGGCTGGTGTCCCTGAGTCCGGTCGCCGCGCGTTCGTCACCCGAGGCCAGCTGACTCCAGCGCCTCCACGCCGGACGCGCGGGACCGACGGCGGGCGACCGCCGCACCTCCACCGCGGGACCCGACGGCGCGTGACCACCGCAGCTCCACGTTGCGCGCTGGTCGACGCGGACGGGACGAGCCACTCACGACGACGGCCCGACGGCTTTCCCGCCGGGCCGTCGTCGATCCGTCACGCCTTGCGGCGGTCCGTCTCCTGCGCGGCGAGCGCGCGGCGCACGCCGTCGCGGTTCTCGGCGACGAGCCGGCGCAGCGCGGGCGGAGCGTCCGCCTGCGACGCGAGCCACGCGTCGGTCGCGCCGAGCACGTCCACGCCGGCGTGGTCGGCGAGGTCCGTCGGGTACAGGCCGAGGACGATGTTCTGCGCCATCTCGTTCGTCTTGTCGGCCCACACCGTGGCGAGCGCGGCGAAGTACGGCTCGACATAGGGGAGCAGCAGAGCGCGGTCGTGCACGCGCCCGAAGCCGGCGATGGTGGCGGCCTGGATCGCGTTCGGCAGGTCGTCGCCGTCGACGACGGCGGCCCATGCGGCGGCCTTCGCCTCGGCGGTCGGGACGGCGGCGCGCGCGGCGGCGGCGGCCCGCTGGCCGGTCGCGGTCGCGTCGGCCGAGAGCTGCACGGCGATGTCGGTCTCGCCCGCCCGGCCACCGGTGACGAGCGACGTGAGGAGCTCCCAGCGCAGGTCGGTGTCGATCGTGAGCCCGTCGAGCTGCTCGCGACCGTCCAGCAGGGCGGCGACCGCGTCGAGCTGGGTGTCGGTCTCGGCCCGTGCGGCGAACGCCTTGACGAGCTGGAGCTGGGTGTCGGAGCCCGCCTCGGCGGACCGGGCGAGCCCGAGCAGCCGGTCGGCGGCCGCGACGGCCGTCGCCTGCCGGTGCTCGGGTGCGACGTAGAGGTCGAGCGACGTCGTCAGCTGGCGCAGCAGCACGAGGACGACCGACGAGTCGGTCTCGTGCAGGATGTTGCCGAGCACGAGGTCGACGAAGTCGCGGGCGGGCGTCTCGCCGTCGCGCGTCGCGTCCCACGCCGCCGTCCACACGAGCGTGCGGGGCAGCGAGTCGTCGAACGCGCCGAGGTGCTCGATGGCGGCCGCGAGCGACTGCTCGTCGAGCCGGATCTTCGCGTACGCGAGGTCGTCGTCGTTCACGAGGACGAGGGCCGGGCGGTGCTGTCCGACCAGCTGGGGGACCTCGGTGCGCGGACCGTCGACGTCGAGCTCGAGGTGCAGCGTGCGGGCGAGCCGGCCGGTCGACGCGTCGAGGTCGTAGCCGCCGATCGCGAGGCGGTGCGGGCGCTGCACGGGGTGCTCGTCGGGCACCTCCTGCAGGACGGCGAACGACGTGATCGTGCCGTCCGCGTCGACCTCGATCTCGGGGCGCAGCAGCGTGACGCCGGCCTTCTCGAGCCAGAGCGCCGACCACGACGACAGGTCGCGGCCACTCGTGGTCTCGAGCTCGGTGAGCAGGTCGCGCAGCTCGGTGTTGCCCCATGCGTGCTTCGCGAAGTAGGCGCGCACGCCGGCGAAGAACTGGTCCTGCCCGACCCACGCCACGAGCTGCTTGAGGACGCTCGCGCCCTTCGCGTAGGTGATGCCGTCGAAGTTGACCTCGACGTCCTCGAGGTCGCGCATGTCGGCGACGATCGGGTGCGTCGACGGCAGCTGGTCCTGGCGGTACGCCCAGTTCTTCTCGAGCGAGGAGAACGTCGTCCACGCGCTGGTCCAGGCCGTGGCCTGGGCGGTCGCGAGGGTCGAGACGTACTCGGCGAACGACTCGTTGAGCCACAGGTCGTCCCACCACCGCATGGTCACGAGATCGCCGAACCACATGTGCGCGAGCTCGTGCAGGATCGTGACCGCGCGGCGCTCGATGGTCGCCTCGGGGACCTTGGAGCGGAACACGTAGGACTCGAGGAACGTCACCGCGCCCGCGTTCTCCATCGCACCCGCGTTGAACTCGGGGACGAAGAGCTGGTCGTACTTCGCGAACGGGTAGGGGACGCCGAACTTGTCCTCGAAGAACGCGAAGCCCGCGCGCGTGATGTCGAGGATGTTGTCGGTGTCGAGGTGCTCGGCGAGCGAGCCGCGCACGTAGACGCCGAGCGGGATCGTCCGGCCGTCGCTGCTCGTGAGCTCGCCGTGCTCGGCGTGGTAGGGCCCTGCGATGACGGCCGTGATGTACGACGACATGCGGGGCGTGGTCTCGAACCGCCACGTGGCGGTGCCCTTGTCGGCGCCGCCGTTGCGGTTGACCCCGCCCTCGACAGGCTCGGGCTCGCCGACCTGCGGGTAGTTCGACACCACGACCCAGTGGGCGGGAGCGGTCACGGTGAACGTGAACGTCGCCTTGAGGTCGGGCTGCTCGAACACCGCGAAGACGCGGCGGGAGTCGGCGACCTCGAACTGCGAGTACAGGTAGACCTCGTCGTCGACCGGGTCGACGAAGCGGTGCAGGCCCTCGCCCGTGTTCATGTACGCCGCATCCGCCACGACCACGAGCTCGTTGTCGGCGGCCAGGTCGTCGAGCCGGATGCGCGAGTCGGCGAACACGTCGGCGACGTCGAGCGCACGGCCGTTGAGCGTGACCTCGTGCACCGTCGGGGCGATGAGGTCGATGAACGTGCTCGCACCGGGCGTCGCCGTGAACCGCACGACGGACCGCGACGCGAACGTCGCCGGTCCGGTCGTCAGGTCGAGGGTGACGTCGTACGACTGCGGGCTGACGACCGCGGCACGCTCGCGCGCCTCGGCACGGGTGAGGTTCTCAGCGGGCACGCTGGCTCTCCTTCGAGAAGGGGTACGGCTCGTGGCCGGGACCGATCATCGCACGCGTGCCCGTGCGGTCCGCCGCCCTGCGCGCGCACTCCTGTGGGGGCGCGTCCCGAGGCGTGGGCTGTGGACGGCTCGATGTGCACCGGACGGTGGGCGCGGGTGAGACTGCGGTCGACCGCGCCCGCGGTCGACGCCTGACCCGAGGAGCACCCGTGACCGTCACCGACACCCGCCCCGTCGTGGACTTCTGGTTCGACCCGGCCTGCCCGTGGGCGTGGCTCACGTCGCGCTGGATGGACGAGGTGGCGAAGGTGCGCGACGTCGACGTCCGGTGGCACGTCATGAGCCTGTCGGTCCTCAACGAGGGCCGCGAGCTACCCGAGAAGTACCGCGCGCTGATGGACGACTCGTGGGCGCCCGTGCGCGTGCTCGTCGCCGCGGCGCGCGACCACGGCGACAAGGTGCTCAAGCCGCTCTACGACGCGCTCGGCACCCGCCGCCACACCGACCGCCGCACCGACACGGCCACGATCGTCGCCGAGGCGCTCGCCGAGGTCGGCCTGCCCGAGGAGCTCGCCGCCGTCGGCGCGACGGACGAGGTCGACGGCCTGCTGCGCGCGTCCCACGGCGAGGCGATCACGCTGGTCGGCGACGAGGTCGGCACCCCGGTCGTCGCGATCGGCGGCGTCGGCTTCTTCGGCCCGGTCATCACGCCCGCCCCGACCGGCGAGGACGCCGGGAAGCTCTTCGACGGTCTGGCACTCGTCACCCAGGTGCCCGGGTTCTACGAGCTCAAGCGCACGCGCACCGTCGGCCCCGCCGTCTGACGCGGGCGAGCAGGGGACCCCGCCGGGACACCGTCGGTCGGGGTCCTGCTGCCGTGCCCACCGCCGAGCGCCCACCGGCGCGGGTGGCTCGTCGGGTTCGTCCCGTGTGATCCTGGTCGACGCCCGCGCCCCCGGACTCAGGAGGACCATGACGTCGCAGCGGACGATCCGGACCCTGGTGATCGTCGACGCCGTCCTCGTCGTCGCGTTCCTCGTGCTCCTCGTCGTGACCCTCGCGACGCGCTCGGGCGGAGGCGGCGAGGCCGCCTCGACGGCGTCACCGACGACGTCCGCGAGCGCGAGCAGCGCCCCCGCGGACGAGTTCCGGCTGCCCAGCGGCAACATCGCGTGCGCGATGTCCGGCGACGGCGTGACCTGCACGATCGCGAGCTACACGTACGCCGCGCCCGAGGTCCCGGGATGCACCGGCGACACCGGTCACGTCCTCACGCTCGGAGCCGACGGGGTCGCCTTCGCGTGCGAGGAGGGTCCGGCGCCCACCGTCGCGGGGTCGGACGTCCGGACGCTCGAGTACGGGTCGGAGACGCGGGTCGACGGCTACACGTGCAAGAGCGGTACAGACGGCGTGACCTGCACGGACGCCGACGGCGTCGGCTTCCGGCTGGCCCGCGCCTCGTGGACCGCCCTGCCCTGACCTGTCACCGGCTCCGCGGGGCCCGCGCCGGTGCGGCGCCCGCTCGGGCTCACGAGCCGACACGACGGACGGGCCGGCACGCGTGCGCGCACCGGCCCGTCGTCGGGACGGTCACCAGATCCGGACGCGCTCCGCGGGGTCGAGGTACAGCGCGTCGCCGGGCTGCACGTCGAACGCCTCGTAGTACGCGTCGACGTTCCGCACGACGCCGTTGCAGCGGAACTCGTTGGGGGAGTGCGGGTCGGTCGCGAGCCGGCGCACGACCTCCTCGTCGCGGCCCTTCGACTGCCACACCTGCGCCCAGCCGAGGAACACGCGCTGCGCACCCGTCAGGCCGTCGACGACCGGCGCCTCGGCGAGCGGGCGGCCCAGCGCGATCTCGTACGCGGCGAGCGCGATCGACAGGCCGCCGAGGTCGCCGATGTTCTCGCCGATCGTCAGCGCGCCGTTGACCTTGTGCGAGCCGTTCAGCTGCGCGGGGGAGAACTCGCCGTACTGGTCGACGAGCGCCTTGGTGCGCTTCTCGAACTCGGCGCGGTCCTCCGCGGTCCACCAGTCCTCGAGCCGGCCGGCACCGTCGTACTTCGAGCCCTGGTCGTCGAACCCGTGCCCGATCTCGTGCCCGATGACGGCACCGATGCCGCCGTAGTTCACGGCGTCGTCGGCGTCGGCGTCGAAGAACGGCGGCTGCAGGATCGCCGCGGGGAAGACGATCTCGTTCATCCCCGGGTTGTAGTACGCGTTGACCGTCTGCGGGGTCATGAACCACTCGTCACGGTCGAGCGGCTTGCCGATCTTGTCGAGCTCGCGGTCCTGCTCGAACGCGTTCGCCCGGCGCACGTTGCCCAGCAGGTCGTCGGGGGAGACCTCGAGCGCCGAGTAGTCGCGCCAGCGCACCGGGTAGCCGATCTTCGGCGTGAACGCCTCGAGCTTGGCGAGCGCCTTGGCGCGCGTCTCCTCGCCCATCCAGTCGAGCCGCGCGATCGACTGCCGGTACGCCTCGACCAGGTGCGCGACGAGCTCGTCCATGCGCTCCTTGTGGTTCGGCGGGAAGTGCCGCTCGACGTAGACCTTGCCGACCGCCTCGCCGAGCACGCCCTGCACGAGTCCGACGCCGCGCTTCCAGCGGTCGCGCAGCTCCTGCGCACCCGTGAGCGTCCGGCCGTAGAAGTCGAAGTTCGCCTCGACGATCTCGTCGGTGAGGAACGGTGCCCGGTCGCTGACCACGTGGTACGCCAGCCAGGCCTTCCACGCGTCGAGCGGCTCGCTCGCCCACAGCGCGGCGAACCCCTCCGCGAACGACGGCTCGCGCACGACGAGGTCGTCGAGCGCACCCTCGGGCGCACCGAGCGCGTGTGCCCACGCGACCCAGTCGAACCCGGGCGCGCGTTCGGCGAGCGCCGCGAGCGTCATCGGGTTGTAGGTGAGGTCGGCGTCACGGTCCTTCACGACGTCCCAGTGGTGCGACGCCAGCTTCGCCTCGAGGTCGACGACGGCGCCCGCGAGCGCGTCGGCGGCGGCCTCGTCGGCCGCGACGCCCGCGAGCCCGAGCATCCGCGCGACGTGCGGCCGGTACGCCGCGAGCACCTGCGCGTACTGCGCGTCGCGGTAGTACGACTCGTCGGGAAGGCCGAGCCCGGACTGCGCGAGGTAGACGACGTAGCGCTCGGGGTCCTTCGCGTCGTTGTCGACCCAGAAGCCGACCGCCGACGCCGCTCCCGTGCGCTGCAGCGCGCCGAGCGCGGCGGTGAGCTCGTCACGGGTCGTCGCACCGTCGACGAGGTCGAGGTCCTCGCGCAGCGGCTGGAGCCCGCGGGCCTCGATCGTCGCGGTGTCCATGAACGACGCGTACACGGCGCCGATCTTCGCCTCGACGCCGTCGCCGGCGCCGGCCGCGGCGGTCGCGGCGGCATCCGCGATGATGTCGCGGACCTGCTCCTCCGCCTGGTCGTGCAGGGCGCGGAACGCGCCGTCCATGGCCCGGTCGGCGGGGATCTCGTGGGCCGCGACCCACCTCCCGTTGACGTGGGCGAAGAGGTCGTCCTGGGGTCGGGTGGCCGGGTCGAGGGCGGTGAGGTCGATGCCGCTGCGCGTCATGGGCACAGCCTACGGACGCGGGAGCGCTCGTCGCGGACCGGTGCGGCAGGATGACCCCATGCGGATCCATGTCGCCTCCGACCATGCCGGTTTCGAGCTCAAGGTCGCGCTCGTCGAGCACCTGCGCTCCGAGGGGCACGACGTCGTCGACCACGGCGCCGACACGTACGACGCGCTCGACGACTACCCGCCGTTCTGCTTCGCCGCGGGCGAGGCCGTCGTCGCGGAGCCCGGCAGCCTCGGCGTCGTGATCGGCGGGTCGGGCAACGGCGAGCAGATCGCCGCGAACAAGGTCACCGGGGTGCGCGCGGCGCTCGCCTGGAACTTCGACACCGCGCGACTGGGCCGCCAGCACAACGACGCGAACGTCGTGGCGATCGGCGCCCGCCAGCACTCCGTCGACGAGGCGATCGCGCTCGTCGACGCGTTCGTCGCGGAGCCGTTCAGCCAGGACCCGCGCCACCAGCGCCGCATCGACCTGCTGGCGGAGTACGAGCGCACGCGCGGCTGACGAGCGCCGCGCGCGAGGGCACGCGTCGCCGACGCCCACTCGCCGGGCGCGAGGGCAGGGCGGCCGACGACGTCGACCGGGCGGACGGGCACGCGTGAGGTCGACCCGCGCGCGCCCGTCCCCGGTCAGAACACCCAGCTGCAGACCGGCGCCACCGGCCAGCCGAACGCCGAGGCCGCCCCCTGCACGGCCTCCGCGCGGACCGGCGTGACGAGCCCGGCCCGGACCTGCGCGGCGAGCGAGCGCCCGCCGAGGTAGAGCGCCCCCAGCTCGCGCACGTCGAGCGCCACGTCGGCGGCGTCCTCCGTGCGCTCGACGCGCGCCTCCCACGCGCCGTCCGTCGGGCTCGTCGCCGTCGTGACGCGCCATCGCCCCGCGTTGGCCGGCAGCAGCGCGTCGCGGACGTCGAGCACGACGTCGACGGGTGCGGCGTAGCGGCGTGCGGTGAGTGCCGCGGGCACGTCGAGCAGACGCACCCACAGGTTGTCGACCATCTTCGGCACGATCCCGCGCGGGTCCACGAGCTGGTGCAGCAGCGCGTCGTCGACGGGGAGCATCGGGCCCTCGACCGTCGCGGTGAGGTCGAGGTCGAGCACGAACGACCAGAGCCGGTGCGCGGCGGCCGCGTCGACCGCGACGGCCTCGCGGACGCGGACCTCGTACCGCGGGCCGCCCTCGGTCCACACGTCCTTGCGCCGCAGCGTCGCGTACCCGCGGACCTCGCCCGCGGTGTCGTGGACCGTCGCGAGCCGCAGCGGCTCCCCGCCGTCGCGCCACGCGGGCGGGTCGACGAGCTGACGACGGCGCAGCACCTCGGTGTCGCGTGTGATCCACCCCGGCCGTCCGGCGCCCGCCGCGCGGTGCACGGCGTCGAGCACGTCGCGGTGCGCGAACGCGTCGAGCGTCGTGAAGCGCACCGTGAGGTCGGCCGACCCCGGGACGTCGCGCAGCGCGGCCCCGCGCGACAGCTTGACGCGCAGGTCGTCGGCGGCCGAGCCGTAGCCGAACCGTCCGTAGATCGCGTGCTCCGCGGCGAACAGCGCCGAGACGGGCTCGCCGCGGTCGAGCGAGCGCGTGAAGTGGCTGTCGATCATCGTCGTGAGCAGGCCGCGGCGGCGCTGGTCGGGCCGCACCCCGACCCAGGTGAGACCCGAGCACGCGACGCTGCCGCCGGGGACGGGGAGCGTGAACGGGAAGGACGCGTGGACGGCGGCGAGCGAGCCGTCGGGCGCCTCGACGCCCATCGTGCGGTCGAACGGCACCGTGAGCGGCACGATCGCGTCGGTCTCGGGTGTGGAGTCGAACGCGAACGCCAGGCGGTCGGTCTCGAGGAACTCGGTCTGACGGGTCTCGGGCACGGCGACGACGCGGTACCCCTCGGGCAGGCGGCTCATGGTCGCCATGGTCGCGGGCCGCCAGCGGTGCGCGCGAGCGGTTTCCCGACGACGGACCGGTCCTGCCGCCCTGTTCGTGGCCGCGACCTGCGGATACGCTCGAGCGATGACGACGGGCGCGGTGGTCGGCCCGGGACCCCTCACGCGGATCGTGCTCGCCGTGCGGCGGCGCGTCCTGCGCTCGCAGCGAGGTCTGGCGGGGCTGCTGATCCTGCTGTCGGGCGCGGTCGTCGCCGGGATCGTCCTGCAGTCGCGGTGGGTGCCCCCGTCGACGCTCCTGCTGCTGCTCCTCGCGGGCGTCGTGCTGCTGCGCCTGCACCCGCTCGCGGCGCTCTGCGTCGTGGTGCTCGTCGAGGCGCTCGTCCTCATGCTGGCCGACGTCCCGGCGATGGTGCCCGGGGTGGTGGTCCTCATCGGCGTCGCGACGGTCGTCGCGCTCGTGTTCGCGAACGAGCGCGACCGGCTGGGACTGCGCGGCGCGCCCGGCGGGCACATGCTCGTCGACCTGCGGGACCGGTTGTCCGCGCACGGCCGCGTGCCCGCGCTGCCGGCGGGCTGGTCGGTCGACACCGAGATCCGGTCCGCGCACGCCGACGCGTTCTCGGGCGACTTCATGGTCGCGCGGCTACGCCGCGGGGCGGTGCTCGAGGTCGTGCTCGTCGACGTCTCGGGCAAGGGGCTCGACGCGGGCGTCCGGTCCCTGCAGCTGTCCGGCGCGTTCGGCGGGCTGCTCGGTGCGCTGCCGACCGAGTCGTTCCTGCAGGCGGCCAACGCGTACGTGCTCGACCAGGACTGGGAGGAGGGTTTCGCGACGGCCGTGCACGTCGCCGTCGACCTCTCCTCGGGCGACTACACGGTCGCGTCGGCCGGGCACCCGCCGCCGCTGCACCTGCACGCGGGCGCGGGCCGGCTCGACGTGGTCGACACCGTCGGCAGCCCTGCGCTCGGGGTCGTCGACGACCTGCCGTACCGGCCCCGGTACGGGCGCCTCGAGCCCGGCGACGTGCTGCTGCTCTACACCGACGGGCTGGTGGACACGCCCGGCACGTCGCTGGACCGCGGCCTCGACCGGCTGATGGGCGCGGCCGACCGCGTGCTCGCCCCGCGCGCCGGCGGTGCCGCGGCCGTGCTCGCGGCGGTGCGCGCCGACGACTCGGACGACCGCGCCCTCGTGCTGGTCCGACGCGACTGAGCCGGAGCCCCGGCAGACGGAGCCGCTCACACGGGGATCGGGGCTTGGACCCCTGCCCGGCACCCTCGCGGGCGTCAGCGAGACGGCGGTCAGGCGTCCGAGCCGGCGACGGTCAGTCGGCGGGGAACCAGATCGCCCGCCGGAGCGCGACGCGCGAGCCGTCGGCGGTCCGGGGCGTCCCCTCGGCGACGAGCTGCTCCATCGCGCGCACGCGGTGCCGTGCGGGCGGCGCGCCCTGCGCGTTGACGACGCGCCACCACGGCACTCCCGACCCGGCGCGGCTCATCACCTGACCGACCTGACGCGGTCCGCCGCGGGGTCGCCCACCCTCGCGCACGGCCTGCTCGCTCACCACCTCGGCGACCGTCCCGTAGGTCATGACGCGACCCGACGGGATCGTCGCGACGAGGTCGAGCACGGCCTCGACGTAGTCGTCGTCCACGTCAGCGGGCCTCCGCGTGCCGGTCCACGTCAGACGGCGTCCGCGGGTGCGTCGACCGCGCCCGCCAGCAGCGCGGCGACCGCGGGCAGCGCGCGCGGGTCGGTCTGGACGAGCATCGTCGTGATCGCGGTGCCCTGCCACGCCGGGAGCTGCGCACGGATGTCGTCCGGGGTCCCGACGAGCGCGATCTCGCGCACGAGCTCGGTCGGGACCGCGGCGACGGCCCGCGCCTTGTCGCCCGCGAGGTAGTGCGCCTGGATCTCGTCGCACGCCTCGGCGTAGCCCAGCCGGTCGAGCACGTTGCGGTGGAAGTTCGCGCCCTTCGCACCCATCCCGCCCGCGTACAGCGCGACGTGGGGGCGGATCGCGTCGGCGGCCTGCTCGACGTCGTCGGCCAGGACGACGGGTACCGCGGCCGTGACCTCGAACTCGTCGACCGGCCGGAGCGCGCCGGACCGCTTCGCGAACCCCTCGGCGAGCAGCGCACGGTGCTCGGCGTCCATGCGCGGCGTGTAGAACATCGGCAGCCAGCCGTCGGCGATCTCGGCCGTGAGTGCGGTGTTGCGCGGCCCCTCGGCGGCCAGGTGGATCGGCAGGTCGGCGCGCAGCGGGTGCACGGTCGAGCGCAGGGGCTTGCCGAGGCCCGTGCCCTGGTCCGCGGGGAGCGGCAGGCGGAAGAAGTCGCCGTCGTAGGTCACGGGCGCCTCGCGTGCGAGCACGTGGCGGACGATGTCGACGTACTCCCGGGTGCGGGCGAGCGGCCGCGGGTACGGCTGGCCGTACCAGCCTTCGACCACCTGCGGACCGCTCGCGCCGAGCCCGAGCACGAAGCGCCCGCCGGACAGGTGGTCGAGCGTGAGCGCGGCCATCGCGGCGGCCGTCGGGGTCCGGGCGGAGAGCTGCGCGATCGCGGTGCCGAGGCGGATCCGCGACGTGCGGGCGCCCCACCACGCGAGCGGGGTCAGCGCGTCGGACCCGTACGCCTCGGCCGTCCAGACCGAGTCGAAGCCGAGCCGTTCCGCGGCGAGCACGGCCTCCTGCGCGCCCGGCGGCGGACCGGCCGACCAGTACCCGACGTAGTACCCGAGGCGCATCCGTCCACCCTCCGCTCGACCGGCGCGTCGGCGGTGACGCGCGGCGGTCAGGTTACCGGTCGGTCGCCTCGCGCGGCTGCCCCGGCTCCGGCCGACCCGTCAGGAGACCCGGGAGCGCTCGGCGAGCGTGTTGAGCAGGGCGGCGGCTGTCGCGGCGTCGTCGACCGTGACGACCGTGGTGCGCCCGCCGGTCCGCTCGACGACGAGTGCGTCACCCGCGCGCAGGACGAACCCGGCCCGACCGTCGAGCGCCACGCGGTATCCCCACCCGCCGAAGTCCCGCAGCGGGCTGATCGTCTCCGCGTGCGCGGCGACGACCTGCTCGAGCGGGACGTGCACGCGCGGCCAGCCGAGCGGCGAGCGTGCGACCAGCCCGGCGGCGCTGACCGTGACGCGCAGGACGAGCATCGTCGCGAGCAGCGCGGCGAGCACGGCGGCGATCGCGAGGAGGAGCCAGGTGTCGAGCACGATCGACAGCACGACCTGGAGCGCGATCACGGGGAGCGCGACGCCGATCGCCGCGGGTGACCACACGCTCACGGTCCACGCGGCGCGCTCGTCGGGCGCGAGGGGCAGCCGTGCTGCGTCGGCGGGCGGGGCGTCGGTCGTGGTGACGTCGGGGTCTCCGGGCACCAGGAGTGCGGCGACGACGCCGAGCACGAGGCCCGTCGCGAACGCGGCGACGACGACACCCGTGATCGGACCGGTGTCGCGCGCGTCGTCGAGTCCGCGCTGCAGCGCGAGCGAGCCCACGACGAGGACCGCGAGCAGCGCGGCGATGCCGACGGACGTCCCGGCGGCGATGCGGCGCGTGGTCGCCTCGGCGCCGAGCCGCAGGGCGAGCACCCAGCACGACAGCGACAGCAGGACCGACGTGAGGGCGAGCAGCAGCAGCGCACCCGCGAGGGACGAGAAGTCGTCGGGTGTGCCGCCGGGGCCCCAGTGCGTCGCGACCGGGTCGGGCAGCTCGTCCGCCCACGTCAGCGCCACGAGCACCGCGACGGCGGTGAGCGCGACGGGTGCGACGAGCGTGACCAGGGTGGTCGCTCGGCGGTGGGGGATGGTCGGGCGGTGGTCGGCGGTCACCGGAGGGCCTCCTTGAGCAGGGCGAGCGTGGTGGCGGGCGGGACGTGCAGCCGGCGGGCGGTCTGCACCACCTGGTCGACGGCCTCGTGCAGCGCGGCGAGGTCGTCCGTGCGGGCGACGACGGCACCGCGGCCGCGCCGGAGCTCGATGACGCCCTCGTCGCGGAGCTCCTGGTAGGCGCGCAGCACGGTGTGCAGGTTGATGTCGAGCGACGTCGAGAGCTCTCGGGCGGCGGGGAGGCGCGCACCCGCGGTGAGCTCGCCGCGGGCGACGGCACGACGCACCTGGTCCGCGAGCTGCTGGAACAGCGGCTCGGGGGAGGAAGGGTCGACGCGCAGCAGCATGCGTCAACTCTAGTTGTTTGCACACAACTAGAACAAGTGCGCGAACACGGTGCGCCGGCACCGCGCGCCCGACGCCAACGACAGAGACCGGGGCGCAGCCCGACGACCGGGCGGGCGAGGCTCGTCGACCCGGTCGTGACGCGGTCGCGTCAGATGTAGATCGCGGGGTCGTCGACCTCGACGTCGAACGGCGCCGCCTTCGGCCGCAGCCGGATCTGCGCGGGCACGCCGACGGCGATCGCGTCGGCCGGGACGTCGTGGATCACGACCGCGTTGGCCCCCACCTGGGCGCCGTTCCCGACCCACACCGGCCCGAGGATCTTGGCGCCCGCACCGACGACGACGCCGTCGCCGAGCGTGGGGTGGCGCTTGCCGCGCCGCATGGACTTGCCGCCGAGCGTCGACCCGTGGAACAGCACCACGTCGTCGCCGACCTCGGCGGTCTCGCCGACGACCACGCCCATGCCGTGGTCGATGAACAGCCGCCGCCCGAGCCGGGCACCGGGGTGGATCTCGACCCCGGTGGCTGCCCGCGCGAGCTGCGACAGCAGTCGCGCGGGCAGCCGGAGACCGGGCTCCCGCCACATCCGGTGCGCCACCCGGTAGACCCACACCGCGTGCACGCCGGGGTAGCCGAGGGCGACCTCGAGGGCCGAGCGCGCCGCGGGGTCGCGGTGGCGGGCGGCGTCGAGGTCCTCCTTCAGGAGGTCCAGCAGGCGCAGGGGTGCGGTCATGAGCCTTCCGGTCTGAGCGGGGGGGCGGGCGGCCGGACGCTCAGTCGAGCAGGTCGGCGTAGAGGATCGTCGACAGGTAGCGCTCGCCGAACGACGGGATGATCGCGACGATCAGCTTGCCCGCGTTCTCGGGACGCTGCGCGAGGAGCTTCGCGGCGTGCAGCGCGGCACCCGACGAGATGCCGACCAGCAGGCCCTCCTCGGCGGCGGCGCGGCGCGCGACCGCGACGGCCGTCTCGGCGTCGACGTCGATGATCTCGTCGTAGACCGAGGTGTCGAGGATCTCTGGCACGAAGTTCGCGCCGATGCCCTGGATCTTGTGCGGGCCGGGGGCGCCGCCGTTGAGGATCGGCGACTCGGCCGGCTCGACGCCGACGATCTTCACGCCCGGCTTGCGCTCCTTGAGCACCTGGCCGACGCCCGTGATCGTGCCGCCCGTGCCGATGCCCGCGACGAGGATGTCGATCTCGCCGTCCGTGTCGGCCCAGATCTCCTCGGCCGTCGTGCGGCGGTGGATCGCCGGGTTGGCCTCGTTGGCGAACTGACGCGCCAGGATCGCGCCCTCGCGCTCCTTGACGACCTCGTCGGCCTTGTTGACCGCGCCCTTCATGCCCTCCGAGCCCGGCGTGAGGATGAGCTCCGCGCCGAACGCGCGCAGCAGCGCGCGCCGCTCCTTCGACATCGTCTCCGGCATCGTGAGGACGACCTTGTAGCCGCGTGCCGCACCGACGAACGCGAGCGCGATGCCCGTGTTGCCGGACGTCGCCTCGACGATCGTGCCGCCCGGCTTGAGGTCGCCCGACGCCTCGGCCGCGTCGATGATCGCGACGCCGATGCGGTCCTTGACCGAGTTGGCCGGGTTGTAGAACTCGAGCTTGCCGACCACCGTGGCGGGGGCGCCGTCGGTGATCTTGTTGATGCGGACCAGCGGGGTGTTGCCGATCAGCGCGGTCGCGTCGTCGTAGATGCGGGCCATGGTTCCTCTTCGGTCGAGCCGTCCCGTCCGGGTGGGAGCGGCGTGCAGGGGTGGGGGACAGCGTGCGGGTCCGCCGGACCGGGGGACGGGGCGCGTCGGGAGGCCGGCGGGGTGGTGCGGCGGGGCGAGCACTGGCGGGGCGGGGCGCACGCCCCGGTCAGGTGATCCTCGCGCGAGGGTCGCCAGCGCTCTACCGACAGCGACAGCAGCGCGCGGCCTGCGCGGGGGCGACGGAGACGGCGGTGCGGGTCTGCACGCTCATCGCTCTCCTCCGGTCGCGGACTGCTCACCGCGTCTCGGGACGAGCGCGGGGTCGCCCGTCGGGCGACCGCAGTCGCGCCGACGTTATCTCCAAGCCCAGGCCCGCGCAAAGGCCCTCCACCCCTCGGACCACGCGGCGCCGCTGGTCAGCGCGCGCCCACGCCGACGGCGTCGAGCCACGCCTCCGCGAGCAGGCCGAACCCCGCGGGCGTCGGGTGCACGCCGTCGTACGCCCACGCCGCCGACGACGTCCGCACCGCAGCGGCCGCGAACAGGCCGTCGGCGGGCACGAGCACCGCCCGGTGCTCGGCGGCCAGGCGCCGCACGACCGCGATGCGCGGGTCGAGGTCCTCGCGCCACGCGTGCTGGTCCGGGGTCACGGCGACCAGGAACGGCTCGACGAGGACGAACCGCGCGCCCAGCCGGTCGGCGGCCGACGAGAGCATCGCGCCGAGGTTGTCCTCGTACTCGGCGGTCGACGTCGGCACGCCGGAGTCGTAGCGCCGCCAGGTGTCGTTGATGCCGACCAGGACCGAGACGACCTGCGGCTCGAGCGCCAGCGCGTCCGGCTCCCACCGGGCCCGCAGCATCGCCGACGTGTCGCCGCCGACGCCGCGGTTGAGGAACTCGAGCGCCAGGTCGGGGCGGCGGGCACCCGCGAGAGCCGCGACGATCCCCGCGTACCCGTGCCCCAGACTCGTCGGGTCGGAGCGGTCGCGACCCCAGTCCGTCACGGAGTCGCCGGTGAGCAGGACCCGGTCGCCCGGGCGCAGGAACGTCGTCGTCACCGGGGCATCCCACCACACGCGGACCGCCCCGCCCGGCCGCCACGAGCCGCGCGGCGCCACGCCTCGACAGGTGCAGGAACGCCGAGGGCGGCCCACCGCGTGCTGCGGGGGCCGCCCTCGGGAGCGGGTGTCAGGACGCCGGGTCGTCCGTGCGGCGGACGTCCAGCGTGACGACGGTGCCGGCGTCGACCTCGCCCGACAGCGGGTCCTGCGCGACGACGACCCACAGCGTCGGGTCGTCGACCGTGCGGCCCTGCCCGGTCGAGTCGACGGTCTCGACCGTGAGGCCGCGGGCCTCGAGCGTGTCCTGCGCGGTCGCGAGGAGCAGGTGCGTCTGGTCGATGACCTCGACCTTGCCCGACGCCTCCTCGTCCGTGCCCGAGGTCACCTCGGCGCTCGTGCCGGTCGGCGTCGCGTCGTCGTCCGAGCCGGAGTCCGAGCAGCCGGCGAGGAAGGCCGTCGCGGCGAGCGCGGCCGTCGCGGCGCCGACGACGAGACGGGTGCGGGTGGCGTGCAGCTTCATGGGTCCATCCCCTGGGTGTGTCGCAGGTACAACCGGCGTGAGGGCACGACGACGAGACCCCTCGTCGTGGCGTCCCCCCACGAGTGCGGGCCGCAGCGGCGGCTCGCTAGTCCTCCACGACCGTAGGCCCGACCACCGACACGCGTCTCGTGCATAACGGGCGGGTCAGGACGAATGCCCCGGCCGACGACGTGTGCGTTCGGCCACACCCAGGGCCCCGACCTGCGACGTCGTCGGCGCGCGGGTCCGCCGGCCAGGCCTGGACGGGCCCCGTCCGATGTCAGCGCAGCGCGTCGACCACCTTCGCGACCCGCCGCTCACGCGTCGTTCGCTGCTTCGCCTCGACGACGCTGCGGACGTGCTCCTTGCGGTGCGACGGCGCCAGCGCGTCGAACGCCGCCCGCAGCCCTGCGGCGTCCAGCGCGGCGGCGAGGTCCTCCGGCAGCTCGACCGTGCGGGGCTGGTCGTCCAGCACGAGCGTCACGTCGTGCTCCTCGTCGCCCGCGACCCCCGAGGCAGCGCGCACCGCGGCCGACACGGGCACCAGGAAGCGGCCGCCCATCGGCGCGACCGTCGAGCGGTACGTGTAGCCGTTGAGCGTCACGACCACCGGCGGCCGCCTGCCCGCCCCCAGCCCGAGGACGAGCTCCTCGGGCACGTCGATGCCGACGTTGTTCGCGCCGGAGCGGATCAGGACGGTGCGGAACGTGGTCACGTCGTCACGGTGGCACACCCCGGCGTGCCGGGCACGCGTCCCGGCCGTCCGGTGCTGCGAGCAGGTGCACGGCGTGCGAGGCTCGACGCGGACCCGTCGAGCGCAGCGGCGGTGCCGGACCGTCGCGAGGGGGGCAGCGATGCCGGTCGAGCACGTCGTCGTCATGGGAGTCGCCGGGTCGGGCAAGACGACCGTCGGCCGGCTGCTCGCGGAACGGCTCGCACGCCCCTACGCCGAGGCCGACGCGTTCCACCCGCCCGAGAACGTCGCGAAGATGGCGGCCGGCACCCCGCTGACCGACGACGACCGCGCGCCGTGGCTCGCGGCGATCCGCGACTGGCTCACCGCCCGGGCCCGCGACGGGCAGGACACCGTGGTCACCTGCTCCGCGCTCAAGGTCGCCTACCGGGACGTCCTGCGGGACGCCGAGGGGCGCGTCCGCTTCCTGCACCTGTCCGGGCCGGGCGAGCTCATCGCCGACCGCATGGCCCACCGCGCCGGGCACTTCATGCCGACGTCGCTGCTCCCGTCGCAGCTCGCGACGCTCGAGCCGCTCACCGACGCCGAGGACGGCGTCACGGTCGTCTTCGACGTCCCGCCCGCCGACGTCGTCGAGCGCGCGCTGCGCGCGCTCCACCCGGACCGACCCGTCTGACCCGCAGGGAGGCATCGTGCTCCACACGCTCGTCGCCGCCGCACCCGAGGGCGTCAGCGACGTCCGGCTCGTCGTCGCCGCGGTCGTCGGCATCGCCGTCATCGTCGTGCTCATCGTCTGGGCGAAGCTGCACCCGTTCCTGTCGCTCACCATCGGCTCCGGCGTCCTCGCCGTCGTCGCAGGCATCGCCTACCCCGACGCGTTCGCGAGCTTCGTCAAGGGCGTGGGGGAGACGGTCGCCGGCGTCGGGCTGCTCATCGCGCTCGGCGCCATCATCGGCAAGCTGCTCGTGGACAGCGGTGGCGCCGACGAGATCGTCGACACGATCCTCGCGCGCACCCCGGCCGGCCGGCTGCCGTGGGCGATGGCGCTCATCGCGTTCGTCATCGGCATCCCGCTGTTCTTCGAGGTCGGCGTCGTCCTGCTCATCCCCGTCGTCATGCTCGTCGCGCGACGGTCCCGCGTGCCGCTGATCCTCGTCGGCATCCCCGCGCTCGCGGGCCTGTCCGCGCTGCACGGGCTCGTCCCGCCGCACCCAGGTCCGCTCATCGCGATCGACGCGCTCGGCGCCGACCTCGGGCTCACCCTCGGGCTCGGTCTGCTCGTCGCGGTCCCGACCGTGATCATCAGCGGCCCGCTCCTCGCACGCCCGATGGCACGGTGGGTCCCGATCGAGGCGCCCGAGCGCTTCCTCGGCGAGGCCGAGCGCGACGACGAGCACCGCCGCCCCGCGTTCGCGACCGCCCTCACCGTCGTGCTGCTGCCCGTCGTCCTCATGCTCGCGCGCACCGTCGTCGAGGCCGCGGGCGCCGAGGAGAGCGGCGCCGGGCGCGCGCTCGCGTTCCTCGGCACACCGCTGGTCGCGCTGCTCGTCACGTCCCTCGTCGCGCTCGTGCTGCTCGGCACAGCGCTCGGCCGCACCCGCCAGCAGGTCAGCACGCTCGTCGACAAGTCGTTCGCGCCCATCGCGTCGATCCTGCTCATCGTCGCCGCGGGCGGCGGGTTCAAGGCGACGCTCGTGGACTCCGGTGTCGGCGACGTCATCGCGAACGCGCTCGCCGACGCGCCCATCTCGCCGCTGCTCGCCGGCTGGCTCGTCGCCGTCCTCATCCGCCTCGCCACCGGGTCGGCGACCGTCGCGACCATCACCGCCGCGGGCATCGTCGCGCCGCTCGCCGCCGACCTCACGCCCACGCACGTCGCGCTGCTCGTCCTCGCGATCGGGGCCGGGTCCGTGTTCCTCAGCCACGTCAACGACGCCGGGTTCTGGCTGGTCAAGGAGTACTTCCGCATGACCGTCGGCCAGACGTTCAAGACGTGGTCCCTGATGGAGACCGTCCTGTCGGTGACCGGGCTGATCCTGGTCCTGCTGCTGAGCCTCGTGCTGTAGGCGCCGACGGCGCGCGGCGGGAGCGGCCGGGGCAGTCGTGCACCCGCGGTCCCGTCCCGCCGCGCGCCGCGGCCGACGAGGTTCCGGTCAGTCGTTCGGCGGGGCCTCCGAGATGTCGGCGAGGGCCGAGTCCGGGTCGAGGTCGACCGCCAGGTCGCCGATGCTCACGATGCCGACGGCCGGGTCGCCGTCGACCACGGGCACGCGCCGGACGGCGCGCTCGCGCATGAGGCGGACGACCTCGTCGACGTCGTCGTCGGGTCCGACCGTGACCACGTCGCCCGTCGCGAGCTGCCCGACGGGCGCGTCGAGGCCGATGCCCTGGGCGAGGCCGCGGACCACGAGGTCGCGGTCGGTGACGATGCCGACGACGGCGCCGTCCTCGGCGACGACGAGCGACCCGACGTCCTGCGTCGCCATGGTCTGGGCGACCGCGTGCAGCGTGTCCGTGACCTCGACGACCGTCGGGTGCGGCGTCATGAATGCGGAGACCGTGCGAGTCATGGGTTCCTCCTCGTCGGTGGACGCCCCGGGCGCACGCCGCGCCCGGGGGACGCGGCGGGGTCTGCACCGCGGTCCCACCGTCGGCCAGGTCCGCCGGCGACGCATCTCGAAGACAACGCGCCGGACGGCGTCGCGGCCGGTCGGGCGCGCGTCCGGCGGTCCCGGTCGCCCGGTCGGCGGGCCCGGGGTAGAACGGATGCCCAGCCCATCGACGACGATCGGCAGGACCCCGTGCGCCCCTCCGCCTCGCTCACCGTGACCACCGCCCTCGCGCTCGTGCTGACCGCCGCGGCGGCGGTGCCGGCCACCGGCGCAGCAGCCGACCACGACGGCGCGGCGGGGAACGCGTCGACGTACCTCAACCCCGTGAGCGCCGGGTTCGCCGACACGTTCGCCGACCCGGCGGTGCTCCGCGGCAAGGACGGCTGGTGGTACGCGTACGGCACGACCGACCCGCTGCGCGAGGGCGAGGGCACGCGGCACCTGATCCCGACCGCGCGCTCGACCGACCTGGTGTCCTGGGAGTACGTGGGCGACGCGTTCACCGAGGACGCGCTGCCCGGGTGGGCGGACACGAGCCGGGGCGCCGCCGCGCTGTGGGCACCCGACGTCCGGTACGTCGACGGGCAGTACCGCATGTACTACGTCGTGACCGAGACGACCGTGACCGACGAGCCGAACGACAGCGCGATCGGGGTCGCCACCGCGCCGACGCCGACCGGACCCTGGACGCCGACGGCCGAGCCGGTGGTCGGGCCGCGGCACGGCGCCGGGGGAGCGGGCGACTTCCTGTGGACGTTCGACCCGTCGCACGTCGTCGCGCCGGACGGCACGGAGCACCTGTTCTACGGCTCGTACTACGGCGGGATCTGGACGGTGCCGCTGTCGGCCGACGGCACGCAGGCGGTCGGCGAGCCGGTGCAGGTGGCGATCGACAACAAGTACGAGGGCGCGTACGTCGTCCAGCGTGACGGCTGGTGGTACCTGTTCGCGTCGTCCGCCAACTGCTGCGCCGGGCCGACGACCGGGTACAGCGTGCACGTCGGCCGGTCGCGCGACCTCGCGGGGCCGTACCTCGACCGTGAGGGCGTGCCGCTCCTGCAGTCGCGCGCGGGCGGGACGCCGGTGGTGGCGCCGAACGGGAACCGGTGGGTCGGGACCGGGCACAACGCGGTCGTCACCGACCTCGCCGGCCAGGACTGGCTCGCGTACCACGCGATCGACCGCGACGACCCGTACCTCGACGGCACGGACGGCATCAACGAGCGACCGATGCTCCTCGACCGGCTCGAGTGGCTCGACGGCTGGCCGACGGTGCGCGGCGGCGCGTGGGCGTCCGGCGACGAGCAGCGCGCGCCGGTCACCGACGGCCGCACGGCCACGACCTTCGCCGACGGCCTGTCGCGCGCGTGGTCCACGACGGGCCCCTGGGCCGACGTCGACGAGCCTGACGCCGGACGACACCTGCGGTCGGACGGCCGCGCCACGGTGGTCACCCGCTCCGCGGTCGGGAAGGACGCGCGTGTCGAGGCCGACGTCCGGTTCGACGCGGGTGTCGCGGCGCCGGCGTCGCTCGTCCTGACCGCACGCTCGGTTGCGCTCACCGCGACGCTCGACCCGGCGACGCGCACGCTCGTCGTCGCGCGGACGGAGCGCGGCCGGACCGTGGACCGCGCGTCGGCACCGGTCCCGGAGTCGGTGGACCTCACGACGTGGCACGCGACGGCGCTCACGGTCCGCGGCGGCGTCGCCCGTGCCGAGCTCACGCACGCCCGGCTCGGCGACCCGCTCGCGACGGTCGCCCTCGACGTGCGGCACCACGCCCTGCCCGGCGCGCGCGGCGGTGCGGTCGCGAGGGGTGCGGGCGTGCACGTCGACAACCTGAGCGCGCTCGCCGCGGCCCGTCCGGCCACGCGGACCGTCGCCGTGCCGCGGCCCGGCGCTCTCCTGCGGGACCTGAGCGACGAGTTCGACGGCACGGCCCTCGACGACGGCTGGCGCACGGTCCGCGACCCGCGGGTGACCGTCGCGGACGGGGCGCTGACCTGGCCCACCGAGGCGGCGGACCTCGTCGGCCCGACGAACGACGCCGGCGTGCTCCTGCGCGACGTGCCCGAGACCGACTGGGTCGCCGAGACGCGCCTGACCACCGACCTCGGCACGGACACCGTCCGGAACTACCAGCAGGGCGGGCTGGTCGCGTACGTCGACGACGACCTCTGGGCGCGGCTCTCGCACGTCGCGATCTGGAACACCCGGCAGACCGAGTACGGCACCGAGCGCCCGTATGCCGGACGCCTCTCCTACGGCGGGACGATCGTCGGGCCGCCCGACGAGACGACGTGGCTGCGGCTCGTCCACCGGACCGACCGGACGGGCGAGCACGACGTGCAGGCGTTCACGAGCACCGACGGGCGGACCTGGGTCGCGGGCGGCGTCTGGACGTTCCCCGCCGGGTCCGACCTCCAGGTCGGGCTCGTGTCGCACGGCGGGGCGGGGGCGACCAACCAGTTCGACTACCTGCGGGTGTCCCGCCTCGCCCGCGGGTGACGCGGGGTCAGGTCGCCGCGCGCAGCGGGCGGAAGAAGTCGCGCAGCTCCTGCGCGTAGCGTCCGGGGGTCTCGAACGGGGCGAAGTGGCCGCCCGCCGGGGGCTCGGTCACGGAGACGACGTGCGCGACGCGGTCGAGCCACTCCCGGGGCGGCCGCAGGATGTCGCCCGGGAAGAGCGAGAACCCGGACGGCACCTCGACGCGGCGCGCGTGCTGCGCGGGCGGGATGGCGGCGTTCGCGTGGTACATGCGCATCGACGAGCCGGCGGTCCCGGTGAACCAGGTGGTGCTGAGCAGCGTGAGGACCTCGTCGTCGGTGAACGCCGTGATGCCGGTGCGCGGGTCGCTCCAGGCGTGCAGCTTCTCGACGACCCACGCCGCCAGACCCGCGGGGGAGTCGGTGAGTCCCACGGCCTGCGTCAGCGGCTTGGTGCGGTGGACCGCGCCGTAGGCGCCCTCGGCCGCACGCCACCGGTCCACGTCCGCGAACCAGTCGCGCTCCACGGGGGACAGGTCGGCGACGTCGCCGGTGAGGACCGGGAGCCCGGCGTCCATGCGGTGGACGCCGACGAGGTGCTCGGGGTGGTCGAGCGCGAGGAAGCGCGTCACGGCGCTGCCGATGTCGCCGCCCGCGGCGCCGTACCGGTCGTACCCGAGCGCGTCCATCAGGTCCGCCCAGACCCCGGCCACCGCCACCGAGTCGAGGACGACGTCCGGCGGGAGCACCGAGTGCCCGAACCCGGGCATGTCGGGGACGACCACGTCGAACGCGTCGTCCGGGTCGGCGCCGTGCGCGCCGGGGTCGGTGAGCGGCCCCACGACCTTGGAGTACCGCCACGACGAGTCGGGCCAGCCGTGCGTGAGCACGAGCGGCAGCGCCGGCGACGCACCCGGCGGTCGGACCGCGCGCACGTGCACGAAGCTGACCTCGACGCCGCGCACCCGCACGCGGAAGCGCGGCACGAGCGCCTGCTCGGCCTCCCGCGCCGGCCAGTCGAAGCCGTCCGCCCAGTAGGCGACCAGGTGCCGCAGGTACTCCTGGTCGGTGCCGAGCGACCAGCCCGCACCGCTCGGCGCCGCGGGCCAGCGCGTCGCGCGCAGGCGCGTGCGCAGGTCGTCCCACGCCTCGGGGGAGGCGGTCACGTCGTGCCGCTCCGGCGACGGCGCCCGGCTCGTCGCGCGGTCGACCGGTGGCCTACTGGACACGGAAGTCGAAGGCGTCCGGCTGACGGTGCCCGTACTTGTCGCGCAGGAAGTTGCCGCTCGTGCTCAGGTCCGCCGTCAGGCGACGCTGCCGGCTCGCGTCGAGGGTGTCGGCCTGGGCCGCGAGGATCCGCAGCTGCTCGGTCAGCTCCTCGACGGGGGTGCGCCCGTCGGGCTGGCGCTCGTGCACCCTGCCCGGCGGGATCGCGAGGTAGCTCGTGAGCACGGACGGCAGGTACTGCCGCACCATCGCGTCCAGCTCGTACTCGAACCGCGCGTCACGGGTGGGCTCACGCTGCTCCGAGGCGATCACGGCGTCCAGCACGTCGCAGATCCGCACGACGGTCCGGTGGGTGTCGCCGGGCAGGCGCCGCCGGTTCCGGTCGGCCTGCTCGCGGACCCGGGCGACCGTCGACGTCAGGTCCTCCGCCCCCTCGACAGGGGTGGTGTGCGGCGCGCGGGACGTCGAGACGACGGTCGCGGTCCCCACCACGTCGTGCTTCCACCACCGGCGTCGTGCCGGCAGCCAGAGGTCGCGCAGGTGCCAGGAGCGGACGCCCGAGGCGCCCATCGCGACGAGCGCGAGCAGGGTGCGCAGTCCCCAGGGGGCGTCGAGCACGAAGACCGCCGCGGAGAACGCCCCGGCGTAGACCAGGCCCTCGACGGACGTCCGGAGGTGCTTGCGCACCGCGCCGATGACGAGCACCAGGTAGCCGAGCAGGGGCAGGAAGACCAGGACGGCCGCCACCTTGACGACGTTGCCGAGCGTCAGCCGCGTCATGAGCCCTCCTCGAGCACCCCGAGCCGGAGTCGATCATCTCAGACTTCGCCCGGATGGGCGCCGCCCGGATCGCGACATCCTCGACGTCGTCGACGGGGAGCCCGCGGACGACGTCGGCCGACGGGCGTCCTGCGGTGGGGAGCGGACGACGGGAATCGAACCCGCGTAGCCAGTTTGGAAGACTGGGGCTCTACCATTGAGCTACGTCCGCACAGGTCCGGCAGGCCGGACCGCGGCACCCAGGGTACCGGGTGCGCAGGAGCGGATCGTGCACCCCACCCGGCCACCCGGCCGTACCGGGGTGCGCACGGGATGTGGCGCAGGTTGGTAGCGCGTCCGCTTTGGGAGCGGAAGGTCGTGGGTTCGAATCCCGCCATCCCGACCTCGTTCACCCGGGGACCGACGTCGACGTCGGTGTCGGCGACGCGTGCGAGCGACCCGGTGCCTCGGACCCGGCGTATCAGGAACCGCGGCCGCGGCCCCTGAGTCGACGGGCCGGACGGACCGGCCGCCGACGAACCCCCGGAGCCCCCGCATGAGCCGGATCCTGTTCTCCCTCACGCCGATCACCGGCCACGTCCGTCCCGCGCTGCCGGTCGTGCGCGCGCTCGTCGACGCCGGTCACGACGTGGTCGTCCACACCGGCACGAAGTTCGCGTCCGCGGTCGCGGCGACCGGCGCCACCGCGGCACCCGTGGTGCACGGCCGCGACCTCGACGACGCCGAGCTCGACGCCTGGTCCGCGGCGCACGGCGCGCCCGAGCCGGGTGTGAAGCGGCTGCAGTGGGACGTGCTCCACCACTTCCTCGGGCCCGTGCCGGGCGACCTCGCCGACCTCGAGGCCGTCGTCGCGGGCTGGCGCCCTGACGTCGTCGTCACCGACACCACGGGCATCGCGGGTGCGCTCCTCGCGCGCCGGCACGGCATCCCGTCGGTCCAGCTGACCGTCACGCCGCTGCCCGTGTCGAGCCGCGACACCGCCCCGTTCGGCACCGGCCTCCAGCCGCCCCGCACAGGGCTCCAGGCGCTGCGCTACCGCCTGCTCGACGCGTTCATCAAGCGGGCCGTGTTCAAGGACGCCCAACGGAAGGCGCTCGCGCTCGTCGACGACGCCGGGGTCGAGCGCCCCGACGGGTTCTTCCTCGACTGGATGCCGACGTTCGCGACCCGCGTGCTGCACCTGTCGGTGCCGTCGCTCGAGTACCCGCGCAGCGACCTCCCGGCGAACGTCGAGACGGTCGGCGCGGTGCTGCCGCGCGGCGTCGACCTGTTCGAGCCGCCGGTGTGGTGGCGCGACGTGCTCGCCGCGAAGGCCGACGGCCGGCCCGTCGTGCTCGTCACGCAAGGCACCGTCGCGACCGACCCGTCGCGGCTGCTCTACCCCGCGGTCGAGGCCCTCACCGGCACGCGTGCGCTCGTCGTGCTCACGACGGGCACCGCCGAGCCCGGGGACGTCTTCGCGGGCGAGCTGCCCGCGAACGTGCGCGCCGCGCGCTTCGTGCCGTTCGAGCAGCTCCTGCCGCTCGCCGACGTCATGGTGACGAACGGCGGGTTCGGGGGTGTGCAGCAGGCGCTGGCGGCGGGCGTCCCGCTCGTCGTCGCCGGTCGGACGGAGGACAAGGCGGAGGTCGGGGCGCGCGTCGCGTGGGCGGGTGTCGGGGTCGCGCTGCGGACCGACCCGACGACCGACGCGACGACGACGCAGGCCGTGGCCGACGGGGTCCGCCGGGTGCTCGAGGAGCCGTCGTTCGCGCGCCGCGCGCAGGAGCTCGCGGCCGAGTACGCCCGGTACGACGCCGTCGCGCGCGTCGTCGAGGTGGTCGAGGAGCTCGCGGGCGAGCAGGCGTCCGCGACGGACGCGGCCGCGGCCTGACGGGGACCCGTGTCGGGTGCGGGGCGCGGGCAGCCGTCGGAGGGCGCGGGGGCGTCCCCGGCGGCCCCGTCCCCGGCGGGCGGCTTTGGCGGCGGCTCGTCGCCGTGGCGTACCATCGAGGGTCGCGTGCGCGTGCCGGCAGGCAGCGCCGCCCGAACCGTCCGGCGCCGCACTCGCCGGTACCCACCCGAATCAGTTGGAGACCATCGAAGTGAAGAGCGCCGTCGAGACCCTGGACCCGACCAAGGTCAAGCTGACCGTCGAGGTGACCTACGACGAGCTCAAGCCGAGCATCGAGCACGCGTACCAGCACATCGCCGAGCAGGTCAACGTGCCGGGCTTCCGCAAGGGCAAGGTGCCCCCGCGCATCATCGACCAGCGCGTCGGTCGTCCGGCCGTCATCGAGCACGCCGTCAACGAGGGCCTGTCCGGCTTCTACGCCGAGGCCGTCCGCGACAACAAGCTGCGCCCGCTCGGTCAGCCCGAGGTCGAGGTCACCAAGGTCCCCGGCCTCGTCGCCGGCGAGGACCAGGGCGAGCTGCACTTCACCGCCGAGGTCGAGGTCCGCCCCGAGATCACCGTCCCGGCGCTCGACGGCCTGACCCTCACGGTCGACGACGTCGAGGTCTCCGACGAGGACGTGCAGGGCCGTCTCGACGCGCTGCGCGAGCGCTTCGGCACGCTGGTCGGCGTCGACCGCCCGGCCGCCGAGGGCGACTTCGTCGTGCTCGACCTGACCGCCACGATCAACGGCGACGAGGTCGACTCGGTCTCCGGCGTCAGCTACCAGATCGGCTCGGGCAACATGCTCGAGGGCCTCGACGAGGCGCTCACCGGCCTGTCCGCGGGCGAGACGACGACGTTCGTCACGAGCCTCGCGGGCGGCGAGCACGCCGGCGAGGAGGCGCAGGTCTCCGTCACCGCGACGAACGTCAAGGAGCGCCAGCTCCCCGACGCCGACGACGACTTCGCGCAGCTCGCGTCCGAGTTCGACACGCTCGACGAGCTCACGGCGGACCTGCGCGAGCAGGCGTCGCGCATCAAGGCGTCGAACCAGGCCGTCCAGGCCCGCGACCTGCTGCTCGAGAAGCTCCTCGAGGGCACCGAGATCCCCGTGCCGCAGGGCGTCGTCGACGCCGAGGTGCACCGTCACCTCGAGGGCGAGGGCCGCCTGGAGGACGACGAGCACCGTGCCGAGGTCGGCGAGCAGGCGACGACCGCGCTGCGCAACCAGATCCTTCTCGACACGCTCGCCGAGCAGCTCGAGATCAAGATCAGCCAGCAGGAGCTGCTCGACTACCTGGTGAGCGCCTCGCGCCAGTACGGCATGGACCCGAACACGTTCATCCAGACCGTCGACCAGCAGGGCCAGATCCCGGCGATGGTCGCCGAGGTCGCCCGCTCCAAGGCCCTCGCCGTCGCGCTGCGCCGCGTCGCCGTGACCGACGGCGCCGGCACGGCCGTCGACCTGTCGGAATTCATCGGCACGGACGAGGAGGACGCCGCCGCCGACGCCGCCGAGCAGGCCGCCGCGGGTGCGACGACCGACGCCGCGACCGACATCTCCGGTATCGCGGACGCGCCGGTCGAGACCGAGGACGCCAAGGCCTGATCCGCCGTCCGGGCGACCGGACGCACCCGTCGAGGGCCCCGTACCGCAGGTCGGTGCGGGGCCCTCGCCGTCGGGACTGCGCCGACAGCGAAACCCCCGGCCGCGGGGCCCTGACCGGCGCCTCGTGCGCGTTAGGGTCGCAGCAGCGCACGGCCGGCAGGGGACGTCCCGACGGCCCGGTGCAGCACCACCCGCAGGACAGTGCGTCGAAGGACGCGAACGCCAGACGAAGGAGCCTTCGTGAACGTGCAGGTGCCGGCGATGGCCCGGGCAGACTCCCCGGGTCTCGGCCTCAACGACTCCATCTACAACCGACTGCTCCGCGAGCGGATCATCTGGCTCGGCTCCGAGGTGCGCGACGAGAACGCGAACGCCATCTGCGCGCAGATGATGCTGCTGGCCGCCGAGGACCCCGACAAGGACATCTGGCTGTACATCAACTCGCCGGGTGGCTCGATCACCGCGGGCATGGCGATCTACGACACCATGCAGTACATCCAGCCGGACGTCGCGACCATCGCGATGGGCATGGCCGCGTCGATGGGGCAGTTCCTGCTCTCGTCGGGCGCCAAGGGCAAGCGCTACGCCACGCCGCACGCGCGCGTCATGATGCACCAGCCCTCGGGCGGCATCGGCGGCACGGCGACCGACGTGCGCATCAACGCGCAGCTGATCCTCCACATGAAGACGGTGCTCGCCGAGCTGACGGCCGAGCAGACCGGCAAGAGCGTGGAGCAGATCAACTCCGACGCGGACCGCGACCGCTGGTTCACGGCGCCCGAGGCCCTCGAGTACGGCTTCATCGACCACGTCGTCGAGACGGCGGGGTCCGTCACGGGCGGCGGCGGCACCGCCTGAGCGGCGCCCCGACCCGACGACCCTTCCGCGACCTTCTGAGGAGACCCTCGTGAGCATCGAGTCCCAGTTCATCGCCCGTGCGGGCCGGCTCGCCGGTCCGGGCGGCCAGGCCCCGCAGGGCCCCGTCGGCCGCTACGTGCTGCCGCAGTTCGAGGAGCGCACGGCCTACGGGTTCAAGCGCCAGGACCCCTACACCAAGCTGTTCGAGGACCGGATCATCTTCCTCGGCGTGCAGGTGGACGACGCGTCCGCGGACGACGTCATGGCCCAGCTGCTCGTGCTCGAGAGCACGGACCCGGACCGCGACATCACGCTGTACATCAACTCGCCCGGTGGCTCGTTCACGGCGCTGACAGCCATCTACGACACGATGCAGTACATCAAGCCGCAGCTCGTGACGGTCTGCCTCGGGCAGGCGGCGTCGGCGGCCGCGGTGCTGCTCGCCGCGGGCTCGCCGGGCAAGCGTCTGGCGCTGCCCAACGCACGGGTGCTGATCCACCAGCCCGCGATGGAGGGCGGCGGCTACGCGCAGGCCTCCGACATCGAGATCCACGCCAACGAGCTCATCCGCATGCGCGAGTGGCTCGAGCAGACGATCGCGCACCACACGGGCCGCGACATCGAGCTGGTCCGCAAGGACATCGAGCGCGACAAGATCCTCACCGCGCAGCAGGCGCTGGAGTACGGGATCGTCGACCAGGTGCTCGAGAGCCGCAAGGGCGCGCACCCGACGGTCGTGCAGCCGACCGCCTGACACCCGACGGACGCCGCCGTGACCGCCCGGTCCGGCGGTGTCCCGGTGGGGGACGCAGGTCCCGACGGTCGGACAATCCGGACGACCGTCCGAGGGACACGCCGCGCGCCACGGCGGGGTTCGGCTGACATCGGGCCCCGCGTGGTGTGCAATGGGAGGACGTCGCACCCGCGGGTGCGACGGGGACGACGCACCGCCCGACGGGCGGAGGGCGGACACGGAGGAAGGGGACACACGTGGCTCGAATCGGGGACGGAGCCGATCTCCTCAAGTGCTCGTTCTGCGGGAAGTCCCAGAAGCAGGTGAAGAAGCTCATCGCGGGCCCCGGCGTGTACATCTGCGACGAGTGCATCGAGCTGTGCAACGAGATCATCGAGGAAGAGCTCGCCGAGGCCACCGAGGTCGGCATGGTCGAGCTGCCCAAGCCGAAGGAGATCTTCGACTTCCTCGAGCAGTACATCATCGGCCAGGAGTCCGCGAAGCGGGCGCTGTCGGTCTCGGTGTACAACCACTACAAGCGCGTCCAGGCCGGTGAGCTGGGACGCAGCTCGGACGACCACGTCGAGATCGCGAAGTCGAACATCCTGCTGGTCGGCCCCACGGGCACCGGCAAGACGTACCTCGCGCAGACGCTGGCCCGCATGCTCAACGTCCCGTTCGCGATCGCCGACGCGACCGCGCTGACGGAGGCCGGCTACGTCGGCGAGGACGTCGAGAACATCCTCCTCAAGCTCATCCAGGCCGCCGACTACGACGTCAAGAAGGCCGAGCAGGGGATCATCTACATCGACGAGATCGACAAGATCGCCCGCAAGAGCGAGAACCCGTCGATCACGCGCGACGTCTCCGGCGAGGGCGTCCAGCAGGCGCTCCTGAAGATCATCGAGGGCACGACCGCCTCGGTCCCGCCGCAGGGCGGTCGCAAGCACCCGCACCAGGAGTTCATCCAGATCGACACGACGAACGTCCTGTTCATCGTGGCCGGCGCGTTCTCCGGGCTGGACGACATCATCGCCGCCCGCGCGCGCAAGCGCGTCGTCGGCTTCGGCGCCCCGCTGCTCGAGTCGCACGACGAGGGCGACCTGTTCGCCGAGGTCCGCCCCGAGGACCTGCAGAAGTACGGGCTGATCCCCGAGTTCATCGGGCGTCTGCCCGTCGTCGCCGCCGTGTCGCGGCTCGACCAGAGCGCGCTCGTGCGGATCCTGTCCGAGCCGCGCAACGCGCTCGTCAAGCAGTACCAGCGGATGTTCGAGATCGACGGCGTCGAGCTCGAGTTCGAGGACGAGGCCGTCGCCGCGATCGCCGACCAGGCGCTCCTGCGCGGGACCGGCGCGCGCGGTCTGCGGGCGATCATGGAGGAGGTCCTCCAGCAGGTGATGTTCGAGGTCCCGAGCCGCGACGACGTCGCCCGGGTCGTCATCACGCAGGACGTCGTCCTGGACAACGTGAACCCGACGCTCGTGCCGCGGGAGACGCCGCGCGACAAGCGGACGCCGCGCGAGAAGAGCGCCTGAGCCGCCACCCGGCGCGATCGACCACCCGAGCCCTCGACGGTCCTCCGTCGGGGGCTCGGTCGTCTCCTGCGCGGCCCCGGCGGAGGCGGGTCAGCGCCGCCCGGGGGAGCGGCGGCCGAGCGCCTTGACGGCCTCGACGAGGACCAGCACGCCGACGGCGATCGCGGCCGTGAGCGCCCAGTCGCGCGGCGCGATCGGGGCGGACTCGAACCAGTCGTGCATGAAGGGCGCGTAGACGAACACCACCTGCAGCGCGAGGAGCGTGCCGACCGCGACCCACACGACCGTGTTCCCGACGAGCACGCGGGGCGTCAGGCTCGACGCGTGCAGGAACCGGCACGAGAACAGGAACGCGACCTGCCCGAGCGCGAGCATCGTGACGGCGCTGGTCTGCGCCACGCCGTCGGTCGAGCCGAGGTTCTTCTCGACGAGGTAGACGCCGAGGGTCGCGCCGCCGATGAGCAGCGACGCGCACACGACGAGGACGAGCGAGCGCCCGGACAGGACGGACTCGGACGGTGAGCGCGGCGGCCGGTCCATGACCCCGGCCTCCGCGGGCTCGTAGGCGAGCGCGAGCGACAGCGTCACGGCCGTGACGAGGTTGACCCAGAGGATCTGCACGGGGGACAGCGGCAGCGCGAGACCGAACAGCACGGCGACGAGGATGACGAGCGACTGCGCGCCGTTGGTGGGCAGCAGGAAGACGACGGACTTGCGGATGTTGTCGTAGATCCGCCGCCCCTCCTCGACGGCCCGCTCGATGGTCGCGAAGTTGTCGTCGGCGAGGACGATCTCCGCGGCCTCCTTCGTCGCCTCGGTGCCCTTGATGCCCATGGCGATGCCGACGTCGGCGCGCGTCAGGGCGGGTGCGTCGTTCACGCCGTCGCCGGTCATCGCGACGACCTCGCGGTGCGACTGCAGCGCGCGCACGATGCGGATCTTGTGCTCGGGGCTCGTGCGCGCGTAGACGTCGACGTCCTGGACGTGCACCCGGAGCTCCTCCTGGCTCATCGCCTCGAGCTCGGCGCCCGTCAGCGCCCGGACCTCCTCTCCGGGGCGGACGATGCCGAGCTCACGCGCGATCGCGACCGCCGTGCCCGCGTGGTCGCCGGTGATCATCTTCACGGAGATGCCGGCGCGGTGGCAGTCCGCGATGGCCGCGACGGCCTCCGGACGGGGCGGGTCGACGATGCCGACGACACCGAGCAGGACCAGGTCGTGCAGGTCGTCGAGGTCGAGCGCGGACGCGCCGGGGTCGGCGGGTCGTGCCGCGGCCGCGAGCACGCGCAGGCCCTGGCCGCCGAGCTCGTCGATCGTCGCCTCCCACCGGGCGACGTCGAGGGGCTCGGGTCGCCCGTCGGGTCCGCGCTGCGCGGTCGAGCGGTCGAGCAGGCGGTCGGGTGCGCCCAGCACGTGCACGCGGAGCACGTCGTCACCCGGGAGCCGGTCGAGGGTCGCGGACAGCTTGTTCGCCGACTCGAACGGCACCTCGGCCAGGCGCGACGCGTCGCCGACGTCCGCACCGGACTTCAGCGCGAGCGTCGTGAGCGCCCCCTCGGTCGGCTGCCCGACGACACGCCAGTGCCCGGCCTCGTCGGCCACGACGCGCGCGTCGTTGCAGAGCGCCGCGGCCTCGACGAGCGCACGCAGGTCGGGGTGGTCTGCGAGGCGCGCCGTCGCGCCGTCGCGCGTGACCCGGCCCGTCGGTTCGTAGCCCAGGCCCTCGACGTCGTACGTGCGCTCCGCGGTGACCACGGTGCGCGCCGTCATCTCGTTCCTCGTCAGCGTCCCGGTCTTGTCCGAGCAGATCGTGGTGACGGACCCCAGCACCTCGACCGCGGGCAGCTTGCGGGTGATCGCGTGGCGGCGCGCCATCTGCTGCACACCCAGCGCGAGCGTGATCGTGACGAGCGCCGGCAGCCCTTCCGGCACGGCCGCGACGGCGAACCCGATCGCAGCCGAGATGAGCTCGGGCGGGTCCCAGTCGTGGATGACCCGGCCGATGACCAGCATGAGCGCGGCCATCACGAGGATGCCGCGCGACAGCAGCGTCCCGAGCCGGTTGAGCTGCTGCTTGAGGGGCGTGTCGAGGTGGTCGACGTCCGCGACGAGCGCCTGGATGCGGCCGATCTCGGTGCGCGCGCCCGTCGCCGTCACGACCGCGGTCGCCGTGCCCGCGGCGACGATCGTGCCGCTGAACAGCATGCTGGACCGGTCGCCCACGCCCGCGTCCGTCCCGACCGCCGCGACGTCCTTGACCGCGGGCACCGACTCGCCCGTCAACGCCGACTCGTCGACCTGGAGGTTCGTCTCGTCCAGCAGGCGCGCGTCCGCCGGCACCTTGTCACCGGACCGCACGCGCACCACGTCGCCCGGCACGAGGCTCTCCGCAGCGACCGTCGACCAGTGCCCGTCGCGCAGCGCCGTGGCGTCGAGCGACAGCATCGTGCGGATCCCGTCGAGCGCGCGCTCCGCCTGACCCTCCTGGAGGAAGCCGACGACCGCGTTCGCGACGGCGACGACGAGGATGACCGTGAAGTCGACCCAGTCGCCCAGGAACGCCTTGAGGACCGCCGCGGCGAGCAGGATGTAGATGAGGACGTCGTCGAAGTGCTGGAGGAAGCGGACCACCGGGTGCGCCCTCGCCGGCTCCGGCAGGCGGTTCGGGCCCGTCTCGGCGAGGCGTCGCTCGGCGTCGGCCGCCGTCAGGCCGCGCGCGTCCGTGTCGAGCGAGGCCAGCACGTCGCCGGGCGGCAGCGCGTACGGACGCAGGTCGGGCAGGGTCGACGCAAGGCTCATGTCGTCACCTCGGGCATCGTGGCCGGTGCCCGCATCGTGGCACGGCGATCCGTGCGCGGGCCACCTCGGCGGTTGCCCCGACCTACGAGCCGGACCCGGCCGTCACGTCGTGGACCGCGTGCGCCATGTGCGGCTCCACGGCCAGGAACCCGAGCTCCACGAGGTCGTCCGCGAAGGCCCGCAGGCGCTCGACGCCGGCGTCGTCCAGGGGCGCCACCTCCGGTACGTCGAACGTGCCGATCACCTTGATCGCGTCGCCCGGCGCGCCGGCGCGCGAGTACAGGTCCGTGATGGCGGACGGCTTGTCCTCGACCGCCGCGGCCTGGGCGGCGAGACCGTCGAACAGCGCCCGGACCGCCTCCGGGTGCTCGTGCGCGAACGTCCGCGACACGACGTGCACGGTGGCGTCGTTCGAGCCGACCTGGTCGCCCCGCGCGACGACGACCGCTCCCGGCGTGCTCTGCGCGGTCGCGAAGTGCTCGTCGGCCGTCGCCCACGCGTCGACCGTACCGGCCACGAATTCCGCGGTCGCGTCCGACTCGCTGAGGTACACCCGCTGGACGTCGTCGCTCGTGAGGCCGACCGTGGCGAGCGCCTTCGCCAGGACGTAGTCCCCGACACCGCCGGGCGTCGGGCCGACGGCGACCGTCAGGCCGCGCAGGTCCGCGACGCCGGTGACCGGGACCCCCGCGCCGACGACGACTCCCTGGTCGTCGCCCGAGGTCGTCTCCACCGCGAACGCGACGACGTCGCGCTCCTCGGCCGCCCACGTCAGCAGCTGGGCCGCGTCGGTCGTCGTCACGTCCGCCTGGTCGGTGAGCAGCGCGTCGTACGCGACCGACGGGACCGTGTAGGGCCCGAGCCACTGCGCCGCCACGCCCGCCTCGTCGAGCGCGTCGTCGACGAGCCCCGATGTGCGGCCGAGGGTCAGGTGGTTGGCCGTGGAGACGTCGGCGACCCGGACGGTCGTCGCCGTGCCGTCGGCGGGCGTCGACCCGCCGCCGGACGCGCCGTCCGCGGCGCACGCGGTCAGCAGGGCGGCCGCGGCGGTCGCGGTGGCGGCGAGGGCGGTACGACGTCGGGTCACGACGTGCTCCTTCGTGCGGTGGCCGGGCAGGCCGGCGGCGGGGCCGTGCGCGGGTGCGCGTCGGCGACGGTTCGGTGGTCGACCGCACAGGGGGAGGCCGGGACGGCCGCGACGCGGGCGGGCGCCGGCCCCGCACGCACGCCGGCGTCAGCCGGCCCGTGCGCACCTCGACCACGCGACCCGTGCGGCCCGAGCGGCGCTCGTGCGCCCTCCTGCCGCCCCACCCGTCGCGTCCCCCTGCTCCGGTCGGTCGCGCGACCGTAGCGGTGAAACGGACGAATGGGACGAGTCGTCCCATGTGCTGGTCAGCGGCGGACCGTCCGGCCGATGCCGAGGGGGTGCGCCTAGGATCGCGGGCGTGAGCGACCTGCCGGCACCGATCCCCACTGAGCTGGCGCGGCTGCGCCACAGCATCGACAACATCGACGCGGCGCTCGTGTACCTGCTCGCCGAGCGGTTCAAGGCGACCCAGCAGGTCGGCGTCCTCAAGGCCGAGCGCGGGCTCCCGCCGTCGGACCCGGGCCGTGAGGAGCAGCAGGTCGCGCGCCTGCGCGAGCTCGCGCACCAGGCGGACCTCGACCCGGTGTTCGCGGAGAAGTTCCTCGCGTTCATCGTCGAGGAGGTCATCCGCCACCACGAGGCCATCGCGCAGGACCACGCCGCGGAGCGCGCGCAGCAGCCGTGACGCCGGCGCGGTCGCGACCCGTCAGGGGTGGCGCGCCGCGCGCATCCGGACGAGGGTAGGTACGTCAGCCCCGGCAGGACGCGCGGGTCCGCTGCGCCCGCGGTCGCCGAGGACCGTCGACCACTCACGAGGTGCTGCATGGACCTGCACTGGCTGAAGCCCCTCCTCGGGCGCCCGGCTCCGTTCACGACCGTCTACCTGGACGTGACGCGTGCCGACGTCGCGGGGGAGGCCGAGGCGGCCGACCGTTGGCGGGCCGTCCGCCGGACGCTCGAGCGCGATGGCGCACCCGCGGCCGTGCTGGACGAGATCGGCGAGCGGTTCGCCGTGCCGACCGGCGTCAAGGGCCCGCACGGTCGCGTCATCGTCGCCGACGCCGAGGGCGTGCGCGTCGACCGCGTGCTGTCGGAGCCCCCCGCGCAGTCGAGCGCGGTGTTCGGACCGGCGCCCGCGCTGCTGCCGGCCGTGCGCGCGGCCGAGGAGGGCGTGCACCACGTGCTCGTCGAGGTGGACCGCAACGGCGCGGACCTCACGTGGCACACCGGCGACGGCGCACGGACCGGCGACGCGTCCGAGGTCGAGCACGTCGACGGTGGCCACGACGACGTGCACAAGGTCAAGGACGGCGCGCTGTCGCGGCGGAACCAGACCCGCGCCGAGGACTCGTGGGAGCGCAACGCGGAGGCGGTCGCGGCGGTCCTGGGCAAGCGGGTGGCCGAACGGTCGCCCGACCTCGTCGTGCTCACGGGCGACGTGCGCGCCGTCGCGCTCGTGCGCGACGAGGTCGACCAGCACGTGCGCGCCGTCCTCGTCGAGGTGCCGGGTGGCGCGCGGGGCGAGGGCGTCAAGCGGGACGCGTTCGCCGCCAAGGTCGCCGACGCGCTCGACTCGTTCCGCAACCGGCGGCGCGAGGCCGTGCTCGCGCGGTTCCGGGAGGGGCAGGGCCGGGGCGACGGCGCGGTCACCGCGCTCGACGACGTGATCGAGGTGCTGCGTCGGGGGCAGGTCGACGAGCTCGTGCTGCACGAGTCGACGCTCACGGGCGCCCTCGCGGACAAGGAGCTGTGGGTCGGACCCGAGCCGCTCCAGCTCGGCACGAGCATCGCCGACCTCGACGCGCTCGGCGTGTCCGGCGACGCGCGCCGCAAGCTGCCCGCCGGCGTCGCGCTGGTGCGGGCCGCGCTGGGTCAGGATGCCGGGGTCACATTCGCTGAGGACGGCAGCGTCGAGCTCGTCGGCGGGGTCGGCGCCGTCCTGCGCTGGTCGGACGGGTCGACGCCCAGCGAGTCGGTGCCGACGCAGTCGGCCGACCAGCGGCGGCTGCGCAACGTCGTCTGACGCCGTCTCCGGACAGGTCGACGCGGTGGTCGGCGCGGAGAGGGCGGGGTTGCTCCTCCGCGCCGGTCAGCCGTGGTGCTCTCGCGTGTCGACGTAGAGCGCGTCGATGTCCGCCGCGAAGTCCTTGAGCACGAGCGCGCGCTTCACCTTGAGCGACGGCGTGAGGTAGCCGTTCGCCTCGGTGAGGTCGGTCGGCAGGACACGGATCTTGCGGATCGACTCGGCGCGCGACACGGCCTCGTTCGCGCGGTCGACGGCGCGGTCGAGGGCCTCGAGCACGCGCGGGTCGGACCCGGCCGTGACGACGTCCATGGGCGGCATGCCGTGGTTGGACAACCACCCGGGCAGCATCTCGGCGTCGAGCGTGACGAGCGCGCCGATGAACGGACGCTGGTCGCCGACGACGACGACCTGGCTGACGATGGGGTGGCCGCGCAGCCGGTCCTCGAGGACGGCGGGGGCGACGTTCTTGCCGCCCGCGGTCACGATGATCTCCTTGGTGCGGCCCGTGATGCGCAGGTAGCCGTCGTCGTCGAGCGTGCCGAGGTCGCCCGTGCGGAACCAGCCGTCGACCAGCGCCTCGGCGGTCGCCTCCGTGTTGTGCCGGTAGCCGCGGAAGACGTGCGGGCCGGAGATCCAGATGCCGCCGTCGTCGTCGACCCGCACGGACGTGCCGGGGAACGCGGGACCGACGGAGCCGACCTTGGTGAGGCCCGGACGGTTGACCGTCGTCGGTGCGGTGGTCTCGGTCAGGCCGTAGCCCTCGAGCACGCGGACGCCGATCCCGCGGTAGAAGTGCCCGAGCCGCTCGCCGAGCGGGGCGCCGCCGGAGATGGCCCACTCGGCCCTGCCGCCCAGCGCGGCGCGCAGCTTCGTGTGCACCAGCGCGCCCGCGAGACGGTGCTGGGCCTTCAGCGCGGCGGACGGCCCGGCGGGGGTGTCGTGCGCACGCGAGAAGGCGATCGCGACCTTCGCCGCCCAGCGGAACAGCCGCAGCTTCGTGCCGCCGCCCGCCTTCTGCTCGGCCGAGTTGTAGACCTTCTCGAACACGCGCGGTACGGCGAGGACGAACGTCGGCTGGAACGCCGCGAGGTCCGGCAGCAGGTTGCGCGTGTCGGGCGTGTGGCCGAGGACGGCGCCGGACGGGATGCACAGGACCTCGATGTACCGCGCGAACACGTGCGCGAGCGGCATGAACAGCAACGTCCGCGAGTGCGGCTGCGCGCACACCTCGCCCAGCCCGTCGACGCCGTTGAGCGTGTGGAACACGAAGTTGCCGTGCGTGAGCTCGACGCCCTTCGGGCGGCCCGTCGTGCCGGACGTGTAGATGACGGTGGCGAGGTCGTCCGCGCCGGCCAGCGCCGAACGTCGCTCGATCTCGGCGTCCGGCACCCTGGCGCCCTCGGCGACCAGCCCGTCGACCGCGCCCTCGTCGATCACGAGCACGTGCGCGAGGCCCGGCAGGTCGTCGCGGACCTGTGCGACCACGCTCGCGTGCGCCGCGGTCTCGACGAGCGCGATCCGTGCGCCCGTGTCGGCGGCGATCCACCGCACCTGCTCGGGCGACGACGTCTCGTACACCGGCACGCCGACGCCGCCCGCCGCCCAGATCGCGAAGTCGAGCAGCGTCCACTCGTACCGGGTGCGCGACATGAGCGCGACGCGGTCGCCGGGCTCGAGCCCGCGCGCGACGAGGCCCTTGGCGACGGCGCGCACCTCGGCGGCGAAGGCCGTCACCGTCACGGGCGCCCACGTCCCGCCGAGTCCGGTGGACCGTTCGATCAGCACGCCGTCCGGGTCACGCGCGAGCCGCTGCGCGAGCAGCCCCGGGATGTTGGCGCGCGGGTCGAGGCCGACCGGGCTGGGGGAGGAGAACTCGCGCACTGCCGCGCTCCTGTCGCTGGTCGCTGGGATGTCTGCTCGGCTGCGCCGCGGTGCGTCAGGCCTGCGCGGCCTTCGGCTGCGGCTCGGCGAGCACCGCGTCGCGCGCGACGACCTGCTCGCCGTCCTGCTCGACGAGGTCGAGCGAGCCGACCGCGCGCCCCGCGGCCCGCACGTCGTCCAGCGCCACGTCGACGCCGGCGCGCAGCGCTGCGGGCACCGCGAGCGTCACCGCGGTGATCTCGGTGCGCATCGACACCTTGGCCTCCGACTTCACCTTGCGCAGCGCGGCGAGCGCGGCACCGGCGGCTGCGACCACGCCCGGGTCGGCGTCACCCGCGGCGGCCCGCAGCGGCGCGGCGTCGGGCCACGGCGCACGGTGCACCGAGCCCTCGCGCCACCACGACCAGACCTCCTCGGTCGCGAACGGCAGCACGGGCGCGAACAGGCGCAGCATCGTGTCGAGCGCGACGCCGAGCGCGGCGCGCGCCGACGCGGTCTCGGCCGACACCTCCTGCGCGCCCGCGCCGTACGCGCGGTCCTTGACGAGCTCGAGGTAGTCGTCGCAGAACGTCCAGAAGAAGGTCTCCGACAGCTCGAGCGCGCGCGTGTGGTCGTAGGACTCGAGCGCCTCGGTCGCCTTCGCGACGACGTCGGCGAGCCCGGCGAGCATCGCGCGGTCGAGCGTCACGGTCACGAGCGCCGGGTCGAGCTCCGCCGTGCCGAACGACAGCGCGAACTTCGACGCGTTGAGGATCTTGATCGCGAGGCGGCGGCCGATCTTCATCTGGCCGACCTCGAACGCCGCGTCCGTGCCGAGGCGGGCGGACGCCGCCCAGTACCGGACCGCGTCGGATCCGTGCTCCTCCAGCAGGCCCATGGGCGTCACGACGTTGCCCTTGGACTTCGACATCTTCTTGCGGTCGGGGTCGAGGATCCAGCCGCTGATCGCCGCATCGGTCCACGGCAGGGTGCCGTGCTCGAGGTGCGAGCGGACCACGGTCGAGAACAGCCAGGTCCGGATGATGTCCTGGCCCTGCGGGCGCAGGTCCATCGGGAAGACGCGCGCGAACAGGTCGGGGTCGGTGCGCCAGCCGCCGACGATCTGCGGGGTCAGCGAGCTGGTCGCCCAGGTGTCCATGACGTCCGGGTCGCCGACGAAGCCGCCGGGGACGCCGCGCTGGTCGGCCGTGTAGCCCGCGGGCACGTCGGACGACGGGTCGATCGGCAGCTGGTCCTCGGTCGGCAGCAGCGGCGCGTCGTGGTCGGGGTCGCCGTTCTCGTCGAGCCGGTACCAGACCGGGAACGGCACGCCGAAGAACCGCTGCCGCGAGATGAGCCAGTCGCCGTTGAGGCCGCCGACCCAGTTCTCGTAGCGGACGCGCATGAAGTCGGGGTGGAAGTCGAGCTCCGCGCCACGCGCGAGCAGGCCCTCGCGCAGGTCGGCGTCGCGGCCGCCGTTGCGGATGTACCACTGGCGGCTCGTGACGATCTCGAGGGGCTTGTCGCCCTTCTCGTAGAAGTTCGCCTTGCGCTGGGTGGCCTGCGGCTCGCCGTCCAGGTCGCCCGACGCGCGCAGCCCGTTCACGACGGCCTCGCGTGCCGAGAACGTCGTCTTGCCCGCGAGCTCCTCGAACGCGGCACGACCGGCGTCCGTCGTGAGCCACTCGGGCGTCTCGCGGACGATGCGACCGTCGCGACCGACCACCGAGCGGGTGGGGAGCTGCAGCTCGCGCCACCACTGCACGTCGGTGAGGTCGCCGAAGGTGCAGCACATCGCGATGCCGGCGCCCTTGTCGGGCTCGGCGGCCGGGTGCGCGAGGACGGGCAGCTCGACGCCGAACAGGGGCGACGTCACCGTCGTGCCGAACAGGTGCTGGTAGCGCTCGTCGTCGGGGTGCGCGATGAGCGCGACGCACGCGGGCAGCAGCTCGGGTCGCGTCGTCTCGATGTAGACGGGCTCAGCGGCGTCAGCCGCACCAGCACGGTGGAAGGCCACGCGGTGGAACGCGCCCGGGTAGTCGCGAGCCTCGAGCTCGGCCTGCGCGACCGCCGTCTGGAACGTCACGTCCCACAGGCCCGGCGCCTCGGCCTGGTACGCCTCGCCGCGCGCGAGGTTGCGCAGGAACGCCTGCTGGGCGACCGCGCGGGCCTCGGCGGACACCGTCTGGTAGGTCATCGACCAGTCGACGGACAGGCCCAGGTGGCGCCACAGCGCCTCGAACTGGCGCTCGTCGTCGGCGGTCAGGCGCTCGCAGAGCTCGACGAAGTTGCGGCGGCTCACCGGCACCTGGTCGGCGGGCTTCACGGGCTTGCCGTCGGTTCCCTCGTGCGGCGGCACGAAGCCCTCGACGTAGGGGAGCGACGGGTCGCAGCGCACGCCGTAGTAGTTCTGCACGCGCCGCTCGGTCGGCAGGCCGTTGTCGTCCCAGCCCATCGGGTAGAACACCTCGCTGCCGCGCATGCGGCGGAAGCGGGCGACGACGTCGGTGTGCGTGTACGAGAACACGTGCCCCACGTGCAGCGAGCCCGAGACCGTCGGGGGCGGGGTGTCGATCGAGTAGATCTCCTCGCGCGTGCGCGAGCGGTCGAACGCGTAGAGGCCCTGGGCCGTCCACGCGGAGTCCCAGCGGTCCTCCAGGCCGTCGAGCGAGACCTTGTCCGGTACCGCCCGCGTGCCCGTGGTGCCAGGGGTCGTCGTGGGGGCGGTCGGGTTCAGGTCGCTCATGGGCACACATCCTCCCAGATCCGCGACCAGGACCCGCGCGGGTTTCCCCGGGCGGACCGGCCCTGTGCGCGAGGGAACACGCGCGACACACGGCGGGGTTAGTGTCGCGGGAGGGCCACCCGCACGAGGCGGGCCGCCCGGCACGACGAGGGAGAGCGACGCGGGTGAGCGGTGTGACGGCGAACGGTCTGACGGTCGGGTACGCGGCGATGCTGGAGCAGTTCCACCCCACCGAGGCGGTGGACCTGTCGGCGCACGCCGAGGAGCACGGCTTCTCGGGCGTGATGGCGGCCGACCACTTCCAGCCGTGGGTGCCCGCGCAGGGGCAGTCCTCGTTCGTGTGGAACGTGCTGACGGCCGTCGGTGAGCGGACCCGCGGCGACTTCGGGCCCGGCGTGACCGCGCCGACGTTCCGCTGGCACCCCGCGATGGTCGCGCAGGCATCGGCGACGCTCGCGGCGATGTACCCGGGCCGGCACTGGCTGGGGCTCGGCTCGGGCGAGGCGCTGAACGAGCACATCATCGCCGAGTACTGGCCCGAGGCTCCCGAGCGGATCAACCGCATGTTCGAGGCCATCGACATCATCAAGAAGCTCTTCACCGCGTCGCTCGCGGGCCGCGACGTCAAGCACGCCGGGCAGTTCTACAAGCTCGAGTCGACGCGGCTGTGGACCATGCCGGAGGAGGCGCCCGAGATCCTCGTCGCGACCGCCGGTCCCGTCACCGCCAAGCGCGCGGGCAAGCACGCCGACGGGCTCATCACGGTCGGCGCCCCGCTCGAGAAGATCAGCGGCCTGTTCGGCAAGTTCCACGAGGGTGCGCGGGAGGCCGGGCGGGACGCGGACGCGATGCCCAAGGTCCTGCAGCTGCACATGTCGTGGGCGCCCACGGACGAGGAGGCGCTCGCCAACGCGATGCGCGAGTGGCCCAACGGCGGCATGAAGTTCCCCAAGGCCGACATCCGCTCGCCGTTCGACTTCGAGCAGATGGCCCGGCTCGTGCGCCCCGAGGACTTCGAGGGCCGCATGGTCATCTCGTCCGACCCCGACGTGCACCGCGCCGAGATCCAGAAGTACGTCGACCTCGGGTTCGACCGGATCTACCTGCACAACGTCGGCCGCAACCAGCGCGAGTGGATCGAGGTCTTCGGCGCCGACGTGCTGCCGAAGCTGTCGCGATGACCAGCGGCCCGACGGACGAGCTGCGGGTCTGGGCGCCCGCCGGGCTCGGCGAGGTGCGGCCGGGCGACGACCTGCCGACGCTGCTCGTCGACCTGCTGCGCGCCGACGCGACGGCCCGGCCGGACCGTGCGCTCGCGGACGGGGACGTGCTGGTGCTCACCAGCAAGGTCGTGTCGAAGGCCGAGGGGCGCGTCGTCGCCGCGGCCGACCGCGAGCAGGCGATCACCGACGAGACCGTGCGCGTCGTCGCGACGCGCGAGCACGCCGCCGGGGTCACGCGGATCGTCGAGAACCGGCTCGGCCTCGTCATGGCGGCCGCGGGCGTCGACGCGAGCAACACGCCCGACGGCACGGTCCTGCTGCTGCCGGTCGACCCCGACACGTCCGCACGCGCGGTGCGCGTCGCCGTCGCCGCGGCGTTCGGCGTGCGCGTCGGCGTCGTCGTGTCCGACACCGCAGGGCGACCGTGGCGTCAGGGTGTCGCCGACCTGGCGATCGGCGCGGCGGGTGTCGCGGTGCTCGACGACCTGCGCGGGCAGGTCGACTCGTTCGGGCGACCGCTGACGATGACCGTGACCGCCGTGGCGGACGAGATCGCCGCGGCGGCCGAGCTGGTCAAGGGGAAGGCGGCCGGGCGGCCGCTCGCGGTGGTCCGCGGCTTGGGGCACGTCGTCACCGTGGACGACGGGCCGGGCGCGCGCGTGCTGGTGCGGACCGGCGACGACGACATGTTCCGGCAGGGGAGCGCCGAGGCGTACGCGCAGGGCTGGAAAGACGCGGTCGAGCGAGGCTGAGGGCGCCGCGGAGCGCACATGACGCGGTGTCTCACTGTCGCGACACCACCGCGCGTCACTGGTGACACCATCTGACGAAAATTTGACACCACAAACGCTTGTGGTGACACCACTGTGGTGTCATGCTAGGTGTCATGGAACTCGGGCAGTACGTCAGCGACCTCCAGCGCCAGCTCATGGACGCCGCCGAGCACGGCGGGGACGACACCCGCGCCGTCGCCGAGCGGCTCGCCGCGGGCCTCGACGCGGCCACCCGTCTCGTCCTGCTCGACGCCCTGTCGGCGGCCGCCGGCGAGATCACGCGTGACCTCGCACCCGGCTCGGTCGACGTGCGGCTGCGCGGCCGCGAGGTCGAGTTCGTCGTCACGCAGCCCGCGTCCGACGGGGACGCCGAGGAGGCGAGCACGGTGACCGCCGCGCCCGTCGACCTCGACGACGTCAGCACCTCACGCACGACGCTCCGCCTGCCCGACGCGCTCAAGGCGCGCGTCGACGAGGCGGCCACCGCCGACGGCCTGTCCGTCAACGCCTGGCTCGTCCGGGCGATCGCGGCAGCCCTGCAGCCCAAGCAGCGACGATCCGCGCAGCGCACGCTGCGCACCGGCGACAGCTTCGCCGGCTGGGCCCGCTAGCCGGGCACCGCACGCCCGGGACGACCAGCTCCTCGAGCACCACCAGCCCCGCGGACCCGCGGGGCGGGACAAGCACACCCTGACCACGGGAGGCGTCAGCATGCCCACGTACAGCACCCCCCAGCCCATCGACCTCGCGGTCCACGTCCCCGTCGGGGACCTGCGCGTCGTCGCGAGCGACCGCACGGACACCGTCGTGACGGTCACACCCTCGAACCCCACGAAGCAGGCCGACCACCGTGCGGTCGAGGAGACCAAGGTCGAGCTCGACGGGCGGCGGCTCACGGTCCTCGGGCCGCGGCCGCGGCTCAGCTGGATCGGCCCCGGGCCGTCCGACTCGGTCGACGTCGTCGTCGAGCTGCCCGCCGGCTCGCGTCTGACGGCCGAGCTGTCGGTCGGCAACGTCCAGACGGTCGGTCGGCTCGGCGCCACCCGGGTCAAGAGCTCCTCGGTGCGGATCGACACCACCGGCGACCTGTGGGTGCGCGCCATGCACGGCACCGTCGAGGTGGACCGCGTCGAGGGTGCCGCCGAGATCACGGCCGACCACGGGCGCGTCCTGGTCGGCACCGTGCACGGCGACGCCGTGCTCAAGGCCTCGCACGGGTCCGTGCGCGTCGAGGAGTCCGGGGGCGACCTCGACGCGAAGCTCTCGTACGGCGACCTCGACATCGACCGGGCGCTCGGCTCCGTCACCGCGAAGACGGCCTACGGCAGCGTCCGCGTCGCCGAGGTCTCGAGCGGGTCGATCCAGGTCGAGAGCGGCTACGGCCAGGTGGCCGTCGGTGTGCGCCCCGGCGTGGCCGCGTGGCTCGACCTGTCGTCGAAGGACGGACGCGTCCGCAACCAGCTCGACGGCGAGCGTGCGCCCGACGAGGGCGAGCGCACCGTCGCGGTCCGGGCGCGCACGCGCTCGGGCGACATCACCGTCCAGCACGCCCGCTGAGCGGCCACCACCACCAGAAGGGACGCGACACCTCATGAACGTCACCTCACCCGCCATCCGCGTGCGCGGCGTCGAGAAGTCCTTCCAGGACCTCCAGGTCCTGCGCGGCGTCGACCTCGAGGTCGCGCCGGGCAGCATCTTCGCCCTGCTCGGCTCGAACGGCGCCGGCAAGACGACGATGGTGCGGATCCTGTCGACGCTGCTGAAGCCCGACGCGGGCACGGCCGTCGTCAACGGCTTCGACGTGACCGTCGCAGCGCGCGACGTCCGCGAGTCGATCAGCCTGACCGGGCAGTTCGCCGCGGTCGACGAGATCCTCTCCGGACGCGAGAACCTCGTGCTCGTCGCGCGGCTGCGGCACCTGGACGACCCCGGCCGCATCGCGGACGACCTGCTCGCGCAGTTCAGCCTCACCGAGGCCGGCTCCCGGCGCGTGTCGACCTACTCGGGCGGCATGCGGCGGCGCCTGGACATCGCGATGAGCCTCGTCGGGCACCCGACCGTGCTGTTCCTCGACGAGCCGACGACGGGCCTGGACCCCGAGGCGCGCCAGGAGGTCTGGCAGGTCATCCAGGGGCTCGCCCGGCAGGGGACGACGGTCCTGCTCACCACGCAGTACCTGGAGGAGGCCGAGCAGCTCGCCGACCGCATCGCGATCCTCCACCAGGGCCGCATCATCGCGAACGGCACGCTCGCCGAGCTCAAGGCGCTGCTGCCGCCCGCGACCGTCGAGTACGTCGAGAAGCAGCCGACGCTCGAGGAGATCTTCCTCGCGCTCGTCGGGACCCACGCCACCACCGAGTCCGGGAAGGACCAGTCATGAGCACCCACGTCTACGCCGACACCGTCGCCCTCACCGGGCGCTCGCTGCGGCACATCAGCCGCAGCGTCGACACGATCATCACGACCGCGCTCACGCCCATCGCCCTGCTGCTGCTGTTCGTCTACGTGTTCGGCGGGGCGATCGAGGCCGGTGGCGAGAGCTACGTCAGCTACCTGCTGCCGGGCATCCTGCTCATCGCGATCGCGTCGGGCATCGCGTACACCGCCGTCCGGCTGTTCACGGACCTGCAGAGCGGCATCTTCGAGCGGTTCCACTCGATGCCGATCGCGCGCTCGTCGGTGCTGTGGGCGCACGTGCTGACGTCGCTCGTCGCCAACGGGATCACGGTCGTGATCATCGTCGGCGTCGGGCTGCTCATGGGCTTCCGGACGTCGGCCGGGGTCGGGGCGTGGCTCGGTGTGGCGGGTATCCTCGCGCTGTTCACGCTCGCGCTCACGTGGCTCGCCGTCATCGCCGGTCTCACCGCGAAGTCCGTCGACGGAGCCGCGGGGTTCTCCTACCCGCTGATCTTCCTGCCCTTCATCAGCTCCGCGTTCGTCCCGACGGAGACCATGCCCGGGCCCGTGCGGTGGTTCGCCGAGAACCAGCCGGTGACGTCGATCGTCGACAGCATCCAGCACCTGTTCGCGGGCGAGCCCGTCGGCAGCGACCTCTGGGTCGCGCTGGGCTGGTGCGTCGGCATCCTCGTCGTCGCCTACCTCGCGGCGATGTCCGCGTACCGGCGGCGGGTCGGCTGATGCCGCACCGCTCGTCCCTCGTCCGGAACCCGGGCTGAGGCGCCAGGATCCTCGACCGCACGCCGGTCGGGGATCGTGGCGTGTCAGCCCTCCCCGCGCCTGCGTCAGCCGCCCGGCGGCGGCGTGCTCGCGGCGACGTGCGCGGACTGACCGGTCGCACCGGCATCGCCCGCCGGGATCGGCTCCGCGACGACCGCCGTCCCGTAGACGCACACCTCGCTGAACTGCCCGACGGCCCCGGTGTCGAACCGCATCGCGACGATCGCGTTCGCGCCGCGCTGCCGGGCCTCGTCGACCATGCGGCGCATCACCTCGTGCCGGCTCTCGTACATGATCTTCGTGTACTCGGGGATCTCCCCGCCGCCGATCGAGCGCAGGCTCGCGGTGAGGCTGCCGCCGATGTTCGTCGAGCGGACCGTCAGGCCCATGACCTCGCCGAGCACGGCCTGCACGCGGTAGCCGGGGATCTCGTTCGTCGTCACCACGATCACGCGCGCATCGTGTCACGCGCGCCCGACGGCAGGGCAGGACCGCGGCCCGGATTCATCCCCTGTCCGCGGCGTCGCCCCGGTGGTACGTTCGCCCGCAACGCGGTGCTGCAAGTTGCAGCAAGAAGTTGCTGCCGTTCCGAGACCCGGAACCGGTCCGACGCCACGCCCACCCGGCGAGCAGCGCAGCTCGACGTCCGGACCGCCCGCCCACGCCCAGCCGCGCACGACGACGTGCGCCGAGCCCGATCGGAGCCTCTCCGTGACCGCCACCACCCGCACGCCCGCGCGTGCCGCCCGACCACGCCGGCGACGCGCCGTCGCCGCCCTGGCCGCCCTGCTCGTCGCCGGCGCCGGCCTGACCGCCTCCGTCGCGCCGACCGGAGCGGCACCACCGTTGCCGCAGCCCGTCGTGCCGTCCGCGAACGGCCGCGGCGACGTCATCCTCAACCTCTTCCAGTGGACGTGGGACGCCGTCGCCCGCGAGTGCACCTCGACGATCGGGCCCGCCGGGTTCGGGTACGTGCAGGTGTCGCCGCCGCAGGAGCACGTCACCGGGTCGCAGTGGTGGACGTCGTACCAACCGGTCAGCTACCGCGTCGAGTCGAAGCTCGGGACGCGCGACGAGTTCCGCGCGATGGTCGCGACGTGCCGCGCCGCGGGGGTCGGCGTCATCGCCGACGCCGTGCTCAACCACACGACCGGCGCGGACCGGGGGAGCGGCACCGGCGTCGCCGGGTCGTCCTTCGGCGTCGACTCGTTCCCCGGGATCTACGGCGCCGCGGACTTCAACGACTGCCGGTCCAACATCGCGAGCTACGGCGACCGCTACCAGGTGCAGAACTGCCGGCTGGTGTCGCTGCAGGACCTGCGCACCGGCTCGTCGTACGTCCGGGACCGGCTCGCCGGGTACCTCAACGACCTGCTGAGCCTCGGCGTCGCGGGCTTCCGCATCGACGCCGCCAAGCACATCCCCGCCGCCGACCTCGCCGCGATCAAGAGCCGGCTCACCAACCCGGACGTCTTCTGGGTGCACGAGGTCATCGGCGCGAGCGGCGAGCCCGTCCAGCCGTCCGAGTACCTCGGCAGCGGCGACTCGCACGAGTTCTTCTACGGCCGCCGGCTCAAGGCCGCGTTCGACGGGAACCTCGCGAACCTGCGCACGATCGCCGACGGGCTGCTGCCGTCGTCGTCGGCGGGCACGTTCGTCGACAACCACGACACCGAGCGCAACGGCGAGACGCTCAGCTACAAGCGCGGCGCCGAGTACCGGCTCGCCAACGTGTTCCTCCTCGCGCACCCCTACGGCGCCCCGTCCGTCTACAGCGGCTACACGTGGGACGACAAGGACGCCGGCGCGCCCGGTGCCTCGGCGACGAGCGTGCCCGACGCGTCGTGCGCCGACAGCCGGTGGGTCTGCACGCAGCGGTGGACCCAGGTGCAGGGCATGGTCGGCTTCCACAACACCGTCGGCAGCGCGCCGCTCGTGCAGTGGACCGACGACGGTTCGCAGCTCATCGGCTTCGGCCGCGGCGACCGCGGGTACGTCGCGCTCAACGACCACGACCAGCCCGTCACGCGCACCTTCCAGACGTCGATGCCCGCGGGCTCCTACTGCGACGTCGTCGCATCCGCGACGTGCGCGTCGACCGTGACCGTGTCGTCGTCGGGCACCTTCACCGCGACCGTCCCCGCGCACGGGGCCGTCGCGATCCACGTCGGCCGTCCCGGCGGGCAGCCGACCGCGAGCACGACCGTCTACTACGCGACGACGCCCCGCTGGTCCGCCTACCGGATCCACCACCGCGTCGGCTCCGGGGCGTGGACCGCCGTGCCCGGCGTCGAGATGGCGCCCGCGTGCACCGGCTGGGTGTCGCGCGAGATCGCGACGGGCGGCGCCGCCGTCACCGCCGCGTTCACGAACGGCACCGGGACGTGGGACAGCAACGGCGGGCGGGACTACACGCTCATCGGTGCGGCGGTCCGCGTGGCCGGCGGCGTCGTCACCCCGGGCAGCCCGTGCGGCACCACGCCGACGCCCACCCCGACACCGACACCCACCCCGACCTCGTCGTCCGCCGCCGTCTCGTTCGGCGTCCAGGCCACGACGGCGTGGGGCCAGAACGTGTTCGTGGTCGGCGACGCCGCCGTCCTCGGCGGCTGGGACCCGGCGCGCGCCGTGCCGCTCTCGCCGGCTGCCTACCCCGTGTGGCGGGCGTCGGTCACGCTGCCCGCGGGCTCGACCGTGCAGTACAAGTACGTCCGCAAGGACGCGTCGGGTGCCGTGACGTGGGAGGGCGGGACGAACCGCACGGTCACCGTGCCGTCGTCCGGGACGCTCACGCTGAACGACACCTGGCGCTGACGCGCGACGCGCGGCCCGCCCCTGCGCTCGGGGCGGGCCGCGCGCTCGCGGTCCTGGTGCCGGCCGGGCGGCTCAGCTCAGCCGGTGTCAGGCCTTCGCGGCCCTGGCGGCGGCCTTGGCCGCCTGCTTCGTCGCGCGGACCTCGGCGAGCGACGTCGGGTCCGTCACGTCGGCGATCGAGCGGCGCGCGTCGACCTCGCCGTACGCGCCCGCCGCCTCGCGCCAGCCCTCGGGCTCCACGCCGTACTGCTTCCCGAGCAGCGCGAGGAAGATCCGCGCCTTCTGGTCGCCGAACCCGGGCAGCGCCTTGAGGCGCTTGAGCACCGTCGCGCCGTCCGGGTCGCCCGTCGTCCAGATCCGGGCCACGTCGCCGTGGTACGTCTCGACGACCTCGCGCGCGACCGCCTGGATGCGGCCCGCCATCGAGCCGGGGTAGCGGTGCACCGCGGGAGGGGTCGAGCACAGCGCGACGAACTCGTCGGGGTCGGCGTCCGCGACCTGGTGCACGTCGAGCCCGCCCATGCGCTCGGCGATCTTCGCCGGCCCGGCGAACGCGCTCTCCATCGTCACCTGCTGGTCGAGCAGCATCCCGATCAGCAGCGCGAACGGGTCCTCCGAGAGCAGTCGGTCCGCGGCGTCGTCGCCGGTCAGCCAGAGCGTCATGCGCCCATCCTGGCGTGCGCGCCGGGTGCGTGGGCACCCGGGTCGTCGACCAGCGTGTCGAGGTCGGCGGGCTCGTCGACGTCGTGCCGCAGCGTCGACGCGACGGGAAGGTCGAGCGCGACGTGCCCGGCGGCGGTGTGCCGGGCGGACGAGCCCGCACCGAAGGCCGGTCGCAGGTCGGACCCCGGGGCGGCGGTGAGCAGCGTCGTGCCCGTGCCCTCCGCGTCGGGGACGTGCGCGCGGGCGTGCGCGGCGGCCAGGCGCAGCCCCGCGTCGAGGTCGGCGGGACGCAGCCCGGGCAGGTCGCCGAGCAGGACCGCGACGGGTGCGTCGGGCGTGCGCGCGCGGACAACGGCCTCGCCCGCGAGGACCGCCTCGTCGAGCCCACCGCCGGGCGGCTCGTCGACGACGACCGCGCCGCCGCGCTGCGCCCACGACGCGAGGACGTGGTCGGGCGTCACGAGGACGACGCCCGCGACCGACTCGGCGGCCGACGCCGCAGCGAGGGTGTCGAGGGCCATCGAGCGCACGAACCGGGCGCGCTCGCCCGGTCCCAGGACGTCGGCGAGGCGCGACTTGCCGCGGTCGGCGTCCTTGACCGGGACGACGACCCACCACCCGGTCACGGCGCCCGGTCCACGAGGGCGAGCGCCCGCGCGGCGATCGCCGCGGTCGCCGGGACGTCCGTCATGAGCGTGGGCGCGGACTCGACGCGCCAGCCCTCGGACCGCAGCGGCTCGACGACCGCCGCGTCGGCGTCGTCGACGAGCCACGCGTCGAGCACGCCACCGTCGGCGCGGCGGCCGTAGTGACGCGCGACGGCGTCGGCCGCGGTCTCGACCCCGATCGCGGTGAGGCACGCGTCGGCCATGCCGCGCACGGGTGCGCCGCCGATCACCGGGCTGATGCCGACGACCGGGGCGGGCGTGGCGCGCAGCGCGTCGCGGATGCCGGGCACGCCGAGGATCGTGCCGACGGACACGACCGGGTTCGACGGCGGCACGACCACGACGTCGGCGTCGGCGAGCGCGTCGAGCACGCCCGGTGCGGGCTCGGCGACCGTCACGTCGTTCTGGTGGAACGCGCGCGCGGGGATCGCGGCGCGGTGCAGGACCCACCACTCCTCGAAGTGCATCGTCCGTCCGTCGACGGTCTCGACCGACGTCTCGACCTCGCTGTCCGTCATCGGCAGCAGCGTCACGCCGGGCTTCCACCGCTCCGCGAGCCGGGCGGTGACGCTCGACAGCGGCACGCCCGACAGCAGCAGCTCGGTGCGGGCCAGGTGCGTCGCGAGGTCGAGGTCGCCGAGCGTGAACCACTCCCAGCCGAGCCCGTACGCGGCGAGGTCGTCGGACACGCGGCGGCTCTCGTCGCGGCGACCCCAGCCCTGCTCCTCGTGCACCGCGCCGCCGAGCGTGTACATGAGGGTGTCGAGGTCGGGGCACACGCGCACGCCGTGCAGCCACAGGTCGTCGCCGGTGTTCGCCACGACCGTGACCTGCGCGGTCGTGCCGCCCGCGCCGTCGGACAGCCGGTCGCGCAGCAGCGCGAGCAGCCCGCGCGTGAAGCGCGCGCCACCGACGCCGCCGGACAGGACGGTGATCCTCATGCTTCTCCCGCGGGGACGGGAGCCGGCGCCGTGCGGGGCGCGGGCTCGTGGAACGCGATGACGGGCCGCCCGGTGCGCGGGTGCTCGAGGACGTCGGCGTCGACGCCGTAGACCTCGCGCAGCAGCGCGGGCCGCAGCACCTCGCGGGGGTGACCGGCCGCGGCGAGGCGCCCGCCGGACAGCACGACGACGTGCTCGCAGAACGCGGCCGCGAGGTTGAGGTCGTGCAGCGCGGCGACGGTCGTCGTGCCGAGGTCTCGCACGAACGCGAGGAGGGCGAGCTGGGCGCTCACGTCGAGGTGGTTGGTCGGCTCGTCGAGCAGCAGCAGCTCGGGCTCCTGCGCGAGCGCGCGCGCGACGTGCACGCGCTGACGCTCGCCGCCCGACAGGGACGACCACGCGCGGCCGGCCAGGTGCGCGGCATCGGCGGCGTGCAGCGCGCGGTCGACGGCCTCGTCGTCGGGGTCGGTGCCCCACAGCGAGCGGTAGGGGATGCGGCCGAGCGCGACGACCTCGCGGACCGTCAGCGGGACGCTGCTCGACGACTCCTGCTCGAGCAGCGCGATCCGGCGGGCACGCTCACGACGGCCCATCGCCGCGACCGGCGCCGCCGACGCCCCCGCGCCCACGAGCACCGCACCGCGCTCGGGCGTGAGCAGCCCGGCGACGAGGCGCAGCAGCGTCGTCTTGCCCGCGCCGTTCGGGCCGAGCAGGCCGGTCAGGCGCCCCGGGGGTGGGGTCGCGTCGACACCGTCGACGACCCACCGGCCCCCGAGGCGCGTGCCGACACCGCTGAGCGTCAGGTCCACGCCGACCCCCGTCCCCGGCGCAGCAGCACCGCGAAGACGGGCACGCCGATGAGCGCCGTGACGATGCCGACGGGCAGCTCGCGCGGGTCGAAGAGCGTGCGGGCGAGCGTGTCGGCCCAGACGAGGAACACCGCGCCGGCGAGCGCTGCGACGGGCAGCAGCCGGCGGTGCGCCGGGCCGGTGAGCGACCCGACGGCGTGCGGCAGGACGAGCCCGACGAACCCGATCGCGCCGCTCACCGCGACCATCGCGCCCGTGAGCAGCGCGACGAGCGTCATGAGCGTCCACCGGGTCCGGTCGACGCCGACGCCGAGCGCCGCCGCGGCCGTGTCGCCGAACGCGAACGCGTCGAGCCGCACACCGGCGAGCACGACGAGCGTCCCGACGACGAGCACCGCGCCCCCGGCGATCGCGACCGACGACCACGTCGCGCCCGCGAGCGAGCCGAGGAGCCACGACAGGATCTCCCGGTACGAGTCGCCGGTCGCGGTCCAGAAGATGACGAACGACGTGCCCGCCGCGCAGAGCTGCGACACCGCGAGCCCGGCGAGCACCGTGCGGCCCGGCGTGAGCGTCCCGCCCGAGCGGGCGAGCGCGAGCGTGGCGACCAGCGCGGCCATCGCGCCCACGAACGCGGCGACCGGCAGCAGCACGGCCACGCCGACGACCAGCACGGCGACCGCCCCGAGCGACGCACCCGACGACAGCCCGAGCAGGTACGGGTCGGCGAGCGGGTTGCGCGTGAGGCTCTGCATGACGGCGCCGGCGAGCGCCAGCCCGGCGCCGACGGCGGCGGCCGTCAGCACGCGCGGCAGGCGGAGCTCCCAGACGATCGCGTCGTGCAGCGGTGCGACGGGCGCGACGTCGAACCCCACGTGCGCCACGATGCTGCGCGCGACCTCGCCGACGCCCAGGTCCGCCGGTCCGATCGTCACGGTCACGAGGACCGTGACGACGAGCGCCGCGAGGCCGACGGCCACGAGCAGCGCGAGGCGGGTGCGCGCCGGTGCCGCCGTCGACGGGGCGAGCGGCGGGGTCGTGCGGGGGACGGTGGCGGTCGTCGTCGTCACCCCTCGTCCGGTGCGTCGTCCAGCGCGGCGACCTGCTCGGCGATCGACGCGACGGCCTCGGCGTTGCGCACACCGGCCTCGGTCGCGGCGAACGGCACGGTCACGTACCGCTTCTCGCGCACCGCGGTGAGCTGCGACGTCGCCGGGTTCGACTCGAGCAGCGCGATCTTGCTGTCGGCGGTGTTCCACGACGCGTCGACCAGCACGATCACGTCGGGGTCCGCCGCGACGACCTGCTCCCAGCCGACCGACGTCCACGTGTCGTGCACGTCGCCGAAGACGTTCGTCAGCCCGGCGGCGTCGAGGATCATCTGCGGCGCACCGATCCCGGCGCCCACGTAGGGGCTGTCGGTGCCCGACGAGTACCAGAGCGCGGTCGTCGGCTCGGCGGGCTTCTCGACCTCTGCGAGCGTGTCGCGCTGCGCGGCGATGAGCTCCTCGGCGCGGTCCTGCACGCCGAACAGCGACGCGACCTCGCGGATCTCGTCCTCGACGACGTCGAACGTCAGCGGGTCGGGCTGGTAGCCCTCCTCCTTGCACGCGGCGGGGGAGACGTACGTGCCGATCCCCAGCGCGGCGAGAGCGGTGCGGTCGCCGGCGCCGTCGGCGGAGAAGTTCGACTCCCAGCCCGCGTAGACGAAGTCCGGCTCGAGCGCGAGCAGCGCCTCCTGGCCCGGGACCTTGTCCGACACGACCGGGATCGCGTCGTAGGCGTCGGCCCACTCGTCGGGCACGGGACCGTCCGCGAACGCCGTGCCGACGACGCGGTCCTCGAGCCCGAGCGCGAGCAGCATCTCGGTCGACGTCGACTTGATCGTCACGACGCGCTCCGGCGGGGCGTCGACCGTGACGGGTGTGCCGCAGTTGTCGAGGTCGACGGGCGTGAAGCCGCCGGGCTGCGACGCGGCAGCGGTCGGCGACGACGTGCCCGACGCGTCGGACGCGCACGCCGACAGCCCGAGGGCGAGCGCGGCCGCGGCGACGAGGGGCACGAGGGGACGGCGGGTGGGGCGGGGCATCGGCACTCCGGGACTGGGCGCAGGGCGACCCCTGCGCGGGCGGGGGTGCGCTGCGCTGCGCACGACGGGACGGGTGCACGTCGCACCCCGGAGGGCCGCCGAGTGCCGGGCGGCTCGACCCGGTCAACACGACCAGGTTCCGGGTCCCACCCTAGGCCGCTGCGCCGCCTGTCCCGCAACCCGACGTCCACGCGCCCACCTGCGAGCCCGCCCGGCGGCGGGCGGACACCCCCACCCGGCGACCCGGGTCTGGTGACCGCTCATCCGCCCCTTCCGGTCACCAGCCCTGGGTCGACGGCGACGTCGGCCACGAGCGGGTCAGGGGCGGGCGGCGAGCGCGAGCGCCTGGGCGACCTCGGCGACGTCGTCGGAGAGCAGGCCCACGGTGACGCGCAGGTGCGCGGTGGCCTCGTCCGGGCCGTTGGCGACGAACGGCGTCCCGGGCGCCGCGCGGATCCCCGCGGCCTCGAGCCGCAGCAGCGCGGTGCGCTCGTCGTGCACGGGCAGCCACAGGTTGATCCCGTCGCCGCCGTCGACGTGCACGTCGAGCGCCGCGAGCGCGGTCGTGAGCGCCCGGCGTCGCGCGAAGTAGACGCGGCGGGCGTGCGCGACCGCGTCGATCGCGGCGGGGTCGGTGAGCAGGTCGACGAGCACGTGCTGCAGCAGGCGGCTGGTCCAGCCGGGGCCGAGCATGCGGCGCGCGACGAGCGCGTCGAGCACGCGGGCAGGCCCGCCGACGGCCGCGAGCCGCAGGTCGGGGCCGTGCGACTTCGAGTAGGACCGGACGTGCACGGTCGCGTCGGGCAGCCAGGTCCCGAGCGAGACGTCGCGCGCGGAGGAGATCTGCCCGCAGTGGTCGTCCTCGATCACGGTCACGGCGGTGGCTGCGGGCACGCGTCGGACGACGGCGGCGAGCTCGCGGGCCCGGGTCGGGGTGAGCGAGACGCCCGTCGGGTTCTGCGCGCGCGGCTGCAGGACGACGACGCCCGCACCGGCCGCCAGCGCACGGGCCAGGGAGTCGGGGCGCATGCCGTTGCGGTCGAGCGCGACGGGCACGCGCTGGAGTCCGAGCTGGTCGAGCAGGTCGAGCAGCGGCGGGAAGCCGGGGTCCTCGACGGCGACGCGGTCGCCGAACGACGCGACCTGCTCGAGCGTGCGGCTGATCGCGTCGACCGCGCCGTCGACGACGGTGAGCCGCTGCGGCACGAAGGGCCACGACTCGCGCAGGAGCGACTCGAGCTCGGGCACGAGCGGTGCCGACAGGTAGGTGCCGGCCTCGGCGGCGGGCGTCCGGGCCGCGACGCGCGCGAGCGCCGGGCCGAGCGGCGGGAGCAGGTCGGGATCGGGCGTGCCGGTCGACAGGTCGAGCCGGGCCGGCGCTCCCTCGGCGAGGTCGCGGTAGCGCGGGGGCAGCCACGCGGCGGGCGGCGGGAGGACGAAAGTGCCCGCGCGCCCGCGCGACGCGACGAGCCCGACGGTCGCGAGCGCCTGGAACGCACCGCTCACCGTCGCGGGGCTCACGCCCAGGTCGACGGCCAGCGCCCGCACGGTCGGCAGCCGGTCGCCGGGGACGAGCTCCCCGCCGTGCACGAGCCGCGCCACCGCGGCCGCGATGCCGCGCGGCGACCGGTCGTCGACGTGGGCGGCCAGATCCATGGCGGCAGCATGCCCGCGCGCAGGACCCGCCCTGGGCGAAGCCCGGGACGAACCGGACGCCGGTCGCAGGTGTTTACACGCGGCCCGCCGTTGTTCGCGCGGCGGAAACGGAGGGTAACGCCGCAGAAATGTTCAACGCCGACAGTCACATTCCAGGCGACGGGGCCCGGCCCGGCAGGCAGGTCCCGTCGCACGACGTGGGACCGCGGCACCGCGGCCGGGACCCGCCGCCGGCCGCCCGAGGACCGGAGGACCCATGACCGTCGTACGCGTCGCATTCACCCAGGCCACCTGGACCGGCGACAAGGAGTCGATGATCGCGCTGCACGAGGCGTGGACGCGCGAGGCCGCGTCCGCCGGCGCGCAGGTGATCTGCTTCCAGGAGCTGTTCTACGGGCCGTACTTCGGCATCACGCAGGACACCGCCTACTACGACTACGCGGAGTCCGTTCCCGGCCCGACGACCGAGCGGTTCGCGGCGCTCGCGGCCGAGCTCGGCATCGTGATCGTGCTGCCGGTCTACGAGGAGGACCAGCCCGGCGTGCTCTACAACACGGCCGCGGTGATCGACGCCGACGGCTCCTACCTGGGGAAGTACCGCAAGCACCACATCCCGCACCTGCCGAAGTTCTGGGAGAAGTTCTACTTCCGCCCGGGCAACCTCGGGTACCCGGTGTTCGAGACGGCCGTCGGGAAGATCGGCGTCAACATCTGCTACGACCGGCACTTCCCCGAGGGCTGGCGCGTGCTCGCCCTGAACGGCGCCGAGATCGTCTTCAACCCCAACGCCACCGCGCCCGGCATCTCCAACAAGCTCTGGGAGATCGAGCAGCCCGCGGCCGCGGTCGCGAACGGCTACTTCGTCGTCGCGAACAACCGCGTCGGGCGCGAGGACAACGAGTACGGCGACGAGGCCGTCGCGTTCTACGGCTCGTCGTACGCGGTCGGCCCGGACGGCAACTACGTCGGCGAGGTCGGCTCGAGCACCGAGGACCAGCTCCTGATCCGCGACCTCGACCTCGACCAGATCCGGCAGGTCCGCGAGCGCTGGCAGTTCTTCCGCGACCGCCGGCCCGACGCCTACGGCGCGATCGTCGCCCCCTGACCCGGCACCCAGCGGAGAGGACGTCCGAGTGAAGACCCTGATCACCGGCGGGACCGTCGTCAGCGCGACGGGCCGCACCCCGGCCGACGTGCTCGTCGACGGCGAGACCATCGCCGCGGTGCTCGCGCCCGGCTCGACGCTGCTGGGCTTCGACCTCGCGGCCCACGTCGACCGTGTCATCGACGCGACCGGCAAGTACGTCATCCCGGGCGGCGTCGACGCGCACACCCACATGGAGCTGCCGTTCGGCGGCACCGCGGCGTCGGACACGTTCGAGACGGGCACCCGCGCCGCGGCGTGGGGCGGCACGACGACGATCGTCGACTTCGCGGTGCAGCGCGCGGGGGAGCGCGTCATGGACGGGCTCGCCGCGTGGCACGACAAGGCGGCCGGGCAGTGCGCGGTCGACTACGCGTTCCACCAGATCGTCGGCGGCGTCGACGACGACAGCCTCAAGGCCATGGAGGGCCTCGTCGCCGAGGGCGTCACGAGCTACAAGCTCTTCATGGCGTACCCCGGCGTGTTCTACGCCGACGACGCGCAGATCGTCCGGGCCATGCAGAAGGCCGCCGACCTGGGGCTGCTCACGATGATGCACGCCGAGAACGGTCCCGCGATCGACGTCCTCGCGGCGCAGCTCGTCGAGCAGGGGAAGACGGACCCGTACTTCCACGGGATCGCCCGCGCCTGGCAGCTCGAGGAGGAGGCGACGCACCGCGCGATCATGCTCGCCGACCTCACGAACGCGCCCCTCTACGTCGTGCACGTGAGCGCCAAGCAGGCCGTCCAGCAGCTCGCGTGGGCGCGCGACAACGGCAAGAACGTGTTCGGCGAGACGTGCCCGCAGTACCTCTACCTGTCGCTCGAGGAGCAGCTCGGCGCGCCGGGGTTCGAGGGCGCGAAGTGGGTGTGCTCGACGCCGCTGCGCTCGCGGGCCGAGGGGCACCAGGACCACATGTGGCAGGCGCTGCGCACCAACGACCTGCAGATGGTGTCGACCGACCACTGCCCGTTCTGCATGAAGGGGCAGAAGGAGCTCGGGCTGTCCGACTTCCGCGCGATCCCCAACGGCATCGGGTCCGTCGAGCACCGCATGGACCTCATGTACCAGGGCGTCGTGACCGGCCAGATCACCCTCGAGCGCTGGGTCGAGCTCACCTCGACGACGCCCGCGCGGATGTTCGGGCTGTACGGCCGCAAGGGCGTCATCGCGCCCGGGGCCGACGCGGACGTCGTGGTCTACGACCCCGCGGGCCACACGTCCATCGGGGTCGGCGAGGGCCGGACGCACCACATGCACATGGACCACTCCGCGTGGGAGGGCTTCGAGGTCGACGGGCACGTCGACGTCGTCCTGTCCCGCGGGACGGTCGTCGTCGACGACGCCGGGTACCACGGCCGGGCCGGCCACGGGCGCTACCTCAGGCGCGACCTCTCGCAGTACCTCGTCTGACCTCCGTCCCCACCTCGTCTGACCCGCGTCCCCACGCCCCGGAAGGAGGACCGCCCGTGGACTTCGGTGTCGTCCTGCAGACCAATCCGCCCGCCTGGCGGACCGTCGAGCTCGCCCGCCAGGCCGAGACGCACGGCTTCGACTACGTGTGGACGTTCGACTCGCACCTGCTGTGGCAGGAGCCGTTCGTCGTGTACTCCGCGATCCTCGCCGCGACGCGCAAGGTGGTCGTCGGACCGATGGTGACCAACCCCGCGACGCGGGACTGGACCGTCACGGCCTCGCTGTTCGCGACGCTCAACGAGATGTTCGGCAACCGGACCGTGTGCGGCATCGGCCGCGGCGACTCCGCGGTCCGCACGCTCAACGGGCGGCCGTCGAACCTCGCGACGCTGCGCGAGTCGATCCACGTGATCCGCGAGCTCGCGAACGACCGTGCCGTCGAGGTCAACGGCCGGACCGTCCGGTTCCCGTGGGCCAAGGGCTCCGCGCTCGACGTGTGGGTCGCCGCCTACGGGCCGCTCGCGCTCAAGCTCACGGGCGAGGTCGGCGACGGGTTCATCCTCCAGCTCGCCGACCCCGACATCGCCGCCTGGACGATCAAGGTCGTCCGCGACGCCGCCGAGGCCGCCGGGCGCGATCCCGACGCGATCCAGTTCTGCGTCGCCGCCCCTGCGTACGTCGGCGACGGTGACTCCCCGGCCGCCCGCGCGCACATGCGCGAGCAGTGCCGCTGGTTCGGCGGCATGGTCGGCAACCACGTGGCCGACATCGTCGCCCGCTACGGCAGCGACAGCACCGTGCCGAAGGCCCTCACCGACTACATCAAGGCGCGCGAGGGCTACGACTACAACGAGCACGGCCGCGCCGGGAACTCGCACACGTCCTTCGTCCCCGACGAGATCGTCGAACGGTTCTGCCTGCTCGGCAGCCCGCGCGAGCACGTCGAGAAGCTCGAGGCGCTGCGCGACCTCGGCGTCACCCAGTTCGCCGCCTACCTCCAGCACGACAACAAGGAGGAGACCATGCGGCTCTACGGCGAGCGGGTCATCCCCGCGCTCGCGGACACCGTCGTGGCGACCGCATGACGGCGGGTCGGCGCGCCGCCCGGTCGGCGCTCTGGGGGGCCGCGGCGCTCGTGCTGCTCGTGGTGCTGTGGGAGGTCGTCAAGGCCGTCGTGCCCGACACCGGGTGGCACGTCGGCGAGGCGAGCGTCCTGCCGCGCACCGACGACGTCGCGATGCCGCACGTGTGGGACGTCGTCTCGCGCATCGGCGAGCCCGAGACATCCGCGACGGGCGCGCCGACCGTGCTCGTCGCGATGCTCCAGGCGTGCTGGTTCACCCTCCGCGTCGCCGCCGCCGGGTGGGTCCTGGGCGTCGTCGGCGGGGCGCTCGTGGCCGTCGTCATGCAGCGCTCGCGGCTCGCCGAGTCCGCGCTGCTGCCGTGGGTCGTGCTGTCGCAGACCGTGCCGCTCGTCGCGCTCGCGCCGCTCGTCGTCGGATGGGGCGGGCGCATCCACCTGGGCGCGCTCGAGTGGCAGAAGTGGATGTCGGTCGCGCTCATCGCGTCCTACCTCGCGTTCTTCCCCGTCGCGGTCGGCATGCTGCGCGGCCTGCAGTCGCCCACGACGGCGCAGGTCGAGCTGTTCCGGGCGCAGGCCGCGTCGTGGGGGCGGACCCTCGTCTCCCTGCGGCTGCCCGCGTCCGTCCCGTACCTGCTGCCCGCGCTGCGGCTCGCCGCGGCCACGGCCGTCGTCGGCGCGATCGTCGCCGAGGTGTCCACGGGCACCAAGGGCGGCATCGGGCGCCTCGTCATCGCCTACGCCCAGGCCGCGAGCGGCGACCCCGCCAAGCCGTGGGCGGCCATCCTCGCCGCCGCGGTGCTCGGCCTCGTCGCCGCCGGACTCGTCACCCTGCTCGGGCTCGGCCTGGGCCGCTACCGCCACGCGGAGGTCTCATGAGCGACGTCACCACCGCCACCGAGGCGACGGGCACCCCGCCCGACGCCGCGCCCGGCGCCACGTCCCTACCGGCCGCACCCGCCGGTCCCGCCACCGCCGTCGACGTGCGCGGCGTCTCCAAGGTGTTCGCCACGCGCGCCGGCACCGTCGCCGCGCTCGACGACATCCACCTGAGCGTCGCCGCGGGCGAGTTCGTGTCGCTCATCGGCCCGTCCGGGTGCGGCAAGTCGACGCTGCTGCGGCTCGTCGCCGACCTGGACCAGCCGACGACGGGGGAGATCGCGGTGTTCGGCCGTCCACCTCGGGTCGCTCGGGAGGCCCAGGACTACGGGATCGCGTTCCAGCAGGCCGGGCTCCTGCCGTGGCGGAGCGTCGCCGCCAACGTCGAGCTGCCGCTCGAGCTGCACGGCGTCGGCCGTCGGGAGCGCGCCGCGCGTGCCGCCGAGCTGCTCGCGCTCGTCGGGCTCACCGAGTTCGCCGGCCACTTCCCGCACCAGCTCTCGGGCGGCATGCAGCAGCGCGTCGCGATCGCCCGGTCGCTCGCGGAGAGCCCGAGCCTGCTCCTCATGGACGAGCCGTTCGGCGCGCTCGACGAGATGACGCGCGAACGCATGCAGACCGAGCTCGTGCGGCTGTGCGCCGAGTCCGGGGCGGCCGTCGTGTTCGTGACGCACTCGATCCCCGAGGCGGTGTTCCTCTCGCAGCGCGTCGTGGTCATGTCGCCGCGTCCGGGCCGGATCGCCCAGGTCGTGCCCGTGGACCTCGCGCGGGCCGACGAGCGCACCGACGACCTGCGGGAGGACGCGGCGTTCTTCGCGGCGGTCACCGCGGTCCGGGAGGCGCTGCACGGCGGTCACGGTGCGGACGTCCCGACGCGCGGGGTGGACGTCCGGTGAGCGCCGCCCGGGTCAGCCGGTGGGTCGCACCCGTCCTGGTCGGCGTGCTCGCGCTCGTCACGTGGCAGGTCGTCGTCGTCGCCGCCGACCTGCCGCCGTACCTGCTGCCCAGCCCGACCGCGATCGTCGAGCAGCTGCGCCAGGTCGTGCCGCTCGTGTGGTCGGCGGCGCTCGCGACGGGGGCGAACGTGCTGGTCGGGCTCGTGGCCGGTGCCGTCACGGCGGTGCTCGCCGCGTTCGTCGCCGCGCGCAGCCGCATCGTCGACGGCCTCATGTCGCCGACGGCCGCCGCGCTGTCGGTCATGCCGATCGTCGCGCTCGCCCCCGCGCTCAACACGCTGTTCGGCACGACGTCGACGACCCCGCGCCGGCTCGTCGTGGCCGTCGTGGTCTTCGCGCCGGTGTTCGTCAACACCCTGCGCGGGCTGCGGCAGGTGCAGCCCGTGCACCGCGACCTCATGCGGGCGTACGCGGCGTCGTCGTGGCAGGTCACCCGCACGGTCACGGTGCCCGGCGCGTTGCCGTACCTGTTCACCGGGCTGCGGATCGCGTCGTCGACGGGTGTCATCGCGGCCGTCGTCGCCGAGTACTTCGGCGGGCTGCAGAACGGGCTCGGGTCGCGCATCACCGCCGCCGCCGCGAACAGCGCGTACGCGCGGGCGTGGGCGTTCGTGCTCGGCGCGATCCTGCTGGGCCTCGTCCTCTACCTCGCGACGGCAGCGCTCGAACGTGCCGTCGCGCGTCGCCACGGTGCGGTCCCCGCCGGGACCTGACGCCGCCCACCCGTCCCGCCTGCCGACGACGCCAGGTGCGGTCGACCGCGACTCGCCCCCTCCGGCGAGCGCGCCCCGCCAGTGCCGCCCCCAGGAAGGACCCGAGATGACCCCCACCAGGCGTTCCGCGTGGACCGCGACGGCTGTCGGCGTCGCCACCGCGCTCGTGCTGTCGGCGTGCAGCAGCGGCAGCGGCGACCCCGAGCCCGAGGCGTCGGGCGACTCCGACGGGCTCACCCCCGTCACGCTCCAGCTGCAGTGGTTCACCCAGGCCCAGTTCGCCGGCTACATCGCCGCCGTCGAGCAGGGCTTCTACGAGGACGAGGGCCTCGACGTCGAGATCGTCGAGGGCGGCGTCGACATCGTCCCGCAGTCGGTGCTCGCCGACGGGTCGGTCGACTACGCGATCGCGTGGGTGCCGAAGGCGCTCGCGTCGCGCGAGCAGGGCGCAGGCATCACCGACGTCGCGCAGATCTTCCAGCGGTCCGGCACGCTCCAGGTCGCGTTCGCCGACTCGGGCATCTCTTCGGCCGCCGACCTCACGGGCAAGAAGGTCGGCAACTGGGGCTTCGGCAACGAGTTCGAGCTCTTCGCCGGCATGACGGAGGCGGGCCTCGACCCCGCGACCGACGTGACCCTCGTGCAGCAGCAGTTCGACATGAACGCGCTGCTGTCCGGCGAGATCGACGCCGCCCAGGCCATGACGTACAACGAGTACGCGCAGGTGCTCGAGGCGGTGAACCCCGCGACCGGCGAGCTCTACCAGCCCGAGGACTTCACGGTCGTCGACTGGAACGACGAGGGCACCGCGATGCTCCAGGACGCGATCTGGGCGAACTCCGAGCGCCTCGCGTCCGACGAGGAGTACGAGGAGACGACGGTCAAGTTCCTCAAGGCGAGCCTCGAGGGCTGGATCTGGGTCCGCGACAACCCGGAGGAGGCGCGCGACCTCGTCGTGGCGGCGGGCTCGCAGCTCGGCGCGAGCCACCAGCTGTGGCAGGTCAACGAGGTCAACAAGCTCGTCTGGCCGTCGCCGGGCGGCATCGGGATCATCGACGAGTCGGCCTGGGAGCGGACCGTCGACATCGCCCTGAACACCAAGAACGACCAGGGCGCGACGGTCATCACGGCCGAGCCGAGCGCCGACGCCTACACCAACGAGTACGTCGACAAGGCGCTCGAGGAGCTGCGCGCCGAGGGCGTCGACGTCGACGGCGCCGACTTCCAGGCCGCCGAGGTGACGCTCGAGCCGGGCGGCAACTGACCCACACCCGTGCGG
>NZ_JAHKSJ010000010.1:0-70113 GCF_019024305.1 Cellulomonas algicola | reverse complement strand
GGCCCCCCCCCCCCCCCCCCCCCCCACGGCCCGGCACGACCGACGAGGGGGAGACGTGAGCGTCCCGACCAGCACGACCATCCATCCCGACGACGCCGCCGCCGTGCGGCTCGACCGCGAGCACGTCTTCCACTCCTGGTCCGCCCAGGCGGCGCTCGACCCGCTCGTCCTGGCCGGCGGCTCCGGCTCGCACGTCTGGGACGCGTCGGGCCGCCGCTACCTCGACTTCTCGAGCCAGCTCGTCAACACGAACATCGGCCACCAGCACCCGCGCGTCGTCGAGGCGATCCGCGCGCAGGCGTCGACGCTTACGACGATCGCACCGTCGACCGCGGCGCTCGTCCGCGGCGAGGCGGCGGACCGGGTCCTGGCGCACGCGCCCGCGGGCTTCTCGAAGGTGTTCTTCACCAACGGCGGCGCCGACGCGAACGAGAACGCGATCCGCATGGCGCGCCTGCACACGGGCCGCGACAAGGTCGTGTCGCACTACCGCTCGTACCACGGCAACACCGGCGCGGCCGTCGTCGCGACGGGGGACTGGCGGCGCGTGCCCAACGAGTACGCGCGCGGTCACGTGCACGTCTTCGGCCCGTACCCGTACCGGTCGGAGTTCTGGTCGACGACCCCCGAGCAGGAGGCCGAGCGCGCGCTGCACCACCTGGAGCGCGTGATCCAGTCCGAGGGCCCGACGTCGGTCGCCGCGATCCTGCTTGAGACGATCCCCGGCACGGCCGGCGTGCTCGTCCCGCCGCCCGGCTACCTGCGCGGCGTCCGCGAGATCGCCGACCGGTACGGGATCGTGCTGATCCTCGACGAGGTCATGGCCGGGTTCGGCCGCACGGGGCGCTGGCTCGCGCTCGACGGGTTCGACGTCGTGCCCGACCTCATCACCTTCGCGAAGGGCGTCAACTCCGGGTACGTCCCCGCGGGCGGCGTCATGATCTCCGACGCGATCGCGCGGACCTTCGACGTGCGCGTCTTCCCCGGCGGGCTCACGTACTCCGGTCACCCGCTCGCGATGGCCGCGATCGTCGCGACGCTCGACGCCATGGCCGACGAGGGGATCGTCGACCACGCCGCGGCGGTCGGTCGGGACGTGATCGGCCCTGGCCTGGCCGCGCTCGCCGCCCGCAACCCGCTGGTCGGGGAGGTCCGCGGGCTCGGCGTCTTCTGGGCGGTCGAGCTCGTCCGTGACCGTGCGACCCGCGAACCCGTCGACGCGTCCGTGATCGGCCGGGTCCGCGCCGAGGCCCTCGCCCGCGGCCTGCTGCCGTTCACCGCCGACAACCGCGTGCACGTCGTGCCCCCGTGCGTCGTCACGCCCGACGAGGCCGCGCACGGTCTCGAGATCCTCGGCGACGTGCTCGACGCCGTCGCCGCCGACGTGCTGTGATGCGCGACGGCACGCCCGACCGCCACCCGCACGACCGTGAGCAACCCCAGGGAGACCCGATGAGCACCGCCCCCGTCCGTCCGCGCCGCGCCGTCGTCACGGGGGCCTCGTCCGGGATCGGCGCCGCGACCGTGCGGCGCCTGCGCGCCGAGGGCTGGGACGTCGTCGCGACGGCTCGCCGGGCCGACCGGCTGGAGGCGCTCGCTGCCGAGACCGGTGCGGAGGCGTTCGTCGCCGACGTCACGTCCGACGACGACGTGGCCCGCCTCGCCGCGCACGTCGCCGCGACGGGCGGGCTCGACGCGCTCGTGAACAACGCCGGCGGTGCCCTCGGCCTCGACCCGGTCGAGACCGCCGACCTCGAGCAGTGGCGCACGATGTACGACCTCAACGTGCTCGGCACCCTGCGCGTCACGAAGGCGTTCCTCCCGCTGCTGCGCGAGCGTGAGTCGGGTGACGTCGTCGTGGTCACGTCGACCGCCGCGCACGGCGCGTACGAGGGCGGCGCGGGGTACACCGGCGCCAAGCACGCCGAGCGGATGCTCGCGACGACGCTGCGGTGGGAGATCGTCGGCGAGCCGATCCGCGTGATCGAGATCGCGCCCGGTGCGGTCGCGACCGAGGAGTTCTCGCTCGTCCGGTTCGACGGCGACGAGGCCCGCGCCGCCGCCGTCTACGAGGGGTACCAGCCGCTCGTCGCCGACGACATCGCCGACACGATCACGTGGGCGCTGACCCGCCCGCCGCACGTCAACGTCGACCTCCTCGTCGTCCGCCCGCGCGCGCAGGCGCACAACACCAAGACCGCGCGCACGGGTGTCTGACGGGTCGCCCACCGCCCGTCCCTGTCGGTGGCCGGCCGGGCTCGACCGTCGTCGCGCGGGCAGCCGGGGACCGCTCGTCTCGGGATGCAGGACGGGCGGGGTGCCCCGAGCAGGGCTGGGAGGCGGTTCGTAGGGTGGACGGGTGCCACCGTCCCCTCCGACCGCCGCCGGTCGGGCCACCCCCCGCGCGATGCTCCGACTCCTCACCTGGGCGCGCCCTGCCGTGCCGCGGGTGCTGCTCGGCGGCTGCACCGCCCTCGGCGCGAGCATGCTCGCGCTCGCGGTCCCGCAGGTGCTGCGCGCGATCGTCAACGGGCCGCTGCTGACGGACTCGTCGCGGCGCGGCGTGGTGCTCGGCGCGCTGCTCGTGCTGGGGCTCGGCGTGCTCGAGGCGGTGCTCGTGTGGAGCCGGCGCGCACTCATCCTCACGCCGGGGACGACCGTCGAGCGGGAGATGCGCACGTCGCTGTTCCGGCACCTGCTCGACCTGCCGGTCGCGTTCCACGACCGGTGGTCGGGCGGGCAGCTGCTGTCCCGGGCGATGTCGGACCTCGGAACCATCCGCCGCTGGATGGTCTTCGGGCTCGTGATGCTGCTGGTCAGCGCGACGACGCTCGTCGTCGGCGTCGTGCTCATGGTCGCGACGAGCTGGCAGCTCGGGCTCGTGTACGTCGCCGGCGCGATCCCGATGGTGTGGCTGAGCTTCCGGTTCCGGACCGGCTACCGCGACGTGGCGCGACGCGCCCGCGACCAGGCGGGTGACCTCGCGACGACCGTCGAGGAGTCCGTGCACGGCATCCGTGTGCTCAAGGCGTTCGGCCGCGGGGACGACGCGCTCGACGACTTCGTGCGCCAGGCCGACGAGCTGCGCGAGACCGAGATCCACAAGGCGCGCACGCTGTCGCGCGTGTCGTTCGCGCTCGGCGCGATCCCGGAGGCGGTGCTCGCGGTGTCGCTCGCGGTGGGCGTCACGCTGACCGCGCGCGGCGAGATCACCGTCGGCGCACTCGTCGCGTTCTTCGCGACCGCGGCCGTCGTCAACCAGCCCGTCGAGCGCCTGGGTGCGCTGCTCGCGATGACGCTCGACGCGCGCGCCGCGACCGACCGCTACCTCCAGGTGATCGACACCCCGTCGACGGTCACCGACCCGGCGCGGCCGTCCCACCTGCCGCCGGCCGGCCCGCACGGCGCGCGGCTGGTGCTGGACGGCGTGCGGTTCGGGCACGGCGACGGGCCCGACGTGCTCGCGGGTGTCGACCTCGTCGTCGAGCCGGGGGAGACCGTCGCGCTCGTCGGGCTCACGGGCAGCGGCAAGACGACGCTGCTGCAGCTCGTGCCGCGCCTGTTCGACGTCACCGCGGGCCGCGTCACGGTCGACGGCGTCGACGTCCGCGACCTCACGCGCGCCGAGCTCCGCGCGGCCGTCGGCGTCGCGTTCGAGGACCCGATCCTCTTCTCGACGAGCGTCCGCGAGAACGTCCTGCTCGGCGTCGACGCCGCCGGCGCGACCGACGACCGGCTCACGCGCGCGCTCGACGTCGCCCGCGCCGAGTTCGTGCACGACCTGCCCGACGGCGTCGAGACCGTCATCGGCGAGGAGGGCCTGAGCCTGTCGGGCGGGCAGCGGCAACGCGTCTCGCTCGCGCGCGCGATCGCCGTCCGGCCCCGCGTCCTGCTGCTCGACGACCCGCTCTCGGCCCTCGACGTCACGACCGAGGCGGAGGTGACGCAGCGCCTGCGCGCGGAGCTCACCGGAACGACGACGCTCGTCGTCGCGCACCGACCGTCGACCGTCGCGCTCGCCGACCGCGTCGCGGTGCTGGAGGACGGCCGGATCACCGGCGTCGGCACGCACCGCGACCTGCTGGCCCATCACCCGCACTACCGGTTCGTGCTGACCGCGCTCGCGGCGACCGAGCACGAACCGGTCGACGACGAGGTGGAGGCGGCCCGATGAGCGCGACCACGCTCGACCACCCGACCGCCGACGACGCACGCGAGCGGTCGCGCGAGGCGCGTCGCCGGTCCCTCGTCCTGCTCCGGTCGCTGCTGCACCCGGTGCGTCGGCCGGTGTGGCTCACGGTGGCGCTCGTCGTCGGGTCGCAGGTCGCGGCGGTGTCCGGGCCCGCGCTCGTCGCGTACGGGATCGACCACGCGCTGCCCGCGCTGGTCGACGGGAACAGCACGCCGGTGCTCGCGGTCGCGGCGACGTACCTGGTCATCGCGGTCCTCGGCGGCGTGCTGGTCGCGGCCACCGTGCGCGCGTCGGCCCGCGTGTCCCAGGCGATCCTGCTGGACCTGCGCCGCCGCGTCTTCCGGCACACGCAGCGGCTCAGCCTGGAGTTCCACGAGCGGTACACGTCGGGCCGCATCATCAGCCGCCAGACGTCCGACCTCGACGCGGTGCGCGAGCTGCTCGACGGGGGCGTCACGACGCTCGCCGCGGGCGTCCTGTCGATGGTCCTCACCGCGGTCTCGCTCGCGATCCTCGACCCGCGCTCCGGGCTCGTCCTGCTCGTCGCGGTCGTGCCCGGTGTGCTGCTCAGCCGCTGGTTCCAGCGCCGCTCGCAGGCGCAGTACCGGCGCAACCGCACCGCGGCCGCACGCGTCATCGTGCGGTTCGTCGAGACCATGACCGGCATCCGTGCGGTGCAGGCGTTCCGCCGCGAGCCGCAGGTGCAGGGCGCCTACGACGCGCTGTCGGAGCAGTACCGCGAGTCGAGCGCGGGCTCGATCCGGCTCAACGGGTGGTTCGACTCGGGCCTGGTCCTCATCGGCAACGTCACGGTCGCGACGGTGCTGCTGGTCGGCGGCCTGCGGGCGCTGGAGGGCGACCTCGCGGTCGGCGTGCTCGCCGCCGCCGTGCTGTACGCGCGGCGGTTCTTCAGCCCGCTGCAGCAGATGGCGATGTTCTACAACTCCTTCCAGTCCGCGACCGCGGCGCTCGAGAAGGTGGCCGACCTGCTCGCGGAGGAGCCGTCGGTGCCCGACCCCGAGCACCCCGTCCGTCTGCCGCACGCGCGCGGCGACGTGCGCTTCGACGGCGTGACGTTCGGCTACGGGGACGGCCCGACGGTGCTGCACCGGCTCGACCTGCACGTCCCGCCCGGCCAGACGGTGGCGCTCGTCGGCGCGACCGGCGCGGGCAAGTCGACCGTCGCGAAGCTGCTCACGCGGTTCTACGACGTGCGGACGGGCGCGGTCACGATCGACGGCGTCGACGTGCGCGACCTCGACCCGGTGGACCTGCGCCGGGCGGTCGTCATGGTGACGCAGGAGGCGTACCTGTTCTCCGGGTCCGTGGCCGCGAACATCGCCCTCGGCCGTCCGGGCGCGACACGCGGCGAGGTCGAGGCCGCGGCGCGCGCGGTCGGCGTGCACGACCTCGTCGCGTCGCTGCCCGACGGGTACGACACCGAGGTCGACAAGCGCGGGGTGCGGCTGTCGGCGGGCCAGCGTCAGCTCGTGTCGTTCGCGCGCGCGTTCCTCGCGGACCCCGCGCTGCTCGTGCTCGACGAGGCGACGAGCTCGCTCGACGTGCCCGGTGAGCTGCTCGTGCAGGAAGGGCTCGGCACGCTGCTCGCCGATCGGACCGCCGTCGTCATCGCGCACCGCCTGTCCACCGTGATGGGCGCCGACCGGGTGCTGGTCGTCGAGGGCGGGCGCGTCGTGGAGGACGGGTCGCCGGGCGACCTGGTGGCCGCCGGCGGGCGGTTCGCCGCGCTGCACGAGGACTGGCAGCGCTCGCTCGACCGGGCCTGAGCGGCGTCCCCCGTCGAGCGCCGCTCGGGCGCCTTCACCCGGGACCTGCGGGCAACGTGCCCGCAACGCGCGCGACCTACCCTGACGGCATGGCGACCACCGAGGCAGCACCCGGCCAGGACCTCCCCGCGGACCGGGAGGTGCTCGACTGGGCGCTGTTCGGCGTGGCCGTCCGCGAGCTCGCGCAGACCGTCGTCGACTCGGGCTTCACCCCGGACCTCGTCGTCGCCGTCGCGCGGGGCGGGCTCCCGCCGGGCGGCGCGATCGCGTACGCGCTCGGCACGAAGTCCGTGGGCACGCTCAACGTCGAGTTCTACACCGGTGTCGACGAGCGGCTCGACGAGCCGCAGCTGCTGCCGCCACTGCTCGACACCGCCGCGCTGCACGGTCTGACGGCCCTCGTCGTCGACGACGTCGCCGACACGGGCGAGACGCTCGCGCTCGTGCAGCGGCTCGTCGCCGGGCACTGCGCCGAGGCGCGCACCGCGGTCCTGTACGCGAAGCCGCGGTCGGTCGTCGAGCCGGACTACGTGTGGCGGCGCACCGACCGCTGGATCACCTTCCCGTGGTCGGCGGAGCCGCCGGTCCAGGCCGCCCCGGCCTGACGGCGGCCTACGCCCCTCCGAGCCCCTCCTCGCGCGCCCGCACGATCGCCGCGGACCGGTCGGGCACCGCGAGCTTGGTGAGCACGTTCGCGACGTGGTTGCGGACGGTCTTGGGGCTGAGCGACAGCCGCTTCGAGATGACCGCGTTGTCGAGCCCGGCGGCGACCAGGTGGAGCACCTCGCGCTCCCGGTCGGTGAGCTGCGGGAACGGCACGCGCGTCGCGGCCCGGCCACCGAGCACGTACGACATGGCCCGCTGGGCGACGGCGGGGGACAGGATCATCTCCCCGGCGGCGACGGCCCGGACGGCCCGCTCGACGGCGTCGGGCGGCGCCGACTTCACGAGGTAGCCGCGGGCGCCGGCGCGGACGGACGCGACGACCGCGTCGTCGTCCTCGTGCATCGTCACCACGAGCACCGCGAGGCCCGGCCGGTCGCGCAGCAGGTCACGCGTGAGGTCGACGCCCGACCCGTCGCCGAGGTCGAGGTCCATGAGGACGACGTCCGCCTCGACGCTCCCACCGAGCAGGGTGCGCGCCTCGGCGGCGGACGCCGCCTGACCCGTGACCCGGATGCCGGGCAGCGAGTCGAGCAGGGCGGCCATCCCGATCCGGAAGACGGGGTGGTCGTCGACGAGGACGGCACGGACGGTCACGCGAGCACCCCCTCGGCGCCGACGTCGGCCGCGTCGGACGCCTCCGGCACGAGCGGCAGGACGGCCCGCACCCGCACGCCACCGCCGTCGCGGTCGACCCACGCGACGGACCCGCCGAGCTCCGCGGCCCGCTCGCGCATGGACCGCGTCCCGACGCCGGGCGTCCGGTCGGCAGGCATGCCGTGCCCGTCGTCGTCGCACGTCACCACGACCGTCGCCCCGTGCACCGCGGCGGCGACCGTGCACGTCGCGGCACCGCTGTGCCGGGACGCGTTCGTGACGGCCTCGCTGACGATCCCGTACGCCGCAGCGGCGACCCGCGGGTCGAGCCTGTCGAGCGCGACCGCGTCGACGTCGAGCGTCACGGTGAACCCGGTCGCGGCCGTCCGCCGCGCGAGGTCGTCGAGCGCCGCGGCGAGCCCCTGCTCGTCGAGCACGGGCGGCAGCAGGCTGCGGGACAGCAGCCGCACGTCCTCGACGCGCTGCGTCACCTCGGCCTGGAGCGCGTCGAGCACCGCGGCGGCCGCGGCCGGGTCCCGGTCGAGCGTGTTCCGTGCGCCCTGCAGCCCGAGCCGCAGCCCGGTGAGCCACGGGCCGATCCCGTCGTGCAGCTCGCGCCGGATGAGGGTGCGCTCTGCGAGCCGTGCGCGGGTGGCGGCGTCGCGAGCGCGCACGAGGTCGGCGGTGCCCTGCGCGAGCGCGACGCCCGCGGCGACGACGGGCGCGAGGTGGTCGAGCGCGTCGGTCGAGCGGGCGTCGAGCCGCTCGCCCGGGCGGGCGGTGAGGGCGAGCGAGCCGACCCGTCGCCCGCTGTGCTCCAGCGGCCGCTCGACGGGGGCGGACGTCGCGACGCCCCACGTCGCCTCGACGCCCGGACGCGCGCCGCGCACGGTGACCGACTCCAGCCGCAACGCCTCGCCCAGCGCCCCGGCGAGCCCGCGGAGCAGGTCGTCGGCGTCGGCCGCGGCGGACAGCTGCCGCCCGACGCGCAGCGCCGCCCGTCCCGGAGTGGCCGCCTCGCCGTACACGAGCACGCGGACGCGCCGCCCGAGCCACCCGTGCACGGGCTGGACGGCGGCCGCCACGCCCGCGGCGGCGAGCACCTGCGCGACCACGTGGCTGTCGACGAGCGCGCCGACGCCGACCAGCACGACCGCGTAGACGACGGCGAGCCCGAGCGTCAGCAGTGACGCGACGGCCGCGCGGCTCACCGCGAGGTCGATGCCCCACAGCCGGTTGCGCAGCACGGTCGTGAGCAGCGCGACGGGGAACAGCGCCTGGCACGCGAGGTGGACGAGCGGGACCGCGAGCACGATCTCGAACGGCGTGTCGGCGAACGCGAGCGGTACGAAGGACAGGGCCATGAGCGCGACCCCGGCGGCGAGCAGGCCGAGCCCCGGGCGCTCGGCGACCGGCCCGCGCACCCGCCGCCACCACGTCGCGACGGCCGTGACGAGGCCGACGACGACGGTCGCCACGACCGCACCGGTGTTGTCGGTCTGCGGCAGGAGCAGTCGCTGCAGCGTGAAGACGGCGGTGGTCGCGACGCCCAGCACGAGGCCGGCCCGGTCCCACCACGACGGTCGCGTCTCTCGGACGAGCCACGGCACGACCAGGAACAGGGCCAGCGTGCCGGGCACCCACGCCCAGCTGACGAGCGACGCGACGACGGGCAGCGGCGGCAGCGTCGGGTGCGCCGCGTGGTACGCACCCCAGCCGCTCCCGAGCGTCGCGAGCGCACCGCCGACCCCGGTGACGACGACGAGCCACCCCACGACGTGCGAGCGGCGCGCGACGATCACCGCGCCGACCGTCCCGTAGACGAGCCCGACCATGACGTCGACGGCCGTGAACAGCAGCTCGGGCGTCGCGGGCTCGCGCGCACCGACGAGCAGCAGCACGCCCGTGAGCGTGAGCAGGTAGGTCATGAGCGCGAGCACGACGGCGGTCCCGGGGCGCCCGCCGCGCCGCGCGTCCTCGGCCGTCGTCATGGCGTCACCGTAGGGGCTGCCCGGAGGGGACGGGTACGACCCCGCCCGGGTGAACCGGACGAGGTCGTACCGCTCGTCGTGCGGTGGCACGCGCGTCTCCGCGGGAGTCCGGTGGCAGCGCCGGACGCTCAGCGCCGGTCGCCGAGCGCGAAGCCCAGCGCGACGACGACGAGCCAGATCGGCCCGACGAACCCGGCGAGGTACTGCAGCGGCGAGACGCCGGTGAGGACGGTGAGCGCGCCGAGGACGACGCTGACCCACCCGATCCACTTCGGGGCCGCGGCGTGCCGCAGCGACGCGACGCCGAGCGCGAGGGCGGACAGGCCCGCACCGAGCCACAGCCAGGGGATGGTCGCGACCCAGTCGGTGTAGAACGCGGCGGACTCCGGGACGACCATCGAGGTGTCCTGGAACGCGAACGTGAACTGCGTGTCGAGGCCGCTCCCGAGGAGCATCGCGGCCGCGGTGAGCAGCAGCCCTGCGGCGGCGATCCCGCCGTGCAGCGACCCGGCGGGCGCCTGCTGGTCGAGGCGTCGCCGCAGCCCCGCGCCGAAGATCGGCAGCAGGACGACGGTCAGCGCCGCCAGCACGTGGAACACGAGGAACGTCGACTGCTTGGTCGCGGCGTCCTCGATCATCGCGACGGGGTCGCCGGCGGTCTTCTCCCAGTCGACGCCCGCGGCGAGCGACGCCTGGATCGCGCCGATCGCGAGGGCGCCGGCGGCGACGCCGGTCCACGCCCAGGCGCGGCTGGAGGCCGACCCTGCGCGGCGCGTCGGGGTGGCCGTCGGCTCGGCGGTGGTGCTGGTCATGCGGGTGCTCCTTCGTCTCGGCCGGCGAGGCGTGCCGGCGTCTGACGAGGAGACTCGGCGGGCGGTGCGCCCGGGCACCAGGGCGCGGAGCCCGAGTGCCCGGGCACTTCTCCCGGGCTGCCCGACCGGGGCGCGTCCCGCCGGCCGGGCAGGTGCCGGGCGGGTGCGCCCCGGCGTGGAGCCGTCAGAGATGACGGGCCGCGTACTCGTGCAGCGCGTCGCGGACGAACGTGGCGCCCTGCTCGCCGCCGTAGTTCTTCGCGAACCGCGGGTCCGCGACGTACATGTCGGCGAGCCCGACGACGTACTCGCGGACGGGCGCGGTGCCGTGCCCGGGCGTGCCGGGGATGCCGCCGAGCCACGCGACGTGCCGCCGCGCGAGCTCCTGCGCCTCGTCGGACACGGGGTCGACGCCCGCCTCCGCCGCCGCGCCCCAGTCGCGACCGAGCTGCGCGGCCTCCTCCTGGAACTCGCGCTTCTGCTGGTCGGACAGGCCGCGCCACCAGGTGTCACCCTGCGCGTACGCGTCCTTGCCCCAGCGCTGCTCGACCTCGTCCTTGTACTGCGTGTGGTCGAAGCCGTCGAACATCTCGTCGGCCATGATCGGTTCTCCTTCCTGCCGTGCGGTCAGGGTCCGCTCGACGGACGCGGCCTGCCGGGCGAGCCGGCGCTGCTCGTCGCGCAGCCAGGCGAGGTGCCGCCGCAGCGCGGCGGTCTCGTCCTGCTCGCGGGCCAGCACCCGGCCGATGTCGGTGAGCCCGAGCCCGAGGTCGCGCAGGAGCAGGATCCGCTGGAGCCGGACGAGGGCGTCCTCGTCGTACCAGCGGTACCCGTTCTCGCCGACCCGGCTGGGCTCGAGCAGCCCGATCTGGTCGTAGTGCCGCAGCGTGCGGCTCGTGGTGCCCGTCAGCCGGGCGACCTCCTGGATCGAGGCCTCCACCGCGTCCTCCCGTGGCGTTCCCTGTGTGGTCCTGATCCACGGTAGGAGTTGACGCGGCGTCAAGGTCAAGCGCGCGACGCGACCTCGTCGTGGTGGGTCGGGACGAGCCGCCGCAGGACCTCGTCGCGCAGCGCCGCGGGGGAGTCCACGACGGCGACCGCGCCGGCGGCCTCGAGCTCGCCCGGGGCGGCGTAGCCCCAGGTCACGCCGACGCACGCGACGCCGTGCTCGGCCGCGCCGTGCACGTCGTGCTCCCGGTCGCCGACCATGAGGGTCACCGCCGCCTCGGGCCGGTCGGCGAGCGAGTCGAGCGCGCGCGCGATGACGTCGGCCTTGGTCGAGGTCTCGTCGAGCGGTGCGCCGAACACGCCGTCGACGAGGTCCGCCAGCCCGAGCCGGTCGCAGATGGGCCGGGCGAACACCTCGGGCTTGGCCGTCGCGACGACGAGCGTCAGCCCTGCGGCGCGCAGCTCGCGGAGCACGTCGGGGATCCCGTCGAACACCGTCGCGTCGTACATGCCGATGTCCGCGAACGCCGTCCGGTAGGCGTGCACGACCTCCTCGACGCGGTCGGCCGGCACCCCGTGCGCGCGCAGGGAGTCCCAGATGGGCGGGCCGACGAAGGACCGCAGGACGTCGTCGGGCGGGACGGGCAGGCCCACCGCGCGGTAGGCGGCGCGGACCGACGCGGTGATGCCGGGCGCCGAGTCGAGGAGGGTGCCGTCGAGGTCGAGGAGGACGAGGGGCATGCACCGATCCTCTCCCGGGTCACCGAACGCCGCCGGGCCGTCCGTCCCGGGCCGTAGGGTGGCCGCCGTCGGCCTGCCGCGACGAAGGGACGGACATGACCAGCGAGGACGCACCCCGCGTGCGCGTGAACCAGGTCGGCTACCTCACGCACGGGCCGAAGACGGCGACGCTCGTCACGGACGCGACGGAGCCGGTGGCGTGGCGGCTGCGCGACGGCGACGGTGCCGTCGTGGCCGAGGGGGAGTCGGTCCCGCGGGGTCACGACCCGTCGGCAGGCCTCGACGTCCACGTGATCGCCGTCGACGTCGTCGTGGCGCCCGGGAACGGCTACGTGCTCGAGGCCGACGGCGCGACGAGCGACCCGTTCGCGGTCGGCGCCGACCTGTACGACGACCTGCGCGTCGAGTCGATCGTCGTCTTCTACGGCCAGCGCAGCGGCGTCGCGATCGAGGAGGACCTGCTCGGCCCCGGGTACGGGCGCGCCGCGGGGCACGTCGACGTCGCCCCCAACCGCGGCGACGGCGCGGTCCCGTGCCTGCCCGCCGGGCACGCGACGACGGCGGACGGCGTCGACCTCTACGACGGCTGGACCGGCGACTACACGCTCGACGTGACCGGTGGCTGGTACGACGCGGGCGACCAGGGCAAGTACGTCGTCAACGGCGGCATCGCGGTCGCCCAGCTGCTGGGCCTGTACGAGCGTGCGGTGCGCACCGGCACGGACGACGCGCTCGGCGACGGCTCGCTCCGTGTCCCCGAGCGCGGGAACGGCGTGCCCGACGTGCTCGACGAGGCCCGCTGGGAGCTCGAGTGGATGCTCCGCATGGTCGTGCCCGACGGGCAGCCGTACGCGGGCCTCGTGCACCACAAGGTGTCCGACGAGCGCTGGGTGCCGCTGCCGACGCTCCCCGCCGACGACCCGCAGCCGCGCTACCTGCACCGCCCCTCGACGGCGGCGACGCTCAACCTGGCGGCCGTCGCCGCACAGGGCGCCCGCGTCCTCGCGCCGCACGACGCGGCCTTCGCGGAGCGCCTGCTCGACGCGGCACGCGCGGCCTACGACGCCGCCGCGACGCACCCCGTCGTCCTCGCACCCGACACCAACACGCTCGAGAACGCCGGGAGCGGACCGTACGACGACCTCGACGTCGACGACGACCGCCTCTGGTCCGCGACCGAGCTCTACCTCACGACGGGAGAGGACCGCTACGCCGCGGACCTGCGCGCCAACCCGTACCGCCTGGGCGGTGAGCGGCCGGCGTTCCGGCCCGAGGGGTTCGACTGGAACCACGTCTCCGCGTGGGCGCGCCTGCAGCTCGCGACCGTCGAGAGCGCGCTGCCCGAGCGGTCGCTCGTGCGCGCGTCCGTCGTCGACGCCGCCGACGCGCTGGTCGAGCAACAGGCCACCCAGCCGTTCGGCCTCCCCTACGTGCCGTCGAACGGCCGCTACGACTGGGGCAGCAACGGGCTCGTCCTCAACAACCTCGCGATCCTGGCCGCCGCGCACGAGATCACGCGCGACGACCGCTACCGCGACGCCGTGCTCGGCGGCGTCGACTACCTGCTGGGCCGCAACGCCCTGGGCCTGTCGTACGTGACCGGCTTCGGGACGCGCGACGTCCGCAACCAGCACAGCCGCTGGTACGCGCACGCGCTCGACCCCGACCTGCCGCCCCCGCCGCGCGGGACCGTGTCGGGCGGCCCCAACTCCGACTGCCCCGACCCGGTGTCGGCCGCGCTCGCGGGCAGCCCGGCGCAGCAGTGCTTCGTCGACGACGTCCACGCGTACGGCGTGAACGAGATGACGATCAACTGGAACTCGGCGCTCGCGTGGGTGGCGTCGTACCTGGCCGGGCTGGGAGACGGTGGCCCTGCCCGGGACCCGGGTGCGGTCGCGGCCGACAAGCCCGACGAGGAGCGCGTCGGCGCCGACGGCTGACGCACCGCGCACCACCGCAGCTCGGCGCGGATCGGACCAATCCCGCGTCCTACAACGATGTACATCTCTCGCACAACGTTGTAGATTCCGGACTCGGCGCTTCTTCGCGGCATCGCCGCCGCCCGCGCCCTGTCCTGCGTCCGACGTCGCACCAGGAGTACCGATGGCCCGTCGCCCCGTGCGCGCCGCCCTCACGGCCGCCGCCCTGACCCTCGCGCTCGGAGTCACGAGCGCCCCCGCCGCCCAGGCGCACCGCCGCCCGGCCGAACCGCCCCCGCCGACCTTCCAGGACGTCTCCGTGCACGACCCGTCGGTCGTCACGTCGGGCGACGACATCTGGGTGTTCGGCAGCCACCTCGCCGCCGCCAAGACCGACGACCTGCTGCACTGGGAGAAGGTCGCCGACGGCGCGAACGCGGACAACCCGCTGTTCGACGACGTCCGTGCCAACCTCGCCGAGACGTTCGCCTGGGCGCAGACCGACACCCTCTGGGCGGCCGACGTCATCCAGCTCCCCGACGGTCGCTACGCGATGTACTACAACGCCTGCAAGGGCGACTCGCCCCGCTCGGCGATGGGGATCGCGGTGAGCGACGACGTCGACGGCCCGTACGTCGACCAGGGGATCTTCCTGAAGTCAGGGATGTGGGACGAGCCGTCCGACGCCGTCGACGGCGCGATCTACGACGCCCGCGTGCACCCCAACACCGTCGACCCGGACGCGTTCGTCGACGCCAAGGGCACCTGGTGGCTCGTCTACGGGTCATACTCGGGCGGCATCTTCATCCTGGAGCTCGACCCGTCCACCGGGAAGCCGGTCGAGGGTCAGGGCTACGGGAAGCACCTCGTCGGTGGGAACCACAGCCGCATCGAGGGCCCGACCGTCATGTACGACACGAAGACCCGGTACTACTACCTCTTCCTGTCGTTCGGCGGCCTCGACGCGAACGGCGCGTACAACGTGCGGGTCGCCCGCTCGAAGAGCCCCGACGGCCCGTACCTCGACGCCGCGGGCAACGACATGGCGCAGGTGAAGTCAGACCCGACGAAGCCGCTGTTCGACGACGCGTCGATCGAGCCGTTCGGCACCAAGATCCTCGGCAACCACCTGTTCGCGCGCGAGATCGGCGACCCCGGCGAGGGCCCTGGAACCGGCTACCTCTCGCCGGGTCACAACAGCTGGTACCGCGACCCGGAGACGGGCGAGACGTTCCTCGTCTTCCACGCGCGCTTCCCCGGCAAGGGCGAGCAGCACGAGGTCCGCGTGCACCAGATGTGGATGAACTCCCAGGGCTGGCCCGTCCTCGACCCGTACCGCTACGCGGGCGGCGACGACCGGCGCGTCGAGCGCAAGGACGTCGCGGGGGAGTACGCGCTCGTGACGCACGACAAGGCCCTCACGGCCGACCAGCGCCGCGCGACCCCCGTCACGCTCACGGCCAACGGCAAGGTCACCGGCTCGCTCACCGGCAAGTGGTCCCTCACGGGCAAGAACCAGGCCCGGATCGACGCGGGCGGCACGCGCTACGACGGCGTCTTCACGCGCTCGTGGCAGCCGGACCAGGCCCGTTGGGTCGTGACGTTCTCCGTGCTGTCCCGCGGCGGCGTGACGCTGTGGGGCAGCGCGGTCCCGTCGCTGACCGCGAAGCAGGCCGTGGACGCGGTCGTCGCCGACCTCGACCTCGGGGACACCTCGGGCGTCGTCGCGGACCTCGCGCTGCCGACCACCGGCACCCACGGCACGACGGTCACGTGGGCGTCGTCCGACCCCGCGGTCGTGTCGACCACGGGCGACGTGACCCGCCCCGAGACGGGCGCAGGCGACGCGCACGTCACGCTCACCGCGACGGTCCGCAACGGCAAGGTCGTCAGGACCGCGACCTTCGACGTCACCGTCCTGCAGCGCGTGGCCGGAGGCGTCGTCGGCTCGTGGTCCTTCGAGGGCGACCTCGCCGACGGCACGGGGACCCACGCCCCCGCCACGACGACCGGCCCGCGGCTCGACCAGGCCGGCGGCCAGGTCACGTACGTCGCCGACGGCGCGCGCGGTCAGGCCGCGCACCTCAACGGCACCTCGGGCGTCCGGCTGCCCGACGGTCTCGTCTCCGGCTCGACGTGGTCCGCGTCGATGTGGCTGCGCCCGCAGGCGCTCACGCCGTACACGACCGCGTTCTTCGCGGCGCGCGACGCGGACAGCTGGGTCAGCGTGGTCCCGCGCGGCCACGACGGCGTCGGCGGCTCGACCATGGTCTGGTCGGGCGCGCAGTGGTACGACGCCGGCACGGGCACGCAGATCCCGGTCGGCGAGTGGAGCCACGTCGCGGTCACGGTCGACGGCGGCGACGTGGTCGTCTACGTCGACGGCGAGGCGCGCTACACCGGCACGGGCTTCCCCGACGTGCTCACGACGACGACGGGCACGTTCGCGCTCGGCGTCAACTGGTGGGACACGCCCTTCCAGGGCGACGTCGACGAGGTGTCCGTCTGGAGCTCGGCGCTCACCCCGACGGAGGTCGCCGCGCTCGCGACGCGCTGACGTCCGACCGCGGCCCGGTCGTCACGCCCTCCCGTGACGGCCGGGCCGTGGCCTGCGCGGACGCATTCGCGGTGGCGGACCTCCCGGGACGGGTCGGTAGACTCACGCCCACAGGCGTCGACCCGGCCATCACCGGCGAGCCTCCGGAAGAACAGGCTCCGACCCGCCCGGCGGGGACGAGCCCCAGTAGAACCGGACGGGGCAGGCCCGTCACAGCCGCAGCAGAGAGGTCGACGACCCCGCGAGGGGGAGCCGGCAAGCGAGGTGGTACCGCGGTCGTCCCCGCACCCGGGGGTGGTCGTCCTCGCGGCCGTGAGCGAGATCGACCAGGAGACCCGACGGTGACCACCGCACCGCGCTACCCGCTGCACCGCCCCGACCAGCCCGTGCCCGCGTCGCCGGACCTGCCCGGGCTCGAGCGCGACGTCCTCGCGCACTGGGACGCCGACGGGACGTTCCAGGCGTCGATCGACCAGCGCGACGCGGGGGAGGACGGCAGCAACGAGTTCGTCTTCTACGACGGCCCGCCGTTCGCGAACGGCCTGCCGCACTACGGCCACCTGCTCACCGGCTACGCGAAGGACGTCGTCCCGCGCTTCCAGACGATGAAGGGCCGCCGCGTCGAGCGCCGGTTCGGCTGGGACACGCACGGCCTGCCCGCGGAGCTCGAGGCGCAGCGGCTGCTCGGCATCACCGAGAAGGCGCAGATCGACGAGCTCGGCATCGCGAAGTTCAACCAGGCGTGTCGCGAGTCGGTGCTCAAGTACACGGGCGAGTGGCGCGACTACGTCACGCGTCAGGCGCGCTGGGTGGACTTCGACCACGACTACAAGACGCTCGACGTCACCTTCATGGAGTCGGTGATCTGGGCGTTCAAGCAGCTTCACGACAAGGGCCTCGCGTACGAGGGCTACCGGGTCCTGCCGTACTGCTGGGTCGACGAGACGCCGCTGTCGAACCACGAGCTGCGCATGGACGACGACGTGTACGCGTCGCGCCAGGACCCCGCGCTGACCGTCGGACTCCGCCTGGAGAGCGGCGAGCTGCTGCTCGTCTGGACGACGACCCCGTGGACGCTCCCGAGCAACCTCGCCGTCGCGGTCGGCCCGGACGTCGAGTACGTGGTCGTCGAGCCCGCGGCGGACTCGCCGTTCGGCCAGGCGCACCCGGGGGAGCGCGTCATGCTCGCAGCGGCGCGGCTCGCCGCCTACCAGCGCGAGCTCGGCGAGGCGACGGTCGTCGAGACCGTGACGGGCACCGACCTCGTCGGCCGCTCCTACACGCCGCCGTTCGACTACTTCGCGGGCCACGAGCACGCGCACCGCGTGCTCGCCGCGGACTTCGTCACGACCGACGACGGCACCGGCGTCGTGCACCTCGCGCCCGCGTTCGGCGAGGACGACATGGTCGCGTGCGACGCGGCGGGCATCGCGCCCGTCGTGCCGGTCGACGCGCGTGGGCGGTTCACGGCCGAGGTCGGCGACTACGCCGGCCAGCAGGTCTTCGAGGCGAACAAGCCGATCATCGCGGACCTCAAGGCGGGCTCGGGTCCCCTCGCGCGCGTCGACGCCGCGCAGCGGTCCGTCGTCGTGCGCCACGAGACGTACGACCACTCCTACCCGCACTGCTGGCGCTGCCGGAACCCGCTGATCTACAAGGCCGTGTCGTCGTGGTTCGTGCGCGTCACGGAGTTCCGCGACCGCATGGTCGAGCTCAACCAGGAGATCACCTGGACGCCCGAGCACATCAAGGACGGCCAGTTCGGCAAGTGGCTCAGCAACGCGCGCGACTGGTCGATCAGCCGCAACCGGTACTGGGGCACGCCGATCCCGGTGTGGGTGTCGGACGACCCGCTGCACCCGCGCGTCGACGTCTACGGCTCGCTCGCGGAGCTCGAGGCGGACTTCGGCCGCCTGCCCGTGAACGAGGCCGGTGAGCCCGACCTGCACCGCCCGTTCATCGACGACCTCACGCGCCCGAACCCGGACGACCCCACCGGCCGTTCGACCATGCGCCGGATCCCCGACGTGCTCGACGTGTGGTTCGACTCGGGCGCGATGCCGTTCGCGCAGGTGCACTACCCGTTCGAGAACGCCGACTGGTTCGAGCACCACTACCCGGGCGACTTCATCGTCGAGTACATCGGGCAGACGCGCGGCTGGTTCTACACCCTGCACGTCCTCGCGACGGCGATCTTCGACCGCCCGGCGTTCCGCAACGTCATGTGCCACGGGATCGTCCTCGGCGACGACGGCCGCAAGGCGTCGAAGTCGCTGCGCAACTTCCCGGACCCCGTCGTCATGTGGGACAAGTACGGCTCGGACGCGGTGCGCTGGTCGCTCATGTCGAGCCCGATCCTGCGCGGCGGGAACCTCGTCGTGACCGAGGAGGGCATCCGCGACGGCGTGCGCCAGGTGCTGCTGCCGCTGTGGAGCACGTACTACTTCTTCACGCTGTACGCGGGTGCGGTGCGCGGCGGGGAGGGGCTCACGGCCCGACGCGTCGACGAGTCGTCCGTGGGGTCGCTCGCGACGATGGACCGGTACGTGCTCGCGCGCACCCGGTGGCTCGTCGACGACGTCACGCGCCACCTCGACGCGTACGACATCGCGGAGGCGTGCGAGGCGGTCCGCGACCACCTCGACCTCGTGACCAACTGGTACGTGCGCACGCAGCGCGACCGGTTCTGGGACGAGGACCAGGCGGCCTTCGACACGCTGTGGACGGTGCTCGAGGTGCTCACGCGCGTCATGGCGCCGCTCGCGCCGCTCGTCACGGAGGAGATCTGGCGCGGCCTGACGGGCGGGCGCAGCGTGCACCTCACCGACTGGCCGACGGCCGCCGACGTCGTGGCGACGGACGTGGGCTTCGAGTACACCGAAGCCGAGCTCGTCGCGGCCATGGACCGCGTGCGCGAGGTCGTGTCGACGACGCACGCGCTGCGCAAGGCCCGGCAGATCCGCGTGCGCCAGCCCTTGCGCGGCCTGCGCGTCGTCGTGCCGCACCCCGAGTGGTTCGGCCCGTTCGTCGGTCTGATCGCGTCCGAGGTCAACGTCCGTGAGGTCGAGGTCCTGGGCCTGCACGACGCCGACGCCGCCGACCTGGGCGTGAGCGCGCAGCTCGCCGTGAACGCGCGTGCGGCCGGCCCGCGCCTGGGTCGTGCCGTGCAGACCGTCATCAAGGCCGCGAAGGCGGGTGCGTGGGAGCAGACGCCCGACGGCGTCGTCGTCCGCACCGACGACGGCGAGGTCGCGCTCCAGGAGCACGAGTACACGGTGACGACGGTCGTCGAGCAGCGCGAGGGGGTCGACCTGGCCGCCGCGGTGCTGTCGACCGACGGGTTCGTCGTGCTCGACGTGGCCCTGGACGACGAGCTGCTGGCCGAGGGGTACGCGCGCGACGTCGTGCGGCAGGTCCAGGACGCCCGCAAGGCCGCCGGGCTCAACGTCGGCGACCGCATCCTCCTCACGCTCGACGTGCCGCGCGAGCACGTGGCCGACGTCGAGACGCACCGCGACACCATCGCGCACGAGACGCTCGCGGTGAGCGTCACGGTCAACCCGTCGGCCGCCGACGCGGTCGGGGTCCACGTCGAGGCCGTCGAGGCGGGCGGGTACGAGGCATGAGCAAGGGATCCGAGCACCTGCGCGCCGAGCAGGAGCGCGCCGCACGGGAGGCCGCCGACGAGGTCTACCGCGCCATCCTGTCGCGCGCTCCCGAGCACGACATCGACCCGACGCTCGACCGCGTGCGCGCGGTGTGCGAGCTGCTGGGCGACCCGCAGCGCGCCTACCGGACCATCCACCTCACGGGCACCAACGGCAAGACGTCGACGAGCCGCATGGTCGAGCGGCTGCTGCGCGAGCACGGCCTGCGCACGGGCCGGTTCACGAGCCCGCACCTCACGCGCGTGACCGAGCGCATCGCGATCGACGGCGAGCCGATCAGCGACGAGCGGTTCGTCGAGGTGTGGCAGGACGTCGCGCCGTACGTGCACCTGGTCGACCAGCGGTCGGCGGAGAAGGGCGAGCCGCGGCTGTCGTTCTTCGAGGTGTTCACGGTCATGGCGTTCGCGGCCTTCGCGGACGCGCCCGTCGACGTCGCCGTCGTCGAGGTGGGCCTGGGCGGCCGGTGGGACTCGACGAACGTCGTCGACGGCGAGGTCGCGGTCATCACGCCGATCGCGATGGACCACGAGCGCTACCTCGGCGACACGCTCGTCGAGATCGCGTCCGAGAAGTCGGGCATCGTCAAGGACGGGGCGACGCTCGTCCTCGCGCAGCAGACCGAGGACGTCGAGGGCGTGGTGCTGGCTGCGGCGGCCGAGCACGGTGCGCGCGTCGTGCGCGAGGGCGTCGAGATCGCGGTGGTCGACCGGCAGGTCGCGGTCGGCGGGCAGATGCTGACGCTGCGCGGGCTCGGCGGCGTCTACTCCGAGGTGTTCCTGCCGCTGCACGGCGCGTTCCAGGCGCACAACGCGCTGCTCGCGCTCGTCGCGGTCGAGGCGTTCCTCACCGGCGGCGCGGCCCTCGACGGCGACGTCGTCGGGGCCGCGTTCGCCGACGTCACGTCGCCGGGCCGCCTCGAGGTCGTGCGGTCGAGCCCGACGGTCATCGTCGACGGCGCGCACAACCCCGCGGGCGTCGAGGCGCTCGTCGCGTCCCTCGAGGAGGCGTTCGCGTTCCAGCGCGTCGTGGGCGTCGTCGGCGTCATGGCGGACAAGGACCCGGAGGGGATCCTGTCGGTGCTGGAGCCGGTGCTGGCGGAGATCGTGGTGACGCGAGCACCGACGTCGCGCGCGCTCGACCCGCAGGACCTCGCGGAGGTCGCGTACGACGTGTTCGGCGAGGACCGCGTGCACGTCGTCGAGCGGCTGGACGAGGCCGTCGACCTCGCGGCGTCGCTCGCGGAGAGCGAGGTCGAGCGCGGGGCCGCGGTGCTCGTCACCGGCTCGATCGTCCTCGTCGCGGAGGCCCGGATCCTCCTGGGGCGCCCCTGACGGGTCGTCGCATCCCGCACCGCCACCCGTCCGGGTGACACCGCGCCCCCGCGTGCACGAACGTGCACCGGGGGCGCACGTCGTCGCCTTGACCGTTCCTTGGGGTGCGGAGAAGGTGGGGGTGGTCGGGACGACGAGGCCTCGACGCACCTGACGTGGGCGGTCGTGCCCAGGTCGACGGGAGGACGGACAGCGTGAAGAAGCTCATCAACGACCCCCAGGACGTCGTCGCCGAGTCGCTCGAGGGCTTCGCGGCCGCGCACCCGGACCTCGTCGAGGTGCACCTCGACCCGCCGTACGTGGTGCGGACGGGTGGCGCGCGCGAGGGCAAGGTCGGGCTCGTGAGCGGTGGCGGCAGCGGGCACGAGCCGCTGCACGCGGGGTTCGTCGGTGTCGGCATGCTCGACGCGGCCGTGCCGGGCGCGGTGTTCACGTCCCCGACGCCCGACCAGATCGCGCCCGCGATCCAGGCGGCCGACGGCGGAGCGGGGGTGCTCGCGATCGTCAAGAACTACACGGGCGACGTGCTCAACTTCGAGACGGGCGCGGAGCTCGCCGAGGCCGAGGGCGTGACCGTCCGCTCGGTCGTGGTCAACGACGACGTCGCCGTCGAGGACTCGCTCTACACCGCCGGCCGTCGCGGCGTCGCAGGGACCGTGTGCGTCGAGAAGATCGCAGGGGCGGCCGCCGAGCGCGGCGACGACCTCGACGCCGTCGCGGCCGTCGCCGAGAAGGTCATCGCCAACGTGCGGTCCATGGGCGTCGCGCTCACCGCGTGCACCGTCCCGCACGCCGGCAAGCCGAGCTTCGACCTGCCCGAGGACGAGATCGAGATCGGCATCGGGATCCACGGCGAGCCCGGCCGTCGGCGCATCCCGCTCGCGGGCGCGGACGAGATCACCGAGATGCTGCTGACGCCCGTGGTCGACGACCTGGGCCTGTCGGGCGGCGAGGAGGTGCTGCTGTTCGTCAACGGCATGGGGGGCACGCCCGCCTCCGAGCTGTACGTCGTCTATCGTCGGGCACGCGCGTTGCTCTCCGAGCGCGGGGTCGAGGTCACTCGCTCGCTCGTCGGCAACTACGTGACATCACTGGAGATGCAGGGCGCGTCGGTCACCGTGCTGCGGCTGGACGCCGAGACGACCGCCCTGTGGGACGCCCCCGTGCACACCACCGCCCTGCGGTGGTGAGGCTCCGGGACGTCCGCGGTCGAGGGGACGGGGCATGACGCTGGACGTGGCGTGGGCGGTGGCGTGGGTGCGTGCGAGCGCCGCGACGGTCGCCGAGCATCGCGACGAGCTGGTCGAGCTCGACCGCCAGATCGGCGACGGCGACCACGGGGAGAACCTCAACCGCGGCTTCAAGGCGGTCGTCGCCAAGCTCGACGCACTGCCCGAGCAGCCCGCCCAGATCGGCGACGTGCTCAAGCTCGTCGCGACGACGCTCATGTCGACGGTCGGCGGCGCGGCGGGACCGCTGTACGGCACGGCGTTCCTGCGGGCCGCGCGCGCGACCGACGTCACGGAGCTCGACAGCGGCGGTGTGGTCGCGCTGCTCGAGGCCGCGCTCGAGGGGATCGTCGCGCGCGGCAAGGCGACGACGGGCGAGAAGACGATGGTCGACGCGTGGACGCCCGCGACGGAGGCCGCGGTCGCGGCGGCCGACCAGGGCGCGGCACCCCCGGCGGTGCTCGCGGCGGCGGCCCAGGCGGCGGCCGACGGTGCGCAGGCCACGATCCCGCTGGTCGCGACCAAGGGACGGGCCAGCTACCTGGGCGAGCGCTCGGCGGGCCACCTCGACCCGGGTGCGCGGTCGACCGAGCTGCTCCTCGCCGCCGCGGCGCAGGCAGCGGCGTGACAGGCGAGCGCGCGACCGCCCGTGTCGCGCTCGTCCTCGTGTCGCACTCGCGCGGTCTCGCCGAGGGGGCGGTCGAGCTCGCCGGGCAGATGGCGCCGGGCGTGCTGCTGCTCGCGGCGGGCGGCGGTCCCGACGGCGGGCTGGGCACGAGCTTCGACCTGGTCGAGGCGGCGCTGACGGACGCGACCGCGGACGGTCGGTCGGCGGTCGTGCTGACCGACCTGGGTTCGGCGGTCCTGACCGCGGAGTCGGTGCTCGAGCTCGCGGAGCCCGACGTCGCCGCGCGTGTGCGGCTCGCGGACGCGCCGTTCGTCGAGGGAGCCGTCGCCGCCGCGGTCGCGGCGCACGGGGGAGCGGACCTCGCCGCCGTCGTGGCCGCGGCCGAGCACGCGGGGACGACGTTCGCGGCGGTGCCGCCGAGCGAGCCCGCTGCCCCGGCGGCCCAGGGGGACGACGTGGCGCGGGGCTCAGCGGTGCTGCGGAACCCCCTCGGGCTGCACGCGCGTCCCGCCGCGATCGTGGCGCGCATGATCGCCGGCTACGACGCGCGCGTCCGCGTGAACGGCGTCGACGCGGCGAGCGTCCTGCAGCTCATGAAGCTCGGTGCCGTGCAGGGGCAGGAGATCGTCGTCGAGGCCGAGGGGCCGCAGGCCGTCGAGGCGCGCGACGCGCTGCTCGACGCGGTGGAGGGCGGCTTCGGGGAGGTCTGACGCGACGCCTGGGCGCGCGGTCTGGATGGGCCGGGTGAGCGACGGCACAGAAACTGCATGGACTGCAAAGTTGCAGTGGATGTAATGTTGCATCCCATGCAGGAAGTCGACGCCGCGCGCGGACTCGCCGACCCCGCCGACACGCGGCCCGTCGACGAGTCGGCGCCCAGCATCGAGGAGCTCGTGGGCGCCCTCGGGCTCCGCGAGCGCAAGAAGCGCGCCCGCCGCGACGCGCTCATCGACGCCACCCACCGCCTCGTCGACCGCGACGGTCTCGACGCCGTCACGGTCGAGGCCATCTGCGAGGCCGCCGGCGTCTCCGTCCGCACGTTCTTCAACTACTTCGAGACGAAGGACGACGCGGTCCTCGGGCACGCGACGTACCCGATCGACCCGCTGGTCGAGGACGAGTTCGCGTCCGGGGGCCCCACGGGCCACCTCGTGACCGACCTCGAGCACCTCGTCGGCTCGCTGCTCGACGCCGCGCCCCCCGGCCGGGCGCGCATGGCGAAGGGCCTCGCCATCGCCGCGCAGGAGCCCCGGCTGCTCGCGCGGCACCTTGCGTGGCTCGACAAGCACAAGGGCAACCTCATGGCACTCGTCGCACGCCGGCTCGGCGACGACCCCGTCCACTCGCCCGACACCGTCGCCTCGCTCGCCCTGTTCCTCACGCACGCGACGTTCGTGCGCTGGGAGTCGGGCGGGAGCGAGGGCGAGATCCGCGACCACCTGCACACCGTCGTCGGGGAGCTGCGCGCGCTGCTCGCCGACTGACGCACCCGATCTGCCCGCCACCCGCGGGACGGGCGCGTCCGCGCGCCCGCACGACCACGCCATCCACGTCCCCTGAGAAGCAAGGAACCCCATGGCCACCGCCACCGTCCCCGACGTGGGAGCGAGCGACAAGCCGCTCGTCGTCCTCACGCCCCGCACCGTCTGGCTCATCTTCGGCGCCCTCATGGCGAGCATGTTCCTGTCGTCGCTCGACCAGTCGATCGTCGGCACCGCGATGCCGACCATCGTCGGCGAGCTCGACGGCGTCGAGCACCAGGGCTGGGTCGTGACGGCCTACATCCTGGCCATCGCGATCGTCATGCCGCTCTACGGCAAGTTCGGCGACATCTGGGGGCGGCGCTGGCCGTTCCTCGTCGCGATCGCGCTGTTCACGGCGGGCTCCGCGGTCGCCGGCTTCGCCGGGTCCTTCGGCTGGCTCGTCGTCGGCCGCGGCATCCAGGGCCTCGGCGGCGGTGGCCTCATGATCCTGTCGCAGGCGATCATCGCCGACATCGTCCCCGCCAAGGACCGCGGCAAGTACATGGGTCCGATGGGCGCCCTGTTCGGCATCGCGGCCGTCGTCGGCCCGCTGCTCGGCGGCCTGTTCACCGAGCACGCCGACTGGCGCTGGTGCTTCTGGATCAACATCCCCGTCGGCATCGCGGCGTTCGCCGTCGCGTGGTTCGCGCTCAAGCTGCCGTCGCACCGCTCGGGCCGCCGCATCGACGTCGCGGGCATCCTGTTCGTCGTCCTCGGCACGTCCGGCCTGGTCCTCGCCACCAGCTGGGAGAGCTGGAGCGGGCAGCGCGGCTACGACTGGTCCGACCCGGGCCTGCTCGCGCTCGTCGTCGGCACGCTGCTCTCGATCGCGCTGTTCATCGTGGCGGAGCTCAAGGCGTCCGACCCGCTGCTCCCGCTGCGCCTGTTCCGCAACCGCACCTTCACGATCGCGACGGCCATTGGCTTCATCCTCGGCATGGGCATGTTCTCCGCCCTCGCGTTCCTGCCGACGTTCCTCCAGATGTCGACCGGCGTGGGCGTCACGCAGTCCGGCTACCTCCTGCTGCCGATGATGGCGGGCGTCATGCTCACCGCGATCGGCTCGGGTATCGCGATCACCAAGACCGGCCGCTACAAGATCTTCCCCGTCGCGGGCCTCGCGATCACGACCGTCGGGATGGTGTGGCTGACCCGCATCACCGGCGACATGTCGATGTGGCTGTTCGGCGCGATGATCTTCGTGCTCGGCGCCGGCATGGGCCTCGTCATGCAGACGATCGTCCTGGCCGTGCAGAACGCGGTCGACCCGCACGAGCTCGGCACCGCGACGTCGGCGAACAACTTCTTCCGCGAGATCGGAGCGGCCGTCGGCGTCGCCGTGTTCTCCACGATGTTCACCAGCCGGCTCATCGAGCAGGTCACCGACGTGTTCGCGGGCGTGCCCGCCGGCTCCGGCGGCGAGGCGTCCGGCCTCACCCCGGACGTCGTCCAGCAGCTGCCCGAGCCGTTCAAGACCGGTGTCATCGACGCCTACGCGAGCAGCCTGTCGTCGTCGTTCTGGTACTTCATCCCGCTCGTCGTGGTCGGCTTCGTGCTCGCGCTGTTCCTCCGCGAGGTGAAGCTCTCCGACGTGGCCGGCATGGTCGCGCGCGGCGAGGCGGTCGCGGCGGACGACGTGCGTGCGGGCGCGGTCCGCGCGGACGCGACGGTCGACGGCGCGGTCGTCGTGGACGAGCTCTCGGCCTCCGCGCACGACGACGACGGGGCGCCCACCGCGGGCGACCGAGCGGCCGACGGCGACGCCGTGGGTGCCCGGTAACCTGACCCGATGAGCTCGACCGACCCGCAGGCCGTGCGCCGCAAGCGCCCCGCGAAGCCGCAGTTCACCCAGACGATGCTCGTTCTCGAGGCCTTCGTGGTGTTCTTCGCGACGCTCGTGGCGTACGGCCTGCGGGTCGCCGACACCGCCACCGTGTGGTGGGTCGGCGGCTCGCTCACCGTCGTCCTGGTCGTGCTCGCCGGCTGGGTCGGTCGACCCGGCGGCTACGTCGCGGGGTCGGTCGCGCAGGTCGTCGTCCTGGCCTGCGGCTTCGTGATCCCGATGATGTTCGTCGTCGGCGCGGTGTTCGCCGCGATGTGGGTGTTCTCGCTGCGCGTCGGCGGCCGCATCGACCGCGAGCGTGCCGAGTGGGACGCCGCGCACCCCGGCATGGTCGGCCCCTGACCGTTCACGGACACGTCACCGGGCCGCCCGGGCGCCCCCGTTAGGGTGACGCCCATGACTGACACGCAGTGCACCCTGGTCCTCGTCAAGCCCGACGGAGTCCGCCGGGGTCTGGTGGGGGAGATCCTGCGTCGCATCGAGGCGAAGGGCTACACGCTCGTCGCCGTCGAGCTCCGCGAGGCCGACGAGGCGCTGCTCGCGGAGCACTACGCCGAGCACGCCGGCAAGCCGTTCCTCGAGCCGCTCGTCGAGTTCATGCGGTCCGGCCCGGTGCTGGCCGCGGTCGTCGAGGGGCACCGCGTGATCGAGGGCTTCCGCTCGCTCGCCGGCGCGACCGACCCGACCGTCGCCGCCCCCGGCACGATCCGCGGCGACCTGTCCCGCGACTGGGGCTTCAAGGTCATCCAGAACCTCGTGCACGGCTCGGACGGCGAGGAGTCGGCGGCGCGCGAGATCGCGCTGTGGTTCCCGTCGCTCTGACGCCCCTCACCTGACACCGACGGCGGGCGGCGGACGCGCCCCGCGTCCCCGACCGCCCGCCGTCCACGTCCTAGGCTTCCCCCGTGCACCTCAAGACCCTCACCCTGCGGGGGTTCAAGTCGTTCGCCTCGGCGACGACGCTGAGCTTCGAGCCGGGCGTCACCTGCGTGGTCGGCCCGAACGGGTCGGGCAAGTCGAACGTCGTCGACGCGCTCGCGTGGGTCATGGGGGAGCAGGGGGCCAAGTCGCTGCGCGGCGGCAAGATGGAGGACGTCATCTTCGCCGGCACCGCGGGCCGTCCGCCGCTCGGCCGCGCCGAGGTCGCGCTGACCATCGACAACACCGACGGCGCTCTGCCGATCGAGTACACCGAGGTCACGATCTCCCGGACGCTGTTCCGCAGCGGCGGGTCGGAGTACGCGATCAACGGGCAGGGCTGCCGGCTGCTCGACATCCAGGAGCTGCTGTCCGACTCGGGCCTGGGCCGCGAGATGCACGTGATCGTCGGGCAGGGGCAGCTCGACGCGGTGCTGCGTGCGACGCCCGAGGAGCGGCGCGGGTTCATCGAGGAGGCCGCGGGCGTCCTCAAGCACCGCAAGCGCAAGGAGAAGGCGCTCCGCAAGCTCGACGCGATGCAGGCCAACCTCACGCGGCTCGGTGACCTGACCGGTGAGATCCGTCGCCAGCTGGGACCGCTCGGGCGGCAGGCCGAGGTCGCGCGCAAGGCCGCCGTCGTCCAGGCCGACCTGCGCGACGCGCGCGCCCGCCTGCTCGCCGACGACCTCGCGCAGCTCAGCGCGACGCTCGAGCAGGAGATCGCCGACGAGTCCGCGCTGCTCGCCCGCCGCGCCGAGGTCGAGCAGGCGCTCGCCGCGGCCCGCGACGGGCTCACCGCCCTGGAGCGCGAGGCCGCCGAGGCGACCCCGCACCTCACCGAGGTCACCGAGGTCTGGTACCGCCTGTCGTCGCTGCGCGAGCGGCTCCGGGGCACGGCGTCGCTCGCCGCGGACCGCGTGCGGCTGCTCGGCAGCGCCGGGTCGGAGCGCACGGGCGGGCAGGACCCCGACGACCTCGCCGCGCAGGCGGAGCGCGTCCGGGCCGCGGAGGCCGAGCTCGCCGCCGAGGTCGACCTCGCACGCGTCGCACTCGAGGCCGCGGTGACGGCCCGCCAGGAGGCCGAGCAGGCGGCGGCGGCCGCGGAGAAGGAGCTCGCGACCGCGCTGCGCGGTGCCGCCGACCGGCGCGAGGGCGTCGCCCGGCTCGCCGGTCAGGTTGCCGCCCGCCGCAGCCGCGTCGAGGCGACCCAGGCCGAGATCGGGCGCCTGCACGAGACGCTCGCCGCTGCCCGGGAGCGCGAGGCCACCGCGCACACCGAGTTCGTCGCGCTCGAGTCCGAGGTCGCGGGCGTCGAGGCCGGCGAGGAGGGGCTCGACGCCGCGCACGAGGCCGCCGCCGAGGCCCTCGACGTCGCGACCGAGCGGCTCACGGACCTGCAGCAGCGGCTGTCCGAGGCCGAGCGTGAGCACGGGGCGCTCGTCGCGCGGGCCGAGACGCTCGAGCTCAGCCTCACGCCCAAGGACGGCGCGGGTGCGCTGCTCGCCGCCGACGGCCTCACGGGCACGGTCGGGTCGGTCGCGGCGCTGCTCGCGGTCGACGCGCGCGACGAGGAGGCCGTCGTCGCGGCGCTCGGTGCCCTCGCCGACGGTGTCGCGGTCGAGTCGGTCGACGCCGCCGTGGACGCGCTGCGGTGGCTGCGCACCGAGGACGCCGGACGCGCGACGCTGCTGGTCGCGGGCGCGCCCGACGCGGGTCCCGTGGTGGACCTGCCGCCCGGCGCCGACCGTGCGGTCGACCTGGTCACCGCCCCGCCGCTCGTCCAGGCGACCGTCCGCGCGCTGCTCGCCGACGTCGTCGTCGTGGACGACCTCGCGACCGCCCGCGCGCTCGTCGCGCAGCACCCGCACCTCGTCGTCGCGACCCGCGCGGGCGACGTCCTGTCCCGGCATCGCGCGTCCGGCGGGTCGGCGACCGCACCGAGCGCGCTGCACCTGCAGGCCGCGCTCGACCAGGCCCGCTCCGGCGCGGACGAGGCGACGGCCACCGCGGAGCGTCTGCGCTTCGAGATCGCCGGCGCGACCGCCGAGCAGCAGCACGCCCGCGACGAGCACGACCGCACGCTCGCCCGGCTCAACGAGTCCGACGCCGCACTGGCCGCCGTCGCGGAGCAGCTCGGCCACCTGGGGTCCGCCGTCCGGGCCGCGCGCGCCGAGGCCGACCGCGTCGAGGCGTCGCTCACGGCCGCCTCCGCGACCCTGGAGTCGGACGCCGCGGAGCTCGCCGACCTCACCGCTCGCCTCGCGGTCGCCGAGGACGAGCCCGTCGACACCGAGGCGACCATCGCAGAGGCGACCGAGCGCCGCGACTCCCTGGCCGGCCTGGCCACGGGCGCGCGCTCGCGCGAGACCGAGGCCCGCCTGACCCTGCGCACGAGCGAGGAGCGCGCGCGGGCCCTGTCGGGGCGCGCCGCGTCGCTCGAGCGTGCCGCCGAGGCCGAGCGCGCCGCGCGGCAGAAGGCCGCCGAGCGCGAACGCGTGCGCGCGCGCCAGGCGGCCGCGGCCGTCGCGGTCGGGCAGGGTGCCGCGCACGCGCTCGCCGCGATCGAGGGCTCGCTGCGCCAGGCGTCGACCGAGCGCGAGGCCGCCGAGGCCGCCCGGACCGAGCGCGAGCAGCAGCTCTCCGCGACGCGCGCGCGGGTCGACGAGCTCGCGCGCGAGCTCGCGCAGCTCACCGACGCCGCGCACCGCGACGAGGTCGCCCGCACCCAGCAGCGCCTGCGCATCGAGCAGCTGCAGAACCGGTCGGTCGAGGAGCTCGGGCTCGACCCCCAGGTGCTGCTCGACGAGTTCGGCCCGCACCGCGACGTGCCCGTCGTGCTGCCGCCGGGCACCGAGCCCGACGCCGACGCGCCGTCCGCGGTGCCGTTCGTGCGCGAGCAGCAGGAGAAGCGGCTGAAGGCTGCCGAGCGCGCGCTGTCGCTGCTCGGACGTGTCAACCCGCTGGCCCTCGAGGAGTTCGCCGCGCTCGAGGAGCGGCACAAGTTCCTCACCGACCAGCTCGCCGACCTCAAGAAGTCGCGCGCGGACCTGCTGGAGATCGTCAAGGAGATCGACGAGCGCGTCGAGCAGGTGTTCGCCGAGGCGTACCGCGACACCGCTGCCGCGTTCGACGTCGTCTTCCCGCGCCTGTTCCCGGGCGGTGAGGGGCGCCTGGTGCTGACCGATCCCGACGACATGCTCACCACGGGCATCGAGGTCGAGGCGCGCCCGGCCGGCAAGAAGGTCAAGCGTCTGTCGCTGCTGTCCGGCGGCGAGCGGTCGTTGACGGCCGTCGCGCTGCTCGTCGCCATCTTCAAGGCGCGGCCGTCGCCGTTCTACGTCATGGACGAGGTCGAGGCGGCCCTCGACGACGCCAACCTCGGCCGGCTGCTCGACATCTTCCGCGAGCTGCAGGAGGACTCCCAGCTCATCGTCGTCACGCACCAGAAGCGCACGATGGAGATCGCCGACGCCCTCTACGGCGTGACGATGCGCGGCGACGGCGTCACGACCGTCGTGAGCCAGCGCATGCGCGAGGACGTCGCCGTCTGACCCCCGGACCCGGGCGACCGGGACGAGCCGGGCGGCGGGTGTGGAGATCGTGTGAGGGCTGCCCGCCGCGCGGGTGACGTCGCGCGCGTCGGGCCCCGGGGCGCGGAGGATGGACCCGTGGCTGTGCTCGTCGGGATCCTCGTGTCGCTCCTCGTCGCCTTCGCCGTGCTGATCCTCGCCGGCGTCGCGGCGGGCTCCGGCGCGCCCGGGGACGAGCGCACGGGCCCGTGGCGCGCGTTCCGCGCGGGCTGGGCGGCGCGCAAGCACCCCGACGCCGACCAGACCGCGGCCGCGGCCGCCGCGTCGGTGCGTCCCGTCGACGTGTCGCTCGACGAGTTCCTCCGCGCGACCGCCGACGAGGGCGACCCGTACCTGCAGGTCGACGACCTCGCCGACACGCTGCAGCGCGCGAGCCGCAAGGCCGCGCGCGCCCTGCCCCGCCAGCGCGGCGCCTGACGGGCGCACCGTCCTGCCTCCTGGTGCGGCGCCTGACCGCCGCACCGCGGTGACCTGACCGACCGGTCCACCCCGGGTGTGGGCCAGGTCGCACCGGCGCGTCGGTGGGCGGGCTCGCGCGCACGCCCGCCGCCCAGGGAGACTGTGCGCGTGGATCAGGACACCCTCAACACCCTCCTCGCCGTCGGCATCCCGACGGTCGTCGTCGTCACCGTCGGCACGCTGCTGGTCACGCTGCGCCGCGGCCGCGGCGGCAGCACCCCGACGCAGGACGTGCCGCCGCCCGTGCCGGCACCCGAGGCGCCCTTCGGCGACCCGCAGGCTCCCGCGGCGACACCGGTCCCGGTCGACACCGCTCCCGGGACGGCCGTCCCGCCCGAGGCGGCGCCCGACGACGTCGCTGAGCTCGACCGCCCGCCCGTCCTGGAGGTCCCGGCGCCCGTCGCCGGACGTCTGACCCGCCTGCGCGACCGCCTGTCCCGGTCCGGCTCGCCGCTCGGCACCCGCCTGCTGCAGGTCCTGTCGCGCGACCACCTCACGGAGGACGACTGGGACGAGCTCGAGGAGACGCTGCTGCTCGCCGACGTCGGCGCCGGCCCGACCACCGAGATCGTCGACGCGCTGCGCACGCGCGTCCGGGTCGAGGGCCTGCGTGAGCCCGGTCAGGTGCGCACCGTGCTGCGCGACCAGCTGCTCGCGATCGTGGACCCGACGCTCGACCGCTCGCTGCACACCGACCCGGGCGCCACCGCGGACGGCGCGGCTGTCCCGGCGGTCGTGCTCGTGGTCGGCGTCAACGGCACGGGCAAGACGACGACCGTCGGCAAGCTCGCGCGCGTCCTGGTCGCCGACGGGCGCACGGTCGTGCTCGGCGCGGCCGACACGTTCCGCGCCGCGGCGGCCGACCAGCTCGAGACGTGGGGCTCGCGCGTCGGCGTGCGGACCGTGCGGTCCGACAAGGACGGCGCCGACCCCGCGTCGGTCGCGTTCGACGCCGTGCGCACGGGGAAGACCGAGGCGGTCGACGTCGTGCTCGTCGACACGGCCGGCCGCCTGCAGAACAAGGCCGGCCTCATGGACGAGCTCGGCAAGATCACGCGCGTCCTCACGCGCGAGGCGCCGCTCGCCGAGGTGCTGCTCGTCCTCGACGCCACGACCGGTCAGAACGGGCTCAACCAGGCGCGCGTGTTCGCCGAGGTCGCGGGCGTCACGGGCATCGTCCTCACCAAGCTCGACGGCACCGCGAAGGGTGGCATCGTCGTCGCCGTGCAGCGTGAGCTCGGCGTCCCGGTCAAGCTCGTCGGGCTCGGCGAGGGCCCCGACGACCTCGCGCCGTTCGACCCCGAGGCGTTCGTCGACGCGCTGCTCGCGCAGTAGCCCGGCGCCCCCGGTGGGCGCCCGCTGCTGGACGGATGCCCACCACGAAACCGAACGTTTACGCCCGGGTGAGCGTTGTCACACCGCTGTAACACCCTCAGCCCATCGCCGAAACGGTCCTGGCCGACCTTTGGTACCGGACCAGCCACCCCCGGCTGGCGACGGGAGAGGCGATTTCGATGTTCGAACTCGACAGCGGGAACACCGCGTTCATGATCCTCGCCGCGTCTCTGGTGCTGCTGATGACGCCCGCCCTGGCGTTCTTCTACGGCGGCATGGTGCGCGGCAAGAGCGTGCTCAACATGATGATGATGAGCTTCGGTGCCCTCGGCATCGTCTCGCTCATCTGGGTCCTGTACGGCTACTCGGCCACGTTCGGCGGCGACTACGGCGGCTTCGTCGGCAACCCGTTCGAGTACTTCGGCCTGCAGGGCGCGACCGACGAGCAGAGCCTCATGGCCGCCACGGGCGTGCCGTTCCTCGTCGCCGCGGGCTTCCAGCTCACGTTCGCGGTCATCACCGTCGCGCTGATCTCCGGCGCGATCGCGGACCGCTTCAAGTTCAACACCTGGCTCGTCTTCGCGGCGATCTGGGTCACGGTCGTCTACATCCCGCTGGCGCACATGGTTTGGGGCGGCGGCCTGCTCGGCGGCGGCTGGTTCCTCGCCGGCTCGCTCCCCACGCCGATCGACTTCGCCGGTGGGACCGTCGTCCACATCAACGCGGGTGTCGCGGGCCTGGTCCTCGCGATCGTCACGGGCAAGCGCCGCGGCTTCGGCCGCGAGCCGATGCGGCCGCACAACCTGCCGTTCGTCATGCTGGGCGCCGCGCTCCTGTGGTTCGGCTGGTTCGGGTTCAACGCGGGCTCCGAGTTCGCCGCCGACGGCACCGCCGGTCGCGCCTGGGTCAACACGACGGTCGCCACCGCGGTCGCGATGCTCGCCTGGCTCGCCACGGAGAAGGTCCGTGACGGCCACGCCACCTCGCTCGGTGCCGCGTCCGGCGTCGTCGCGGGTCTCGTCGCGATCACCCCGGCGGCCGCGGCCGTCGACACGTGGGGTGCCATCGGCATCGGCGTCGTCGCGGGCATCCTCTGCGCGCTGGCGGTCGGCCTGAAGTACCGGTTCGGCTACGACGACTCGCTCGACGTGGTCGGCGTCCACCTGGTCGGCGGCCTCGTCGGCACGGTCCTCATCGGCTTCTTCGCGACCGACGCGAACGCGACCTGGTACGCGGACGGCGCCGAGAACGGCCTGTTCTACGGTGGTGGCGTCGGGCAGCTGGCCACGCAGATCATCGTCGCCCTGTGCGCGGTGCTCTTCAGCGGTCTGGCCACGCTCGTCATCGCCCTCATCCTCAAGGCCACCATCGGCCTGCGGGCGACGGAGGAGGACGAGGTCGGCGGTCTCGATCTCGCCACGCACGGCGAGACGGCGTACGAGTCCCTGGGCGCGGGCGCCCGGGTCGTGACGGAGGTGAAGTGATGACGAAGCTCGTGACGGCGGTCATCCAGCCGCACCGGCTGGACGACGTGAAGTCGGCCCTCGAGGCGGCGGGTGTGCGGGGTCTGACGGTGAGCGAGGCGAGCGGCTACGGCCGTCAGCGCGGGCACACCGAGGTCTACCGCGGTGCGGAGTACACCGTGGACCTGGTGCCGAAGGTCAAGATCGACGTGCTGGTCGCCGACGCGGACGCCGCGAGCGTCACCGAGGTGATCGTGCGCGCCGCGCAGACCGGCAAGATCGGCGACGGCAAGGTCTGGGTCGTGCCGGTCGAGGACGTGGCTCGCGTCCGCACCGGTGAGCACGGCGACGACGCCCTCTGAGCAGGACGGTCCCGCACAGCACATGACGCAGAACCGGCCGCCCGCGGGGGGCGCGGCCGAGCACGAGTCGCCGGAGGTCCCGCACCCCCTCGTCGGGGTGCGGGACCTCCGCGTCGAGCGGCTCGACCTCGCCGCCCGCCTCACGGGCCCCACCGCCGACGGGGTCGCGCGCCGCGCGGCCGCCGTCGACCTGGTCCGGCACCGCCTCGCCGAGCTCTGGCACCAGGCGACCGACGGGCAGGACGTCAACGGCATCGCGCTCGGCGCGGTCGGCAGCATCGGCCGCGGCGACGCGAGCCCGGTGAGCGACCTCGACCTGCTGCTCGTGCACGAGGGGCGTGGGCACTCGCCCGAGCAGCTCGCCGAGCTCGCGCAGCGGCTCTGGTACCCGATCTGGGACGCCGGGCTCGACCTCGACCACTCGGTCCGCTCGCTCGCGCAGTGCCGCCAGGTCGCGTCGAAGGACCTCCCGGCCGCGGTCGGCCTGCTCGATCTGCAGCCGGTCGCGGGCGACGCGGTGGTGATCGCGCGCGCCAAGTCGGCGCTGCTCGAGGACTGGCGGTCCGCGGCCCGCCGCCGCCTGCCCGAGCTGCTGGCGTCGACCCGGCAGCGCGCCGAGCAGCACGGCGAGCTCGCGTACCGCATCGAGCCCGAGCTGAAGGAGGCCCGCGGCGGCATCCGCGACGCGGTCGTGCTCAGCGCGCTCGCGGCGACGTGGCTCACCGACCGCCCGCACGGCGCGGTCGACCACGCGTACGCGCACCTCCTGGACGTGCGCGACGCCGTCCAGGTCGCGACGCGTCGGCACACCAACCGGCTGCTGCTCGCCGACCAGGACGAGGTCGCGGCGCTCGTCGGCTTCGACGACCGCGACGACCTGCTCGCGAGCATCGCGGAGGCGGGCCGCGTCATCTCGTACGCGCTCGACACGACCGCGCGCAACGCCCGTCAGGCGCTCCAGCGGCCCGCGCGCAGGCCCGTGCTGGTCCGCGGACGCCGGACGCCGCCGCGCCTGCGGCCCATCGCGGAGGACCTGGTCGAGCACGACGGCGAGATCGTCCTCGCGGTCGACGCCCGCCCGGCCGAGGACCCGCTGCTCTCGCTGCGCGCCGCGGCGACCGCCGCCCGGACGGGACTCGCGCTCTCGCCGGTGACCGTCGCGAGCCTCACGGCGACGCCTCCGCTGCCGACACCGTGGCCCAAGGCGGCACGGACGTCCTTCCTCCAGCTGCTCGCGTCGGAGCACGCGCAGGTGCCGATCTGGGAGGCGCTCGACCTGGCGGGCGTGGTGACGACGTGGATCCCGGAGTGGGCCGGCGTGCGGAACCGGCCGCAGCGCTCGCCCGTGCACCGGCACACCGTCGACCGGCACCTCGTCGAGACCGTCGCGCGCGCGGGGCACGCACGCCGGGACCTCGCGCTCGGCGACACGCTGCTGCTCGCCGCGGTCCTGCACGACATCGGCAAGCGCGCGGGGGCGGGGGACCACTCCGTCGAGGGTGCGCGGCTCGCCGCGCCGATCGTGCTGCGCATGGGCTTCGACGACCAGGTCGCGACGGACGTCGCGCGCCTCGTGCGCGAGCACCTGACGCTCGTCGAGCTCGCCACGACGGCCGACCCGGACGACCCCGCGACCGTCGACCGCCTCCTCGACGCGGTCGACCACCGCGCCGACCTGCTCGCGGTGCTCCGCGCGCTGACCGAGGCCGACGCGTCCGCGGCCGGTCCCGCGGCGTGGAGCGCGTGGCGCGGCACCCTCGTCGACGACCTCGTCGCGCGGGCCGGCCGGGTCCTGACAGGTACCCTGGGACGTCCGTGATCCCCGAAGCGTGAGGACCGCCCGGTGTTCGCCACCCTGTCCGACCGACTGACGTCGACCTTCAAGAACCTGCGCACCAAGGGCCGTCTGTCCGAGGCGGACATCGACGCGACCGTGCGCGAGATCCGCCGCGCGCTGCTCGACGCGGACGTCGCCGTGCCGGTCGTGCGGTCCTTCACGGGGGCCGTGCGCGAGCGCGCGCTGTCCGTCGAGGTGTCGCAGGCGCTCAACCCGGCGCAGCAGGTCGTCAAGATCGTCAACGACGAGCTCGTGTCGATCCTCGGCGGCCAGAACCGGCCGCTCGCGTACGCCAAGCGTCCGCCGACCGTCATCCTGCTCGCGGGTCTGCAGGGTGCGGGCAAGACGACCCTCGCGGGCAAGCTCGCGCTGCACCTCAAGAACCAGGGCCACACGCCGCTGCTCGTCGCGGCGGACCTCCAGCGCCCCAACGCGGTCACGCAGCTCCAGGTCGTGGGGGAGCGCGCCGGCGTGCCGGTGTACGCGCCGCACCCCGGCAACCAGGGCTCCGACGACTACCTGCCCGCCGGCGCGGACCCGGTGTCGGTCGCCCGCCAGGGCCTCGAGACCGCGCGCACCCGCCAGCACGACGTGCTCATCGTCGACACCGCGGGCCGCCTCGGCGTCGACGCCGAGCTCATGCAGCAGGCCTCCGACATCCGCGACGCGGTCGAGCCCGACGAGATCCTCTTCGTCATCGACGCGATGATCGGCCAGGACGCGGTCGCGACCGCGCAGGCCTTCGCGGACGGCGTCGGCTTCACGGGCGTCGTGCTGTCCAAGCTCGACGGCGACGCGCGCGGTGGTGCCGCGCTGTCCGTCGCGTCGGTGACGGGCCGACCGATCCTGTTCGCCTCCACGGGTGAGAAGCTCACGGACTTCGAGGTCTTCCACCCCGACCGCATGGCCTCGCGCATCCTCGACATGGGTGACGTGCTCACGCTCATCGAGCAGGCCGAGAAGGCGTTCGACGCCGAGCAGGCCGAGAAGATGGCCGGCAAGCTCGTCAGCGGCGAGGACTTCACGCTCGAGGACTTCCTCGTGCAGATGCAGCAGCTGCGCAAGATGGGCCCGCTCAAGAACATGTTCGGGATGCTCCCCGGCATGGGCCAGATGCGGGAGGCCCTCGACAGCTTCGACGAGCGCGAGGTCGACCGCATCGAGGCGATCATCCGCTCGATGACGCCCGCCGAGCGGCAGAACCCGAAGATCATCAACGGCTCGCGCCGCGCCCGCATCGCGCGCGGTTCGGGCACCACGCCGACCGACATCAACCAGCTCGTCGAGCGGTTCGACGGCGCGCAGAAGATGATGCGCCAGATGGCCAAGGGCGGCGGCATGCCGGGCATGCCGGGGATGGGCAACCTGCCGGGCATGGGCGGCAAGAAGTCGCGGGGCAAGACCGCGGCTCCCGCGCGGAAGGTCAAGGGCAAGTCGGGGAACCCCGCGAAGCGTGCCGCGCAGGAGCGGGCGGCGCTCGAGCGCGGCCCCGCGACGCCGGCGGCGACCGGCTCGGCCTTCGGGCTCGGCCAGCCGGCCGCGCAGCAGGACGTCGACCCGGCGGACCTGCAGCTCCCCGCCGGGCTGGACCGTTTCCTCGGCCGCTGACGCCATGACGGCCGGCGAGGTGCTGCACCTGCGCGGGACCGTCGTGCTCGACGACGACCGCGAGGTCGGGGAGGCGTGGGTCGTCGGCGGACGCGTGACGTTCTCCCGTCCTGCCGCGTCGCCCACGGCGACGCTCGACGGGTGGGTGCTGCCCGGCCTCGTCGACGTGCACTGCCACATCGGGCTCGCGTCCGACGGGCCTGTCGACGACGGCACCGCGGAGAAGCAGGCGCTGGCCGACCGCGACGCGGGCGTTCTGCTGGTGCGCGACGCGGGCTCGCCCGCCGACACCGGCTGGGTGCACGCGCGCGACGACCTGCCGCGGCTGATCCGCGCCGGCCGGCACCTCGCCCGTCCCAAGCGCTACCTGCGCCACTACGGCCGCGAGCTCGCGACCGTGGACGAGCTGCCCGCCGCGGTCCGCGAGGAGGCCGCGCGCGGCGACGGCTGGGTCAAGCTCGTCGCCGACTGGATCGACCGCGACCTCGGCGCCGACGGCGACCTGCGACCGCTCTGGCCGCGCGACGTGCTGGCCGAGGCGGTCGCCGCCGCGCACGACGCCGGTGCGCGCGTCACCGCCCACACGTTCGCGACCGAGTCGCTCGACGACCTGCTCGACGCGGGCGTCGACTGCCTCGAGCACGCGACCGGCGCGTCCCCCGAGCACGTCGAGCGCATCGCCGCCGCCGGCATCCCCGTCACCGCGACGCTCCTGCAGGTCGCGCAGTTCCCGGCGATCGCCGCCCAGGGCGCCGAGCGCTATCCGCTGTTCGCTGCGCGCATGCGCGCGATGGGGGAGCGGCGGTACGACCACGTGCGCGACCTGCACGACGCGGGCGTGCGCGTGCTCGTCGGCACGGACGCGGGCGGCACGATCGGGCACGGCCGGATCGCCGAGGAGGCGACGGAGATGGCGCGCGCCGGCATCCCCGACCGGGACGTGGTCGCGGCTGCGAGCTGGCGGACCCGTGCCTGGCTGGGCGCCGACGGGCTGAGCGAGGGCGCGTCGGCCGACCTGGTCGTCTACACCTCCGACCCGAGGGACGACGTGCGCGTGCTCGCCGACCCGGCCGCCGTGGTCCTGCGCGGGCAGCGGGTGCGCTGACCGGCGCGGACGTCGACGACGGCCTCCGTGGACGGCCCGTCGGACGGCCGTCGTCGCACGCAGCCGACCGGCTTGGGAGCACGGTGCGACGTCTGGCACAATGGTCGGCTGTACCCGATGGCTGCAGCCCCTCTACCTGCTGTCGTCGTGTCCTCGGCCGGACGGCGCCCCACCCCACGGGCAGCGCCTCGAGGCCACCCCAGCAGATCCAGGAGAAGACCACACCGTGGCCACGAAGATCCGTCTCAAGCGTCTCGGCAAGATCCGGGCGCCGTACTACCGCATCGTCGTCGCGGACTCGCGCACCAAGCGCGACGGCCGCGTCATCGAGGAGATCGGCAAGTACCACCCGACCGAGGAGCCCTCGTTCATCGAGATCACCTCGGACCGCGCGCAGTACTGGCTCGGCGTCGGCGCGCAGCCGACCGAGCAGGTCCTCGCGCTCCTCAAGGTCACCGGCGACTGGCAGAAGTTCAAGGGCCTGCCGGGCGCCGAGGGCACCCTGCGGACCAAGGGCGACAAGGCCGACCCGAAGGCCGCGATCGAGGCCGCCGCCGCTGACGCCGAGAAGGTCAAGGCGACGGCGTCGGAGAAGAAGGCCGCCGTTGCCGAGGCCCCGGCCGACGAGGCGCCCGCCGCCGAGGACGAGCAGGCCTGATGCTCGCCGACGCGCTCGAGCACCTGGTGCGCGGGATCGTCGACCACCCGGACGACGTGCGCGTGAGCGCCTCGTCCCTGCGGCGCGGCGAGCTCCTCGAGGTCCGGGTCCACCCGGACGACCTCGGACGCGTCATCGGTCGCGGCGGACGCACCGCCCGTGCGCTGCGCACCGTCGTCGGGGCGCTGTCCCCGGACGGCGCGGTGCGCGTCGACGTCGTGGACGTCGACCGCCGCTGACCCGCCCCCGGGCACGCCGTCACGGCGGCTGCCCGACGGCTCGACAGGCCCGGTCCCCTAACCTGGGGACCGGGCCTGTGCCGTGCCTGCCCGTCGTCGCCCTGCCGTCGTCGCCCGCCCGGAACCGGGCGCCCGATCCACGCCGTATCCCTCGGAGGAACTCCCATGCTGCTGACCGTCGCGCGGATCGGACGTGCGCACGGCCTGCGCGGCGAGGTCGCGCTCGACCTGCGCACCGACGCGCCCGAGGACCGGCTCGCCGCGGGAGCGGTGCTCACCACCGAGCCCGCGTCGGCCGGCCCGCTCACCGTCGTGCGGACGCGCGTGCAGCAGGGCCGCTGGTACGTGACGTTCGCCGAGGCGTCCGACCGCACCGCCGCGGAAGGGCTGACCGGGGTGACGCTCGTCGTCGACGCGGACGACTCCGACGACGACGAGGACGCCTGGTACCCGCACGAGCTCGCCGGCCTGCGGGCCGAGCACGTCGACGGCCGGGTCCTCGGCGAGGTCGTCGGTCTCGAGCACGCGCCCGCGCACGACGTCCTGGTGGTCCGGGAGACCGACGGCGCCCGGACGCTCGTGCCGTTCGTCCGGGCGATCGTCCCGGTGGTCGACGTCGCCGGCGGACGCGTCGTGCTCGACCCGCCGGGCGGGCTTCTCGCGTCGGACGCCGCCAACCTCGTGGTGTCCGACGAGACGCGGGGCGACGGCGCCGCAGGCACGCGCGACGGCGTGGACGACGAGGCCTGACGTGCGCGTCGACGTCGTCACGATCTTCCCCGACTACCTCGCGCCGCTCGACCTCTCGCTCGTCGGCAAGGCGCGCACCGCCGGGCTCTTGGACCTGCGCGTGCACGACCTGCGCGACTGGACGTCGGACCGCCACCGCACCGTCGACGACACCCCGTTCGGCGGTGGTGCGGGCATGGTGATGCGGCCCGACGTGTGGGGGAGGGCGCTCGACGACCTGCTCGACGAGGGCTCGCACCTGCTGCTGCCGACCCCGTCGGGCACGCGCTTCACGCAGCGGACCGCCGAGCGCCTCGCGACCGAGACGCACCTCGTCGTCGCGTGCGGGCGGTACGAGGGCATCGACGCACGCGTGGCCGAGCACTACGCGACCCGCTCCGGCGTGACGGTCAGCGAGTTCTCCCTGGGCGACTACGTGCTCAACGGCGGGGAGGTCGCGGCGCTCGTGCTGGTCGAGGCCGTCGCCCGCCTGCTCCCGGGCGTCGTGGGGAACCCGGAGTCGCTCGTCGAGGAGTCGCACGGCGCCGCCGGGCTGCTCGAGTACCCCGTCTACACGAAGCCGCCGACCTGGGCCGAGCTCGACGTGCCGGAGGTGCTGCTGTCCGGGCACCACGGCCGCATCGCGCGCTGGCGGCGTGACCAGGCGCTCGTCCGCACGGCGGCACGGCGTCCCGACCTGCTCGACGCGCTCGCCCCCGACCAGCTCGACGCGCACGACCGCGCGACGCTGCAGGCGACGGGGTGGTCGCCCGGTTCCGCGGAGCCGCAGGTGACCGGTTCCGGCGCGACCGACGGTCCGGCGCGCGCCGACGCCTGACGCGATTACCGCGGGCGGGTGCCGCTGTGGCAGACTTGTCCGCTGGTGCGCGCAGGTCGCGTCTCTGCCACAGGGGAGACGGCCCACGGCCAGCCGGGAACCGCCGATCGCTCGGCCCCGGACGCACCGGAACCAGACCATCGCAGGCGCCCGCCCCTCGCGGCCGGGGCGCCCACGAGAACGTTCCTGACCTGTGGCAGGGCGGGGAAGCGGCACACATGCACACGCTCGACCAGCTCGACGCAGCCTCGCTGCGCAACGACGTCCCGGACTTCCGCCCCGGTGACACCGTCAAGGTCAACGTCAAGGTCGTCGAGGGCAACCGCTCGCGCGTCCAGGCGTTCCAGGGTGTCGTCATCGCCCGCCAGGGCGCCGGCGTCCGTGAGACGTTCACGGTCCGCAAGATCAGCTTCCAGGTCGGCGTCGAGCGCACCTTCCCGGTGCACTCCCCGTCGCTCGAGTCGATCGAGGTCGTCACCCGCGGTGACGTCCGTCGCGCGAAGCTGTACTACCTGCGTGGCCTGCGCGGCAAGAAGGCCAAGATCAAGGAGAAGCGCGAGAGCGTGCCGTCGAAGGGCTGAGCCTGCTCGACGCTCCACGACGGGCGGTCACCCTCCGGGGTGGCCGCCCGTCGGCGTCTCCGCACCCTCGCCCGACGGTCGCCGCCCCGCCCTCCCGTACGCGTCCCCGCACCCGTCACGGGCGCCTGCACCGACCCCTCACAGCCGGGTCACAGAAGCCCCGTGACCGTGTCGTGGTCAGGTACACGAACGGCCCTGCGGCGTGCGAGAGTGTGCGGGTGATCGACCGTCCCGCCGAGGGAGTCCACGAGCAGCCCCGGCGCACCCCCTGGCCGCGGGAGGGCCTCGTGCCCCCGCCCACCGACGACCACGCGCAGGGCGACGACGCCCCCGACGACCGGCGCTCGCGCCGGAACCGGCACGTCGCGAAGCGCCAGCGCAACGGCGCGCTGTCGATGCTCCGCGAGACCGTCATCATCCTCGTCAGCGCCCTCGCGCTGTCGCTCGTCGTCAAGACGTTCCTCATCCAGGCGTTCTTCATCCCCAGCCCCTCGATGCACGACACGCTCATCGAGGACGACCGGATCCTCGTCAGCAAGCTGACCCCGGGTCCGTTCGACCTGCGGCGCGGCGACATCGTCGTGTTCAAGGACCCGGGCGGCTGGCTCAACGGCGCCGGGGAGGTCGCGCCGACGGGCGTCAACAAGGTCGTGCGGGACGTCCTCACGTTCATCGGCCTGTACCCCCAGGACGCGGGCGAGCACCTGGTCAAGCGTGTGATCGGGCTGCCCGGAGACCACGTCGTGTGCGACGACGCGTGCGTCGCGGGCGGGCCCTTGACGGTGAACGGCGTCGCGATCGACGAACCGTACGTCGCGCCCGGCGCGATCCCGAGCGACGTGCCGTTCGACGTCACGGTCGCACCCGAGTCGTTGTGGGTCATGGGCGACAACCGGCAGCGCTCGCTCGACTCGCGGTTCAACATGGCGAAGCCGGGCGGCGGCGCCGTGCCGATCAAGAACGTCGTGGGCGTCGCGTTCGTGACCGTGTGGCCGCTCGACCGCGCCGGGCTGCTGCGCAACCCGTCGGCGACGTTCGAGGACGTCCCGGACCCGTCGTGACCGCGGACCTCGCCACCGCCGCGCCTCGTGCCGCGAGGGGCGTGAAGGCGCGCAGCGGACCGCACCTCCGGCACGAGCGCGTGCTGCTGCGGGAGGGCGCGCGGCTCGTCGCAGGCATGGACGAGGTCGGCCGCGGCTCGCTCGCGGGACCCGTGAGCGTCGGGGTGGTCGTCGTCGACGCCGCGACGCGGTCGGCGCCCCGCGGGGTGGCCGACTCCAAGCTGCTCACGCCCCTCGCGCGCACGGCGCTGCTGCCCGCGCTGCGGCGCTGGGGGCTCGCGCGGGCCGTCGGTCACGCGAGCGCGGCCGAGATCGACGCGGTCGGGATCATCGCCGCGCTGCGGCTCGCCGGGACGCGAGCGCTCGCCGAGGTACGCACCCAGATCGGACCCGTCGACGTCGTGCTGCTGGACGGCTCGCACGACTGGCTGTCCGGCCCGACCCAGCAGGACCTCTTCGCGGCCGTCGAGGCCGAGGTCCCGCCGACGCCGCGCGTGCTCACGCGCGTCAAGGCCGACCGCTCGTGCGCGACCGTGGCCGCGGCGTCCGTGCTGGCCAAGTGCGAGCGCGACGCGATGATGGTCGAGCTCGCCGCGCAGCACCCGGACTACCGCTGGGACGAGAACAAGGGCTACTCGTCGCCGGACCACCTGGACGCGCTGCGCACGCTCGGGCCGTGCGTCCTGCACCGCCGGTCGTGGCGACTGCCGACCGCGACGGAGGGCGTCCTGGGCGCCGAGGTCGCGGACCTCGAGCCGCTCGTGCCGCTCGACGCGTTCGGCCTGCCGGAGGCCGTGCACGCGTCGCTCGTCGATCCGGACTGACCGGGACGACCGGGGCCCGCGGCGGGTCGCGGTGGCGTGCCGCCCGTGGGCATGGGGGATGATGGACGCGTGAGCGCCGAGGACCTGGAGAACTACGAGACCGACATGGAGCTCGCGCTGTACCGCGAGTACCGGGACGTCGTGGGGCTCTTCTCGTACGTCGTCGAGACCGAGCGGCGGTTCTACCTGGCCAACCACGTCGACCTGCAGGTGCGGTCCGCCGCCGGCGAGGTCTACTTCGAGCTGAGCCTCGCCGACGCGTGGGTGTGGGACGTCTACCGGTCCGCGCGGTTCGTGAAGTCCGTGCGCGTCGTGACGTTCAAGGACGTCAACGTCGAGGAGCTCGCGAAGACCGAGCTCGACCTCGGCGGCGGGACAGCCTTCCCGCGCTGACGCACCGCGGGACACGCTTCCCGGAGTGCGGGCGACGCGGGAGGACCTTGCCGCGCCGCCGGCGCTGCGGGGCCTCCGCCGCCGCGCTGACGCGCGACGCCTCCGCCGCCGCGCTGACGGACGACGCGTTCGCCCCGCGCCGCGCTGACGCACGACGCGTCCGCCCCGCGCGCGTCGAGCCCCCAGTACCGCCCAGGACGACTGCGCGTCGTCGACGCGAGCGCGAACCGTCCACAGCCCGCCAGGTGCGGCGCGCGTCCACGGGTCGGCCGGACGGCTGCGTGCACCCCCTTCGGCCGCCGCGAGGCTGCCTCCGGAGGTGGTCCGGTGCGTGCGAAGGACGCGGTGGGACGGTACGGCGAGGACGTGGCGGCGGCGCACGTGCGCGAGCGCGGCTGGCAGGTGCTCGAGCGCAACTGGCGGTGCTCCGACGGCGAGCTCGACCTCGTGGCGCTCGACGGCACGGAGCTCGTGGTGGTCGAGGTCAAGACCCGACGGTCGACGACGTACGGGTCGCCCGCCGAGGCGGTGACCGCGCGCAAGCTCGCCCGGATCCGGCGGCTCGCCGCGCGCTGGCTCGCCGCGCACGACGTCCGCCCGGCCTCCGTCCGCGTCGACGTCGTGTGCGTGCTCGTCCCCGCCCGCGGGGCCGCGCAGGTCGAGCACCTCGTGGGGGTGGTCTGAGTGACCCTCGGCCGCACCCTGGCCGTCGCCCTCGTCGGCCTGGCCGCCCACGTCGTGGACGTCGAGGCGCACCTCGCGCCGTCGCTCCCGGCGTTCACCCTCGTCGGTCTCCCCGACGCGTCGCTCGCGGAGGCGCGCGACCGGGTCCGGGCTGCGGTGACGTCCAGCGGGCTCGCGTGGCCGAACCGCCGGATCACCGTGAACCTCTCGCCGGCGACCCTGCCGAAGTCCGGGTCCGCGTTCGACCTCGCGATCGCGGTCGCCACGCTCGCCGGTGCCGGGCTCGTCGACGCCGACCGCGTGCACGGTCTCGTCCACGTCGGCGAGCTGGGGCTCGACGGCCGCCTGCGCCCCGTGCGTGGCGTCCTGCCGGCCGTGGCGGCGGCGGTCGCCGCCGGTCACGCGCGGGTCGTCGTCCCGGCCGGCAACGTCGCCGAGGCGCGGCTCGTGCCCGGTGCGCGGGTCGTCGGGGCGACCACGCTCGCCGAGGTCGCCGCCGGGTACGGCGCAGACGTCCCGGTCCCCGACCTGCCACCCGTCGACGGGCTCGTGTCCGGGACCGCGCGCACCGCTCGTGACCTCGACCTCGCGGACGTCCTGGGGCAGGAGGACGCGCGGCACGCGCTGGAGGTCGCCGCGGCCGGCGGGCACCACCTCCTGATGGTCGGCCCGCCCGGGACGGGCAAGACGATGCTCGCGTCGCGCCTCCCGGGCCTGCTGCCCGACCTCGACGAGCGCGCCGCGGTCGAGGTGACGTCGGTGCACCCGATCGCGGGCACGTTCGACCCCGGCGCGGGGCTGCTGACCCGCCCGCCGTTCGAGGACCCGCACCACACGGCGACGCCGGCGAGCGTGGTCGGCGGCGGCTCCGGCGTCCCGCGACCCGGCGCGGCGTCGCGCGCCCATCGCGGCGTGCTCTTCCTCGACGAGGCGCCCGAGTTCACGACGGCGGTGCTGCAGACCTTGCGGCAGCCCCTCGAGCACGGCGAGCTCGTCCTGCACCGGGCCGCCGGCGCCGCGCGCTACCCGGCACGCTTCCAGCTCGTGCTCGCCGCCAACCCCTGCCCCTGCGGTCGCGCGGTCGGCAAGGGCCTCGACTGCACGTGCCGCAGCGAGCAGCGGCGCCGGTACTTCGCCCGGCTCTCCGGGCCGTTGCTCGACCGCGTCGACCTCCAGGTCGAGCTGCCCCCGACCCGGCCCGGCGGAGCCGCCGGCGACGCGACCGCGGTCGTCGCCCGACGCGTGACCGATGCGCGGGCGGCGCAGGCGGAGCGTCTGGCCGGCACCCCGTGGCGGACGAACGCCGACGTGCCGGGCTCCTGGCTGCGCGAACGCCTCGGCTCCGACCGTGCCGTCGTCTCCGACCTCGACCGTGCCCTCGAGCGCGGCACGCTGAGCCTTCGAGGCGTCGACCGCGTGGTCCGGGTCGCCTGGACGCTCGCCGACCTGGACGGTCGGGCCTCGCCGAGCCGGGCCGACGTCGGCCGCGCGCTGCTGCTGCGGACGCGGGGGCACGGCGCATGAGCGTCTCGGAGCGGGAGCGCCGGGCTCGGGCGACGTGGAGCGCGCTCGTGGAGCCCGGCGATGCGGTCGCCGGCGCGCTCGTGTCGACGTTCGGCGCGGCCGAGGCCTGGGACCGTGTGAGACTCGCCCTGCGCGCGAGCCCGGACGGTGCAGGCGCAGCGGGGCTGGTGCTGGACGCAGGCGACGGACGGGACGCGACAGCGCCGCGTGGGCGAGCCGACGACCGGGAGGGCGGTGACCACGACGGTCGGCCCGTCGGCCAGCGGGAGGAGGGCCCGGGTCGCGCCCGTCTTGCCCGAGCGCTCGCTCGATGGGCACCGCGAGCGTCGACGGTGGACGGCGGTGCGCTGCTCGGCGCGCTCGACGGACTGGGTGGCGGGTTCCTCGTGCCGGGGGACGACGGGTGGCCGGAGGCCCTCGACGCGCTCGGGCCTGCGGCTCCGTTCGGGCTCTGGGTGCGTGGCGCTGCTGACCTCGCGCGGACCGGCGCGCGCGGCGTCGCGGTGGTGGGTGCACGTGCGGCGACCACCTACGGGGAGCGCGTCGCGCACGACCTCGCGGCCGGCCTCGCCGCGCGTGCCGTCACGGTCGTGTCCGGGGGTGCCTTCGGGATCGACGCCGCCGCGCACCGGGGGGCGCTCGCCGGGTCCGGCCGCACGGTCGTCGTGCTCGCCGGTGGCGTCGACCGGGCCTACCCACGGGGCAACGCGCGGCTGCTCGAAGCGGTCGTCGCCGACGGTGGGACGGTCGTCTCCGAGGTCCCGGTCGGCTCGGTCCCGACACGCGTCCGCTTCCTGCAGCGCAACCGGCTCATCGCGGGCCTCGCGACCGCGACAGTCGTCGTCGAGGCAGCGTGGCGGTCCGGTGCGATCAGCACGGCGTACCACGCGTCGACCCTGCTCCGGCCCGTCGGTGCGGTGCCTGGACCCGTGACGTCCGTCGCGTCGGCCGGGTGTCACCGGCTGCTGCGGTCCGGAGTCGCGGTCTGCGTGACGGACACCGCGGAGGTGCTCGAGCTCGCCGGCCTGGACGGCCCGGCAGCCGACCCGTCCGACGTCCCGACCCGTCCCGGAGACGGCCTGCCCGAGCACGTCCGCCGTGTTCTGGAGGCCGCACCGTCGCGCCGCGCGCTCGAGCCCGGCGCGCTCGCCGTCGCCGCAGGGGTCAGCCTCGCGGAGGCGCACGCCGCGCTGGGGCTGCTCGAGCTCGACGGTCTCGTCCGCCGCGAGGGCGCGGGATGGCGCCGCGCACGGCCCTGACACGCCGCGCTGCGGAGGAGCTGGGCCACCGGCGTAGCGAGCATCCGGCGGTTGCGCGACGACTCACGGACGCGGTGCGGAGGACGGCGTCACCCCGTGGGGGACGCAGGGACGCGCGTTGCGGGGCGTACCGGTCGACACGTGCGGGACGGCTGGACGCCCGTGGCGTGGGGGCGGGCAACACGTACGGGCACTGCTCGACGCACGTGGCGTGGGGGAGCGGGCCACGCGTTCGGGACGGCGGGACGCACGTGGCGTGGGGGAGCCGGCGGCGCGTACGGGACGGCGGGACGCCCGTGCGCGCGGGCGCGGATCACCCCTGCGCGTCCGGTCCGCGGTGACACGTGCGACCGGAGCGCGGTGACACGTGCGCAGCCGCAGCGAGTGACAGGTGCGCGAGGCAACTAGACGAGCGACGAGCCGCAGGAGTTCCCACCGCGCCGGAACTGCACAGGACCCGCCGGGTGAATTTCGTCACGGGGGACGGTCGAATCGGACATCGATTCAGACAATGCGTCCACAATCGCCCGCGACTGCGCCGGAGGAGTGAAGTTGCGGCTTGTTCGGCGCGTGTGTTTCCCGTCACCGTAGGGGCCATGAACGAGACGACGGCTCCCCGGGGGCACCGCGGCCCCCGCGCCGACGCCTCGTTCTCGGCATTTCCGATGAATGTCTCCGGTCCTTTCTCGGGTCGTGTCCGTCCGGACGTGGCCGTCGGGAACGGGGGCGTCGTCGGCGCCGTGCGCACGGCGGCCACGCAGCGCGCGACCACCCCCTCCATGGTCCAGCCGGAGTGCTCGGCCCCCTCATGCGCGCCCGGCCGCGCACGCACGAACGGAGTACCTCGATGACGAGTGCACTGGACGCAGCGCCGTCCCGTCTGCGGTTCGTCGGCACCGCGCCGGTCGGCGTGATCCCGAGCCCCCGCACCGCGGCGCCGGCACCCGTCGAGGACGTCGACGTCGCGTCGGCCCCGGTCGTCGAGCCGCTCATCGCCGAGGCGTGGGACGACTACAAGTCGACCGGCAGCCGCGCGGCGCGCGAGCAGCTGATCCTGCACTACGCCCCGCTCGTGTCCGCTGTCGCGGGCCGCGTCGGCATGCGCCTGCCGAGCACGGTCGAGCAGGCCGACCTCGTGTCGTACGGGATGTTCGGGCTCATCGACGCGATCGAGAAGTACGAGACCGGTCGTGCCGTGAAGTTCGAGTCGTACGCGTCCTCCCGCATCCGCGGCGCGATCATCGACGAGCTCCGGGCGATGGACTGGGTCCCGCGCTCGGTGCGGACGAAGGCCCGTTCCGTCGACCGTGCGTACGCCGAGCTCGAGGCGAAGCTGCACCGGGCGCCCACGGAGTCGGAGGTCGCGGCGCACCTCGAGATCGCGGTGTCGGAGCTGCGCCAGACGTTCTCCCAGCTGTCGACCGTGAACATCGCGGCGCTCGACGAGCTGCTCGGCGGCGGCGAGGACCGTCAGGCGGGCGTCAGCCTCGTCGACACCCTCGGCGACGAGCGCACCGAGGACCCGGCCGGCTCGCTCGACGCGGCGGAGACGAAGTACCTCCTGGCCCGCGCGATCGAGCAGCTGACCGACCGTGAGCGCATGGTCGTCGTCCTCTACTACTACGAGGGCATGACGCTCGCCGAGATCGGCCGAGTCCTGGGCGTGACCGAGTCGCGCATCTCGCAGATGCACACCGCGGCCATGCTGCGGCTGCGCACCCGCCTCGTCGAGGCCGAGCAGGCCTGACGACCCCGCACCACCCGGCGAGGCCGAGATCGCCTCGTCCCAGGGCGCGTCCGCCTCGTCGAGCGGACGCGCTGCGCGTGTCGGCGTCGACCGGACCCGACGGACGCTCGCCGCTCACGTCGGCATCGACGGGACAGGCGGGCGCGCCCTGCGGATGCGGGCGTCGTCGATCGGACGTGCCCGCTCTGCTTCCGGCGAGCGGACGTGCCACGCGGGTGCCGGGGACCGGCGGACGGGCCGCGGGCGGGTCACCGCGTGGGCAGGAGCACGATCGGCCCGCCGTCGACGAGGGCGACCGGGTCGAGGTAGACGTCGCCCCGTCGCACACCCCAGTGCAGGCACGCGTCCGCCGCGCAGTGGCCGCCGTCCGGGCTCACCGTGCCGACGGGGTCGCCGGCTGCGACGCGACCCCCCGTCGCCACCACCGGGGTGACCGGTTCCACGGAGGAGCGCAGCCCGTCGTCGTGCGTCAGCGTCACGACGCCGCGGCCCGCGACGACGCCGACGAACGTCACGACGCCCGGCGCCGGTGCCCGCACGACCGTGCCGGGCGCCGCGCGCAGGTCGACGCCGCGGTGCCCGGCCGCCCAGGGGGCGGGCGGGGCCTCGAACGGGGCCGTGACGGCGACGGGCGGCTCGAGCGGCCAGACGTAGCGGGCCACCGGTCGTCGGACGTCCGGCGCGCCGGTGCCCGCCGTCGATGCGGACACCGGCGCGGGGAGCGCCGATGCGGACACGAGCGTGGTGACGGTGCCGAGCGTGACCAGGGTCGAGACCACGCGGGCGGGAAGCCGCGCCCGACGGCGGGACGACGTGCCGCCGTGGGTCGGCGGACGAGGGACGCGTCGACGGGGGAGCGAGAAGCTGGACACGTGCCGAGCGTGGCGCGGACCGTGACCGTCGCGCCGGGATCAGGCCGCGACGGTGGACAGGCGCGGTCGGCTCCGGGCTGGGGACGGGTCGCGGGGGCGCCGGACGGGGCACGGCCCGACGTCGGCTAGACTTCCCCTGCGACCGGTCCGTGCCGGTCGACATCGCGCACCACCGACCCGCCTCGTCGTCCGCCTCGCGGACCTCGACCGGGGTCGGGCGCTGCACCGGTCCGCAGGACGTCCCGCTCGTCGGGGGTCCGCGGCGCAGCCCCTGACGTGGTGCCAGGGGCCCCGACCTGGTGTCGGAGCCGACAACCGAGACGCGGGGGCGCCGCGGCGGCCCCGCCCAGTCGCGCGCACCGGCCGGTGCGCGCGACTGGGCGGGGCCGCCGCGGCGGCCCCGCCCAGTCGCGCGCACCGGCCGGTGCGCGCCGGAAGGACGTGCCATGGCCGTCGTGACCATGCGCCAGCTGCTCGAGAGCGGTGTCCACTTCGGGCACCAGACCCGCCGCTGGAACCCCAAGATGAAGCGCTTCATCTTCACCGAGCGCAACGGCATCTACATCGTCGACCTGCAGCAGTCGCTGTCCTACATCGACCGCGCGTACGACTTCGTCAGCCAGACCGTCGCCCACGGTGGCTCGATCCTCTTCGTCGGCACCAAGAAGCAGGCGCAGGAGCCCGTCGCCGAGCAGGCCGCGCGCGTCGGCATGCCGTACGTCAACCAGCGCTGGCTGGGTGGCATGCTCACCAACTTCTCGACGGTCCACAAGCGCCTGCAGCGCCTCAAGGAGCTCGAGCAGATCGACTTCGACGACGTCGCGGCCTCGGGCCTGACGAAGAAGGAGCTGCTCGTCCTGCGTCGCGAGAAGGACAAGCTCAGCAAGACCCTCGGCGGCATCCGTGACATGGCCAAGGTCCCCTCGGCCGTGTGGATCGTCGACACGAACAAGGAGCACCTCGCGGTCGACGAGGCGCGCAAGCTCGGCATCCCGGTCGTCGCGATCCTCGACACGAACTGCGACCCGGACGTCGTCGACTACCCGATCCCGGGCAACGACGACGCGATCCGCGCCGTCCAGCTGCTCACCCGCGTGATCGCGGACGCCGCCGCCGACGGCCTGCTCAAGCGCCACTCGGGCCGCACCGCCGCCGCGGAGGGTGCCGAGGCCGACGCCGAGCCGCTCGCCGAGTGGGAGCGTGAGCTCCTCGCCGGTGCCGAGGCCGACCTGCAGTCCGGCTCGTCCGCCGCTGCGCCGGCCGCCGTGCAGGCCGACGCGCCGACCGCTGCCGACGTCGTGACGACGGACGCCCCGGCTGAGGAGGCCGCTGCGGCCGCCGAGGCCGCGGAGACCGTCGAGGCCGCCGCGGCCGCTCCCGCCGAGGGCGACGAGGCCAGCCCGGCCGCCGCCGGCGACGAGGCCGCCCCGGCCGAGGGCGACGCGGCGTCCCACTGACGCGCGTCCTCCTGCACACCCCTTCGACCAGAACGGAACACTGATGGCGAACTACTCGCTCGCTGACATCAAGGCGCTGCGCGAGAAGACCGGCGCGGGCATGCTCGACGTCAAGAAGGCGCTCGAGGAGGCCGAGGGCGACTCGGACAAGGCGCTCGAGATCATCCGCGTGAAGGGCCTCAAGGGCGTCGGCAAGCGCGAGGGCCGCTCGGCCTCCGACGGCCTCGTCGCGGCGCACGTCGGTCCGACGGCGGACGGCGAGGGCCAGACGGGCGTGCTCGTCGAGGTCAACTCGGAGACGGACTTCGTGGCGAAGAGCCCGAACTTCGTCGCGCTGGCCGACCGCGTCCTCGCGGCGGCGGTCGACTCGGCCGCCCGCGACGCGGACGCGCTGCTCGCGACCGAGGTCGACGGCTCGAGCGTGCAGTCGATCGTCGACGAGACGGCCGCCACCCTGGGTGAGCGCGTCGTCGTGCGCCGTCTGGCCCGCGTGGCCGGCGAGCACGTCGAGGTCTACCTGCACAAGGTCAACAAGGACCTGCCCCCGCAGGTCGGCGTCCTCGTCGCCACGGACGCGGCCGGTGCCTCGGTCGCCCGTGACGTCGCGACCCACATCGCCGCCTTCTCGCCGTCGTACCTGACGCGCGACGAGGTCCCGGCGGAGACGGTCGAGAACGAGCGTCGCATCGCCGAGGAGACGGCTCGCACCGAGGGCAAGCCCGAGGCCGCGCTGCCGAAGATCGTCGAGGGCCGCCTCAACGGCTTCTTCAAGGAGAACGTGCTGCTCGACCAGGCGTTCGCGAAGGACCCGAAGAAGTCGGTCGGCCAGGTCCTCACCGAGGCCGGCGGCACGCTCACCGGCTTCGTGCGCTACCGCGTGGGAGCCTGACCCCATGTGATCGACGGTGGCCCCGGCCCGCAAGGGTCGGGGCCACCGTCGCACGGGGCGCCCCACGACCTGCCGCCGAGAAGGCCCGCGGTCGCCGCGCCTGCCCGACACCCGGACGACCAGCACCCACCCCGACCGTCGATGGAGGCCGCAGTGACCCAGGACCCGAGTACGACCGGCGAGCCCGCGCCCGCCCGGCGCGTCCTGCTCAAGCTCTCCGGCGAGACGTTCGGCGGCGGTGACGTCGGCCTCGCGGCGGACGTCGTGCAGCGGGTCGCCGCGGAGATCGCGGTCGCGGTGCGCTCCGGCGTGCAGGTCGCGATCGTGGTCGGGGGTGGCAACTTCTTCCGCGGTGCGGAGCTGTCGCAGCGCGGCATCGACCGGGCCCGTGCGGACTACATGGGCATGCTCGGCACGGTGATGAACTGCCTGGCGCTGCAGGACTTCCTCGAGCAGGCCGGCGTCAGCACGCGCGTGCAGACGGCGATCGCGATGGGCCAGGTCGCGGAGCCGTACATCCCGCTGCGGGCGATCCGGCACCTGGAGAAGGGCCGCGTCGTGATCTTCGGCGCGGGCGCGGGGATGCCGTACTTCTCGACCGACACCGTGAGCGTGCAGCGCGCCCTGGAGACGCACTGCCAGGAGGTGCTCATGGGCAAGAACGGCGTCGACGGCGTGTACACGGCGGATCCCCGCAAGGACCCGTCGGCGGTCAAGCTCGACCACCTGACCTACACCGACGCGCTCGTCGGCGACCTGGGCGTCATGGACGCGACGGCGCTGAGCCTGTGCCGCGACAACGACGTGGTCATGCGCGTCTTCGGGCTCGAGGAGCGGGGCAACGTCACCCGAGCCCTGCAGGGTGAGAAGATCGGCACGCTGGTCACGGCGAGCTGACGCACCGAGCCCGCACGCCCGACCCCCAGACGACAGCAGCACGAAGGAGCAGCGGTGATCGACGAGACCCTCCTCGAGGCCGAGGAGAAGATGGACAAGGCGGTCGAGGTCGCCAAGGACGACTTCGCGACGATCCGCACGGGCCGGGCCAACGCGGCGATGTTCTCGAAGGTGTTCGTCGACTACTACGGCAGCCCGACGCCCCTCCAGCAGCTCGCGTCGTTCAACGTGACCGAGGCGCGCACGATCCTGGTCTCGCCGTTCGACAAGTCGTCGACGACGGCGATCGAGAAGGCGCTGCGCGACTCCGACCTGGGCGTGAACCCGACGAACGACGGCAACGTCATCCGCGTCGTGCTGCCGGCCCTCACGGAGGAGCGTCGCCGCGACTTCGTCAAGCTCGCGAAGTCGAAGGCGGAGGACGCCCGCGTGTCGGTGCGCTCCGTCCGGCGCAAGGCCAAGGAGGAGCTCGACCGCATCGTCAAGGACGGCGAGGCGGGCGAGGACGAGGTCGTGCGGGCGGAGAAGGAGCTCGAGGCGCTCACCAAGAAGCACGTCGAGACCATCGACCACCTGCTCGCCTCCAAGGAGAGCGAGCTCCTCGAGGTCTGATGACGGAGCACAGCACCATCGCCGCGCCGAAGACCCTCCGGCCGGGCCGCGACCTCCCGGTCGCGGTCGTGGTCGGCGTGACCCTGCTCGTCGGCGTCGTCGCCTCGCTGTTCATCCGCAAGGAGATCTTCGGCGTCGTCGCGATCGTGGCGGTCTGCGCGGCGCTGTGGGAGCTGGCGCAGGCGTTCGCGCGCCGCAACATCCACCTGCCGCTGCTCCCGCTGCTCGTCGGCGCGGTCGGCACGCTCGTGTCGGCGTACCTCGCGGGCCCGGAGGCGCTGTTCGTCGCCTTCATGCTGACCGTCGGCGGTGTCGTCGTCTGGCGCGTGCTCGACGGTAGCGGCGAGGCGGCGCTGCGCGACGCGAGCGCGGGCGCGTTCGCGGCGGCGTACCTGCCGTTCCTGGCGGGTTTCGCGATGCTGCTGCTCGCGGAGCCCGACGGGCCCTGGCGCGTGATGCTGTTCATCCTGCTCGTGGTCGCGAGCGACACGGGCGGGTACGCGGTCGGGGTGCTGCTGGGCCGGCACCCGCTCGCACCGTCGGTGAGCCCGAACAAGACATGGGAAGGGCTGCTGGGCTCGGTCGTCCTGGCGAGCGTCGTCGGCGTCGTCGGGGTGCAGGCCGCGTTCGGCGGCGAGCCGCTCGTCGGCGTCGTCATGGGGCTCGCGACCGTCGTGACGGCGACGCTGGGGGACCTGGCCGAGTCGATGCTCAAGCGCGACCTCGAGCTCAAGGACATGGGCCGGCTCATCCCGGGCCACGGCGGGATCCTCGACCGGCTCGACTCGTTGCTCCTCACGGCACCCGTCGCCTACGTCATCCTCGCGGTGCTGCAGCCTGCGGGCTGACGCGCACGCCACGCGCCCGCCGCTCGCGGCCACCCGCGCCGCCGCTCGACCCCGTCCCACCGACACCCAGAAGGGGGTGCCCCGCATGACCGGTACACCCGTGCGCCTCGACCTGTCCTCGCCGACCCGCGGACCGCGGGGCAAGCCGCCCAAGCACTTCGTCGACCTCACGCCCGAGCAGCGGGTCGAGGCCGTGGCCGAGCTCGGCGAGAAGCCGTTCCGCGCCAAGCAGCTCGCCACGCACTACTTCACGCACCTGACGAACGACCCGGCGCAGATGACGGACCTGCCGAAGGCGACGCGCGACAAGCTCGTCGAGGGCCTGTTCCCGACGCTGCTCACGGCGCACCGCACGCTGACCGCGGACCAGGGCACGACCGTCAAGACGCTGTGGCACCTGTTCGACGGTGCCAAGGTCGAGTCGGTGCTCATGCGGTACGCGAACCGCACCACGCTGTGCATCTCGAGCCAGGCGGGCTGCGGTCTCGCGTGCGCGTTCTGCGCGACGGGTCAGCTGGGCCTCACGCGCAACCTGTCGACGGCGGAGATCGTCGAGCAGGTGCGGGCTGCGGCGCGGTCGCTGGCCGACGGCGAGGTGCCCGGCGGACGGACGCGCCTGACGAACGTCGTGTTCATGGGCATGGGCGAGCCGCTCGCCAACTACAAGGCCGTCATGGAGACCGTGCGGCGTCTCGTGGCGCCCACGCCCGACGGCCTCGGCATGTCGGCGCGCAACGTGACGGTCTCGACCGTCGGCATGGTGCCGGCGATGGACCGGCTCGCGAACGAGGGCATCCCCGTGACGCTCGCGCTGTCGCTGCACGCCCCCGACGACGAGCTGCGCTCCGAGCTCGTGCCGGTCAACACGCGCTGGAGCGTCGACGAGGCGATCGACTCGGCGCACCGCTACTTCGAGAAGACCGGCCGCCGGGTGTCGATCGAGTACGCCCTGATCCGGGACGTGAACGACCACGCGTGGCGCGCGGATCTGCTCGGCGAGAAGCTCGCGGCGCGCGGCAAGGGGTGGGTGCACTGCAACCCGATCCCGCTCAACCCGGTGCCGAACTCGCGGTGGACGGCGAGCGATCCCGAGGTGGAGCGCGAGTTCGTGGCACGCTTGCGAGCGCACGGGATCCCGACCACCATCCGGGACACGCGCGGCAGCGAGATCGACGGGGCGTGCGGACAGCTCGCCGCGGAGGAGGACTGAGTGAGCGACGGCATGTTCCGGACCGTCTCCGGCCTGAAGCAGGGATACGACCCGGACGAGGTCGACGACTTCTTCACGCACGCGCGCCAGGTGTACGAGGCGGGCCCGTCGTCGGGGCTGTCGAGCAAGGACGTGCGCGGCGTCGCGTTCGACATGGTCCGCGGCGGCTACGTGACCGCGGCGGTCGACGCGGCGCTCGACCGGCTCGAGCAGGCGTTCGTCGCGCGGCAGCGTGCGGAGTTCGTGCAGCGCAACGGCCAGGACGCGTGGATGGCCAAGCTCAGCGAGCAGGCGCGGACCCTGTACGGGCGTCTGTCGCGTCCCGATGGCGACCGGTTCGCCGCGCCGGAGGGGCGTCAGCAGGGCTACGAGCCCGCGGACGTCGACGCCCTGTGCCACCGCCTGGTCGCGTACTTCGACAAGGGCACGCCGCTGTCGGCGGCCGAGGTCCGGGCGGCGACCTTCCGCAGCCGCCGGGGCCGCAACGCCTACGCCGAGCAGTCGGTGGATGCGTTCCTCGCGCGTGCGGTCGAGGTGCTGCTCGGCGTCGAGTGACGCCCGCGACGTGCGCCGTCGTCGGCGAGTGACGCCCGCGGCGTGCTCAGCCTGCGGCGGATGACGCCTTCGACCTGCTCCGCCGGCGTCGAGCGTCGCGACGCGGCCGGCGGTGTCCCCGCACGGTCCGCGCGTCCGGGAGGATGGGCGAGTGAGTGAGCGCAGCGTCGTCATCCTCGGCTCGACGGGGTCCATCGGCACCCAGGCGATCGACGTCGTCCGCCGCAACCCCGACCGGTTTCGCGTCGTCGGGCTGAGCGCGGGCGGGCGGGACGTCGCGACGGTCGCCCAGCAGGCGCGTGACCTGCGCGTCGAGACGGTCGCGGTGGCCGACCCGGCCGCGGGTGATCCGCTGCGCGCCGCGCTCGACGGCACTGGCGTGGAGGTCGTCGCCGGCCCGGGCGCGTCGACGGACCTCGCGGGCCGCGGGGCGGACGTCGTGCTCAACGGCATCACGGGGTCCGTGGGCCTGGGGCCGACGCTCGCGGCGCTGCGCTCGGGCAGCACGCTCGCCCTGGCCAACAAGGAGTCGCTCGTCGTGGGCGGTGCGCTCGTGCACGCGGCGCGCGTGCGACCCGACCAGATCGTGCCGGTCGACTCCGAGCACTCCGCGATCGCGCAGGCGCTGCGCGGCGGGGCGCGCGACGAGGTGCGCCGGATCGTGCTGACGGCGTCGGGCGGGCCGTTCCGCGGGTGGTCGCTCGACGACGTCAAGGCCGTGACGGCGACGCAGGCGCTCGCGCACCCGACGTGGTCGATGGGCCCGGTCGTGACGGTCAACTCCGCGACGCTCATGAACAAGGGCCTGGAGCTCATCGAGGCGCACCTGCTGTTCGGCGTGCCGGTCGAGGACATCACCGTCGTCGTGCACCCGCAGTCGGTCGTGCACTCGATGGTCGAGTTCGTCGACGGCTCGACGATCGCGCAGGCGTCGCCGCCGGACATGCGCCTGCCGATCGCGCTCGGCCTGTCGTGGCCGGACCGCGTGCCCCTCGTCGCGCCGCCGTGCGACTGGACGACCGCGACGGCGTGGACGTTCGAGCCGCTCGACGAGGAGGTGTTCGGCGCCGTGCGGCTGGCCCGCCACGCGGTCGCCGCGTCCCCGACCCACCCGGCGGTCTACAACGCGGCGAACGAGGAGTGCGTCGACGCGTTCCTCGCGGGCCGGATCGGCTTCCTCGACATCGTGTCCACGGTCGAGCGCGTGCTCGCCGAGCACGACGGCACGGACCCCGACGACCTGTCGCTCGACGCGGTCCTCATCGCGGAGCGGTGGGCGCGGTCGCGTGCGCACGAGGTGCTCGCGCAGCGCTGACCCGGGCGACCGCGTCGCCGAGCAGCCGCACGGGCGCCGGCGGCCACGTGGGGGAGCGGTGCCCGACCCACGGCAGCCGGACGAGGGGCCCGCCCGCGCCCGTCACGAGGTCGGCGAGGGTGCGCCCGGCGAGGTTCGCCGCGGCCACGCCGTCGAACCCCAGCCCGCGCACCCAGCCGATGCCGTCGTCGTCGAGGCCGACCGAGGGGTGCCCGTCGCGTGCGACGCCGACGGTCGCCGACCAGGCGTGCGTCGACGGCGTTGCGGCCAGGTCGGGGAACAGCTCACCGAGCGTCGTGTGCAGCGCGGTCGCCGCGCGGTCGACGCCGGCCGGCGACGCGACGGCGCGCCCGCTCACGTCGACGAGGACGAGCCGCCCGTCGGCGGTGCGCTCACCCCGGACGCGTGCGGCGGCGTCGACGAACGTCTGCGACCGGGCGAGCCCGACCGCGTCCCACTGCGCGGAGGTCAGCGGCGAGGTCGCGACCGCGACCCCGTGGCGCGCGACGACCGAGCGGCCCGAGCCCGGCGTGAGCGGCGCGCCCGCACCGGTCGCGACGACCGTCCACCGGGTCCGCACGATGCCCCGGTCGGTCGCGACGGCGCGCGGCGACACGCGCAGCGCCCGGGTCCGCTCGACGACCCGGCCCCCGCGTGACAGCACCACGTCACGCAGCCCGAGCGCGAGGGCCGCGGGCTGCAGGCGCGCGCAGTCGGGGCTGTACGCACCCGCGAGGACGCCGGCCGCACGCACGTGCTCGGCGACCTCGTCGGGTGCGAGCAGGTGCACGTCGTCCTCGAGGTCGGCCGCGACCTGCACGTGCGTCGCGATGCGCTCGACCTCCGCAGGGGTGCGCGCGAGGCGGACGGACCCGCCGTACGCGAACCCGCAGTCGACCTGCTCGGCAGCCGCGGCGCCGCCGACCTCGACGACGGCGTCCCGCAGCGCCGCCCGCAGCGCCCGTGCGCCTGCGAGCCCGTGCAGGCGGACCAGCTCCTCGCCCGGCACGTCCAGGTCGGCGGAGCACCAGCCCGACCCGTGGCCCGTCGCGCCGGCACCGGTGACGTCGGCCTCCACGACGAGCACGTCGAGCGAGGGGTCGGCCTCGAGGAGGTAGTACGCGGTCCACAGCCCCGCGAGCCCCGCGCCGACGACGACGACGTCGGCCTGGTCGTCGCCGTCGAGCGGTTCCCGCGGGCGCAGCGCGCCGGGGTCGTCGTCGAGGAGCTGGTCGAGCCACAGCGGGTGCGTGCGAGCGGTCGCCATGCCGGGACGGTAGTGGCGCGCGCGGGTTGCCGACAGCCGACACGACGCGGTCGGCGACGCGCGCCTGCGCCGGTCGGGTGGTCTGCGGGCCGCTCCGCGAACGGTGTCAGCGGACTCCCAGCCGGACGCGGGATGATGGTCGCCGGCCCGGGCAGCGACCGGGCCCGTCCGCGTGCCTGCGGACGTCTCGCGTGGAGGTGTCGGGACCGCATGGAGTTCCTGGTCGGCGTGCTGATCGTCGTGGTCGTGCTGCTGCTGTCGATCGCGTTGCACGAGGTCGGGCACATGGTGCCCGCCAAGCGCTTCGGTGTCCGCGTCAGCCACTACATGGTCGGGTTCGGCCCGACGCTGTGGTCGCGCACGAAGGGCGAGACGGAGTACGGCCTCAAGGCGATCCCGCTGGGCGGCTTCGTGCGGCTCGTCGGGATGTACCCGCCCGACGAGGCCGTCGGCAACCCGCCGGCCCGCACGTGGATCGGCCGGCTCGCGCGCGACGCGCGGCAGGCGAGCGCCGAGGAGATCCGCCCCGGCGAGGACCACCGGGCGTTCTACCGGCTCTCGACGCCGAAGAAGCTCGTCGTCATGCTCGGCGGTCCCGTGATGAACCTCCTGATCGCCGTGGTCCTCATGGTCGTGGTGCTCGTCGGGATCGGGATCCCCTCCGGGCAGAGCACGACGCTCGAGTCGGTCTCGCAGTGTGTCATCCCCGCAGACGCACCCGCCGACCGCGCCTGCACGGACGGCGACGAGCCCGCGCCGGGCGCCGCGGCCGGGCTGCGGCCGGGGGACACCGTGGTGTCGTACGACGGCACCGCCGTCGAGTCGTGGGAGCAGCTGACGGACCTGATCCGGGCAACGGGGGGCGAGAGCGTGCCGGTCGTCGTCGAGCGCGACGGCCAGCAGGTGACGCTGTCGGTGACGCCCGTCGTGGCCGAGCGCCCCGTCATCGGCGAGGACGGCGGCCCGGTGCTCGACGCGGACGGCGAGATGAAGACGGTCCCGGCCGGCTTCCTCGGCGTGACCGCGGCCCAGGCCATCGAGCGGCAGCCGTGGAGCGAGGCGCCCGAGTCGGTCGCGTCGGCCACGTGGCAGACCATCGGGGTCGTCGCGACGCTGCCGACGAAGGTCGCGGACCTGGCACGGTCGACGTTCGCGCACGAGGAGCGCGACCAGAACAGCATCGTCGGCGTCGTGGGCATCGCCCGGTTCGGCGGTGAGATCGGCGCCGCCGACCTGCCGTTCTCGGTGAAGATCGCCGGCTGGCTCCAGATGCTCGCGATGCTCAACGTCGCCCTGTTCGTCTTCAACCTCATCCCGCTGCCCCCGCTCGACGGCGGTCACGTCGCGGCGGCGCTCTGGGAGGGTGTCCGCCGTCAGGTCGCGCGCCTGCGCGGCCAGCCGCGGCCCGGGCCGTTCGACGCGGCGAAGCTCGTCCCGCTCGCGTACACCGTGTTCATCCTGCTCGGCGCCGTCGGGCTGCTGCTGGTCTACGCCGACATCGTCAACCCGATCACCATCTGACCTGCGCGGACCCGGCGGACCGCGGCGCACGGCGCAGGTTCCGTGCGGGTTGTGTGGCGTCGGTCGCTCGGGCCCGGTCCGGGCGTGCGACGGTGCGATGATGGGGGCGTGAGCACCCCGATCAGCCTCGGCATGCCGGCTGCGCCCGTCCCCGTCCTGGCGCCCCGGCGGGCCTCCCGCAAGATCCGCGTCGGCAAGGTCGAGGTCGGCGGCGACGCCCCGATCAGCGTCCAGTCGATGACCACCACGCCGACGACCGACATCAACGCGACGCTCCAGCAGATCGCCGCCCTCACGGCGTCCGGCTGCGACATCGTCCGCGTCGCCGTGCCCAGCCAGGACGACGCCGACGCGCTGCCCGCGATCGCGCGCAAGTCGCAGATCCCGGTGATCGCCGACATCCACTTCCAGCCGAAGTACGTGTTCGCCGCGATCGACGCGGGCTGCGCCGCCGTCCGCGTGAACCCCGGCAACATCCGCAAGTTCGACGACCAGGTCAAGGAGATCGCGCGCGCCGCGTCCGACGCCGGCGTCTCGCTGCGGATCGGCGTCAACGCGGGCTCGCTCGACCCGCGGCTCCTCGCCAAGTACGGCAAGGCCACGCCCGAGGCGCTCGTCGAGTCGGCCGTGTGGGAGGCGTCCCTCTTCGAGGAGCACGGCTTCCACGACTTCAAGATCTCGGTGAAGCACAACGACCCGGTCGTCATGGTGCGCGCCTACGAGCTGCTCGCCGAGGCCGGCGACTGGCCGCTGCACCTCGGCGTGACCGAGGCCGGCCCGGCGTTCCAGGGCACGATCAAGTCGGCGACCGCGTTCGGTGCGCTGCTCAGCAAGGGCATCGGCGACACGATCCGCGTCTCCCTGTCGGCCCCTCCCGTCGAGGAGGTCAAGGTCGGCATCCAGATCCTGCAGTCGCTCAACCTGCGGCCCCGCAAGCTCGAGATCGTGTCGTGCCCGTCCTGCGGTCGCGCCCAGGTGGACGTCTACACGCTGGCCGAGAAGGTCACCGCGGGTCTCGAGGGCATGGAGGTGCCGCTGCGCGTCGCGGTCATGGGCTGCGTCGTCAACGGCCCCGGCGAGGCGCGCGAGGCGGACCTCGGCGTCGCGTCCGGCAACGGCAAGGGGCAGATCTTCGTCAAGGGCGAGGTCATCAAGACCGTCCCCGAGTCCCTCATCGTCGAGACGCTCATCGAGGAGGCCATGCGCCTCGCCGAGACCATGGACCCCGTCGAGGCCGGGCAGGGGAGCCCGACGGTCTCCGTCGGCTGACCGAGGTCCGTGCCGGGGACGGCGGGTCGCCGGACGACAGGTCCGGTCGCCGTCCGTGGTGCACAATCCGTGTCATGGGTTCTCGCCGCGCGATGCTGCTCGACGAGCGGGCAGGGGGACGCGTCCTGACGGACGTCGACCTCCGTGCTGCGCTCGCCGTCTGCGCGCTCGACCCGGTCGCCGCGGTCCTCGCGACCGCCCGCCTCGAGCAGGCCACCGTCAGCGGTCTGCGGTCCGCCGGCGGGACGCTGTGGGGCTTCGCGCACGACGGCGCGCTGCGCGCGGTGTGCTGGGCGGGCGCCAACGTCGTACCGGTCGTGCCGACCGACGACCCGCAGCTCGCGGCGCGCGCGCTCGACGCGTTCGCGGGCCTCGCACGCGCCCAGGGCCGCCGCTGCTCGTCGATCGTCGGCTCCGCCGACATGGTGCTCGGCCTCTGGGACCGGCTGAGCCGGACCTGGCCCGCGGCCCGCGAGGTCCGGGCCGACCAGCCGTCGATGGTCATCGACGACGAGCCGCGCATCGCACCCGACCGGACCGTCCGCCGCTCCCGGGTCGAGGAGTACGACCTCGTGCTCCCCGCGTGCATCCGCATGTTCACCGAGGAGGTCGGCTACTCGCCCGCCGGTGGCCCGGGAGGTCCGTACGAGACGCGCGTCCGCGGGCTCATCGGCTCGGGCCGCTCGTTCGTGCGGGTCGAGCGGGAGGACGGCCGGCGCGGCCCGCGCGACACCATCGTGTTCAAGGCCGAGCTCGGGGCCGTCGCCGGGGGAGTCGCGCAGGTGCAGGGCGTGTGGGTCACGCCCGAACGGCGCGGCGAGGGGCTCTCGGAGGCGGGCATGGCGGCCGTCGTGCAGCTCGCGCGGTCCGCGGAGACGCCCGTCGTGTCGCTCTACGTCAACGGGTACAACCACCGCGCGCTCGCGGCGTACCGCGCGGTCGGGTTCCGCCAGGTCGGCACGTACGCGACCGTCCTGTTCTGACGGCGGGCTTGCTCCCGACGGGGCTCGGCTTTCGACACGGCTCAGCTCCCGACGGCGGGCTCAGCTCCCGACGACGCGCTCAGCGCAGGAGCCGCGACATCCGGCGGTCCGCGAGCGGCCTGCCGCCCGTCTGGCACGTCGGGCAGTACTGCAGGGACGAGTCGGCGAACGAGACCTCGTGCACGGTGTCGCCGCACGGCACGCCGTCCCACCCCGGGCACGCCTCACCCGTCCGGCCGTGCACGCGCATCCCGCGCCGCTTCGCGTCCTTGAGCTCGGCGGCGGGCCGGCCCGACGCGGCGGCGACCGCGTCGGTCAGGACCTGCCGGATCGCGACCCACAGCGTGGCCGTCCGGTCGGCGTCGAACGACCGCGTGGGGGCGAACGGGCTCATGCGTGCGGCGTGCAGGATCTCGTCCGAGTAGGCGTTCCCGATGCCGGCGATCGTGCCCTGGTCGCGCAGCAGGCCCTTGACCTGCTGGTTGCGGGCCGCGAGCAGCTCCGCGAGACGGTCCTCGGTGAACTCGTCGGACAGCGGCTCGACGCCGAGCGTCGCGATCTGCGGGACCGCGGTCGGCTCCTCGACGACGTGCACCGCGAGCCGCTTGCGCGTGCCCGCCTCGGTCAGGTCGAAGCCCGAGCCGTCGTCGAGCCGCACGCGCAGCGCGATCGGCGACTTGCCGGGCCGGACGGGCCGCGGCGAGAGCTCGTCGGACCAGCGCACCCAGCCCGCACGCGACAGGTGCCAGACGAGGTGCAGCGGCTCGCCGGTCGACGTCGCGACCATGAGGTCGAGCCACTTGCCGTGCCGCACGACGTCGACGACCGCGCCGCCGACGAGCGCGTCGGGCGGCGGCCGGAACGTCTTGAGCGCGCTGATCGCGCCGACCTCGACTCCGGACACGGCACGGTCCACGGCGCGCCCGCGCAGGAACTGCGCGAGCGCCTCGACCTCAGGCAGCTCGGGCACCCGCCCATCCTGGCCGAGACCGCCCACACCGCGACAGCGGACGCACGGGCGACCCTGCCGCGACCACTAGGCTCGCCCCCATGCTCCTGCGCCTGTCCACGCTCTTCGTCCGCACGCTGCGGGAGGACCCCGCCGACGCCGAGGTCGCGAGCCACAAGCTGCTCGTCCGCGCGGGGTACATCCGTCGGGCCGCGCCCGGGATCTACACGTGGCTGCCGCTCGGGCTGCGGGTGCTCGGCAAGGTCGAGGCCGTCGTGCGCGAGGAGATGGCGGCCGCGGGCGCGCAGGAGGTGCACTTCCCGGCGCTGCTGCCCAAGGAGCCGTACGAGGCGACGGGCCGGTGGAGCGAGTACGGGCCGAACATCTTCCGGCTCAAGGACCGCAAGGGCGGCGACTACCTCCTCGCGCCCACGCACGAGGAGCTGTTCACGCTGCTCGTCAAAGACCTGTACTCGTCGTACAAGGACCTGCCGCTCACGCTCTTCCAGATCCAGACGAAGTACCGCGACGAGGCGCGTCCGCGCGCGGGTCTGATCCGCGGGCGCGAGTTCGTCATGAAGGACGCCTACTCGTTCGACGTCGACGACGCCGGGCTGGACGCGTCGTACGCCGCGCAGCGCGCCGCCTACCAGCGCGTGTTCGACCGGCTCGGCCTCGAGTACGTGATCGTGACCGCGACGTCGGGCGCGATGGGCGGCTCGCGGTCGGAGGAGTTCCTCACGCCCACCGCGATCGGCGAGGACACGTTCGTCCGGTCCGCGGGCGGCTACGCCGCGAACGTCGAGGCCGTCACGACCGTCGCGCCGCCCGCGCTCGACTGGTCGGACGCGCCCGCAGCGCACGTCGAGGACACGCCCGACACCCCGACCATCGAGTCGCTCGTCGCGCACGCCAACGCCCACCAGCCGCGCCCCGACCGGGAGTGGACGGCCGCCGACACGCTCAAGAACGTCGTGCTCGCGCTGGTGCAGCCCACGGGCGAGCGCGAGCTGCTCGTCGTGGGTCTGCCCGGCGACCGCGAGGTCGACCTCAAGCGCCTCGAGGCCGGGCTCGCCCCCGCCGAGGTCGAGGCCGCGGGCGAGGCCGACTTCGCCGCGCACCCCGAGCTCGTCAAGGGCTACATCGGTCCCGGCGCGCTCGGCCCGAACGTGCCCGTCGCCGAGGGGGCCGAGCGGACGGCCGTGCGCTACCTCCTCGACCCGCGGGTCGTCGACGGCACGCGGTGGATCACCGGTGCGAACGAGCCCGGCCGGCACGTCTTCGACCTGGTGGCCGGGCGGGACTTCACCGCCGACGGCACGGTCGAGGCCGCCGAGGTCCGCGCGGGCGACCCCGCGCCCGACGGGTCGGGCCCGCTCGAGCTCGCGCGCGGCATCGAGATCGGCCACATCTTCCAGCTGGGCCGCAAGTACGCCCAGGCGCTCGGCCTCACGGTCCTCGACCAGAACGGCAAGGCGCAGGTCGTCACGATGGGGTCCTACGGCATCGGCGTGACCCGCGTGCTGGCCGCGCTGGCCGAGGCGAACCACGACGACCGCGGCCTCGCGTGGCCCGCGCACGTCGCGCCCGCGCACGTGCACGTCGTCGCGACGGGCAAGGACGCGACGGTCTTCGACGCCGCTGACGAGATCGCGCGCGACCTCTCCGGCCGTGGCATCGAGGTGCTGTACGACGACCGGCCCAAGGTGTCGCCCGGCGTGAAGTTCGCCGACGCCGAGCTGCTCGGCGTCCCGCTCGTCGTCGTCGTGGGACGCGGCCTCGCCGAAGGGCTCGTCGAGGTCCGTCCGCGGGCCGGTGGCGACGCGCAGCAGGTGCCCGTCGCGGACGTCGTCGAGCACGTCGCCGCACGCGTCCGCGAGCTCCTCGCCGACTGACGGTCCCCGGGCCGGCGCACGTCGGCCCCCGGCCTGCGCCGGGGCGCCGTCGGCGGGGCAGGGGATCGGCCGCGTCAGTCCGCCGTCGGCGAGGAGAGCGGCGCGGGCGCGTCACCCCGCCGTCGGCGAGGAGAGCGGAGCGGCCGCGGTCAGCCCGCCGTCGGTGTGGGGAGCGGCGCGGCCGCGGTCAGCCCGCCGTCGGTGTGGGGAGCGGCGCGGCCGCGGTCAGCCCGCCGTCGGTGTGGGGAGCGGCTCGGCCGCGAGCTCGGGCATGCCCGGGAACGCGACCGGGGTCGCACCCCACGCACGCGCCTGGCGCGTCGCGTCCGCGAGGCCCGTGAGCAGCTCGGCGCGGGCGCCCGCGTCGGCGGAGGCGACGAGCGTCGCGTAGGTGTCGGCGACCGCCGACTCGGCACCGCGTGCGACGCCGGCCGCGACCGTCGGGTCGTCGAGTCCGGCGGGCAGCGCGTACGCGACGCGACGCGGGTCGTCGAGCTGTCCGGCCGTGCCCGCGGAGGTCGCCCACCGCTCGGCCGCGTCGCGGTGCCCGGCGGCGGTCTGACGCGCGAGCGTGCGCGGGTCACCTTCCAGCTTCGCGGCGACGACCTCGAGCGCGTACCCCGCCTCGTCGTGCGCGAGCGTGAGGGCGTCGAGGTCGGCGCGGTCGAGTCCCGCCGGAGCGGGGGCCTCGTCGGCCGCGGAGCCGGGCGTCGGGGTCGCGGACGGTGTCGGCGGCTGGTCGGCGCCGCCCTCGGGCGTACCGTCCACTCCGGCCCGGAGCGCGATCTCGGGCGCAGGGAGACCGAGCGCCGTGGCCAGCCGTCCGGCCAGGTCGGTCCGGGCGGTCGCGACGGACCCGACCAGGCGCGCGAGCGGCCCGTCGGGGACGGCGTCCGCGTCGGCGAGGGCCGTCGCGGCGTCCTCGGCGAGCTCCGCCAGGACGGACTCGGCGGTCGGCGCCGGGGAGGCGGTCGTGCTGCTCGGCGACGCCGACGGCGTCGGCTCGGGCAGCCCCGAGTCGTAGACGCCGCCCAGCTGCTCGGCGTGCAGCTCGCCGAACGCCGCGACGTCGGCGAGCACGGCGGCGACGGGCTCGGCGGGAGCGGCGTCGAGGAGCGTCCGCGCGTCCTGCGCCAGACCGAGCGCGTCGTCGACCGTGCGGCCGCGCACGTGCTCGACGGCGTCCGGGGACGGCTCGACGGGCGGGGGTGTCTCGAGGCGCAGGCCGCAGCCGGTCAGCAGGGTCGCGGTGGCCGCGACGACGACGAGCGTCACCGCCCGGCGGAGCGGCACGGGCCGGCGGCGGGAGGTCGGGTGGTCGGGTGCGCTCATCGCCGGTGATCCTCCCACGACGACGTGGCGCGTCGACGCGGCGACCGACGGGTGTGCCCGGACTCGTTACGCTGGTCCCACAACATCACAGGGTCGAGCCGCGTGCCGGTGACCCGTCGGAACCGACAGGAGGCCCTCCCATGGTCGCGCCAGCACCCGCCCAGCGGGTCCGGCAGGTCGTCGAACCGGCGGTGGCCGGCCTCGGCCTCCTGCTGGAGGACGTCGAGGTGGCGAGGGCCGGGGCACGGTCGGTGGTCCGCGTGGTCGTGGACGTCGCCGAGGACGACGAGGGCGAGCTCGACCTGGACCGGGTCGCCGAGGTGACCCGTGCGGTGTCCGACGCGCTCGACGCGCAGGACGTCGTGGCGGGGGAGTACACCCTCGAGGTGTCGAGCCCGGGCGTGTCGCGTCCGCTCACGGAGCGCCGGCACTTCGCCCGCGCGGTCGGTCGCTCGGTCACCGTGCGCCTCGTCGACGGCGGGACGCTCGCGGGCCGCCTGACGGCCGTGGAGCGCGGGACGACGGACGCCGACGACGCGGTCGTCGTGGTGCCGGTGACGCCGGGCGCGAAGGGGCGGCGTCCGAAGACCGGCGACCCCGTCCGGCTGCTGCTGACCGACGTGCGCGACGCACGCGTCGAGGTGGACCTGAGCGGCCTCGGACCTGTGGACGACGACGACGTGGCCGGCCCGGGTGCCGACGCCGCCGGACGGGAAGGCTGACATGGACATCGACATGCAGGCGCTGCGCCTGCTGGAGCGCGAGCGGGAGATCAGCCTCGACGTGCTCGTCTCGGCGATCGAGCAGGCGCTGCTCTCGGCCTACCACCGCACCCCGGGGTCGCACCCGCGGGCGCGCGTCGAGGTCGACCGCCGCAGCGGGCACGTGACGGTGTGGGCCCGCGAGCCCCAGCCCGTCGGCGAGGACGGCCGCCCGGTCGAGGTCGACACCCCCGAGTTCGACGACACCCCCGACGGCTTCGGCCGCATCGCGACCGCGACCGCGCGCCAGGTGATCGTCCAGCGGCTGCGCGACGCCGAGGACGACCAGGTGCTCGGCACGTTCCGCGGCAAGGAGGGCGAGGTCCTCGGCGGCGTCATCCAGCAGGGGCGCGACCCGCGGACCGTGCTCGTCGACGTCGGCGGCACCGAGGCCGTGCTCCCGCAGCACGAGCAGGTGCCCGGCGAGGAGTACGTGCACGGCGACCGGCTGCGCGCGTACGTCATCGAGGTCGCGCGTGGCCCCCGCGGCCCGCAGGTCACGCTGTCGCGCACGCACCCGAACCTCGTGCGCCGGCTGTTCGCGCTCGAGGTCCCGGAGGTCGCCGACGGCACGGTCGAGATCACGGCGATCGCCCGCGAGGCCGGGCACCGCACCAAGATGGCCGTCCGCGCGACGGTCGCCGGGGTCAACGCGAAGGGCGCGTGCATCGGCCCGATGGGCGGCCGCGTGCGCGCTGTCATGGCCGAGCTGCACGGCGAGAAGATCGACATCGTCGACCACTCCGACGACCCGGCCGAGATGATCGCGCACGCGCTGTCGCCCGCCCGCGTGGTGTCGGTCACGGTCGTCGACGAGGCCGCCCGCGCCGCCCGCGTCGTCGTGCCCGACTACCAGCTGTCGCTCGCGATCGGCAAGGAGGGCCAGAACGCCCGCCTGGCCGCGAAGCTGACCGGCTGGCGCATCGACATCCGGTCCGACGCCGAGGTCCCCGGGGCCGACGGCGGGCCTGCCGCCGGCGCGGCCCGGCACGACGCCGGCGAGGCCCCGCGGGGCGGCGCCGGTCAGCACCGGTGACGCGGAGGGGTAGACTGTCGACGGCTGGGCCGGATGCCCGGCTCTCCTCGCCGAGCAGGCGGACCCCCGACCCCGCACCCGTGGTGCCTGTCGTGGGACCGGTGCGCACGTGCGTGGGGTGCCGAGCGACCGGCCCGAGGTCAGCCCTGCTGAGGGTGGTCGCCCCCGCCGCCGGTCCCGGAGTCCCGGAGCTGGTCGTGGACGTCGGTCGCCGGATGCCGGGCAGGGGAGCGTGGCTGCACCCCGATCGTGCCTGCCTCGAGCTCGCCGAACGCCGCAGGGCGTTCGGGCGGGCCCTGCGGCTGCCGGGTCCGCCCGGTACGCGCGCGGTCCACGAGCACCTCGAGCAGCACGAGCAGTGAGCGTCACCGGGTCCCCCTGGTGACGTGGCCGATCGTCGAGAAGGAAGCGGGTTGGAAGCCGATGGCTACCCGATGAGCACGCACCGATGAGTACCCAGCGATGAGTACCCAGCACTAACGACGGTCCGACCCTGTCCGGGGGCGGGCCAGGACAGGAGAGATGTGGCCAAGGTCCGCGTCTACGAGCTCGCCAAGGAGCTCGGAGTCGACAGCAAGACCCTCATGACCAAGCTGAACGAGCTCGGTGAGTTCGTCCGCTCGGCGAGCTCGACCATCGAGCCGCCCGTCGTGCGCAAGCTGCGCGACACCTACCCCGCAGGTGGCGGTGCCTCGGCACCGAAGGCCGCTGCGCGCCCGGCTCCCGCCGCGCCCGCGGCTCCGGCTCCGGCCGCACCCGCACCCGCCGCCGCGGCCCCCGCGCCGGCGGCACCCGCCCCGAG
>NZ_JAHKSJ010000001.1:0-9931 GCF_019024305.1 Cellulomonas algicola | reverse complement strand
GGGCGGCGCCCCCCCCCCGCGGCCGGCGACGAGCCACACGACCAGGACGACGAGGAGCAGCGGGATCCCGAGGACGACGACGCGCCGCACCCAGTACACGCGGGCGGGCAGCGGGCCTGCGGGCCGGACGACGCCCATCGCACCCCCTCGGTCGGCTTCTCGGTCGGTCGGTCGTCGCGTCGACCGGGCTCTCGCGCGCGGTGCGGCCTGACGCGCGACCACAGTACGGCGGCGGCGCACGGTGACCGGGCCCGACTCGCGGGCCGAGACGCACGGGCGGACGTCGGCGCCCGCCCCGGCCGGCGGCGCACCCACCCGGGCGTGGGCGGCGTCGGGGAGGATGTCCGGGTGTCCCCGACGTTCGACGCCGCCGGCGTGCGCGACGACGTCGTCGCGTGGTTCGACGAGCACGCCCGCGACCTGCCGTGGCGCGCGCCGGACCGCACGCCGTGGGGCGTCCTGGTCAGCGAGGTCATGCTGCAGCAGACGCCGGTCGTCCGGGTCGAGCCGGCGTGGCGCGCGTGGATGACGCGTTGGCCGACGCCCGCCGATCTGGCGGCCGCGAGCACGGCCGACGTGCTGCGGGCGTGGGACCGGCTCGGCTACCCGCGGCGCGCGCTGCGGCTCCAGGAGTGCGCGCGGGCGGTCGTCGAGCGGCACGGCGGCGAGGTCCCCGACGACGAGGCCGCGCTGCTCGCCCTGCCCGGGATCGGCTCGTACACCGCAGCGGCCGTGCGGGCGTTCGCGTTCGGGCGCAGGTCCGTGGTGCTCGACACGAACGTCCGGCGGGTGATCGCGCGCGTTGCGGCGGGGACGGCCCTGCCCGCGCCGTCGCAGACCGTCGGCGAGGTCGCGCTGGCAGGCACGTTCGTGCCCGACGACGACGCGACGGCGGCACGCTGGGCGGCGGCGTCGATGGAGCTCGGCGCGCTCGTCTGCACGGCGCGGTCGCCGCGCTGCGACGCGTGCCCGGTCGCCGACCGCTGTGCGTGGCGCGCGGCGGGTCGCCCCGGTGACGAGCACGCCGCCCGACGGCGCACGCAGGCGTGGGCGGGGACGGACCGGCAGGTGCGCGGGCGCGTCATGGCGCTGCTGCGCGAGGCGATCGGCCCGGTGCCGCAGGACGCGATCGACGCCGTCTGGCCGGACGCCGTGCAGCGCGAGCGGTGCGTGGACGCGCTCGTCGCGGACGGTCTCGTCGTGCGCGTCGCGGGCCGCGACGACGACGCGCCGCCGACCTACCGCCTGCCCGCTTGACGGTCGTCGTGCGAGCCGCGACGGTGCGGGCATGCGCCTCTACGACGTCGTCCGCTACCCGCTCGACCGGTTCGACAGCGCGGGCGTGCTGCTCGAGGCCGTCCCGCCCACGACCGGGGCGACGAGCGTGCACGTCGCACGGCTCGACGCGGGCGGCACGATCGGCCGGCACCGGGCGGTGCGGCGGCAGGTGCTCGGCGTCGTGTCGGGGGACGTCGAGGTGCAGACCGACGACGAGCCGCGCGTCGCGGCCGGGCCGGGCACGCTCGTCGTCTGGGAGCCGGGCGAGCTGCACCAGACGTGGGCCGTGACGGACGCGGTCCTGGTGGTCGTCGAGACGTCGGGCGACCTGGACCTCGCGGATCCGTTCGTCGAGCGCCCCCGCTGACCTCCGGACCCGGTCGACCGCATGGGTCCCCTCCCCCGCGACGGCGTCGACGCCGAGCACGCCCTCACGCACGCCCGGACGGCCGGGGACGTGCGTGAGGGCGCGTTCGACGACGGGAGCTCGCCCGCCGCGGGTGGCGGGGAGCGGCGTCAGGCCGGGGACGGCAGGCCGTCTCCGACGTCGGGGTCGGTCGCGCGGGCGACCACGGGCTTCGTCGCGGTGTCCGACGACTGCGCGGTGACGCCGGCAGGGACGACCGACGCGTCCGCGGGAGCGGGCTCGGCGGTCGCCGTGTCCGTGAGGGCCCAGGCCTCCTCGTCGATCGACCGCGGCCGCAGGGAGGCGACGACGAGGTAGGCGAGGAGCGACGTGATCGCGCCGTAGAACGTGGGCCAGCCGTCGAACGTCGCGGGAACGAGGTCGTTGGGGAGGTAGAGCACGTCGTTGGGGACGCCGTAGATGGTGGGCGTGAGGACGAAGAGCCCGAGCCGCACGGTGAGCCCGACGGCCATCGCGGCGACGGCGGCGTGCTTGCCGCCGCGCTTCCAGAAGAGCCCGAGCAGGAACGGCACGACGAGCGCGGCGAGCATGAGGTCGAACGCGAGGGTCAGGAGGATGCCGGTCTGGGCGACCTCGAGCGCGACGGTCACGCCGAGGACGACGATCGGGACCATCGCGAGGCGGGTCCAGCGCAGCAGCGGGTCCTTGACTCCGGGGGTGTCGACGACGCGGCGGACGCCGAAGATGTTGCGGACGGCGACGGCGGACGTCGCGAGGATCGCGCCCGACGCGGTCGAGAACGACGCGGCGACGATGCCCGACAGGACGAGGATCGCGAGCCCGGGCGGGGCGTAGTCGTCGAGCAGCGTGAACAGGACCGGGCCGTCGGCGGTCGTGATGCCGAGCACCGACACCGCGGTCAGGGCGACGAGGCCGTAGGCGACGCCGACGATCGCGGTACCCGCGGCGGCGGTGAAGCAGGACCGGCGGGCGATCTCGGGCGACTTCGCGGAGAACACGCGCTGCATGAAGTCGATCGCGACGATGTCGCCGATGCCGAGCGAGATGAGCGTGGCCCAGTTGATGGGTGCGCCCGCGTCGGTGGAGGTCAGCTGCTCGAGGTCGAAGGGCCCCATGCCGGGGTCGATCTGGAAGCCGATCGTCGAGCCGACCCACCACAGCAGCGCGACGGTCGCGGCGGCGGTGATCGCGATCTGGATCGCGGCGGTGTAGGCGTCGGAGAACATGCCGCCGCCGATCGTGTAGACCAGCACGAGCACCACCGCGATGACGACCCCGACGGTGTAGTCGAGCCCGAGGAACCGTTCGAGCAGGAAGCCGCAGGCCACGAGGTTGCCGGCCATGAGGATCGCGAACGCGAAGATCATGAGGACCGACGCCGCGACCTCGACGCCCCGGCCGTACCGGATCCGGTAGAAGTCACCGAGCGTGAAGAGCTTCATGCGGTGCATGGGCTTGGCGAGGAACAGGCCCGTCAGGGTGAGGCAGATCGCGAGGCCGAGCGCGAGCGACGTGCCCGCCCAGAACCCGAACGACGAGGTGAGGTCGGTGTTGCCGACGGTCGCGTTCGAGTCGACCGCGGCCGCCATGAGGGACGCGGCGACGAGCGGGACGCCGAGGCGGCGGCCGGCGACGAGGTAGTTGGCGCTGTCCCCGTCGACCTTGCGGGCGACGAGGATGCCGACGAGGACGACGGCGAGGACGGAGAGCCCGACTCCGGCGATGATCATGGTGGCTCCGGGAGGGACGGCGGCGGCGCCGGGCTGCTCTCCCGGGTCGGCGCGGTGGCCAGGTCACGACGCGTGTCGAGGGTTTCTGTCGCTCGACAGGTTCATTGACCACCCGGGCTGTGTCGGCGTCGCTGCACGCACGAAACGGCTGTGTTAAATCCCGCTCCGCAGCGACCGCGCAGACGGGGGCGCACGCGCACGCGCGCGCGGAGCCTGCGTCCGGCTGCCGTCCGGCACGGCGTCAGCCCTCGACGAGACCCGCCTCGTGCACCCGGACGACGAGCTGCACCCGGTCCCGGCACCGCAGCTTGCGCAGCACCTCCGACAGGTGCGTCTTGACCGTCGACTCGCCGATGTAGAGCTCCGCCGCGATCTCCCCGTTCGACAGCCCGCGCGCCGCCGCGAGCGCGACCTCACGCTCGCGCGGGGTCAGCGCGTCGAACTCCGGCGACGGGCGACGGACGCGCCGCGAGAAGTCCTCGACGAGCCGGCGCGTGACGTTGGGGCCGAGCAGCATCGAGCCCTCGGCGACGAGGCGGACGGCCTCGACCAGCCGCTCCGCGGTGACGTCCTTGAGCAGGAACCCGCTGGCCCCCGCGCGCAGCGCGTCGAGCACGTACTCGTCGAGGTCGAACGTCGTGAGGACCAGGACGCGCGTCGCCGGGTGGCGCGCGACGACCTGCTGCGTCGCCGCGATCCCGTCGAGCACGGGCATCCGCACGTCGACGACGGCGACGTCGGGCTCGGTGCGCGTGACGAGCTCGACCAGCGCGCGCCCGTCCGCCGCGGTGCCGACGACCTCGAGGTCGGGCGCCGACCCGAGGATCGCCGCGAACCCCTGCAGGACGACCGGCTGGTCGTCCGCGACGACGACGCGCGTCATGCGCGGTTCCCGGGTCCGGCGACAGGCGCGTCGGAGGACCCGTCGGGGATCAGCGCCTCGACGACGAACTGCCCGCCCGCCGTCCGCACGTCGAGCAGACCGCCCAGCGCCTCGACGCGTTCCCGCATCCCGACGAGCCCGCGCCCGGGCACGACCGGGCGCTCCGGCGCGGGCTGCGTGAACGCGTTGCGGACGACCAGGCCGACGCCGCGCGCGTCGCTGCGCAGCTCGACGTCGACGGGCTCCCCGAAGGCGTGCCGCCGCGCGTTCGTCAGGCACTCCTGGACGACGCGGTACAGGACGTAGCCGGTCGGCTCGTCGATGTCGCGCCAGGCGCCCGACACCCGGACCTCCTGCCCGGCGTCCCGGGCGGCGGCGACGAGCGCGTCGACGTCCTGCGCGCCGGGCTGCGGCGCTCGCTCGGCACCGTCGGCCGCCTCGGACCGTCGCAGCACCGTGAGCACCTGCCGCAGCTCGCCGAGCGCCTGCCGCCCGTCCGCCGCGACGGCCGCGAGCACCTCGCGCGCGTCGTCGTCGAGGTCGGGGTACTGGAACGGCGCGCTCTCCGCCCGGACGACGACGAGCGAGACGTGGTGCGCGACGACATCGTGCAGGTCGCGCGCGAGTCGCGCCCGCTCGGCTGCCGCGGACTCGACCTCGAGCGCGCGCCGCTCCTGCGACTCGGCCGCCCGGGTCCGCGCCCGGCTGCGCGCCGACGACCCGGCCGCCGCGGCGAGGCTCACCGCGGCACCCACCGCGACGACGTGCGCGACGAAGACGTACGCCGAGAACCCGGACCCCGAACCGGAGTCGGTGAGGCCGATCGGCACGCTCGCGACGACCGGCGCCGCGCAGAACCACAGCGCAACCCCGACGGCCGCGACGACCGGCACGACCGCCCGCACCGGACCGTCGAGCGCGGCGAGCATCGCGACCGCGACCAGCGCGAGCCACCACCCGTAGGCCCACCACCCGAGCCAGGCGTACCCGAGGAAGGGCAGGAGCACGAGGACGGTCGCCCACACGGGGTGCGCGCGCCCCAGCAGCACGCCGACGACCACGACGACGAGCGCGGCGAGCACGTACCCCGACGACGCCCCGGGTGCGGTGCCGTACGACACCCAGGAGCCGTCGCCGTACACGACGCCGTCGAGGGCAGGGCTGGCCAGCAGGAAGGCGCCGACGAGCGTCGCGAGGACGATCGACGGCAGGGACCTGCGCAGCGCGGCGACGGCCGACGGCACGGCCGCGGCGGCAGGGCCGGCGAGGGGCAGCGTGCTCATGACGTCGATGCTCGCGGCCGTGGTCGTGCCCGCGCCAGGGCCGCGCGCGGGACCACCATCTCCCCCTCACGACGGAGGACGCGCACGTTCACGCGGACGTGACCCCGACGGACGGCGCACCGCGACCGTCGTCGGGCGCGGAGACCGGCGCTCGGCCAGGCGTGGCGAGCGGCGCGTGGCCGGACGCCGGGAGCGGCGCACTGTCGGACGCCGAGAGCGGCGCACGGTCGGACGCGGTGGCGGGCGCACGCTCGGCGGGCTCCTGCACGCCCGGCGGGGGCGGGGTCGCAGCCGTGGTCGCCGACGCGAGGTCCGCGGACGCGGAGTGTGCCGCCTCCACGGTCGGGGCGTCGCCGCCGAGCAGCCGGAGCACGCCGTCCGCCACGGAGCGGGCGACGGCGGCGGCGTCGAGGCGCTCGCCCGCGCGCCGCCGGAGGATGACCGACTCGACGAGCCCGAGGACGAGCGGCCCGGCGGCCTCGACCGCAACCACGTCGTCGGTGGCGGGCGTCTCCCCGGCGGCTGCGAGCGCGGCGAGGACCTGGGCGGCGAGCTCGTCGTAGCGGGTGCGCAGGCGGTCGCGCAGCGCGTGGAACTCGGCGAACTGCTCGCCGTCCACCTCGGGCAGCAGGTACAGCGCGCCGATGTTGACGGGGCTCGTCGTCAGCAGCAGCACGTCGGCGTGCGCGAGGGCCCAGAGGCGGGCGGCGGCCGGCGCGTCGTCGGTGGTCGCGAGGCGGTCGGCGAGCTCGAGCGACGGGCGGACGGACCCGAGCAGCAGGTCGAGGAGGATCGCGTCCTTGCTCGTGAAGTGGTGGTAGATCGACGCCTGCCGCACCCCGGCCCGGTCGGCGACCGCGCGCGTGCTGGTCGCGGCGTAGCCGACGGTGCAGAAGAGGGCCGCCGCGGCGTCGAGCACGTCCTGCCGGGTGTCCCGCTGCTCGTGCGGGTCGCCGGTGGCGCGCGGTCGTCCCGGTCTGCGTCCCATGGCCTGGGGAACGTACCACCGGCCTGTCCGGTGCCCGGAGCCCGGACCGCCGCGGGAGGCCGCTGGGCGTCCGGGTGGCGTAACGCAACGTTTACGGGGTGGTGATCGGCGGGGAACAGGGCGTCGGGAGGCTGTTTCTGTCAGACGACAGAAAACCCAGGAGCTGCCATGACGACCGTCGACGACACCGGCACGACCGCGGGCGCCCGCGCGCACGCCCGGGCCCAGGAGGCCGCCGCCGCCGGCCGCGTCCACGCGATGCCGACGCTCCCCGCGAGCGCCTGGCCGACCCCGCCGGCCGACGTCGACGCGGCGGACCTCGTGCACGCGGAGGTCGTCGCGGGCGGCGGGTACACGCACCTCGCGGTCGCGCGCGGCACGCACGTCCGCGTCACCGACCTGGTCGGCGACGCGTGCGCGCACGTGCTCGCGTACCGGCTGGACCGGCCCTGGGAACGACTCAACGTGGCCGACACCGTCAAGGTGCAGTGGCAGGTCTACCTGACGGCAGGGCACCTGCTGCTGTCCGACGCGGGCCGCGTGCTGGCGTCGGTGGTGCAGGACTCGTCGGGCCGGCAGGACGCGCTGTTCGGCACGACGACGCGCGCGCGCAACGCGCAGCGCTACGGCGACGGCGACGCGCACGGCCCGTCGCCCGCGGGTCGGGAGCTGTTCGCGCTCGCGGCAGCGAAGCACGGCCTGACGCGCCGCGACCTGCCGCCGAGCGTGTCGTTCTTCCAGGGCGTCCGGGTGGACGCCCAGGGACGCCCGCACTTCGAGGGCTCGGCGGGCGCCGGCGCGGCGGTCACGCTGCGGGCCGAGGTGCCGCTGCTGCTGCTCGTCGCGAACACCGCGCACCCGCTCGACCCGCGCCCGGAGTTCACGTCGTCGCCGCTCGAGGTCCTCGCGTGGACCGGCCGTCCGACCGCGCCCGACGACCCGCTGTGGACCGCCACCCCCGAGGGCCGCCGCGCCTTCACCAACACCGCCGCCGACCTCACCGCCCGGGGGATCGCATGACCACGACCACGCCCACGACCGGCACGCCCGACGCGGCCGTCACCGACGCCTTCCCCGCGAGCCCGACGGCGTCGGGCACCGCCACCGCGAGCGTCACGAGCCCGACGGCGGGCGGCACGACCGACCCGGCGACCGCGACCGCGCCGGGCCCCGACCCTGTGCCGGCCGGCGAGGTGCTGCGCGACGACGTCGTCCCCGCCCGCGCGCCGTGGTCCGCGGTCGTCTCCGCCGGGGACGTCCTGACGATCGTCGACCTCGGCGGCAACCAGGCGGTCGACTTCCTCGTCTACGACGCGCACGACACGTCGCTGCGGTACAGCGCGCCCGACACGATCCAGGCGCAGGACTCGGTGTTCCTCACGACGGGGTCGGTGCTGCGCGACTGCGAGCACGGCGAGCTCATGACGGTGGTCGCGGACACCTGCGGCCGGCACGACACCCTCGGCGGCGCGTGCTCGCAGGAGTCGAACACGCTGCGCTACGGCCACCACACCCGCGCGCAGCACGCGTGCGTCGAGAACTTCCTCGCGGAGGGCGGGCGGCACGGGCTCGGCAAGCGGGACCTGGTGTCGAACGTCAACTGGTACATGAACGTGCCGGTCGACCCGGACGGCGCGCTCGGGATCGTCGACGGCATCTCCGCGCCGGGGCTCGCGGTGTCGCTGCGCGCGGAGCGCGACGTGCTCGTCGTCGTCTCGAACTGCCCGCAGGTCAACAACCCGTGCAACGGCTTCGACCCGACACCCGTCCGCATGGTCGTGACCGGAGGGGTGGACCGGAGCGCAGCGGAGGGTGGGGGTCGCGCAGCGGCGCCCGCCGGGAGCGGAACGCAGGACCACCCCGACCACGGGCACAGCCCCGACGACGAGCACAGCCCGGAGGCCGCACGATGAGCTTCGACACCCTGCTCGTCGCGAACCGCGGCGAGATCGCCGTCCGCATCCTGCGCACCGCCCGTGACCTGGGCCTGCGCACGGTGGCCGTCTACTCGGACGCCGACGCGGGCGCCCCGCACGTGCACCTGGCCGACACCGCGGTCCGCCTCGGCCCGGCCCCTGCGGCGCAGTCGTACCTGCGCGCCGACGCGATCGTCGAGGCGGCGCTCGCGACGGGTGCGGGCGCGATCCACCCGGGCTACGGCTTCCTGTCGGAGAACGCGGGGTTCGCGCGCGCCGCGGAGGCGGCGAGGGTCGCGTTCGTCGGCCCGACGCCGGACCAGCTCGAGCTGTTCGGTGCGAAGCACACGGCCCGTGCGGCGGCAGCGGCGGTCGACATGCCGATGCTCGTGGGCACGGGTCTGCTGGAGGACCTCGACGAGGCGCAGGCCGAAGCGGCCCGGATCGGCTTCCCGGTGATGCTCAAGGCGACCGCGGGTGGCGGCGGGATCGGCATGCGCGCGTGCGCGACGCCCGACGAGCTCGCGGCGGCATGGGAGGCCGTGCGCCGGACCGCGGGTGCGGCGTTCGGGTCGGCGGGCGTGTACCTGGAGCGGCTCATCACCGCGGCGCGGCACGTCGAGGTGCAGGTCTTCGGCGACGGGCTCGGCCGCGTCGTCACGCTCGGCGACCGGGACTGCTCGTTGCAGCGGCGGCACCAGAAGGTCGTCGAGGAGGCCCCGGCGCCCGCGCTGCCCGACGCGGTGCGGCAGCGGATCGCCGACGCGGCCCGCGACCTGGCGGCGTCGGTCCGGTACCGCAGCGCGGGCACGGTCGAGTACGTGTACGACGCCGAGCGCGAGGAGGCGGCGTTCCTCGAGGTCAACACGCGCCTGCAGGTCGAGCACCCGGTGACCGAGGCCGTCTACGGCGTGGACCTCGTCGCGTGGATGATCCGCCTGGCGCAGGGCGACACCAGCCCGCTCGACACCCCGCTGCAGGCGCGCGGTGCGGCGGTCGAGGCGCGCGTCTACGCCGAGAACCCCGACCGCGACCACCTGCCGTCGGCGGGGACGGTGACGGCGTTCGCCGTATCCGCGGACGTGCGGGTCGACACGTGGGTCGAGCCGGGGCTCGAGGTGTCGACGCACTACGACCCGCTGCTCGCCAAGGTCGTGGCGTCCGGCGCCGACCGCGACGCCGCGTGGGCCGCGCTCGACGCCGCCCTCGCCGCGAGCCGGCTCGACGGCGTCGCGACGAACCTCGGCCTGCTGCGCAGCATCGTCCGCACGCCCGAGGTCGCCGAGGCCCTGCACCACACGGGGACGCTCGCGCACGTCCGCGACGCGACGCCCCGCGTCGAGGTGGTCCGCGCGGGCATGCTCACGACGATCCAGGACTGGCCGGGCCGGACGCACCTGTGGCACGTCGGCATCCCGCCGTCGGGCCCGATGGACGACCTGTCGTTCCGCCTCGGCAACCGCGC